>NZ_CP118974.1:660790-1321580 GCF_029024305.1 Mammaliicoccus vitulinus
TACATATTATCAATGTTAATTCATAAAAAAATATGCCAAATTTACACTTAAATTTCATATATGACATGACTCGCAAATACTTATGGTATGCTATTTACAAAAATTATCAGAAACTTCAAAAAATAATATGTTTTATGATATACTGTTCCTAATTTATTTTTGGGAGGAAAACTTATGAGCCAAACAAAACAGAAGATTTCAATCATTCATCGATTTCTCAATTTTATAGAAAAAGCAGGTAATAGATTACCTGATCCAAGTATTTTATTCTTCTTTTTATGTGCTGGGTTAATTTTTCTTTCATGGTTTGTTTCTTTATTTAATATTAAAGTTGAGAATCCAGGTACAGGAAAGACAGTTGAAGTTACAAACCTTATTTCTAGAGAAGGATTTGGGAAAATTATAAGTGAATCCATTACAAACTTTTCTGAATTTCCAGCATTAGGTTTAGTATTAGCTGTAATGTTAGGTGTAGGGGTAGCAGAAAAAACAGGTTATTTCGATAAATTAATGATTCAAGTTGTACAAAAAGCACCTAGAAAAATTATTGTACCAATTATCATATTTGTAGGTATTATAGGTAATGCTGCTGGCGATGCTGCGCCAGTTGTACTTCCGCCCTTAACGGCCTTAGTATTTATAAAGTTAGGCTATCATCCAATTGCAGGACTTGCTATGGCTTATGCTTCAGCACTTGGTGCGTTTGCAGCGAATATAACTTTAGGAATGGGCGATGCACTAGTATATGCGTTTACTAAACCAGCAGCAGAAATTATTGATAAAGATATTAATTTAAATGTAGCGATGAACTGGTACTTTATTGCTGCATCGACGATTATTTTACTCCCAGCAATTTATTATGTCAGTATGAAAATTGTTATTCCACGTCTTGGAGAATATAAACCAAATGAAGATACTGAAAATGATGAAGCAAAAAATGAAATTAGCGCTAAAGAAAATAAAGCTTTAAAATTTGCGAATATTAGTTTTATGATCGTTGTAGGTGTATTACTGGCATTATCTATACCAGAAAACGGATGGTTAAGAAACCCTAAAACAGGTAGCTTAATTGAGAAAGCACCATTAATGGATGGAGTAGGCATTATCATCTTAATTGTCTTCTTTGTGCCAGGTTTTGTGTATGGTATTGTTTCTGGAAGAATTGGCAATACTAAAGATTTAGGGAAAATGTTATCAGATTCAATGTCGACAATGGGTAGCTTTATTGTGATTGTCTTCTTTGCTGCTCAATTACTCGCATATTTAGAATGGAGCAACTTAGGTATCGTGATATCTGTAAAAGGAGCAGAGATGTTGCAAGGGCAAAATGGTGTAGTGCTCATTATCGGCTTTATTATATTGAGTAGTTTAATCAATTTACTCATTGGAAGTGCATCAGCAAAATGGGCAATATTAGCACCGATTTTTATACCGATGTTTATGTTGCTTGGATATCATCCAGCATTTACTCAAATGATCTATAGAATAGGGGACTCTATAACGAACCCAATAACACCGATGATGCCTTACTTACCATTATTACTTTCCTATGCTCAAAAATACGATCAAAATATGAAATTAGGAACATTAATTTCTAGTTTAATGCCTTATTCAATCGTTCTAGCAATCGTTTGGCCAATATTTATGATTATATGGTTTTTATTAGGTATACCTCTTGGTCCAGGTGGAGATATTTACTTTAATAAATAAATTTATTCTAGACGAATTAATTGTTAGTTATAATAGTTCTATTTCAAGTATATTTGTATGAAAGCTATTCCATAAATAACTGTCTATATGGTACAATCACCAATGGTAGATCAATAACATTTCAAATAAGAATATACAATATATAATATATATAACAACAAATAGAAAAGGATGATTTAATGTCTCCGTTAATGTTAAAGCCTGTCTTTAAAGAGCGCATATGGGGCGGCCGAAATTTAGAAAAAATGGGATATAACCTTCCAAATGGACAGATAGGTGAATGTTGGGGAATATCTGCTCATGAAAATGGACCTAACGAAATAGCAAGTGGCCCGTATAAAGGGCAAACTTTAGACCAAGTTTGGTCAGAACACCCTGAGCTTTTTGGCAACCCTTCAGAAGAAAAATTTCCATTACTCACTAAAATTTTAGATGCTAATGATAAATTATCAGTTCAAGTACATCCTGATGACACGTATGCATCCGAACATGAAAATGGTGAATTTGGTAAAACAGAATGTTGGTATGTTATTGACGCAAAAGAAGATGCAGAAATTATATATGGTACATATGCTAATACAAAACAGCAATTAGAAGAATTTATAAAAAACGAAGATTGGGATCATCTTTTTAAACGTATTAAAGTAGAACAGGGAGACTTCTTTTATGTGCCAAGTGGAACAGTACATGCTATAGGAAGCGGCATTATGATTTTAGAAACACAGCAAAATTCTGATACAACTTATAGAATTTATGATTATGATCGCATCGATCAAGACGGAAACAAAAGAGAGCTGCATTTAGATAAGAGTCAAGATGTCATTACTGTTGGTTCACAAAGTCCGAACGTACCGCCTAAAAAAATTGATGACGAAGAACAAAAAGGTATATTGTTAGTTGAGAGTGATTTCTTTACAGTTGCTAAATGGCAAATCAATGGAACATTTAACTTTAGAAAACCGAGAGATTATTGTTTAGTTAGTGTCATTGCAGGTAACGGAGAAATTATAACTGACGGAAATGTATTTGAAGTAGATAAAGGTGATCACTTAATCATGACTGCAGATGATTTAGATAACCATATTAACGGTCAATTAGAAGTTATTATTAGCTATGTTTAGAATGGAGCAAATAAAATGAAGAAATTTTTATATTTATCATTAGCGTGTGCAGTTATAGCCGGGCTAGGAATATTCTTTGGCTTACCAAAATATCCTACTCCTGTCATTCCATTTATAATTGCGCTAATAGGATTGCTATTAGCTATCTCTACAGTAAAAGATAAAGAAATTTCAGCAGGGCTTAAGCTAGGAGGCATTTTAGTAAATCTGATGCCATGCTTAGCCGGACTATCATTAATTATATAAATAGAAATAGAAAAAACAGCCGACAAAATATAAATTTGCCGGCTGTTTTGTGATTTATTTAAATTGAGAAGTTTTTTATAAATGTAGTATCTTATACTATTATCTTATTATGAATCTTTCAAAATAATATAGAGTTATAGGATTAGTGAAAATGAAATAAAACTGTAATATAAACCACTCTAAATACAGTGTATAATTAGAAAGAATAAATAAATAACTGGAAAGAAGATGGAGGTAAATTAATTTGAAGAAAAAGACAATAGCGGCTTTCGTTGGCGCTTCTGTAGCAGTAGCAGTATCTTCTCATCACGCTGAAGCGGCAACGTATAAAGTTAAAAGTGGAGATTCTTTGTGGTTAATTGCTGACAAACATAATACAACAATTGCGAAAATAAGAAGTTTAAATAAATTAAACTCTAATCTCATTTTCCCTAATCAAGTATTGCAAGTACCGGGAACAACAAGTTCATCGAATTCTAACACGGGTTCTACTTCAACTTCATCAACGACATATTATACAGTGAAATCGGGAGATTCATTATCAGCAATTGCCGGTAAATATGGTACATCATACCAAAAGATTATGTCATTGAATGGATTGAGCAATACTATTATTTATCCGGGACAAAGGTTGAAAGTTAATGGAACAACAAGTTCTAGTAGTAGTTCTAATAATACCGGGACGTCAAATAATTCAGGTAGCACTTCTACATATACAGTGAAATCGGGAGATTCATTATCAGCAATTGCAGCTAGATATGGTACAACTTACCAAAAAATTATGTCTTTAAATGGATTATCAAATTTCATTATTTATCCAGGACAAAAACTAAAAGTAAGCGGCACTGTTTCTAACACTGGCGGCAATTCAACTTCTAATAACAATAGTGGTTATGTAGCACCTAAGTTTTACCATCAAAATTTATATGACTGGGGACAATGTACTTGGCATGTCTTTAACCGTCGTCAAGCTATCGGTAAACCAATCAGTACTTACTGGTGGAATGCAAATAACTGGGCTAGTGCAGCAGCTAAAGATGGCTATAGAGTCAATCGTACGCCAGCTGTAGGATCAATCTTGCAATCATCTGCTGGATATTACGGTCATGTGTCATTTGTAGAACGTATAAATTCAAATGGTAGCATTCAAGTTTCAGAAATGAACTTTGCTTCATCTCCAGGTGTATTAACTTATAGAACAATAGCGGCTTCACAAGTATCAAGTTATAATTTTATACATTAAAACACAAAACTGAGACACATTGTTGTCTCAGTTTTTTTATACGTGTAAACATAGACATGAATGTGAATGTCTTATACAATGTAAATATTAATGTGTTGTTAAAAAAGTAAATGCAAAGTGAACTTTTCATAGAATATAAAACAATGACATCAAAACAAATTTGATGATGATGATAATCGATAATTATTGATATTAAGGAGTATACATATGTCTGAAGAAAGAAACTACTTTTGGTTAAATTGTGGATATAATAGGTGGAATCATACGGAACCATTAGAAGGACAAATAGCGGTATTTGAGTCAGGTGCAAGTTTTAATCCTACTCAAGGATATCATGCATTTAAAACAGCAAGACCTGGAGACAAAGTAATATACTATCAAGTTCAAAATCAAGTAGGATTGCTAGGTTATGGTGAAATTGTTCATGTTCAAACTGGTGGCAATCAAAAGGTGAGTATTCACTTTAAATTCGAGGAATCTTTAACGATGCTATCTATTGAATATTTAAAAAGAAGTGAACAATTAGAATTAAGAATCAAACAGATTACAGATCAATTGTTTAATCGTATTTCAAAAGAAGAGTTTGATTTAATTATTGGATTAGGACAAGGTGCAATTAAAATCCCAAGATATTTTCTATTATCTGAAGAAATCCCATTTGAAGAAGATGAAACTTATACTATATTTACACATACTGTAAATGGCATTAAAAGAAATGGTTATACCTATTATACGCAATTAGAAATAGGTGACCAAATTGTATTTTTAAGTAGAAACGCTAATCACTCAATTATTGGTACTGGAGAAGTTTCTGATAGTATACATAAACTTCCACCACAGCCTGGTAGAACAGATTCTACTTGTATTAAAGTTAAATATCATAACGATATTAACCCTATAAATGTTGGAGAATTAAATAAACATCAATCCTTAAAAAAATTATACTTCTTACAAGAAAATTCAAAGCAATCTATTGCTAACTTAACTAAAGCTCAATATGACGCAATGATGGATATGAGTAACGGCACGTATCAACAAAGCTCAAATCAACAATATGAGATGCCTGTTCAACGAGAGCAAGAAACTGAACATAAAAAAGACAAGCCTATCATTTTGATGCTTTGTGATAATAAAGAAGATGGATTGAAAAAAGCTAAACATTATGTTGAACGTGAACTTGCTAAAGGTATATATACTGTCGGTCATCCAGACTTTTCAGAAGAAATGTTATATGGCAGATATTTACCGAATGAAAGTGGCGCGTTGTATTACAGAGAAGGATTTATCACAGGTCATATTACGAACTCTGAAAGAGAGTGGCTCGTTATAGATCAGTTTGAAAGAATCGATCCAGAAATATTTCAGTTATTCTTAAATGTGCTTGATGGGCATGAAATGACAGTACCGAGATATAACCACGAAGGAAAAATGGTCAAATGGAGTTTAGAAAAAGACTCATTCTACCGTCACAATCCAAAGTGGAGAATGATCGGTTTATGCTATGGCTCATTAGAAGATATTAAACAACAATACTCTCATCAGTTTTTAAAACATTGTAGAGTGCTACATGTAGGATAATAAATAAAACAGTTTGGTACATAAATATCCATTCTCGAAACAAAGGTCTCTTCATTAGGTTATAGCCTAGTGAAGAGATCTTTTGTTTTTATATCTTACGATTTTGAATCAGAAGATATTTTACCATTCTGGTGTAATAGGGTTTATTAAATACTGAATATTCTGTAAGATGATAATATGCTTATGTGTATTCCTATTATAAAAAGAGAAGGGGTCATTTTATGGAAAAAATCGTAGCATTTTCTGATTGGTTATGGGGGTATCCAATCGTCACACTTTTATTATTATCTAGTTTATTTTTAACATTATACTTAGGTTTTATTCAATTTAGACATTTTGGATATATGATGAAACAAACATTTGGCAGCATTAATAAAAAGCCAAAGGGTGAAGGAACCATTACACCAAGACAAGCATTAACATCGGCGTTATCTTCTACAGTTGGTGCAGCAAATATTGTTGGTGTGCCTACTGCCATTATGATGGGTGGTCCAGGTGCTGTATTTTGGATGATGGTTATCGCCTTTTTAGGTATGGCTTTAAAATATAGCGAGAACGTATTAGGTATTCATTATCGAGAAAAGAATGATAAAGGTGAGTTTGTAGGTGGGCCAACTTATTACATGAAAAAAGGTTTTAAAAATAAGAAAGTCGGTCTCATATTTTCCTTTGTATTTGCGTTTGCATTAATGATTGAGCTTATACCAAGTATTATGGTACAAGGTAATTCAGCAGCAAGTACAGTTGAAGATACATTCAATATCGATATGGGTATTACAGGCATTTTATTAGCTATTGCAGCGGCAATGGTTGTATTTGGCGGTATTAAGCGTATTGCAACGTTTACTGAAATGATTGTTCCGATAATGGTTGGATTGTATTGTATTATGGGATTCATTATAATTGCGATCAATATTCAGCATGTACCGGGTGTCATCGCTTTAGTTGTTGAAAAAGCTTTTAACCCAGATGCTGCTTTAGGTGGTAGTTTTGGTGCAGCGCTAGCGACTACGGTTCGTTGGGGATTCGCGAGAGGTATTTATTCTAATGAAGCTGGTTTAGGTACATCACCAATTGCGCATGCAGCAGCAAAGACAGATCATCCAGTTAGACAAGCTTTCTGGAGTGTGAGTGAAATTGTAGTAGATACTTTAATTATTTGTAGTACGACTGCATTCGTAGTGCTCGTTTCAGATGTATGGAAAGATGATGATGCAACTGAACAATCAGCAGCGCTAACGGCGAGAGCATTTAATAATGCTTTCGGAACATTTGGAAGCTGGATAGTATCTATTTCGATGGTGTTCTTCGTGTTCTCTACAATTATAGTCGTTATATATTATGGCTCAAGGATGGCAGAATACTTATTTGGACTCACAGCAGGATTTATTATGAAAATTGTTTACGTATTATCAATTGCGCTTGGAGCTTTTGGTGCAGGAACACAACTATGGAACTTATTAGATATTGCTTTAGCATGTATTTTAATTCCGAATATTATAGCTGTTGTCTTGCTATCACCTAAAGTTAAAGCATTAACGAAAGAGTTTTTTACAGGAAAAGAATTTTATTTGAAAGATAAAAAAGGTAAGTAACATTCATCACTTAATTTCAGTGTGTCGACAAAGTTTTTAAAACTTTGCCGGCATTTTTTTATGCGCATGCTTTCCGCGGGCATGTTCTCAGCCTGTAGTCTTCGAATCATGCTGTTCCCGCAGGAGTCAGCGCTAAAAAAATACCGAATATTAACAAATTAAATTATAAAATAGATGGAATTTTATTTAGGAGTTGATTCTATGTTAAATTTTATTTTGAATTTATCAAGTCAGGCTCCACATGATAAATAGAGCCATTGAATTTATCAAGTGAAGGTCCACATGATAAATAGCAAAAAATCTTTAAAATATTCTCTACGATTTTGTGAAGTGCTGACGCCCGGGGGAATAGTATGAGTGAGAGACTACAGGCTCGAGCCATACCCCTAGGCAAGCATGCACGAACAAAATCTTAAGATTTTAAAACATATCACGCTGTTTACTAAAAAACCGCCAACAAGTTCACTTTAAGTGACTTTGTTGACAGTCTGAGATTATAAAGAAAGCTGTTATAATCTTTTTTTGTTTTAAAAATAATCGTTCATTTATAAATTTTGTGAGTATGTCATATCAGTTTGCTAATTGACCACTAAAAAAATACATAAATTGTCAAATATATTATTAAATTCCATATTGATGTTATTTAATTTTGTGTTAAAATTATTTTAAGATAATTTAATTAACTAATAATCAGGAGGCCTGACTATGACAACTCAATCTTATTCAGAAGCAATTACAACATGTTCCGAATTTTTCGACTACCAAAATAAAATTGATAACATCTTTTTAGTTATTGAACAAAATTATGGTCTAAAGAAGCATGAATTCTTCTTTTTAATGAAGTTAAACGAAGTGGGAGAAGTTCATCTAAAAGATGCTATAGAAAAGGGTTATATTAAACAGAACAAATCTGCTCGCGCAATTAAAAGATTATTTGAGAAGAAATACATATTAAAAAATAGATTGAAATCTGACGAAAGAGCAGTCATATTACGTTTCAATGATGACTACAAAGAAGAGTTTAATAAAATCATGCAAGAAGTATTATTTATGCTTAAAGATCAATAAAAATGGATGTACTTACATGGACCTATAATTTTATTGTAGGTCCATGTAAATATAGTGTTGTATAAACAGTCATAAAATATTAAAATATAAAAATGTAAGCGCTTTAATTTACGAGGAGGTTTCTCTATGGAAAATGAATCAACATCGAAGAAAAGCATAAGTTTCATTTGGGCTGTTGTGCCTTTTGCATTCATGATTATGAGTATGCTGTTCACAGTAGTTGTATTAGAACAAGCACCTCATATTCCGCTTATGATAGGTACAGCAATTGCGGCGATAGTAGCATACTATCACGGCTATAGTTGGAAAGAAATCGAAGAAATGATGTATAAAGGTATAAGGTTAGCATTACCAGCGATAGTTATCATTATATTAGTTGGATTAATTATCGGTTCTTGGATTGGAGGCGGTGTTGTAGCCACAATGATATATTATGGTTTGCAACTTATAACACCTTCTTTATTCTTAGTTACGATAGCAGTTATATGTGCAATTGTTTCACTAGCAATCGGAAGCAGTTGGTCAACTATGGCTACAGTAGGCGTTGCAGGAATGGGTATCGGTTTAAGTATGGATATACCGGCTGGCATGATAGCTGGTGCAATCATTTCAGGCTCTTACTTTGGAGATAAAATGAGCCCATTATCAGATACAACAAACTTAGCAGCCGGTTTAACAGGTACAGATCTATTTGATCACATAAAACATATGTTTTATACGACGGTACCTGCTGTGATCATTTCGTTAATCGTGTTCTTTATACTAGGACAACAATTTTCAGTAGCTAATATGGATCAAGAAAAGATTGATGGCATTAACGCTGAAATGTTAGATAAATTTACAATTTCACCGTGGCTCATATTAGTACCAGTCGTCGTTATTATTTTAGTAGCATTAAAAGTTCCAGCGATTCCTGCACTTGTAGTAGGTATTGTATTAGGGTTCTTATCACAAATATTTATTCAAGGTGGAAGCCTTCATGATAGCGTTCAAACATTACAAACTGGATATGTGCTGGATTCTAAGAATGATTTAGTTAAAGAATTGTTCAATAGAGGTGGATTAGAATCGATGTTCTATACGATATCGATGACAATTGTCGCGATGACTTTTGGCGGAATTCTTGAATATTCGGGTATGTTGAAAGCTATTATTACGCAAATATTAAAAATAGCTAAAGGAACTGGCGGTCTTATCGCTTCAGTTATCGTTTCATGTATAGGTACAAACGCTTCATGTTCAGAACAATACATATCAATCGTCGTACCATCAAGAATGTATATCAATACATTTTTAGAAAGACGATTGCATCCTAAAAATTTATCACGTGCTCTAGAAGACGGTGGTACTGTAACGTCAGTATTTTTCTTATGGAACACTTGTGGGGTATTTATCGCGCAAACATTGAATGTAAATGTATTGGATTATGGTCTTTATGCCGTGTTCAATTATACAGTTCCAATTATTTCAGTTATATTTGGATATTTAGGATTTAAGATTATTACAATTAACGAAGAAGAATATAAAGAATTTAGTAAAGCATCATAAAATAAAACCGAGACGAAAATATCGTCTCGGTTTTATTTGGATTTAAGACGTGTTACGTTAAAGAAAATAGATATTAGGAGTGATACAGATGGCTATTGTTTACTATGATGGAGATTGTGGCTATTGTAATAGAGCAGTTATGTGGGTAATTGATCATAAAATTTCTACTAGATTTCAATTTGCTCAACTTGAAGGTGCATACGGAAAAAATCTAACAGCTGTTAGACCAGATTTGAAAAATGTCGATACGATTGTAGTTGTTGATGGGGATGATGTTTATATCAAATCGGATGCTATTGTACATTTACTGCGAAATATAAAAAATTATCAATTACTAGGTTGGATTTTAAAATGCATTCCGAAATGTATTCGAAACTTTGGATACGATTTATTTGCTCAAATCCGACATAAACTACAGTTTAAAAATGAATGTAAGTTACCAACTGCTGAAGAAAGAAAATATTTTTTAGATTAATATTGCATAAATAAAGATAGCGTGATATTCTTTTATGTAAACGGTTACACAAAAGGAAGTTGAATGATGGCAACAATTAAACAAGTCGCTCAATATGCAGGAGTATCTGTTGCAACTGTGTCTAGAGCCTTAAATAAGAGTGGTTATGTTAAAAAGGAAACACAAGATAAAATCGACAAAGCAATTCAAGATTTAAATTATAGTCCTAATGAAACAGCAAGAACTTTATATAAACGTAAGTCTAAAATGATTGGTCTATTACTTCCTGATATTAGTAATCCTTTTTTTACAGTCGTTGCAAGAGGTGTTGAAGATGAAGCAATGGAACAAGGCTATCATATTATTTTAGGTAATGGAGATAACAATGATGAAAAAGAACTTGCTTATTTAAATACGTTTAATGTTCATAATTGTAGTGGAATTATAGCGTCTCAATTATCGAGTAAAGAAACATTTGATTCATTTAAATCATATAATATGCCTTTCGTATTATTAGACCGTGTGTACGAAAATCATGAATTTGTTGAAACGAATCACTTTAAAGGTGGTCAACTTCAGGCTCAAGCGATGATTAAAGGTCATGCAAAGTCAGTTCTCATTTTAGAACAGAATTTAAATTATAAATCATTTAGAGAAAGGTTTCATGGTGCTAAGACAACATTAGATCAAGCACATGTGCATTACATATCAGCCAACGAACTAGAACTATCTGACGATGATTTAATCAACATGATTATAGAACATCATATCGATAGTATTATTTGTAGTAATGATGTTGGGGCTTTTAAAGTGATGAGTATACTTTATAACTATAACTACAACGTACCCAATGATATTCAAGTTGTTGGTTATGACGATATACCTTTATCAAGTACATATTCGCCAAGTTTAACGACGATACATCAACCGGCATATTTAATTGGGAAAAAAGCATGTCAGCAATTGATTAAACAATTAGAAGGTGTGAAAAGAGATCACCATCAAATATTAGATGTAACTTTAATAGAAAGACAATCAACGAGGAGAGGTTAATATGAAGAATATTATAGTAATCGGTAGTATGTCTATAGATTTAGTAGTCTCTGCATCTAAGAGACCTGGTAAAGGAGAAACGGTTTTAGGAGATGACTTCTTCACGACACCTGGTGGTAAAGGTGCTAACCAAGCAGTGGCTGCAGCTAGACTAGGAGAACAAGTACATATGGTTGGCAGAATTGGTGAAGATGATTTCGGCAAAGAAATATATGAAAATTTGAAGAATAACAATGTAATTGTGAGTGGTGTGGAACCCGTTACACATTCACCTTCTGGAACTGCTCATATCACTTTATCAGAACAAGACAACAGCATCATTGTCGTTCCTTCAGCTAATAATGAAGTTACGCCAACATTTGTACAGAAACATTTAGAATCTTTATCTGAAGGAGATATCGTGTTGTTACAACAAGAAATTCCAAGTGAGACGGTTGAATTTGTAATAGACTATTGTTCGAAAAATGGTTTAGTGTCAATTTTAAATCCAGCTCCTTACAGAGAAATTAGTGATTCTATCATTGGAAAAGTAGACTATTTAACGCCGAATGAAACAGAAAGTGATGCTATGTTTAAAGGTGATTTAGATGATGCACTTTCAGCTTATCCTATGAAATTAATCGTCACGTTAGGGGAAAAAGGTGCAGTTTATCATAATGGTCATGAAAAAGTGCAAGTAGATGGATTCATACGTGATGTTAAAGACACAACAGGTGCAGGAGATACATTTAATGGTGCATTTGCTGTCGCACTTCAAAAAGAATATAACTTAGAAAAAGCATTGGCTTTTGCTAATCTAGCAGCAAGTCATTCAGTTACAGGAATGGGTGCACAAAGTGGCATGCCTACATTAGAAGATATTAAAGGAGAATGGGATGTATAAAACAGGCATATTAAATAGCGACATATCAAAAGTATTAAGCGATCTTGGACATACAGATCGCATTGTGATAGCAGATTGTGGATTACCGATACCAAAAGGCGTGCGTAAAATAGATTTGGCACTAACTTTTGGTGTACCAAGTTTTGAAAACGTTTTCGAAATTGTGTTAAAACATATGTCAGTCCAAAAAATGATTTTTGCTGAAGAAATTAAAACAGAAAATAAAGCACTCTTCGAAAAAGTGAGTCAAACAAAAGTAGAGCAGCAATTTGTATCACATGAAACTTTTAAAGTATTAACTCAAGATACTGTAGCCATCATTAGAACAGGGGAAGCAACACCATTTGCAAATGTAATATTGGAAAGTGATGTTTTATTTTAAAGGAGGGGTTCCATGTTAGAAATGACTGGAATACATAAAGCGTTTGGCCAAAATAAAGTATTAACTGGCGTAGACTTTAATCTTAAAGAAACTTCAGTTCATGCACTTATGGGAGAAAACGGTGCAGGGAAATCAACATTAATGAAAATTCTTGTAGGTATTCACGCAAAAGACAAAGGGGAAATTAAGTTTCAAAATGAACAAGTAGAATATAAAGATGCACAGATGTCAGAAGACGCTGGTATTACGTTTATCCATCAAGAATTAAATATATGGCCTGAGTTAACAGTTCTAGAGAACTTATTTATAGGTAAAGAAGTGAGAAATAAATTTGGTATTTTAAACGAGAAGAAAATGAAACAAGAAGCTTTAAAAGTATTTGAAAAGCTCAATTTCAACATCTCACTAAAAAAAGTAGCAGGTAGATGTTCCATTGGGGAACAACAAATGATTGAAATTGCTAAAGCATTAATGACTAATGCGAAAATAATTATAATGGATGAGCCTACAGCAGCTTTAACTGATAAAGAAATTACTCAGCTATTTAAACTGATTAGAACATTGCAAAGTCAAGGTGTTTCATTCGTTTATATTTCTCATAGAATGGCAGAAATATTTGAGATTTCAGATGAAATAACTGTCATGAGAGATGGTAAAACTGTCTTATACAAAGAAACGAAAGAAACGAATTATGATGAAATTGTTAAATCAATGGTAGGTCGAGATTTAACTGAACAGTTTCCTGAAAGAACTGTTACACCAGGTGAGACGGTTATGAAAGTAAATAGACTCAACAATGATGAACAAGGTATTAAAGATATTTCATTCTCATTGAGACAAGGTGAAATTCTTGGATTTAGTGGTTTGATGGGAGCAGGCAGAACCGAAATTATGCGAAGTTTGTTCGGAATAGATAAAGGTCATAAAGATATTGAAATCAAGGGGCAAGCTGTTTCCATAAAAACGCCTGAAGATGCAATGAAGCATGGGTTAGGTTTAATTACTGAAAACAGGAAAGATGAAGGTTTAATACTAGATTTCTCAATTGAACATAATATGGTGTTGCCATCACTTAAAAGTTTTTCTAATAAAGGATTTATAAAAGAGCAATCCACGCACTTATTTGCTGATCAAATGAGTAAAAGATTAAATATTAAGACACACCGTAAGGCAATTGTTTCTTCGCTATCAGGTGGTAATCAGCAAAAAGTTGTATTAGCAAAATGGATTGGTACTGGCGCTCAAATATTAATTTTAGATGAACCAACGAGAGGTATAGATGTTGGAGCAAAAAGGGAAATTTATCAATTGATGAATGAATTAACAGAACGTGGTGTTTCAATTATTATGATATCTTCAGAACTTCCTGAAGTAATCGGTATGAGTGATCGCGTGATTGTTGTTCAAGAAGGTAGCATTAAAGGTGAAGTTGAAAGCGATTATATTACAGAAGAAAATATTATGACGTTAGCTACAGGAGGGGAATTACATGCAACAAATCGCAGCTAAGACATCATTTGTCGAAAAAATCATTCCATTTATAGGACTTATTTTATTAGTGGTAGTAATTAGTATTATGAATTCAGCGTTTCTAGATTTATCCAACTTATTGAACTTATTAAGACAAGTGTCTATCAATGGGTTAATAGCATTTGGTATGACATTTGTTATTTTAACAGGGGGTATAGACTTATCTGTTGGTTCTATACTTGCGTTATCTAGTGCTTTTACAGCAATTTTAATTACAAGCGGTTTAGATCCAATCGTTGCATTGATAGTAGGTGTGCTTGGAGGCTTCTTATTAGGTGTGTTTAATGGTGTGTTAGTCACATTTGGTAGCATGGCACCATTTATTGCAACACTTGCTACGATGACGATATTTAGAGGTTTGACACTCGTCGTAACAGATGGAAATCCTATTACCAATTTAGGTGATAGTTATATGTTCCAATTATTTGGTAAAGGGTACTTCTTCGGTATTCCAGTACCAGCAGTCACAATGATTATCGTATTTATCGTATTAGCAATTATTTTACAAAAGACAACATTCGGTAGACAT
This sequence comes from Mammaliicoccus vitulinus, assembly GCF_029024305.1. Lineage (NCBI taxonomy): Bacteria > Bacillati > Bacillota > Bacilli > Caryophanales > Staphylococcaceae > Mammaliicoccus > Mammaliicoccus vitulinus. The sequence goes on from NZ_CP118974.1 coordinate 675,731, forward strand.
ACATATGCTATCGGTGGAAATGAAATTGCTTCAAAAATTTCTGGTATTAAAGTAAATAGAGTCAAAATTTTAATCTATGGTATTTCTGGTTTAATGTCAGCATTAGCAGGTGCGATTTTAACTTCTCGTTTAAATTCAGCACAACCAACAGCAGGTACATCATACGAATTAGATGCTATCGCTGCAGTTGTTCTAGGTGGAACTTCATTAACTGGTGGTAAAGGACGCATCGTCGGAACATTAATAGGGGTACTCATCATCGGTGTGCTTAATAATGGGTTGAATTTATTGGGCGTATCATCATTCTATCAACAAGTTGTAAAAGGTATTGTTATTTTAATAGCAGTCTTAATAGATAGAAAAAAATAATCAATTAAAGTGAGGAGAAACAAATGAAGAAAATTTTAATCCTTTTAATGACAACCATGTTATTTTTAGCGGCATGTTCACTTGAGTCACCATTGAAAAAAGACAATGAAGGAAAAACGAATAAGAAAAAATCAGAAGTTACAATTGGAGTCAGTGTTTCTACATTAAATAATCCATTCTTCGTTTCAATTAAAGAAGGTATTGAAAAAGAAGCAAAAAAACAAGGTATGAAAGTTAAAGTAGTAGATGCAAGAGACGATTCAGCTAAGCAGACTAATGATATAGAAGACTTAGTTCAACAACAAGTGGATTATTTAGTCATCAATCCTACTGATTCAAGTGCAATTTCAAGTTCAGTACAATCAGCTAATAATGAAGGCATTCCAGTTATCACATTAGACAGATCAGTTGATAAAGGTGACGTTGCAACATTTATCGCTTCAGATAATGTTGAAGGGGGTAAAATGGGCGGTCAGTTTATTCTAGATGAGCTGAGTAAAAATGCTAAAGTAGCTGAATTAGAAGGTGTTCCTGGAGCTAGTGCAACTAGAGAACGTGGTAAAGGGTTCCATGAAGTTGCAGATAAATCGCTTGATGTAATAGCTAAACAAAGTGCTAAATTTGATCGTGCAGAAGGTCTAAATGTTACTCAAAATATCTTACAAGCACATCCAGAAGTAGAAGCAATATTTTCACATAATGATGAAATGGCGCTTGGTGCAATAGAAGCTATTGGAGATAAAGATATCATTGTTGTTGGATTTGATGGCAATGAAGATGCAATGAAATCTATTAAAGACGGTAAGTTGGATGCTACAGTCGCACAACAACCAGATAAAATGGGTAAAGCTTCCGTAGAGTCTATCATCAAGTTAATGGATGGAAAGAAACTCGATAAAGAGATAAAAATACCGCTTAAACTCGAGAAAGCTAAATAAATGTTTATATATATAGAAAGAAGGTATAAGCCTAATGAGGACTTTACCTTCTTATTTATATTCCAACCTTATTTATAATGATTATAAATAAGTACGCCTAAAACGTTGACAGATTAGAATGATTATAATATAATAATTATTGTAATCAAGAAAAGAAAACTACAGAGGAGTGTAAGTAAATGACAAACAATAAAGAAGTAATTGAAGTATTAAACAAACAAGTAGCAGAGTGGACAGTATTATATACTAAATTACACAATTATCATTGGTATGTAAAAGGACCAAACTTCTTCTCTCTACATGAAAAATTTGAAGAGTTATATAATGAAGCTAGCGTTTATATCGACGACTTAGCAGAACGTATTTTAGCAATAGAAGGTAACCCAATTGCAACATTGAAAGAAGCTTTAGAATGGTCACAAATTGAAGAAGCAGAGAAAAACTTATCAGCTAATCAAATGGTTGAACAATTATCTAAAGACTTTACAACAGTCATTGCACAATTAGAAGAAGGTATTCAATTAGCAGAAAAACTGAACGATGATATGACTGGTGATATGCTATTAGCGATGGTAACAAGTCTAGAGAAACATAACTGGATGTTGAAATCATTCTTAGGTTAATCAATTATCATTTACTGTGTATTATCTATATATGAATTAAAGATCTCTTTATTAGGTTGTAGCCTAATGAAGAGATTTTTTTATTTTGGAATATTACGATTTTGAAAGTGCGTGCTTGCCTAGTGTAGTCGTGCGCGTCTACTATTCTCCTTGTTGAAACCGTATTCACATGAAGTGAAAATTACATAAAACAGTGCTATCATAAACACAATTACATTTAGATATTTAGGGGGGATAACATGGAAGAACTTTATAAAGCTTTAAAGAAACAATTGGACGATGGGCGTGTTTCTATAGAAGTTGCTGATCTTTCAAGTTATAGTTTTGATGCTTCATTTGGAGAGTATATGCCTGATATTATATGTCAGCCAATGTCTACAGAAGAAGTGGTACATATTGTAAAATTGTGTAATGAATATGATGTGCCAATTTATCCAAGAGGAAGCGGTACGAGTTTGAGTGGCGGTCCACTAGCTGTTCATGGTGGTCTCGTACTTGATTTTTCAAGATGGGACAATGACATTACAGTTTATGAGAATGATTTAATGATGGAAGTTTCACCTGGTGTTATTACTGAAAAGATTCATAAAGTAGCAGAATCTTATGGTCTCATGTATCCACCAGATCCTTCAAGTTCTAGAATATCGACTATCGGAGGAAATTTAGCTGAAAATGCTGGTGGCCCAAGATGTTTAAAATACGGTGTAACAAAAGATTATGTTGTCGGTTTAGAAGTTGTTACGGCAAATGGTGATGTGATTCATTGTGGGGGATGCACTGTGAAGAATGTGACAGGCTATGATATGACTAAGTTAATAGTTGGATCTGAAGGAACACTCGGTATTATTACGAAAGCGACTTTACAACTTATTCCTAAACCAATCGATACTAAAACGGCTATGCTTCAGTTTGATGATTTTATTACTTCAGGAAAAGCAGTTTCTAAAATTTTAAGGTCAGGTATACTACCTTCTAAAATTGAGATAATGGATAAATATTGTGTAGATGCCGTTTTGTCTACGCATCCTATTGAGAATATTACAGCTGATTCTGAATCGTTATTATTAGTTGAACTGGACGGACATCCTTTAGCTTTGGAAGCAGAAATGAAAATTATCGAAGAAACGTGTGCATCATTACCAGGTTGTAAAATGATTATTGCACAAGATGAGCAACAAGCTTCAGAATTATGGGAAGTTAGAAAACTTGTATCACCAGCAATTGTAAAATTTGGGCCAACTAAAATTAGCGAAGATACGAGTGTTCCTATTAGCCAAATACCAGCATTTTTTGAAGAAATAGAGAGAATTAGGCAAGCATATGATTTAAATTTAGTCGTATTCGGACATGCAGGTGATGGGAACTTACATCCGAATATTATTATCGATAAACGTAAACCTGAAGAAATGAAGCGTGCAGAAAAAGCGGTTGCTGAAATATTTAAAGCTTCCTTAAAACTCGGTGGCACTTTAAGTGGAGAACATGGTATCGGCTTATTTAAAAAGCCATTTATGTACAATGAATTTGATGAAGCTGGAATGAAGTTTATGAAAGATGTGAAACAAGCACTAGATCCAAATAATCGTCTGAATCCAGGAAAAATATTCCCAGACGAGAATGAAAGGTTTGTGTTAGTCCATGACGAGTAATTTAATAGATAAATTGGATTATGATGCGACTTTTGATTGTGTGCAATGTGGATTTTGTTTACCATCGTGCCCTACATATTTAACAATGAAAGAAGAAAAACATTCACCACGTGGCAGGATTAATTTAGTTAAATACGCTGTAGAAGGAAAAGTAACGTTAAAAGATTTAGAAGAAGCCATAGACTTATGTTTAGGATGTAGACAATGTGAAACAGTTTGTCCAACTGATGTAAAGTATGGTGATATATATGAGTCTGCCGTTGAAGTATTAAGAGAAAAAAGAAATAAAAAATTAGATACTCGAATTATGTCATTATTTTTAGAACGTAATTATATGTTAGATATTATGTATCAAGGATTGAAATTATATCATACGCCTTTAATATCGACTGTCATAAATAAGACAAAAGCATTAGATGTATTACCCGAAAGACTGGGTAACATGGCAGCAATATTACCACCAGTAAAAAAAGAAAAGACGCAAACACAAAATCCATTTAGAACTAAGAAAATAACAGTAGGTTTCTTTAGAGGTTGTATGATGGATGCATTTTTCTCAAATATAAATGATTTAGCAATTAAAATATTACAAGCACATGATATACAAGTTGTAGAAATTAAACAGCAAACATGTTGTGGCGCACTTCAACATCATGCAGGAGAAATGGAAAAATCAAAAAAACTAGCTAAACTAAATATAGAAGCACTTGAAAAATATGATGTAGACTATTATGTGAATGCTATAGGCGGATGTGGTGCATCATTAATTGAATATGATCATTTATTGAGAGATGATGAAAGTTGGAAAGCGCGCGCAGAAAAATTTGTTGGAAAAGTAAGAGATATTTCAGTCATATTAGACAATATTAATTTGAATTTAGACATTCCAATTAACATAAAAGCAACATATCAACCATCATGTCACTTACAAAACGTGCAACACGTATTTAATGAACCTGAGAAAATTATACAACGAATTAAAGGACTTGATTATAAAGTCTTGCCAGAAAAAGATATATGCTGTGGTTCAGCAGGTATTTATAATATCGTGAATTATGATGCATCAATGGACATACTCGATAGAAAAATGTCACACGTCAAAGAAGTCGAACCGCAGTTAATCATTACATCTAATCCAGGTTGTCATTTACAAATGTTGCTCGGTGTAAAAAAAGAAGGGTTAGAAGAAAATATAAAAGTAAAACACATTGTTGAAGTTGTTGCAGAAGCATGTGGTATACGATGAAGCGTACCCTAGGCAAGCATGCACGAACAAAATCGAAGATTTCAAAAAAAACAACTCATTTCTAGCTGAATAAATCAGTGAAATGAGTTGTTTTTTATTTTGAGTTGGGTGTTTGCATCCAGACTCTTATTCTATATTTATAATTATTCAGCTATTTCTAGAGCAATTTCCATCATTTGAGTGAATGAATTTTGTCTTTCTTCTGCTGTTGTAGCTTCATCTCTAAGTAAGTGGTCACTTACTGTGAAGATTCCTAAAGCTTTTTTACCAGCTGCTGCAGCGTTAACGTATAATCCAGCTGATTCCATTTCAACACCTAAAATACCTAATTTAGCCCATTTGCTCGTTACTTCTGTATCCGCGTTATAGAATATATCACTTGAGAATATATTACCAACGTGTGTTGTTGCACCGATTTCGTCTGCTTTGTTTTTAGCACTTGAAACTAATCCGAAGTCTGCGATAGGCGCGAAATAACCTGGTACATTAAATTGATCAACATAACGTGAGTTAGTAGAAGCTCCTTGTGCAATGATAATATCATATAAGTTGATATTTTCTTGCATGGCACCACATGAACCAATTCGGATAATTGTATCTACATCAAAGAAATTATAAAGCTCGTATGAATAAATACCAATTGAAGCAATACCCATTCCTGAACCCATTACGGATACTTCTTTGCCTTTATATGTTCCTGTATAACCTAACATATTTCTTACATCGTTAAATTGTTCAACATTTTCTAAGAAATTTTCTGCGATAAATTTAGCACGTAATGGATCCCCTGGCATTAGTACTGTCTTAGCAATTTTTACACCATTTGGTTGAATATGTGGTGTCCCTTGAGTCATAACTATCTTCTCCTTTAAATATAAAAGTTTTTTCAATTTAAAGATAACATTTGTTTCAATTTTTTGCGAATTTTTGTACGATAAGAATGAAAGAAAGTGGTGAATAGGGATGGATTTACAAAAGAACAAGGATAGTATCAAAATTGCAAAGCTCTATTATCAAGAAGGAATGAGTCAAGAAGCAATTGCTAAAAAGATGAATATATCAAGACCTACTGTATCAAGGTTATTAAATCATGCGAAAGATCATGGCTTCGTCACGATTAAGATTGATGATCCGTATCAAAATGCTGAAAGTTTAGCTTCACTCATAAAATCAAAATATAATTTAAAAGATTGTATTGTCGAACATGCATCATACAATGACTATTTAAATGTACAAAGCGCCATCGGTAAAAGAACTGCAGAATATTTAAAGAAAATTGTCAAAAGCGGAGACAAGATTGGAATCAGTTGGGGTAAAACGATGTACCAAGTTTCTCAATATTTGGAACAAAGTCATTTGAAAGATATTGGTATTATACAGTTGAAAGGTGGTATTAGTTTTTCTCATGTAGATACACGAAGTCACCAAATACTTGAAAGATTTGCACAAGCATATAATGCCACACCACGAGATTTACCTTTGCCTGTAATTTTCGATGTTAAAGAAGTGAAAGAAATGGTTGAAAAAGATCGGCATATTAAATCTATTTTAGAACAAGGTAGACAAGTAGATATAGCTATTTTCACAGTTGGAACAGTGAGAGATTCGTCCCTATTATTTAAACTTGGATTTTTGAATGAAGAAGAAAAAGAAAGACTTAAGAAATCGGCAGTAGGAGATATATGCTCAAGATTTTATAATGAACATGGAGAAGAAGCAGATCAAGCAATTAATCAACGCACAATTGGAATTGAATTGGATGCATTAAAAGAAATTGAAAATAGTGTGTTAGTTGCTGGAGGCGAGCATAAAGTAGAAGCAATTAGAGGTGCACTTGAAGGTCAATTGAGCAATATTTTAATCACCGACCAGTACACAGCACAGGCATTAATCGATTGATGAACAAATTTTCTTGTATCATTTTACAAATGTTCAAAGCTCATTTATAATGAAGTTAATATAAAAATATTAGGAGGATTCAATATGTCATTAGCTAAATATATCGATCACACAGCTTTAAAACCAGATACAACTTTGGAACAAATTAATGCTTTATTAGAAGAAGCGAAAGAATATGGTTTCAAATCAGTATGTGTTAATCCTACACATGTTGCACATGCTAAAAAAGTTCTAGAAGGTTCAGATGTACTTGTATGTACTGTAATCGGATTTCCACTTGGCGCAACTACAAGTGAAGTTAAAGCATTCGAAACAGAAGATGCGATTAAAAAAGGTGCTTCAGAAGTAGATATGGTCATTAACATTGGAGCATTGAAAGATGGTAGAGATGAAGATGTTAAAAAAGATATTGAAAGTGTCATTTCTGCAGCTAATGGCGTAACGACTAAAGTCATTATTGAAACTTCTTTATTAACAGACGCTGAAAAAGTAAGAGCTTGTGAATTAGCTTTAGCAGCTGGTGCAGATTTCGTTAAAACTTCAACTGGTTTCTCAACTGGTGGTGCAACTGCAGAAGATATCAAATTGATGAGAGAAACAGTAGGTCCAGATTTAGGCGTCAAAGCTTCTGGCGGTATCCGATCATACGAAGATGTTAAAACTATGATTGATAATGGTGCAACTCGTATTGGCGCTTCAGCAGGCGTGAAAATTTTAAAAGGTGAATCATCTGATTCAGATTACTAAAATTAAAGGTACTATTTTAGTACCTTTAATATTTTGTGATGAAGGTAAGCGTATTCATTTATAAACTGGAGGGTAATAACTATGAGAATGGTAGATGTAATTGCAAAGAAACGTGACGGGAAAGCATTAACGAAAGAAGAAATTGAGTATTTTGTTAAAGGTTATACATCGGGAGAAATACCAGATTATCAAGCATCAAGTTTAGCAATGGCAATATACTTTCAAGATATGACTGATGATGAGCGTGCTCATTTAACAATGGCTATGGTTGAGTCAGGCGATCAAATCGACTTGTCAGAAATTGAAGGTATAAAAGTTGATAAACATTCTACAGGTGGAGTAGGAGATACAACTACGCTTGTGTTAGCACCATTAGTAGCAGCGCTTGATGTACCAGTTGCTAAGATGAGTGGTCGAGGTTTAGGTCATACAGGTGGTACGATTGATAAATTAGAAGCTGTTAAAGGTTTCCATGTAGAAATCACTGAACAAGATTTTATCAATTTAGTTAATAAAGATAAAGTTGCAGTTATTGGTCAATCAGGCAATTTAACGCCGGCTGATAAAAAACTTTATAGCTTAAGAGATGTAACAGGAACTGTGAACTCTATTCCGCTTATCGCTTCATCAATCATGAGTAAAAAGATTGCAGCCGGAGCAGACGCAATTGTATTAGATGTTAAAACAGGTGCTGGTGCATTTATGAAGACAATTGAAGATTCTGAATTACTTGCGCATGCAATGGTTAAAATCGGGAATAATGTAGGTAGAAATACGATGGCCATCATTTCGGATATGAGCCAGCCTTTAGGAAGAGCAATCGGTAATGGATTAGAAGTAAAAGAAGCGATTGAAACATTAAAAGGTGAAGGACCAGAGGATTTAACGGAACTTGTATTAACTTTAGGATCTCAAATGGTTGTACTAGCTAAAAAAGCAGAAACTTTAGATGAAGCGAGAGAAAAACTTTTAGAAGTGATTCAAAATGGTAAAGCTTTAGAAAAATTCAAAGTATTCCTTGAAAACCAAGGTGGAGACGGATCAGTCGTAGAAGACTTATCTAAATTACCACAAGCTCAGTATACATTCGAAGTTAAAGCACAAGAATCAGGTTATGTATCTCATATCGTAGCTGATGAAATCGGAGTAGCTTCAATGCTCTTAGGTGCAGGTAGAGCAACAAAGGATGATATAATTGACTTGGCAGTCGGTTTAGTATTAAATAAAAAAGTTGGAGATAAAGTTGAAAAAGGTGAATCGTTAGTTACTATTTATGCTAATAATAAAGATGTTGAAGATGTAGAGTCTAAAATATTAGAGAACATCACAATTTCTGATGAACAAGTTCAACCAACTTTAATCCATAAAGTGATTACAGATTAGGAGTGTGTCAAATGACAAACCGTTTTAAACGTATTCATTTAATAGTAATGGATTCAGTAGGAATAGGGGAAGCACCAGATGCTAAAGCATTCGGTGACGAAGGTTCACATACATTAAAACATACACTTGAAGGTTTTAATGAAACTTTGCCTAACCTTGAAAAATTAGGACTAGGCAATATAGCTGATTTACCAGTTGTTAATAAAGTGGATCAGCCAGAAGCTTTTTACACTAAATTAAGTGAAGCTTCAGTAGGCAAAGATACAATGACAGGACATTGGGAAATCATGGGCTTAAATATCGATAAACCATTTAAAGTTTATCCAGAAGGTTTTCCAGAAGAGTTAGTTAAAGAAATTGAATCAATGACTGGTAGAAAAGTTGTCGCTAATAAACCAGCTTCTGGTACAGAGATTATCGATGAATATGGTAAACATCAAATGGAAACAGGCGATTTAATTGTTTATACTTCAGCAGACCCAGTCTTACAAATTGCTGCTCATGAAGATGTTATTCCTTTAGAAGAATTATATGATATTTGTGAGAAAGTAAGAGAATTAACAAAAGATCCAAAATATTTAATAGGTAGAATTATTGCACGTCCATATGTAGGAGAACCAGGTAATTTCACAAGAACTTCAAATAGACATGACTATGCATTGAAACCATTTGGCGAAACAGTTATGAATACTTTGAAAGATGCTGACTATGATGTTATCGCAATCGGTAAAATTAATGACATCTATGATGGCGAAGGCGTTACAAAATCTATTAGAACAAAAGATAACATGGATGGCATGGATAAACTTATCGATGTTGTGAAAAGTGATTTTACAGGAATCAGTTTCTTAAACTTAGTTGATTTCGATGCTTTATATGGTCATAGAAGAGATAAAGAAGGCTATGCTCAAGCTATTAAAGAGTTTGACAATCGACTAGAAGAGCTACAATCTGTCTTGCAAGAAGATGATTTAGTCATCATTACTGCTGACCACGGCAATGATCCAACGGCGCCTGGAACAGATCATACACGTGAATATGTACCGTTATTAATATTTAGTCCAAGTATAAATGAGTATCGTGAATTATCTGGAGATAATACATTTAGCTCAATTGGTGCAACAATTGCCGATAACTTTAAAGTAACATTACCTAAATTCGGGAAAAGTTATTTAAAGGAAATGGGGATTAAGTAATGAAATGGGTTAGACGAATTTTTGGAATAGGATTTACTTTTGCTGGTGTTATGCATTTTGTAAGATCAGAAGGTTTTGAAGCTATTGTACCAAGTTATTTACCATTTAAAAAAGCGATTATTTGGATAACTGGCGTAATGGAAATCATATTTGGTTTACTTCTAATATTGAAAAAGCCAAGTGAGCTAACTAAAAAACTAATCGAATGGTTCTTAGTAGCAGTATTTCCAGCAAACGTTTATATGGCACAAAAAAATATTCCATTAAACGGCAAAGTATTACCAAAATGGGCATTGTGGGGAAGACTACCTTTACAATATGTACTCATTAAATTAGTAAGAAAAATGTAAAATAAAAGATCTCCTCACTAGGCTTAACCTAATGAGGAGATCTTTTATTTTATTAATCTTCTTTAAAAATATTTTTCCAGCTCTCTTTTTTAGCTAAAAATTCAGTTGCTAATTGTTGAGCGCCTTCTAATGAGTGACTTGCAGCCCAACCGCATTGTACTTCATTACAAGCTGGCACTTCAGTTGCTTTTTCAACATCTTTCAATGTTTTTTCTAAAATAGAAAGTACATCGTCATAATCGTCATGGTTTATAAATGAAGCATAGAAACCTGTTTGACAACCCATTGGACTTACGTCTACTACTTTGTCAGTATGGTTTCTAATGTTTTCTGCCATTAAATGTTCTAATGAGTGTAATGCAGGCATTTCCATATGTTCTTTGTTTGGTTGTTTGAAACGAATATCATATTTATGAATAACATCACCATTTTGTCCTTCTTTGATTCCAGCAAGTCTTACAAATGGTGCGTCTACTATCGTATGATCTAAATTAAAACTTTCAACATTCATTTTTGTCATGAAGATTCCTCCTTTGATTTCGGATTGATTATATCAACTAAGTTTTGAAAAAACAATCAATTCAGATTTCTTTTACTTTCTTTATGTGTTACTTTATAAGATAATATAATAAATTATTCTGAAATTAGGTGAAGAGATGGAAAGGTTACAAGTAGTCCCTTACGACAGTATATGGCAACATCTTTTTCTTGAAGAGAAAAAACATTTACAGTCGTTATTGAAAGAACATAGTATAAACATAGAACATATTGGGTCAACGGCAATTCCTGGATTATCTGCGAAGCCGATTATAGATATATTAATAGTGGTAAAAGATAGTAAAGCTATTGATGCGTTTACTCAAGAATTATCAGCTTTAGGATATGAATCTAAAGGTGAACGTGGTGTCATCGGAAATAGGTACTTTAAAAAATACGATAATTATGGAGAGGTTTCTCACCACTTACATATATATGATGAAGATAGTCCACATATATTAAGATTATTATCTTTTAGAGATTATTTAAGAACTTTTAACGGAGAGAGAGAAAGATATAGTCGTTTAAAACATGATTTAGTTGTCGATTATCCTGGTGATAGTGACGAATACTATAAAGGTAAAGATAGTATGATTAAAGAGTTTGAGAAAAAAGCAGAGAAATGGTATTTAAAGTCAAATGATATTGCGACAAATCATTGACATATCCGAGTGGTAAGGTTAGAATTAAAATCAAATTTCATACGTATTATCAAGAGTGACTGAGGGAAGGGCCCGATGAAGTCCAGCAACCTCCTATGATGGAAAGGTGCCAATTCCTACAGTTGTTAACTGGAAGATAAATGATCGATTGGCGCACTCCTTACAAAGTAGTGCGCCTTTATATTGGAAAGGTGAATCGTTAATGAGCAATTTATCACAAAATATTATAAATTATATAGAACAGAATAAGCACCTGTATTTATCAATGAGTCATCAAATTCATGAACGTCCTGAACTAGGGAATGAAGAAGTTTTTGCATCTCGATTATTAAGTGATCAATTGAAAAGTCATCATTTTAAAATAGAGAAAAACATTGCGAATCATCCAACAGGTTTCATTGCGACATATGATTCAAACAAAGAAGGACCAACGATTGCTTATTTAGCTGAATACGATGCACTACCTGGACTAGGTCATGCGTGTGGCCATAACATTATCGGAACGTCTAGTGTTTTAGCCGGTATAAGTTTGTCTAAAGTTGTGGATCAAGTAGGTGGTAAAGTCGTTGTACTAGGTTGTCCAGCTGAAGAAGGCGGTATTAACGGTAGTGCCAAAGCGAGTTATGTTAAAGCAGGCGTTATAGATAACATCGATGTCGCGCTAATGGTACATCCAGGGCATGAGACTTATGTAACAGTGCCTTCACTGGCTGTTGACGTATTTGATGTGAAGTTCTATGGAAAAAGTGCGCATGCTTCTGAGAACGCTTTTGAAGCTGTAAATGCACTCGATGCTATGTTGTCATTTTTTAATGGGGTAAGTATGTTAAGACAACAAATTAAAAAAACAGATAAAGTACATGGCGTTATTTTAAATGGGGGAGAAGCGGCGAATATTATTCCTGATTTCACGCATGCACGCTTCTATACACGTGCGACTTCTCGTAAACAATTAGATATGCTGACAGATAAAGTACGTAAAATAGCTGAAGGGGCAGCTATACAAACGGGTGGTACATATGAATTACGACCAATACAAAATGGTGTGAATGAATTCATTATTAATAAACCTCTAGATGAATTGTTTAGAAAACACGCTGAAAAAATTGGTGAAGCAGTAATTGATGATGATTTTGGTTTCGGTTCGACAGATACAGGGAATGTAAGTCATATCGTACCGACTATACATCCACACATTAAAATAGGACCATCTAATCTAGTCGGCCACACGAAAGAATTTTGTCAGGCAGCTGCCAGTAAGCAAGGCGATAAAGCATTAATAAGCGGTGCGAAAATATTAGCCTCAATGGGTTTAGAGCTTATAGAAAACGCGTCCCTTAGAAATGAAATTATCGAGCATCATCAAACGTTAAGGGAGAACTTATTATGAAAAATGAGTATGGGAAGCCACTAACATTAACACTTAAAGATTTGTATGGAGATTATGTCGTTTATAATTCGAGACCTTCATATGAAGATAATCCATGGTTAACAACTGAAGAAGCACAATCCGATTTTTTAACTGCTAGAGAATTAATCATAAGTAATATGCCTATGATCGTTCATGAAGCATGTTTAACCAATAATGTTAAAAGTTTATTAAAATTAGTAAATGTGGAAATTCCAGATAATATTTATACTTATAAAGACAGAGAGAGTTATGAGAATTTAATTCAACAATTAACCCGTGATAATAAGAAAATATTTTTCCAATATATTCATGGAGAACATTTGTGTGAAGATGACTTATATGCAGTCCATAAATCACGGTTTATAGACTTAAATAATAAATCTAAATTAGACCAATGGACAGATGGTAAATATTTACCTAAGCGAGAAATAGTAAATAGTAAAGACTTTGAAGAAAAAATGAAAAGTTGGAAACTACCAGTCGTTCTTAAACCAGGTGATGAGTTGCCCACTGCCGGCGGTTACGGCGTGATGATATGTTATAATGAAGAAGACTTACAAAAAGCAATAGCACGCATTAAAGAAGCTACTGACACAAAGCAAATTATCATTGAGCAATTTATAGAAGAAATCGAAAATTATTGTGTGCAATATGCATATAGTGAAAAAACAGGTATTCAATATATAGGCGCTGTAAAACAACTCACGGATAAATATGGCTTTTATAATGGCAACATCAATTCAAAAGAAGTACCGAAAAGTGTAATAGATGCAGGGTGCGAAATTATGAAAAAAGGTGTAGAGCACGGGTATAAAGGCGTTTCAGGTTTTGACCTATTAATCGATAAAGATGAACAAATATTTGCGATTGATTTAAACTTTAGACAAAATGGCTCAACGAGCATGCTTTTACTTAAAGAACGATTGAACAAAGGATTCCACAAATTTTTAAGTTATCACGCTAAAGGGGATAATACACATTTTATAAATACAATCAAAAAATACATCGAAGAAGGATATTTATATCCACTTTCTTACTATGATGGAGATTACTTTGGTAAAGGTAAAGTGAAGTCAAGATTTGCTGGAATATGGCATGCAGAAAACGAATCTAAAGCTTTAGAAAGAGAACAATCATTTCTTGAAGAACTAAGTAAAAACAGCGAATAAAAATTTTTCTTCATTTAATGTAATTTTTATTGACTTATACCTTTTAACTATACTATATTTTATTGGGATTAAATATAAAAATAAGGGTGGTATGACAATGGCTATCCAGGATATGTCTATGTTCAAACAAATATTAGCTAAAGAAAAATTTTACGTTGTTTTAATTGATCGCAAGATTCTAAGAGATGAAAATACAGACAACCGTCTTATTTGGTCAAAAAAAGAATTTGCTGAATCATATTTAAAAGAGTTTAACATAACTCAATATGATAAAATTATGGAATTAGACCTAGACAGATTTGTAACATATGAAATGGATGACATTCTAGATGAAGAAGATAAATTCATCATAGAAAAATATGAAAATAACAAGGGAATAGAATTAGAAGCAATTTCATTTATTGAAGAAATTATGAGTGAACTAGATGATATCCGAATTGAAGAGTTTGCAGAAGATATTTGTTATGAAAGTTATGTATACGGGTTAACAGTTAAGGGGCAAAAACAATTCATCATTGTATCAGAAGAAGATGCAAGTTTGCCGAACATGATGACTGTTTGGAGTACACGTAAACTCGCTGAAAAAGTACAACGTGATGACTTTGAAGAATACGATATTATCGAAGTAGAAACAGAAGTATTTGAAGAATGGTTAGAAGACTTGAAACAAGAAAATATCGCTTTAGGTATTAACTTGAAATCAGGTATGATTGGTACAATTACAGATCCAAAAGCAGTATTAAAAGCAATGCCTTGCTAGAAAATTAAACAAACTAATAGTGATTTAAAAAGACTTTTGCTAAATAGCAACAGTCTTTTTTTGTTTTATTAATTAATTGTAATTAATTAATAATATAATATTATCCGATTATTGTAAAAATGCTTACAAGGTATTATAATATTTCCAACATCATGATGGAATAAATTAGGGAAGAAAGTGATTTGTATGAAAAGAATTTCTTTAATCATATCTTGTTTGATTTTATTATTAACATGTCAAACTGTCGCTAAAGCGCAAGGGAATACTGGAGATACGTATTGGAAAAATGAATTTAGGATATGGAGTCCTTATGATCATACGCCAGCTAGAAAAAAATTGAATACATCTGCATACTACAATAAAAACTATGGAACAGTTAGCGAGAACTCAAGAAGAATAAGAGGTATGTATATATGGGCGGCCTTATACGATGGACGTGATGTATCTAATGGTCATAGTTATTGGGTTACTAGAGGTCAAGTAACGAAGCTATATAATTTAGCCGTTGAAAAATATGGATCAGGTGTTGCAGTCAGAATTGATGCTAAATCGTATTCTAATGGTTATTTTAATGGTGTTTGGAGTCCGGATAGTAAGTAATTAAGCCATGTTGTGGTTCTAAAAGAAGGTGTTAACAATTTTAAAATATATGAAATTACGCATAATGAGGTTGCAGCTATTTATATCATTTATCATTTTAACGACAATTGCTCTGTTGCATTTATACGATGCTTATCAGACTTACAGTATTTATGGACTGTTAGAAAATACACCTTATACACAATCTTTATTATTTGATGGTTCTAGTGGTTTTCGAATCGTTTATCTATTGATTATGCCTTTAGCTGTATCTGTTGGTGTAAGTGATATTTTTATACAAGATCGTAAACAACATTTACTGCATCATGCATATATAAATCACGGGAATAAGTCAGTAGATATAAAGGTGATCTTATACTCAAGTATTGTTGCTTCGCTACTTGTAATAATCCCTTTATTAATAAATTTTATAGGTGAATTTTTAATACTACCTAATATACTTCCGGAAAGATTTACGAACAAACCAATAGGCATATATAGTTCTTCGACTTTAAGTGTCTCTTTATATTATGCAATGCCGTTACTATATATCTTATTATATATCTTATTGGCCGGTATTTGGGGTGCCATCATGAATGTGTTTGCGATAACACTTTCTATATATGCTAATAGAAGGGTATTAGCAATTATTGGTCCCTTTATCTTTCAAATTTTATTAATTATATTAACAAACTTGCCTTATAAACCATTTATAGTTCCACCAATATACTTCTTAATGGGAAGGACAGAATTTATGTATATAGAAGTTTTACCGATTGTGTTAACTTTTATATTGTTTATCAGTTTATCAATGTATTTCTATATAAGAGGTATACGCAAATATGAACTTGATTAAATATAGATTTACATCATTGATTAATACAAAATTTCTACTGTGGAATATTCTGTTCTTTGCTTTAATGACTTTCTATCAGAAGGGAAGCGTGGGTAATTTTCCTTCTGATGAATTTCAATTTACAAATTTAGTATTAAGTAAGTTTACGCTTACTTATGTTGTTTTACCTATATTAACTATTATGACGATAGTGTTTTATCGAGATGAGTTCGTTCATAAAGTGTTTATTGAATATAGGAAGAATTTAAAGATCGATGTGTTGCTATATGTGGGTGTTATATCATTACTATTAAGTATCGAAATGTTGTTGGCAAGTACGATTGCAATGAACTTCCAAGTTCGATTTAATATGGTGTTTGTTGTAACAGCTTGCATGATGATAGTAGGTCATTTTACGATTTCATTATTGTCACTTACTCTGTATTTAAAGTTTTTTAATCGTGCAATATCATTAGTATTAGTAAATATGATGGTGTTTATAGATTTTGTCATAATGCAAGGTGGAAAGTGGAATTGGTTGATTATTGACTCAAAGAGATTATTTTCAATTTCTTGGTCATGGATTATGTATCAATTGGTGCTCATAATGTTTATATATTTAATTGTTGAATAGATTATAACGAAAAAGGAAATAATGAGATGAATATTCTAAAATTTACTGTTGGCGTCATACAAAGTTTATGGAAAACATTCATGATTATAAACGGAATATTTATTTTGGTATTAATGTTATTTAGACCATATATAAGAGGGAGTTTATGGTATTTTATTTTTCGTGGCAATAATGATGTTGAGTTAAACATGCATTTATATAGGATACCGGGATTATATATATTGATAATGTTTCTTGCTCTTTTTTTCATTTATCGCTTTATACATGTTATCTATCAATATTATATTGTAGAGTGGCAAATGCTATTAAATATTAAGAGCAGATGGATAATTCTTATCATGATACCCTTCATTATAAGTTTGATTTACATTCTAGGTATATGGTTAATCATTTCTATTATTGATGGAGAATTTTGGAATAATGTAGTTCACTTATTGTATTTAATCATAAGTGTCTATTTCTTAATGATTGTATTTATTTGGAGTTATATTGCTTATAAATTTTATATAAGCTTTATGATATCGTTAGTTTGGATTATTGTCACAACAAGGTTTGATTTAGATTTTAATATATTAAATGAATCATTGATTTCGAGGATACATGGCTTTTCTTTTACGTATTTTTTATGTTGTGTACTGTTTATTATCGTGGTGAATATGTTGTTGTTATTTGAATTAGGACGTGATCATCACATGAAATTTCAAAGAGGTGATGATGAAATATGATTAAATTGATAGGTGTATCGAAAGAACATCAGCATCATATGTTATTAAAGAATATAAATTTAGAAATTGAGCGTGGAAAGGTATATGGATTTAAAGGACGAAATGGTTCTGGTAAGACAATGTTATTACGAGCTATATTAGGATTGATTAAAGTTGATGGGAAAGTCCTCATTAATAATGAACCACTTAAATTTGGGTCGAAATATCCACTTAAAGTAGGTGTCTTCATTGAGAAACCTAGTATTATACCTGAATTTACTGCTTTGAAAAATCTTAAACTAGTAGCTGCATTAAAAGGAATAACGGATATCAATGAAATTACAAAATATTTAGTAGAACTTGGTTTAGATCCTAAAGATAAACGGAAAGTTAGAAAGTACTCTTTAGGAATGAAACAGAAAGTAGGGATTGCTCAAACTTTAATGGGGGATCCTGAACTAGTTGTATTAGATGAACCAACCAATGCACTCGATAGAAAGAGTATTGAAATACTCGTACAAATTCTTGAAAGATTAAAGCAACAAGGATGTACAATCTTAATCGCTTCACATCAATTAGAAGATATTGAAAGTGTTGTAGATAAGGTGGTTCATATTGAAGCAGGTGCGTTAGAATGAAAAATAAAATAATTCTAGTAGCTACTCTTATAGTTTTGGTTGTACTTATTACTTTAGGTTGCATTCAATATCATAAAGTAAATGCGAAATATCAAGACTATCAATTTACTGAAGAGAAAATCATTCTCAATCATAAACATAATATAAGTGTCGGAACGATGGAATTTAGTCATTTAAGTTATGATGTTAAAGGAAAAGAAATGTTCGTAAGTATGGATGTTAAAATTAAGAAAACTGCTGACTATAAAGATAAATTTTATAATAATTTTGATGCAAGTTTATTTCTACGCGTAAATGATGAAGTCTTACAGCAAACTGATGACTTTAAACTGAAAAATGGTAAAACATTAACGCCAGACCGAGCATATTTTAATAAGCATAGTGCTTATGAAGGCCGTATGACTTTTAGTTATAGTCCTATAGACCTTAATGGAGAACATGATTTAGAGTTTGCATATCTAGATCGCGACGGTCACAAATTAAAGAAATTATATTTACCAATTAAAGTTGACGGAGGGAAAATAGTTTGATACATTATTAGTGACTACTAAAGTAGTTACTACATCCCAACGTAGTAAAATTATTATCCCATAAAATAACCCTTAAGAGAAAAAGGTTTTTCTCTTAAGGGTTATTTCGTCTTCTATATCTTCTTCAAATTTACTGACATATGTATTCACTAATACGTCATGCCATATATAATCTTTCATCATTTTTATTTGTGTACGGTCACGACTAATATATGCACGCATATTTGTTTCAGCTGTCTGTCCATAAATCATATATTCATCATCGACGATCACTACAAATGGTTTCAATGTTAATGAATTTTTCACATAATTTGTGTAGCGATGATTGATTAAATCATATCCTGGTTGATCGACTTGGAAAGTAATGCCTTGTACATGAATGTCTTTGTTGATGTTTTTAGTTAAGATTTGATATATATCTGACCAAATTGAAACGGTGATTTGTGTATTTGCTTTTTTTATTGCGTATTCAATATTATTGAAAATAGTCGTCTCGTTTGTAAGGACTTCTATTTGTATAGGTGTATTTTCGGTTACGATATTTAATTTGTTGATTTCTTTTTCAAGTTGAACTAATTCTTCGTTTTGTTTTTGTTCAAATAAATGAATCGTTTGTTTCGGAGGTAATGCATAATAATATTTCTTTTGGTCTTGTAAGTTGAAATATGCAATCCCTTGTTCTTCGATTTTGTTAAGTGCTTCATATATTTTCGATCTAGGTACACTTGATATTTCACTTAATTTATAAGCTGTTATACCTGGATTTTGTACTAAAGAAATATAAGCTTTAGATCCATATTCGCTTAATCCAAAGCGTTTTAAAATATCTATCATTTGATCCATAATAATCACCTTCTAGTTTGAAGTCACACTCACTCCGAATAATGGGAGTATATCATATGCTTGGTATTCTGAAACGGTGGCGCCTTTTAAGTCGGAAGGTTGTATGATTAATTGCTCGATTTCATCAGTGGATAAATCAATATTGTTTAACGATGTTTCAACGACTTCTAAAGATTCAAGTGAACAACGTACAAGTTCCATTGATTTTTGTGAGCAAAATGAAATATAAGTTTCGGCCATTTGATTCTCATTGAATCGTACATGATCAAACTTACAGTTTAAAAATTGACTCATTTTCAATTGGCAATTAGAGAATTGTACATGTTTAAGTTTAAGGTCTGTAAATGTTGCACCCATCATACGACAGTCGATAAATTGAACTCTATTGAGAGAGGCGTCATTGAAGGTACAATTTGATAAATCGCATCCTTTAAACACAACATCTAAGGCATGTAATTTCGTGAAATCAACCGATTCAAATGTGCATTGATTGAAATACACGGTATCTATTTGGCTTGTTTCTTCATCCATATGAATCACTGCTTTATTAAAATATAGGTCATATGAAGATTGTAAAAGCGTAAATGACTTATCTTCGGCAAACTGAAATGCTATTTTTAACTTTGGTTCTATAATTTTCATGAGAAATCCTCCTTACTTTTTAGCAATAAATTGAACCTAGTGCGCCAGAGAATTCTCCGTTTTCTATGAAGTATGGATTCAAACCGCGCAATACAGTGTAATCTACGACAATGTTTTTTAGCAATTCATTATTGATAAATGATGAACCAATAAACACGACATTTTCAGTTTTGAATTGTCTTGCGGCATGAATAGAAACTGTCGTAACAGTTTCACCAACAATTCCCATTACGGCTGCTAATCGGTCTGAATTTGGGAAGTCTTCATTTATATGTTGTAACACGTGCCCAAAGTTTGCCGCTGTTAAATCTCCTGAGATAGGCGTTTTATCATCTTTATAGATGTGTTTTACTTTTAAATCTATCTTGTCTCTATTCCCATTTAATGCAGTTTGTACTAATTCGTCATAATCACTGATTTGAGTCAGTAAATAACCTAAGCCTTGTATCATACCGCCACCAGCGCCTGTACCACCGGCACGTTCTTGATTGTGTGTTGTAGCGTAATGGATAGATGTACCCGTTCCTACATTAGAAAATATATAAGTATTTAAATGAATGTCATTTTCTTCTAAGAAGAGTTGAATACCTTTATAAGTAGCATCAAATTCAATACTACGTTTCACATTATGCTTAATTAATGAATCTAAATATTGTGCTTTACCGCCAGTTATGGAAATATCAACATTATCTAATTGGCTTAGCCATTCAGCAACTTGATCAATTTCTGTAGTTAACCACTTTTTATATGTTCTTTCATTGTTCATTTCAGTGACAACTTTAATAAGTGTGCCTCCTGCATCAATTCCGATTTTCACAATTGCACCTCTTCATATTAAGTAATAAATTATTGCTATTATACTATAAAAAATTGTATTTGATAAATTAACGAAATGAGATAAATGAATAGCGATTTAGAAGGGGGCTTCATTCTATTACGTTTATAAAATGCCTCGTCATATAATTATTTATATATAGATTATAGGTTCTTAATTGCGCAATGAATGTAAAATTCGTTATGATATATTTAAAGACACAGGGGGATATAAATAATGAAAGCTAAACAATTTGATGATATTGTCATTAAACCTTTTGAAGAAAGTATGAGAACAGCACTATATGATTTTCAACTCAATGAGCGTCAACAAATCTATTCTTCTTTGCCTAAAGATGTATTAGATGGTGCAATTAATGATCCTGATAGAAGACCAAATATCGTTGTAAATGAACACGATGAAATTATTGGTTTCTTTGTACTTCATAAATATTATCAGCATGAGGGGTATGATACGCCAGATAATGTAGTGTATATTCGATCTTTATCAATTAATGAGAAGTATCAAGGCAATGGCTATGGAACAACAATTATGATGAATTTACCAGAATATGTACAGTATGTGTTTCCTGATTTTGATCATTTATATTTAGTAGTAGATGCTGAAAATGAGGCTGCATGGAATTTATATGAAAGAGCAGGATTTATGCATACAGCTACTAAAGAAGAAGGACCATTAGGAAAAGAGCGCTTATATTATTTGGATTTAGATTCTAAATACGTGTCATCATTAAAGCTAGTAATAAAAGAAGACGATTTAGACAATGAGTTTGTTGATATTCATTTAATGAAAGATAATCTAAAAGTAGGCATTATCGTACTAGAAGATAAAGGGGAATATTTTGATATTCGTAGTATAGAAGTCGAAGAAAATGAAAGAAAAGAAGGCATTGCTGAAAGTGCCTTAAGACAATTAAGTGCTTTCGTACGTAGACGATTTGAAGATAAAAAAGAAATACATATAACTTTATTCGGCTCAAACAATAAATTGAAGCCTTTATGTGAAAAAGCGAGGTTTGTAGAAATACAAAAATCAGAAGACTATATCAAACTGTTGAAATATATTAAGTATTAACTAACATTTGCTAAAAATCAGGTTGTCAATTATAATCGTAAACTGTTATGATTATAAATATTAATGCGCGACAATAGTTCGATTGTTGAAAGGAAGAGTAAAGCATGAAACTAAAAGATTTCAGTAAAGAAATGGTAGATGAGCATTCATTTATCGAAATGGCTTATATTTTATTAACAGAGAACGGCAAAGAAACAAACTTATATGACATGGTAGACGAATTTAAAAGATTAGGTAATTATAAAGATTCAGAAATTGAAAATCGTATTTTACAGTTTTATACAGACTTAAATACTGATGGAAGATTTTTAAGCGTTGGAGAAAACATTTGGGGTTTACGTGATTGGTATTCAGTAGATGACATTGAAGAAAAAATTGCTCCGACAATCCAAAAATTCACAGTGCTTGATGAAGAAGATGAAGTAGATTCAGAAATTTCACTTCTAGGTGAAGAAGATAAAACGAAGGACCTTGACATTACTATAGTACAAGATGATGAAGAAGGACTAAATGATCCTGCAGACCCAGAAGATGAAGAGGTTGAGGATGAATTAGAAGAAGCTGGTCTTGTTGTTGATGAAGAGGAAGACGACGAAGAAGAAGAAGAAGAAAAATAATAAGAATTTTAATTGACTTTTCTTTAAAAGATGGTAATATTCTATTTGGGCTCCTTTAAGTAGGACAAACGTATAAATATAACGCTCCCTCCTTACATTTTAATTAATGTAAGTGGGAGCGTTTTTTATTTTTTAATTATCAATTGGAGGTAAAGATATGACAAAGTTCATTTTCGTAACAGGTGGCGTAGTTTCGTCTCTTGGTAAAGGCATCACTGCAGCATCATTAGGGAGATTACTTAAAAATAGAGGACTAAATGTAACAATTCAAAAATTCGATCCATACTTGAACGTTGATCCAGGTACAATGAGTCCTTATCAACATGGTGAAGTATTTGTGACTGAAGATGGTGCGGAAACAGATTTAGACTTAGGACATTATGAAAGATTTATTGACATAAGTTTAAATAAATATTCTAACGTAACAGCTGGTAAAGTATATTCACACGTTCTTAAAAAAGAAAGACGTGGAGACTTCTTAGGTGGAACAGTTCAAGTTATCCCTCATATTACAAATGAAATTAAATCAAGATTATTGATGGCTGGTGAAAGTACAAACGCTGATGTTGTTATCACTGAAATCGGTGGTACAACAGGTGACATTGAATCACTACCATTTATTGAAGCAATTAGACAAATTAAGAGTGATCTCGGTCGAGAAAATGTTATGTATATCCATTGTACGCTACTTCCATATATTAAAGCTGCAGGTGAAATGAAGACT
This sequence comes from Mammaliicoccus vitulinus, assembly GCF_029024305.1. Classification (NCBI taxonomy): domain Bacteria; kingdom Bacillati; phylum Bacillota; class Bacilli; order Caryophanales; family Staphylococcaceae; genus Mammaliicoccus; species Mammaliicoccus vitulinus. The sequence goes on from NZ_CP118974.1 coordinate 699,325, forward strand.
AAACCAACACAACATAGTGTTAAAGAATTAAGAGGTTTAGGTATTCAACCAGATTTAATTGTTGTACGTACAGAATATGAAATGACACAAGACTTAAGAGATAAGATTGCATTATTCTGTGATATTAACAAACGCGCTGTTATTGAGTGTCGAGATGCTGATACATTGTATCAAATCCCATTAGCTCTACAAGAACAGCATATGGATGATATAGTGATCGAAAGATTATCATTAGATGCTGCGGCAGAAGCGGAATTAACGGAATGGAACCAATTGTTGGATACTGTACGTAATTTAGAAGGAACAGTGAAAATTGGTTTAGTTGGTAAGTATGTAAGTTTACAAGATGCTTATTTATCAGTAGTTGAAGCATTGAAACATGCTGGTTACGACTTTAAATCAGATATAGATATTAAATGGATTAATTCTGAAAACTTAAATGAATCAAACTATCAACAAGAATTATCAGATGTAGATGGTATTTTAGTACCTGGTGGTTTTGGTGATAGAGGTGTTGAAGGAAAAGTGTTAGCGATTCAATATGCTCGTGAAAACAATGTGCCTTATTTAGGTATTTGTTTAGGCATGCAATTAGCAACAGTAGAATTTGCTAGAAATGTAGTTGGATTACAAGACGCTCATTCAGCAGAATTAAATCCAAACACACCTTATCCAATCATTGACTTATTACCTGAACAAAAAGATATCGAAGACTTAGGCGGAACTTTAAGATTAGGCGTATATCCATGTAAAATTGAAGAAGGAACAATTGCACATGATGTATACGGCGAATCAGAAGTAGAAGAAAGACATCGTCACCGTTATGAATTTAATAACGAATATCGTGAAAAATTAGAAGAAGCAGGCATGAAGTTCTCTGGAACAAGCCCAGATGGTCGTTTAGTTGAAATAGTGGAATTAGAAAATCATCCATGGTTTGTAGCATGTCAATTCCACCCAGAATTCTTATCAAGACCTACACGTCCACAAAAATTATTTAGAGGATTTGTAGAAGCAAGTATAAAAAACAAATAATAAGTAGACGAAATAGTCGAGACATAAATGTCCTAAAAACTTAAAAAGAGCAGAAATTCATTTTTAAAATTGAATTTCTGCTCTTTTTTATATGAAATTAGATATTTGTAGCGATTTTGTAATTGGATAAGGTTGGTGGGAGAGGAGTCAGTATCTGAATGTTGCTTGTTTAGTAAGACTTGCAACATACAGGCGTTCTATGTTGCTTGTTTGGTAAGTCTTGCAACATACAGGCGTTCTATGTTGCTTGTTTAGTAAGTCTTGCAACATAGAGGCGTTCTATGTTGCTTGTTTGGTAAGTCTTGCAACATAGAGGCGTTCTATGTCGCTTGTTTGGTAAGTCTTGCAACATAGAGGCGTTCTATGTTGCTTGTTTAGTAAGTCTTGCAACATAGAGGCGTTCTATGTCGCTTGTTTAGTAAGTCTTGCAATATACAGGCGTTCTATGTCGCTTGTTTGATCAGTCTTGCAACATACAGTATGTACTTAAAAGAACAAACAAAAAAATATAAGAAAAATGAATATTACTCACGATTTTGTGAAGTGCTGACGCCCGGGGGAATAGTATGCGAGAGAGACTACAGGCTCGAACCATACCCCTAGGCAAGCATGCACGAACAAAATCGTAAGATTTTAATATAAAAATAAACATATCACATTACTTACAAATATCAGTAGTGTGATATGCTTTTTTATTTTGAGTGGACCATGATATTCTTCACAAAATCGTAGATTTATGTCCCATCTTCTTTTTTATGCTTCATTTAAATCTTGAGTCATCTCGTACATTTCAGCAAACATGATATAATATATATAATTTAAAGCCATTATATGTGGGGTAATAATTTTACTAAAGTCTGCTGTTGGAACGATTGCTCTTGGTGTTGATAAATCTATATAATGCATTAAGTTTTCGTGTGATTTATGATCTTTGTCTTTATTGGCAATCACGACAAAATCAATATCTAAGTCATTCAATTTTTGTATCCAATGATTTAATTCAGCTGTAAAGAACGAACCTACTAATAAGACACGATCTGTTGAATCAATCGTATGTACTTCGTCTAAATGATCAAGTGTTTTAGAATGTGGTAGACTTTCATTACTTTTTGTCATGAAATCATTAAAGTAGTCGATTTCATCAAAAGTTTTTATAAATATGCTACCTTCTCCGTTAGCTGCTTGCATAAGTAATTGTGATGCAATTTCAATTTCTTCTAATTGAGCATCTATTTTACTGAATATACCATTCAATTGTGTATTGAAAATTTTAAGCAATTTATATTCTCCTTATATATGTACTTAAATTTATTTTATAGAAAAAGTGGGGTATCTTCAATGGATGTACTTATTATAGATGATGAAAAGAATATAAGACAATTATTAAAGGAAATATTAGAATTAAATAATTTTAAAGTGGATACTGCCAAAAATGGTCGTGAAGGCATTGATTTATTTAAAGAGCATACTTATAAATTGGTATTTATAGATAAAAGAATGCCGGGAATTTCTGGAGAAGAAGTGTTTTCAGAAATTAGAAAGACGAATAAAATGATACCTGTATATATCATTTCTGCTTTTCAATCAACGACAGAGCTAGAAATCTTAAAAGAAGCAAATATTACAGGTGTGCTAATGAAGCCGTTTACAATTGAAGAAGTTATGAAAATTGTAAGAAAACATTTAGGATAGGGCTTTCAAAAGGTGCATATGTTCATAAAGTTTGATATAATTACTTTTGTAAATAATACGTGCCTTGCACATTAGGAGGAAACTCAATGCCTTTAGTTTCAATGAAAGAAATGTTAATTAAAGCAAAAGAAAACGGTTATGCTGTTGGACAATACAACATCAATAACTTAGAATTCGCACAAGCAATTCTTCAAGCTTCACAAGAAGAAAATGCACCAGTTATTTTAGGTGTATCTGAAGGAGCTGGCCGTTACATCGGTGGTTTCAAAACTGTTGTTAAAATCGTTGAAGGATTAATTGAAGATTATAACGTTACAATTCCAGTTGCAATTCACCTTGACCATGGTTCAAGTTTCGAAAAATGTAAAGAAGCAATTGATGCTGGATTCACTTCAGTAATGATCGATGCTTCTCATCATTCATTCGAAGAAAACATCGAAATTACTTCTAAAGTAGTTGAATATGCTCATGCTAACGGTGTTTCTGTTGAAGCAGAATTAGGAACTGTTGGTGGACAAGAAGATGACGTTGTTGCAGAAGGCGTTATCTATGCTGACCCTAAAGAATGTCAAGAACTAGTTGAAAGAACTGGTATTGATACTTTAGCACCTGCATTAGGTTCAGTTCACGGACCTTACAAAGGTGAACCAAACTTAGGTTTCAAAGAAATGGAAGAAATCGGTGCTTCAACTGGTGTACCATTAGTATTACACGGTGGTACTGGTATCCCAACACACGATATCAAAAAAGCAATCACTTTCGGTACAGCTAAAATCAACGTTAACACTGAAAACCAAATTTCATCTGTTAAAGCCGTTCGTGAAGTATTAAATAACGACAGCGAAGTTTACGATCCACGTAAATATTTAGGACCTGCTCGTGAAGCAATTAAAGCTACAGTTAAAGGTAAAATCCAAGAATTTGGTACTTCTAACCAAGCTTAATTAAAATAAGTTCTTTTTATAGAAATATTTTAAACTACTCTAAGTCATTGACTTGGAGTAGTTTTTTTATTGATAAAAGTAGAACAACATTCTCTTTTATCAATAATTTTTTCTCAAAAAATCTTTGTTTATAAAATCAATTTTTAATTATTTAAGATGTTACTATTTACTTTTTATGTTTTTGCGTTTATGTTATTGAATAGTATATAATGGAAATAATTATCTATTCATGTTGAGAGAGTATGCATTCTCTAAGACGATGAAGTAAAGGAGTAAACATATGTCTCAAGAAGTTATAAAAATAAAAGGCGGCAATAAGTTAAACGGTAAAGTGCAAATAAGTGGGGCTAAAAATAGTGCAGTCGCATTAATTCCAGCTACTTTAATGGCAAATGATGTTGTAACTTTAGATGGTCTTCCTGATATTTCTGATGTAAAAACATTAATGAGCCTGCTAGGCGATTTAAATATAAAGACAGACTTAAATGGTGATCAACTTGTAGTGGACTCTAGTAATGCGGTTAATTTACCACTAGCTAATAATAAAGTTCAATCTTTAAGAGCTTCTTATTATATGATGGGTGCTATGTTAGGACGATTCAAAAAATGTGTGATTGGGTTACCTGGTGGTTGCCCGTTAGGTCCTAGACCAATAGATCAACATATAAAAGGCTTTGAAGCATTAGGTGCAAAAGTGACAAATGAACAAGGTGCAATGTATTTAATTGCTGAAGAATTAGTTGGAGCAAAAATCTTCATGGATGTTGTAAGTGTTGGTGCTACAATTAATATTATGTTAGCTGCCTCACTAGCTAAAGGTAAAACAGTAATCGAAAATGCTGCTAAAGAACCTGAGATAGTGGACGTTGCTACACTTTTAAATAATATGGGTGCTAAAATTAGAGGCGCAGGTACGGATACGTTGAAAATTGAAGGTGTAGAATCATTACATGGTACTAAACATACAATCATACCTGATAGAATCGAAGCAGGTACGTATATGTGTGCAGCAGCAGCCATGGGTGAAGAAGTGTATATTGAGAATATTATTCCATTACATTTAGAACCGTTAATTGCTAAATTAAAAGAAATGGGTACGGATATAGATTTAGGTGAAGACTCTATTATAATTAGAGGTAAAGATGAGTATAAACCAGTAGATATTCAAACATCAGTTTACCCTGGTTTTGCGACTGATTTACAACAGCCGTTTACACCATTATTATTAAAAGCTAATGGTCAAAGTAAAATAACAGAAACAATATACCCAGCTAGATTTAAGCATGTTGATGAGCTTAAAAGAATGGGTGCTAAAGTGAATTTAGAAAATGGAACAGCTATTTATTATCCTTCAGAATTAACAGGCGCAAGTGTAGCAGCAAGTGATTTAAGAGCGGGTGCTTCACTTCTAATCGCAGGTTTAATTTCTGAAGGTGTCACAACAGTTTATAATGTAAACCATATATATAGAGGATACAGTGGTATTGTAGACAAATTAAAAGCATTAGGTGCAGACATTTGGACCGAAACTGTATAATGAGTATAAAATGTATACTTTGTATACTAAGTGTAGTATAATTGCAATATAGAAGTTAAAGAGGTGAGTAACATGGAAGTTTGTCCTTATTTAGAGGAAACATTTAAAGTAATAGGACGCAGTTGGAATGGTTTAATACTCAATTATTTATCACGTTGTGATGAACGTTCTGCTCATTTTTCTGATATGAAAAGAGATCTTAAACGTATTACACCTAGAGCATTATCACTTAAATTAACTGAATTAAGTGATTGGGAATTAGTTGAAAAGAAAGTTGTTACAACAACGCCTCTATCTGTTGAATATCATCTAACTAATAAAGGTTATGAGTTAGCACAAGCTCTTGTACCATTGGAAGAATGGGCACAGCGTAATGTGCAATTAGAAGAAAACCATTCTTAATAGAAATTAAGATATGTAAAAATAAAAAAATCCCATTAGCGAAGTAAAGAAGACTTTCGCTGATGGGATTTTTTATTAATGTTTTTAAGAAATTCTCAATTTATAAACACATCATTTTTATTAAGTGCATGATTCGTACTATAATATTCAATGAATCGAATATAAAGGAGTAGATAATTGATGAGACAAGATATCAAACAATATATTAATGGTGAATGGGTAAGTAGCCATAGCGGACAAACACTTGATGTAATCAATCCGGCAACAGAAGAAGTAATGGGACAAATAGCTGCAGGTAATAAACAAGATGTTGATGATGCAGTTGCAGCAGCTAAAAAAGTGTATGTAGAGTTCAGAAATACTTCTTTAGAAGATAGAAAAGCTTTATTAGAAAGAATTGCAGACGAATATGAAAATAGAAAAGACGATTTAATTGATGTTATGACAGATGAATTAGGTTCTCCAATTGAAAAATCTGAATCAGTTCACTATCAAATGGGATTAAATCATTTTAGAGAAGCAAGCAAAGCAATCGACTCAATCGCATTTGAAGAACGTCGCGGTGACGATTTAGTTGTTAAAGAAGCAATTGGTGTTTCAGGTTTAGTAACACCTTGGAACTTCCCAACTAACCAGACTTCATTAAAATTAGCTGGTGCTTTCGCTTCTGGTTCACCAGTAGTGTTAAAACCTTCTGAAGAAACACCATTTGCAGCAATCATTTTAACAGAAATATTTGAAAAAGCTGGCGTACCTAAAGGTGTATTTAACTTAGTAAATGGTGATGGACAAAGTGTTGGTGATCCATTAAGTTCTCATCCAGATGTTCGCATGATGTCATTTACAGGTTCTGGCCCAACTGGTAGAAGAATTATGGAAAACTCAGCTAAAGATTTCAAAAAAGTTTCATTAGAACTAGGTGGTAAATCACCATTAGTAGTCTTAGATGATGTTGATATTGAGAAAGCTGCTAAAGGCGCAGTTGCTAAATTTGTACAAAATACAGGTCAAGTATGTACGGCAGCAACGCGTACATTAGTTCCAGAGAGTATTAAAGATGAATTTATTGCAGCAGCTAAAAAAGCAATGGAAAATGTTAAAGTTGGTAATCCTAGAGAAGAAGGTCAAGACGCTGGCCCAGTAGTATCTAAAAAACAATTCGATACTGTTCAAAGCTATATCCAAAAAGGTATTGATGAAGGCGCAACATTATTACATGGTGGTGTTGGTAAACCTGAAGGAATCGAAAAAGGTTACTTTGTTAAACCGACATTATTTACAGATGTTACAAATGATATGACAATTGCTCAAGAAGAAATATTTGGTCCAGTAGGTACAATCATCACTTATAAAGATATTGATGAAGCAATCGAAATTGCAAATGATACAATTTACGGATTAGCTGCTTACGTTTACGGAAATGACAAAGAAACAGTGAAAAAAGTAGCGAGATCATTAGAAGCAGGTACTGTTGAAATCAATGATGCAGGAAGAAAACCAAATTTACCATTCGGTGGTTATAAACAATCAGGTATTGGTAGAGAATGGGGAGATTATGGAATTGAAGAATTCCTTGAAGTAAAAGCAATCCCTGGTTATTTCAAATAAATATTAAATGTTTTAAATCCGTTTTAAAGCGAAAGCTTTAGAACGGATTTTATTTGTTTATATCTATAAACATATTTTGTCATCATCATAAAAAAATGCTATAGTTTAAAGGCAGATTATAAATCTGGTATTACAATAAATGAATTAGATTTTTAAGAAATGGGTGTCATAAAAATGGCTGAAAGAGTTAGAACAAGTCCTCAGTATGAATCGTTTCACGAATTATACAAGAACTATACAACTAAAGAATTAACAACTAAGGCAAAAGAGCTTAGAATAACAAACTATAGTAAATTAAATAAAAAAGAACTAGTCTTAGCAATTATGGAAGCTCAAATGGAGAAAGACGGTAATTACTATATGGAGGGTATCTTAGATGATATTCAGCCAGATGGGTATGGTTTTCTTCGTACTGTAAATTATTCTAAAGGCGAAAAAGATATTTATATATCTGCTAGTCAAATTAGAAGGTTTGAGATTAAAAAAGGTGACAAAGTAACGGGTAAAGTTAGAAAACCTAAAGAAAACGAAAAATATTACGGATTACTGCAAGTTGATTTTGTAAACGATCAAAATGCAGAAGAAGTAAAGAAAAGACCACACTTTCAAGCATTAACTCCTCTCTACCCACAAGAACGTATCCGATTAGAAACGACAGATGAGAAGCATTCAACAAGAATAATGGATTTAATTACACCTATAGGTCTTGGTCAACGTGGAATGATTGTTGCGCCTCCGAAAGCTGGTAAAACATCATTGCTTAAAGAAATTGCAAATGCTATTGCGATTAATCAACCTAAAGCGAAATTATTTGTATTATTAATAGGAGAACGTCCAGAAGAAGTAACAGATATTGAACGTTCTGTTGAACAAGCTGAAGTTGTTAACTCTACTTTTGATGAGCCACCTGAACACCACGTAAAGGTTGCAGAATTGTTATTAGAAAGAGCGAAACGTTTAGTTGAAATTGGTGAGGATGTTATTATTTTGATGGACTCACTTACAAGGCTTGCTAGAGCTTATAATCTAGTAGTGCCACCTAGTGGTAGAACATTATCAGGTGGTTTGGACCCAGCATCACTTCATAGACCTAAACATTTCTTTGGCGCGGCGAGAAACATTGAAGCTGGTGGTAGCTTAACGATTTTAGCGACAGCTTTAGTTGAGACAGGATCACGTATGGATGACATGATTTATGAAGAGTTCAAAGGTACAGGTAATATGGAACTTCATTTAGATCGTAAATTATCTGAAAAGAGAGTGTTCCCAGCAATTGATATTAGAAGAAGTTCTACTCGTAAAGAAGAATTGTTACTAGAGAAGAAAGAACTTGAAATGATTTGGCAGTTACGTAATTTATTTACTGATCAAAATGATTTTTCTGAAAGGTTTATTAGAAAGTTAAAACGCACTAAGTCTAACGCCGAATTTTTCGAAGTTTTGAGAAAAGCAATGGTTGAAAGTGCTAAAACAGGTAAACCGATTATATAATTTAAGGTTGCATTTTAATTCTTCAACATATATAATATGTAAGTATTGAGTGAATAAGTCACAAATAAACTCTGTTCCAGATGGTTCAGGGCAAAGGAGCTGAAAATAATGAAACAAGGAATTCATCCAGAGTATAATAAAGTTATCTTTTTAGATACAACTACAGACTTCAAATTCTTAAGTGGTTCAACACGTAGTTCTAACGAAACTATGGAATGGGAAGATGGTAACGAATACCCAGTTATCCGTTTAGATATCTCTTCAGATTCACATCCATTCTATACAGGACGTCAAAAGTTCGCATCTGCGGATGGTCGTGTAGAACGCTTCAACAAAAAATTTGGTTTAAAATCAGAAAACTAAATATGAAGCCAATCAAGCATCCTTTTTTAAAGGGTGCTTTTTTTTGTAATAATTAATAAATATGTAAAAAGAATATGATATAATTAAGCGATTATGTTGGAAAAGGTGGATAAGTAATATGTACGAAAATTACCATTCCGGATGGATAGAATGTATTTGCGGAAGTATGTTTAGTGGTAAGTCAGAAGAGCTTATAAGACGTCTAAGAAGAGGTTTATATGCTAAACAAAATGTGAAAGTATTTAAGCCATCTATCGATAATCGCTATAGTGAAGAAGCTGTAGTATCTCATAATGGCAATCAACTAGATGCAATAAGTATTGAACACTCAAGCGAAATCTTACATCAAGACTTGCAAGGCATAGATATAATTGGTATTGATGAAGTTCAATTTTTCGATAACGAAGTCGTTGAAGTGGCTCAAAAATTAGCAGAAGAAGGTTACCGTGTAGTAGTTGCAGGTTTAGATATGGACTTTAAAGGCGTACCATTTGAGCCAATGCCAGAAATGATGGCAGTTGCTGAAATCGTTACAAAATTACAAGCTGTTTGTGCAGTATGTGGCTCACCATCGAGTAGAACACAAAGGCTAATCAACGGTGAACCTGCCCACATTGAAGATCCGATTATATTAGTCGGAGCAGATGAAAGTTATGAACCAAGATGTAGAGATCATCATATAATAAGAACTGAAACAAGGAGTGATATAAATGTTTGATCAATTAGATATTGTTGAAAATAGATATGAACAGTTAAATGAAATGTTAAGCGATCCAGATGTAGTGTCAGATACTGATAAATTGAGAAAGTATTCAAAAGAGCAATCTGATTTACAACAAACGGTCGAGGTATATAGAACTTATAAATCTGTAAAAGGTGATATAGAAGACGCGAAATTAATGCTTGATGAAACTACAGATAAAGAAGAACAAGATATGTTAAAAGAAGAAATTAATAGTTTAACTAAGCGTGTTCCTGAGCTCGAATCAGAAATGAAGCTATTGTTGATACCAAAAGATCCTAACGACGGTAAAAACGTTATTATGGAAATTCGTGGTGCTGCAGGTGGAGATGAAGCGGCGATATTTGCAGGCGACTTATTTAGAATGTATTCTAGATTTGCTGAAGCGAATGGATATAAAATTGACGTTGTCGAAGAAAATATAAGTGACCATGGTGGATATAAAGAAGTGAGTTTTTCTATTCAAGGTAATGGTGCTTTCAGTAAACTTAAATATGAAAATGGTGCGCACCGTGTTCAACGTGTACCAGAAACTGAATCGGGTGGTAGAATCCATACATCAACTGCAACAGTTGCGGTGCTACCTGAAGCAGAAGATGTTGAAATCGATATTAGAGCAGAAGATTTAAAAATTGAAACGTATCGTTCTAGTGGCTCAGGTGGACAGCATGTTAATACAACGGATTCAGCCGTACGTATTACACATGTACCAACAGGAATAGTTGCGACTTCATCAGAAAAATCACAAATTAAAAACCGTGAAAAAGCTTTTAAAGTATTAAAAGCTAGAGTATACGACATGATGGTTAGAGAAGAAAATGCTAAATATGCTGAGAAGAGAAAATCAGCTGTAGGTACTGGTGACCGTTCTGAGAGAATAAGAACATATAATTATCCTCAAAACAGAGTGACTGACCACCGTATCGGTTTAACTTTGCAAAAATTAGATCAAATAATGGAAGGCAAAGTTGACGAAATTATAGATGCATTAACAATGCATGAACAAACAGAAAAATTGGAAGAACTTAATAATGGACAATTATAATTTTCAACAATTATTGAAAGAAACTTATGATGGATTATCAGCACGAGGGTTTGAAACCTCTCGTGCTGATTGGTTATTAGAAGATATAACAGGTATGTCTCGTACAGAAATAGCTTTAAACTTTCGAGAAAATGTACCTGAGCATATTTTAAATCAATATTTATCATATAGAGAGCGCATGTATAAAGGTGAACCTGTACAATATATTGCTGGTTTTGCTGAATTTTATGGCAGAAAGTTTAAAGTAAACCGAGATGTCTTGATACCAAGGCCAGAAACTGAAGAGCTTGTTTATCAAACACTTGAGATGCTCAACTCGAAAAATAAAATTTTGTGTGATATTGGGACTGGCTCAGGTGCGATTGCAATTTCCTTAAAAAAAGAACGACCAGATTTATCAGTTTTTGCAACGGATATTAGCGCTTGCGCTATTTCAATAGCTAAAGAAAATGCAGAGATGCTTGATGCTCAAGTTGAATTTTTATTAGGTGAAACACTTAAGCCGCTTATTGATAAAAAGATTAAAGTAGATGTGTTAGTGTCTAATCCACCATATATTTCATATGAAGAGCAAAAGGAAATGTCAGGAACGGTATTAGATTATGAGCCGCATTTAGCACTGTTCGCACCTGATGATGGTTTAGCTATATATAAAGATATACTTTCAAATCTTGATAAAGTCATTACTAAAGGTGGCCTTGTTATATTTGAAATTGGACATTTACAAGGTGATATTTTAAAAGCTTATATTTTAGAACATTATAATGTAGAAAATTTGAAAATCATCAAAGATATAAATCAAAACAATCGTATGATACAATTTAATTGGATGAATCAATAAAAGTTATACACAAAATAGTTGGAGTTATCCACGTTATGTGGATAACTTTTATTTGCATATAATAAACGCTTTAGAGAAGGGAAGAATCGTCTTGGAAACATATGTTTGGGATGTGCGTAAGTATGTTCATAACTTACAAAGTTATCCACAAATCAATCAAATTGTAGAGGGATATCATCAAAATGAGCTTATCGCATTACCTACTGAAACAGTATATGGTTTAGGTGCAAACGCTAAAGATGAACAAGCAGTTGAAAAAATATATTTAGCAAAAGGTAGACCGTCTGATAACCCTTTGATTGTTCATATTCACGATAAATCTCAATTGGATGATTTTACTCAGAACATATCAAAAGAAACAGAAATATTAATGGATGCTTTTTGGCCTGGACCTATTTCATTTATAGTGCCTTATAAATCAGGCTTCTTAAGCGACCGCGTAACAGGTGGTTTAAAATCTGTTGCAGTACGTATGCCGAGCCATGTTATCGGTAGAGCAATACTTCAATTGACGCATTTACCAATTGCTGCGCCAAGTGCAAATATTAGTGGTAGACCTTCTCCTACAAAATTTGAACATGTGAAACATGATTTAGATGGTAGAATTTTTGGAATCATTCAAGCTGATGATATAGATGAAGGGATTGAAAGTACTGTAATAGATTGTACAAGTTACCCATTTAAAATTGCACGACCTGGATCAATAACAGCTGAGATGATCAATAAAGTATTACCATACAGCGTAGTAGATACAAAAATAGATATGGATAAGCCGATTGCTCCTGGAATGAAGTATAAACATTACGCACCTACGCAACCTGTAACTTTGGTTGAAGGGGGTATTACTAAACCTATAATAAGTTCAGTGATAAAAGATCATAAAATAGCTGTTATAGGACCTAAGAGCATTGAATCATTTATTTCAGAAGAAATGATTTTCATCCCTTTAGGAAATGATGAAAACGACATAAGAGGCGCACATCACGATTTATATGATGCATTGCGAATTGCCGACCAACTTACAGATATAGACCATATATATATTAGTGGATACAATAGAAATGAAAATACTGTTGCACTCATGAATAGAATTGATAAAGCAAGTGGTCATAATATTAAAGGGGAAGATGAATTGTGAAAATAGTTTTTGTTTGTACAGGAAACACATGTAGAAGTCCATTAGCTGAAGCCATTGCTAAAGATTTAAAGCCAAATTATGATATTCAATCAAGAGGTATTTCTGCTTTTAATGGCACGCCCATTTCAATGCAATCTATGGAAATAATAGTGAGTAATAATTTGCCAGTTCCTGGAACGGCTCAACAATTTTCTGAAGAGGATTTAGATGCAGATTTAATACTCACTATGACTGAAGCACACAAATCGATTTTAGAGTCTCAATTCACACATGAAAATATTCATGCCTTAAAACACTATGTGAAAGGTGAAAAAGGAGATGTCTTGGATCCTTATGGGCAGCCACAAAATATTTATCAAAACACCTACGAAGAGCTAAGTATGCTCATTAAGGAATTATTACAGAGCAGTTAAGAATTTAAATAATTTGAAGAATTGCTATAACACACATTGAAAATAAGTTATAATATTATAGTATAAACAATTTGGGAGGTGGGAAGATGAAAGTAGCTATTGCAGCAGATCACGGTGGCTTTGAATACAAAGAAGCAATAAAACGTTTACTTGATGAAATGAACATTGAATATAAAGACTTTGGTACACATGAAGGTGAGTCAGTAGATTATCCCGATTATGCAAGACCAGTGTCAGAAAGTGTTGCAGATGGCTCATTTGATAAAGGGATTTTGATTTGTGGAACTGGAATTGGTATGTCTATCGCTTCGAATAAGGTAAAGGGGATTCGTTGTGCACTTGTGCATGATGTTTTTACCGCAGAAGTTACGAGACAGCATAATGATTCTAACGTATTAGCAATGGGCCAACGTGTTATAGGCGAAGGTTTAGCACTTCTCATCGTCAGAACATGGTTGACTAGTGAATTCGAAGGCGGAAGACATCAAAGACGCATAGATAAGATTGAAGGCGGTTGTTCATGATAGAGCATTTAAAACAATTATTGGATGAACTTAAATCAATTGAATTCTTTAACAAGAATGAATTATGCATCATTGGCTGTTCAACGTCAGAAATTAGAGGTTCTAAAATTGGATCGAATGGATCAATGGACATAGCAAAAGAGTTGTTTAATAGTCTTGAATTGATACATAAAGAGACAGGTGTTCATTTTGCGTTTCAAGGTTGTGAACATATTAATCGTGCTATAACAATTGAACGTGAACTATTCGATGCGCATTCTATGACTGAAGTTTCTGTCGTACCTCAAGTAAACGCTGGAGGAAGCTTATCAACTTATGCATATCAACATATGAAAGACCCAGTTGTTGTTGAACATATTCAATGTGATAAAGGCATTGATATTGGTCAAACTCTGATTGGTATGCATTTAAAGCACGTCGCAGTGCCAATATCCATTGAAACTAAATGTATTGGAGAAGCTATTGTTACAGTAGCTAAAAGTCGCCCCAAATTAATTGGTGGCGCAAGAGCAAAGTATTAAATTCTTAAAAGTGAGGGATTGTACATGTCATTAATTAAAAAGCAAGACGAAGAACTTTTCAAAGCAATGGAAAAAGAGTTTGATAGACAGAATAATAATATTGAACTTATAGCATCAGAGAACTTTGTTTCTGAAACAGTAATGGAAGCTCAAGGTTCTGTATTAACTAACAAATATGCAGAAGGTTACCCAGGTCGTCGTTATTATGGTGGCTGTGACTATGTTGATATCGTAGAAGATTTAGCGCGTGATAGAGCTAAAGCTATTTTCGGTGGAGATCACGTTAACGTACAACCTCATTCAGGATCACAAGCGAATATGGCTGTATACTTTGTAGCTTTAGAGCCTGGTGATACTGTACTTGGAATGAACTTAAGTCATGGTGGACACTTAACTCACGGAGCAAAAGTTAATTTCAGTGGGAAATTATATAACTTTGTTGAGTACGGTGTTTCAAAAGAAAATGAACAAATCGACTATGATGAAATTTTAAAAGTAGCAAAAGAATCAAAACCAAAATTAATTGTTGCCGGAGCATCTGCTTACCCAAGACAAATTGATTTTAAACGATTCAAAGAAATAGCAGATGAAGTTGGCGCTAAATTAATGGTAGATATGGCACATATCGCTGGCTTAGTAGCAGCAGGTTTACACCAAAATCCTATTGAATATGCTGACTTTGTTACAACAACAACGCATAAAACATTAAGAGGACCAAGAGGGGGCATGATTTTCTGTAAAGAAGAGTATGCTAAAGAAATTGATAAAACGATTTTCCCAGGAATACAAGGTGGTCCATTAATGCATGTTATCGCTGGTAAAGCTGTTTCATTCGGTGAAGCATTAAAACCAGAATTTAAGGAATATCAAAAACAAGTAATTAAGAATGCTCAAAAATTAGCAGCGACTCTAGAAGAAGAAGGTTTACGTATAGTTTCTGGAGGTACTGATAATCATTTAATCTGTGTAGATGTTAAGGGCTCACTTGGTATTACAGGCAAATTAGCTGAAAATGCTTTAGATGAAGTAGGTATAACATGTAATAAAAATACGATACCTTTTGATCAAGAAAAGCCTTTCGTAACAAGTGGTATTCGTCTTGGAACACCAGCTGTTACATCACGTGGATTCGATGAAGATGCAATTGAAGAAGTGGGTAGAATTATAGCGTTAGTGCTTAAAAACCCTGAAGATGAACAAACATTGAAAACAGCACATGAACGTGTATTATCATTAACTTCTAAATTCCCACTTTACAACAAATAAATATTTAATGGAGGCTAGACTTATGGGTAAAGTACATGTTTTTGATCACCCGTTAATTCAGCACAAACTGAGTTATATACGTGATCAAAAAACTGGCACTAAGGAGTTTAGAGAGCTTGTCGACGAAGTAGGTATGCTAATGGCATATGAAGTTACGAGAGATTTCGAAACGACAGATGTCGAAATTGAAACACCAGTAACTAAGATGAAAGCTCAAAGATTATCCGGTAAGAAATTAGCGCTTATACCTATTTTGCGTGCAGGATTAGGTATGACAGACGGTATTATGAAACTTGTACCAGCTGCAAGAGTTGGTCACGTAGGTTTATACCGTGATCCTGAAACGTTAGAAGCGGTAGAATATTTTGTGAAATTACCACAAGATATTGAAGAACGCGAAATTATTGTAGTAGATCCTATGCTTGCTACAGGTGCATCAGCAATCGAAGCGATTCAATCATTAAAGAATCGTGGAGCGAATAAAATACGTTTTATGGGCTTGATTGCTGCACCTGAAGGGGTTAAAGCATTACAAGAAGCACATGATGACGTAGATATTTATATTGCTGCATTAGACGAAAAATTAGATGACCATGCATATATCATACCTGGTTTAGGTGATGCTGGTGATCGATTATTTGGCACTAAATAATAATAGGAGGATTTTATTACAATGAAGAAAATTATGACGATATTTGGTACGCGACCTGAAGCTATTAAAATGGCACCTTTAGTTTTAGAATTAAAAAATGATCCGGAGCTACAACCTATTGTAGTTGTAACAGCGCAACATAGAGAAATGCTAGATTCAGTTCTAGAGACATTTGATATAACACCAGATTATGATTTAAATATTATGAAACAAGGGCAAACACTTTCAGAAGTAACATCAAGAGTATTAGGTGGGCTAGAAAGTGTTATTCAAGAAGCGAAGCCAGATATGATATTGGTACATGGAGATACAACAACTACTTTTGCAGGCAGTTTAGCAGCTTTTTATAACGAAGTTGCCATTGGTCATGTAGAAGCAGGGTTAAGAACTTGGAATAAATACTCTCCATTCCCAGAAGAAATGAATCGACAAATGACGGGGGTCCTTGCTGATTTACACTTCTCACCAACTGATCAGTCTAAACATAATTTACTTCAAGAAAATAAAAATGACGAATCTATTGTTGTTACAGGAAATACAGCGATCGATGCGTTATCAACTACTGTAAGTGACGGTTATAAAAGTGATATTATTAAACGTCATGAAGGTAAACGTATCGTGTTATTAACTGCGCATAGACGTGAAAACATTGGTAAACCTATGGAAAATATCTTTAATGCTGTTAGACAAATTGTTGAAGAGCATGAAGATGTTGTCGTTGTTTATCCAATGCACAAAAATCCAAAAGTTAGAAGTATTGCCAATCAAATTTTAAGTGATCATGAACGTATAGAATTGATTGAACCTTTAGAAGTTATTGATTTCCATAACTTTGCTGCAAACTCTCATCTAATCCTTACAGATTCAGGTGGTGTACAAGAAGAGGCGCCTTCATTGGGTAAACCAGTTCTTGTATTAAGAGATACAACTGAGAGACCAGAAGGTGTTGAAGCTGGTACGTTGAAGCTTGTAGGAGTAGAGGAAGACAATGTTTATAAAGAAACGAAAGCATTGTTAACAGATCAAGCATTATATGAGAGAATGAGTATCGCTCAAAATCCATATGGTGATGGCTTAGCATCTAAGAGAATTTGTGAAAATATTAAATATTATTTTGATATTTTGACTGAAGCACCAGAACCATTTAAAACAAAATAATAAAAGTGGTGGTTTGTGTCAATTCTGTGACAAATGAATGACAAAAATTTGTTTTCTATTTTTGTCATAGCATTGACACTATAGAGCCACTATATTATCATGAAAATTGTGTGATGAAACGGTTTTCAAAGATATAACACTTATTTAAGGAGTTTCAGCAGAATGTTTGATATAAAGGGCTTTTTTAAGTCTTATTTACAGTATTTTATTTTCTTCATAATTATTCTATTTGTAGTGTATTTCTTCTTGAAACATGAGTTCGTTTTAGGGCTTATTATTGGAACAATAGCATCAGCTGTTAACTTGTTTTCATGGGAAGTTTACCTCAATCGAGCAAAAAATGCTGAATCATTACAATTATCAACAGGAAACTGGGTCAGATATCTTGTGACTATTGTTGCATGTTGTTTTTGGCTTAAATATCCACTAATCGTTGATATTATCGGGATTTTAGTAGGACTTATGATTGCATATGTGTTAATTATGTTTAGGTCGTTAAAAAGTCTCGATTAAATAATTAAAATTGTGAAAAGAGGTGAAGATATGGAACACGAATCACCTATGTGGTCCATCAATTTAGGAGGATTTGATTTACTATTCAATCTTTCGAGTATGTTAATGTTAGTCGTTACTGCCGTAATCGTTTTCGGAATAGCTGTTTTTTGTACTAGGAACCTAAAAGTTAGACCTACTGGTGCTCAAAATTTTATTGAATGGATATTTGACTTTGTAAAAGGCATTATCCAAAGTAATATGGCTTGGAAAGACGGAGGGAAATTCCACTTCTTGGCAGTTACATTAATATTCTTCATATTTGTATCAAATATGCTAGGGTTACCATTCTCAATTGTTGTTGGGCATACATTATGGTGGAAATCACCTACTGCAGATCCAACAGTTACCCTAACATTAGCGACATTGATGGTTCTACTAACACATTATTATGGTGTTAAAATGCGTGGAACAGGGGCGTACTTGAAATCATTCGTACAACCTGTGGCATTCATGGTCCCTTTCAAAATTGTTGAAGAATTCGCTTCAACATTAACGCTTGGTCTACGTTTATACGGTAATATATTTGCAGGTGAAGTATTACTAGGTTTATTAGCAACATTAGCTACAGGAGGCGCACTTGGTCTTTTCGGAGCAATTTTACCAGCGATAGTATGGCAAGGATTCTCAATATTCATCGGGTCAATTCAAGCTTACATATTCGTAATGTTATCAATGGTTTATATGTCTCATAAAGTGGCAGACGATCATTAATATATAATTTAAAAAAACAATTAATATTTTTAATTCTAGGAGGAAATTTATAATGAGTTTAGGTGTAATAGCAGCAGCAATCGCGATTGGTTTAGCAGCATTAGGAGCAGGTATTGGTAACGGTCTTATCGTATCAAGAACAGTAGAAGGTGTTGCACGTCAACCAGAAGCACGTGGTCCATTAATGACAATAATGTTTATCGGTGTTGGTTTAGTTGAAGCCCTTCCTATCATTGCAGTAGTAGTAGCATTCATGGTAATGAATAAATAATTTAACATATTTTCAGAACAGGCGGAGTCTACCTTAAAAGGATTTCGCCATTCATTTATGAGATGTTTTACATCTTGAATTGCAATGAAAGGAGTGTAATTGGCAGTGGATCAAAACGTATTAGTTTTAGGTGCAGCAAGTGGCGGTGTCGAATGGGGAACAGCTTTGTTCACATTAGTCACATTTATCGTCTTGTTAGCTTTATTAAAAAAGTTTGCTTGGGGACCATTAAAATCTATCATGGACGAGCGTGAAAACTCAATCAATAAAGATATCGATGATGCTCACGATGCAAAAGTAAAAGCTAAAAAATTAGAAGAAGAAAACAAAGATTTACTTAAAAAAACTCAAGAAGAAGTGCAAACAATTCTTGACGATGCTAAACATCAAGCAAAAATACAACAAGAGCAAATGATTAATGAAGCAAATGTTAAAGCGAATGGCTTAGTTCAAACAGCTCAAGCAGAAATTCAACAAGAAAAACAAAGAGCTATTTCTGATATCAATAATCGTGTATCTGAGCTTTCTGTATTAATTGCTTCAAAAGTAATTAATAAAGAAATCTCTGAACAAGATCAAAAAGACCTTGTTGAAAAATACATTAAAGAGGCAGGGGATAAATAATGGCGAACATTAGTCAAAAATATGCCCAAGCTCTATATGATGTAGCAGAAGAGCAAAATTTAACAAATGACATATTAAATGAGCTTGATCAAATAACAATAAGTGTTAAAGATCAAATAAGTGATTTAAGATCAATAGATAGCAATCCTAAATTAGCTAAAGATGAAAGACAACAATTTGTTGAAAAAGTATTTAAAGGTGTTTCTAAACCATTACTAAATACATTATTCTTACTAGCTAATAATAATAAATTATCTTTAATCCCAGAAATATATGAAGATTATAGAAATATTTATAATCAGGTACATAGCCAAGATTTAATGAAAGTTGAATCTGTCTATCCGTTATCTAATGAAGAATTAGATGAAATTGGTAAAGCGTTTATTAAAAGAACGGGTTTGAAAAAACTCATATTAGAAAATCAAGTTAATGATGCATTAATTGGTGGCATACGCGTATCCATTGGTACAAAAGTATACGATGGATCAATTCAAAATGATTTAAATCAATTATCAAAATCATTTCAACAAATGAAATAATATTAAGGAGTGACATAGATGGCCATTAAAGCTGAAGAAATCAGTGCTTTATTACGCTCTCAAATTGAAAACTATGAGTCAGAAATGTCAGTTACCGATGTTGGTACAGTAATCCAAGTCGGAGATGGTATTGCATTAGCTCATGGCTTAAACGACGTTATGGCAGGCGAACTATTAGAATTCCATACTGGCGTTTTAGGTTTAGCACAAAATTTAGAAGAAAATAATGTAGGTATTGTTATTTTAGGACCTGCAGATGGTATTAAAGAAGGCGACGAAGTTAAACGTACTGGTCGTATTATGGAAGTACCTGTAGGAGAAGAATTAATCGGACGTGTTGTGAATCCTTTAGGACAACCTATCGATGGACTAGGTCCAATCAACACATCTAAAACACGTCCTGTTGAATCACCAGCAACAGGTGTAATGGATCGTAAATCAGTTGATGAACCATTACAAACTGGTATTAAAGCAATTGATGCATTAGTACCAATTGGACGTGGTCAACGTGAGTTAATCATTGGAGATCGTCAAACTGGTAAAACAACAGTAGCTATCGATACAATTCTTAACCAAAAAGACGAAGATATGATTTGTATTTACGTTGCTATTGGTCAGAAAGAATCTACTGTACGTACTGCTGTTGAAACATTACGCCGACACGGTGCTCTTGATTATACAATTGTTGTATCTGCATCTGCAGCACAACCTGCGCCATTACTTTACATCGCGCCTTATGCGGGTGTAAGTATGGGTGAAGAATTCATGTTTAATGGTAAACATGTCTTAATCGTATATGATGATTTAACTAAACAAGCAGCAGCATATCGTGAGTTATCACTATTACTTCGTCGTCCACCAGGTCGTGAAGCATACCCAGGTGATGTATTCTACTTACATAGCCGTTTATTAGAACGTGCTGCTAAATTAAATGATGATTTAGGTGGCGGTTCAATTACTGCGTTACCATTTGTTGAAACTCAAGCAGGAGATATTTCTTCATATGTACCTACAAACGTTATTTCTATTACAGACGGACAAATATTCTTACAATCTGACTTATTCTTCTCAGGTGTAAGACCTGCCATTAATGCTGGTTTATCTGTATCACGTGTTGGTGGTTCAGCTCAAATCAAAGCAATGAAAAAAGTTGCAGGTACATTACGTCTTGATTTAGCATCTTATCGTGAATTAGAATCATTTGCTCAATTTGGTTCAGATTTAGATCAAGCTACTAAATCTAAATTAGAACGTGGTAAACGTACTGTTGAAGTTCTAAAACAAGATCAAAACAAACCATTGACTGTAGAACGTCAAGTTGTGATTTTATATGCTTTAACTAAAGGACATTTAGATGATATTCCAGTTGAAGATATTACACGATTTGAAGATGAATTTTTAAATTGGATCGATGCTAATGCTAGCGATCTATTTAAAGAAATTCGTGAAACAAAACAATTACCATCTGATGATAAATTTGTTTCAGCAATCGATGCATTCAAAAAAGTATTTAATAAATCTCACGTAGAGTAATATTAAGCTTTAAATAAAAGGTGGTGAAATTGTGGCTTCACTAAGAGAAATCAAAGGAAGAATCACTTCTACGCAAAAAACGAGTCAAATTACTAAAGCGATGAATATGGTGTCGAATTCAAAATTGCGTAAAGCAGAAGAGAATACTCATGCATTTCAACCTTATATGGATAAGATTCAAGATGCAGTAACGGCAATCGCTTCTAAAAGCACAGATGTCTCACATCCAATGCTTAAGAAAAGACCTGTAAAACGTTCTGGTTACTTAGTTATTACGTGTGACAAAGGATTAGCAGGACCATACAGCGCTAACATTTTAAAAAATGTAGTAAATGATATAAAAGAAAAACATAACAACAACGCTGATGAATATGCAATTATTGTTGTAGGTCGAGTAGGTCGAGATTTCTTCAAAGCTAGAGGATATAATGTAGTTGAAGAATATGTAGGCTTACCAGATCAACCAACATTTAAAAACGTTCAAGCGTTAACTGAAAAAGCTGTAGATTTATTTAACGAAGAATTCTATGATGAATTAACTGTTTACTACAGTCATTTTGTAAGTGTACTTGAACAGCAAGTAAAATCTAAACGAATCTTACCATTATCTGATGAAGATACAGGAAAAGGTTCAAGTATGATGGCTGGTTATGAATTTGAACCAGATAAAGAAACAATTTTAAAAGTTATCTTACCGCAATATACAATTAGTTTAATCTATGGTGCATTATTAGATGGTAAAGCTAGTGAGCACGCATCTAGAATGACAGCTATGAAGAATGCAACAGATAACGCTTCAGAATTAATTGATGATTTATCGTTACAATATAACAGAGCTCGACAAGCTGCAATTACTCAGCAAATTACTGAAATTGTCGGCGGAGCAGCTGCACTCGAATAATGATTAGGAGGAATTTACATGGCAATAGGCCGAGTAACGCAAATTACAGGCCCAGTTATTGACGTACGATTTCCACATGGTGAATTGCCAGAAATTAATAATGCTTTAACAGTTAAAGTAGACCGTCCAAACGGTACTAGCTTTAACTTAGCATTAGAAGTTGCATTACACCTTGGTGATGATGTAGTACGTTCTATAGCAATGGCGTCAACTGACGGTGTTAAGCGTGGACAAGAAGTTACTGATACAGGTAGAGCGATATCAGTACCTGTTGGTGATGTAACATTAGGTCGCGTTTTTAATGTATTAGGCGAAAAAATTGATTTAGGTGAAGAAATTGATGAAAGTGTACGTCGTGACCCAATTCATCGTTTAGCTCCTAAATTTGAAGACTTAACGACTAACGTAGAAATTCTTGAAACAGGTATTAAAGTAGTAGACTTATTAGCACCATATATTAAAGGTGGTAAAATCGGTCTATTCGGTGGTGCCGGTGTAGGTAAAACTGTACTTATTCAAGAATTAATTAATAATATCGCTCAAGAACATGGTGGTATTTCAGTTTTCGCAGGTGTAGGTGAACGTACACGTGAAGGTAACGATTTATACTATGAAATGAGCGAGTCAGGCGTTATTAAGAAAACGGCTATGGTCTTCGGTCAAATGAATGAGCCACCTGGTGCTCGTGCTAGAGTAGCACTTTCTGGTTTAACAATGGCAGAATACTTCCGTGATGAACAAGGACAAGACGTTCTTTTATTCATCGATAACATATTCCGTTTTACTCAAGCAGGTTCAGAGGTATCAGCACTATTAGGTCGTATGCCTTCTGCAGTTGGTTACCAACCAACACTTGCTACTGAAATGGGACAATTACAAGAACGTATTACATCTACAAATAAAGGATCAGTAACTTCTATTCAAGCAGTATTCGTACCTGCCGATGACTATACTGACCCAGCGCCAGCAACTGCTTTCGCTCACTTAGATGCAACAACGAACTTAGAACGTAAATTAACTGAGATGGGTATTTATCCTGCAGTTGACCCATTAGCATCAACATCACGTGCATTAACTCCTGAAATTGTTGGAGATGAGCATTACGATGTTGCACGTCGAGTACAACAAACTTTACAAAAATATAGAGAATTACAAGATATCATAGCTATCCTTGGTATGGATGAGTTATCTGATGATGATAAGAAAACGGTTGAACGTGCACGCCGTATCCAGTTCTTCTTATCTCAAAACTTCCATGTAGCTGAACAATTTACTGGTCAAAAAGGATCATATGTACCAGTTAGCCAAACTGTACAAGATTTCAAAGCAATACTAGAGGGGCAATATGACCATATCCCAGAAGATGCTTTCCGTTTAGTCGGTGGTATTGAAGCAGTTCTTGAAAATGCTAAAAACATGGGTGTAGAGGTCTAATAATAATTAGGAGGAATGGAAAATGAATACATTTACCTTAGATGTTGTCACTCCTAATGGATCTGTTTACTCAGCAAAAGAAGTAGAACTTGTTGTTTTACATACTGAAACTGGTGAAATGGGTGTAATGGCTGGACATATTCCAACTGTTGCAGCTTTAAAAACTGGATACGTTAAAGTAAACAAAGCAAGTGGTACAGAGTATTTAGCTGTTTCCGAAGGATTTGTTGAAGTAAGAACCAATAAAGTTACAGTTCTAGTTCAATCGGCAGAAACTGCTG
Organism: Mammaliicoccus vitulinus; assembly: GCF_029024305.1. NCBI lineage: Bacteria > Bacillati > Bacillota > Bacilli > Caryophanales > Staphylococcaceae > Mammaliicoccus > Mammaliicoccus vitulinus. The sequence continues at coordinate 723,546 of NZ_CP118974.1, forward strand.
AAGAAATAGATAAAGAGCGTGCGATTAATTCTAAAGAACGTGCTGAAGAGCGATTGAATAGCAATCAAGACGAAGTAGACTTTAGACGTGCTGAACGTGCACTTCATCGTGCAGTTAATCGAATTGAAGTGGCTAAATTTAGATAATATATTAAGCTGTCTCTATATGAGACAGCTTTTTATACTATAGAAAGGATTTTTGTTATGGAATATTATGGACAATTAGGCATCATTGGACTTGTTTTACATGTCATTTGTGTTTGTTTGGCATTTTGGGCTTTACAAGGTGTTCGATTAGAATATATATTCAAAAAAAATCATGTTGCACAGGCACAGACATTTATAATTATTTTATCTATTATATTAGGCACAGCTGTAAGTCGTTTTATTTTAGATATACTCCAATATTCGCTACAATTAAAACTACTATTCTAATAATTACTAGAAATTACATAAATAAATGAAAAAAGAACAAAAAAGTAGTATAATGTTTTGGTGATGTTTATGAATCAAGAAAAATGTGTATTAAATATATATATACATTTGTAAAATAAATAACAGTGAAGTTTTTTTTGGAGGATAATTATATGGATAAAATCGTCGTAAAAGGCGGAGCAAGTCTTAATGGCACAGTAGTAGTCGAAGGGGCAAAAAACGCAGTACTACCTATATTAACAGCTACACTTTTACCAAGCACAGGTCAAAGTGTATTAACTAATGTACCTAAACTAAGTGATGTAGATACTATAAATACAGTACTAACACATTTAAATGCTGATGTTGAGTATGAAGCAGATAAAAATACAGTTAAAGTTGATGCATCAAATCAATTGAAAATTGAAGCGCCTTATGAATATGTTAGTAAAATGAGAGCGAGCATATTAGTAATGGGACCATTATTAGCAAGAGAAGGTCACGCTAGAGTTGCATTACCAGGTGGTTGTGCAATTGGATCTAGACCAATCGAGCAACATTTAAAAGGTTTTGAAGCATTAGGTGCAGAAATTGAACTTCATAATGGATTTATTGAAGCAAAAACACCTAATGGACTAAAAGGTACGAAAATTTATTTAGACTTTCCTAGTGTAGGTGCTACTCAAAATATTATGATGGCAGCTGTATTAGCAGAAGGTAAAACAGAAATTCAAAACGTTGCTAGAGAGCCTGAAATTGTTGACTTAGCAAACTATTTAAATGAAATGGGTGCTAAAGTACATGGTGCTGGCACTGATACGATAAGAATTACTGGTGTACAACAATTATATGGAGCAGAACATTCAATTATTCCAGATAGAATCGAAGCTGGAACATTTATGATTGCTAGTGCAATTACAAGAGGAAATGTCAATGTTATTGGTGCAATTAGAGAACATATGACAAGCTTAGTTTCTAAATTAGAAGAAGCTGGCGTTCAAATCACAGATATTGAAGACGGTTTGAACATCCAAGTACCAGGAGAAATAAAAGCAATAGATATTAAAACGATGCCTCATCCAGGTTTCCCAACAGATATGCAGTCACAAATTATGGCCTTATTATTAACAGCCAATGGAACAAGTAAAGTGACTGAAACAGTATTTGAAAACAGATTTATGCATGTAGAAGAATTCAAACGTATGAATGCTGATATCTTCATTAATGGAAGAAGTGCAATGGTTACTGGAAACAACAAATTACAAGGTGCTGATGTTAAAGCTACGGATTTAAGAGCAGGTGCATCTTTAATTCTTGCTGGATTAGTATCTGATGGATATACAAATGTTACAGAACTTAAACATTTAGATAGAGGTTATGTCGATTTTCATGGTAAACTTAAAGCATTAGGTGCGGACGTAGAACGTATTAATGATAATGGGAAGTTAAACGATAAAGCGAGGGTTTAGTATGACTGAAACACAATCATCAAGGTCTGACAATAAACAAAAAAAGTCACCATATAAAAATTTTAAAGAAAAAATTCAAAAGAATAGAGTAGAAACAATTCAAGGAGTAGATGTTGAGCATCGAGTTATTCCATTATGGATTAAATTACTTATATTATTAGTATTAATGATTTTGTTATTTATTGTTGGGACTATGATTGGATACGGTATACTTCATAATCCTTTTGGGGTATTTAATCCTGAAACTTGGCAACACATCTTTGATTTAACTGGAAGGAGCTCATAATGGAGACAATTTATGATTTTAATGAAATTAAAAAAATAATTCCACACCGTTACCCATTTCTATTGTTAGACAGAATAGTAGAATTAGAAGATGGTAAGCGCTGTGTAGGTATTAAGCAAGTAGCTGGTAATGAACCATTTTTCCAAGGACATTTTCCAGATTATGCTGTTATGCCTGGTGTTCTTATAGTAGAAGCTTTAGCTCAAACTGGAGCAGTAGCGATGTTACGTTTAGAAGAAAACGAAGGTAAACTAGCTATGTTTGCAGGAATTGATAAATGTCGTTTCAAAAAACAAGTAACACCTGGTGATACTTTAAGATTAGAAGTAGAAATTAATAAAATTAAAGGCCCAATAGGCAAAGGTACTGCTAAAGCAACTGTCGATGGAGAAATTGCATGTAGTTGTGAAATTAGCTTTGCTCTTGTAGATCAATAAAAAAAGAAAGAACAGTTATCTGTTCTTTCTTTTTTTATATGTTGCTTTTCTCGTCTTTCAATTTTGGTTTAGATTGCATCAATCTATTAAAAGATGTTTTAAGTTCATCACCGGTAAGTCCTTCATCAATAAGTTGTTCCAATAATCTTTCAGCATATACTTGTCTTAAAGTATAAATGTGGCATTCAAATACAACAGAAATCGTATCTTCAAGTTGTTCAATATATTTGATTGTTGCATCGAATAAAGCTGGGTCATTGGAAGGTCTCGTAATAACTACACGAGTATCGAGCAAAGTTTGACTATCGTGATATTCTTTCATTTGTTCATAATGGATATCAGATATTAAGATTTCTAAAAGCCAACCTGTTCCACTGTTTTCTTTATTAATGATAATGCCATCTAACAATTCGAATTCTGTAATTTGTTCGTCATTTACAATTTGAAAACGCACTGCTTTAAATGTCTTCATAAACATCCCCCTTATAGTTAAATATACGAATGTTTAACTTTGATTCTTATTATAAAGCACTTTTAAGCGAATTAACAATAATCTCTAAATAAAGTAAAAAATTATAACCTCAATTATAATATTATGGACTTTGACGAAAAATATGCATCTTATTATATTAGTACTATAAGGAGGTGAGGTTATGTTAAATAAATCTGTATTAGTAGGACGTTTGACTAAAGATCCTGCATATTTCAAAAAAGGTGATATTATGATTTCAACTTTCTGTTTAGCTGTTGAACGTGGATATAAAACGAAAGATGGTAATATTGCTGTAGATTTTATAGTGTGTAAAGCTTTCGGCAAGCTTGCTTATAACATTCATGAGTATACGAAGAAAGGACAACTTGTTGCATTAACGGGGCAAATACAGTCTCGTGCATATATTAAAGATGACAAGAAACAATATATAACAGAAATCATTTGCGAGACGATTAAATTTTTAAATATGCCTGCATCGAGTAAATCGATTATCCCTCAGTCTAAAGAAGAAATAAGTGAATTAATAAGTGAAAGTGCTGAAAGTTATTCTAACGATCTATCTTCTAATTTTAATAAAGAAAAGTTAAGAGCGAAAAATACTGCTAAAGATAATAACGAAAATAATATTAATGATGAAATATACAACCAATATAGTAATGTTGTAAAAGTCATGAAAGAAATTGAAGATAGTTCAAATAATGAAAATCCATCTTCCAATCCTAAAGTTCCAACCTCATAGTAATATACCTTCAATTTTAAACTTCAATCTAAGTTATATAATTCTTGATTCTAAATTCCGAAACTTGCTGTCTTGCTGTAGGACAGCAAGGATACATAAAAGATTACAATTGTATAATAAATTACACCTATATGACAAATTGTCTGATAATTAATTTTGCCCAATCTTTATAAAAGCTTTCATAACAGTTTATGTGAGCATTCCAACATATATAAAGTCTGAAAATTGTTGTAATCTAACTGTAATATTCAATGATGTTTTTTCATATATCTGTAACCTATGACAATAAAAAAAATGGTATAGTTTAGAAAGTAAAAATCATATAAAAAGTGAAAACCTTACAGGAGGAAACATTCAATCATGAAAAAATTATTAGCAGTTTCAACAGCGGCAGTTGCAGTTACTACAGGGGTAACAGCTACAGCTGATGCAGCAACTCATACAGTTAAATCTGGTGATACTTTATTTAGTATTTCACAACAATATGGTACTTCAGTAAGTGCTATTAAATCAGAAAATGGTATAAAATCTAACTTGATTTTACCAAACCAAGTCATCAAAGTTAACGAAGCTAAAGCAGCTTCAGCATCAACTACAGAATATACTGTAGTTTCAGGAGATACTTTAGGTAAAATTGCATCTAAATATGATGTAACAGTATCTCAATTAAAAGCATGGAACAACTTATCTTCAGACTTAATCATCGTTGGACAAAAATTATCATTACAAGCGCCTGCTCAATCAGCTGAGCCAGCTCAAGCGCCAGTAGCTCAACAAGCGCCAGTTCAACAAGCTCAAGAACAAGTTGCAGCACCAGCTCAACAACAAAGCTATCAAGCACCTAAACAATCATATAAAGCACCAGCGCAACAATCATATAAAGCGCCTGCTCAACAGCAAAGCTACCAAGCACCAGCTCAACAATCTTACCAAGCGCCAGCTCAAAAAGTTAGAACAACTCAAACTTCAACAGCTAGCACTGGTGGATCAACAAAAGCTCAATTCTTGGCTGCAGGTGGTACTGAAGCTATGTGGAATACAATCGTTTTACCTGAATCAAGTGGTAATCCAAATGCTGTAAGTCCTAATGGCTACAGAGGTCTTGGTCAAACTAAAGAAGGTTGGGGAACTGGTTCAGTAGAACAACAAACTAAAGGTATGTTAAACTACGCGAAACAACGTTATGGTTCAGTAGATGCTGCATTAGCATTCCGTTCTCAAAATAACTGGTGGTAAGCCATACACTTTAATTCAAAGTGACTTAATATGTATTAATCCAATCGTCTAGGAAATATCCTAGGCGATTTTTTAATTTGACCGTGTAGCTTCAATTTGATAATCTTAAATTAACTAAATAGATAAATGACTACTAGGGGCGCCTGTTGGCTGAGATGATATTAATCAGTCCCTTAACACCTGATTTGGATAATGCCAACGTAGGAAAGTAGTCAATTAACGTATGTTATACACTTAATTGACTTCTTTTTTACAAAAGAGGTCATTTTTTTATGAACTAAACAATAACTATGTAGAGATATAATAAATTATTAAAAAATAAATTTGAGGTGGAATAGCATGAAAAAACCAAACATAGCATTAACAATAGCTGGTACTGATCCAACAGGTGGAGCAGGTATAATGGCTGATTTAAAATCTTTTCAAGCTTCTGGTGTTTATGGTATGGCCGTAGCAACGAGTATAGTTTCCCAAAATACATTAGGGGTTCAAGATGTTTACCATTTACCTGTTGAAGTTATAGAAAGTCAGTTAAAGAGTGTGTTCGATGATGAAGCGCCACACGCTATTAAAACAGGTATGATAGCATCAGAAGATATGATGAACGTCATCAAACCGTTTATAGAACAATCGGGTAAACCATATGTTATTGATCCAGTAATGGTTGCTAAAAGCGGTGATTCATTGATGGATGATAAAGGTAAGCGTAAATTGCAGGAAATATTATTACCTAAAGCTACTGTCGTTACACCAAATATTCCTGAAGCGGAAGACATTACTGGTTTTAAAATTCAAACTGAAGAGGAAATCAAAAAAGCTGGTGACTTTTTCTTAAATGAAATTGGATCTAAAGGAGTCGTCATAAAAGGTGGACATCTAGAAGGTGATGCAATTGATTATTTATTCACAAATAATGGCATGAGAACTTGGACAAGTGAAAGATTTAGTACAAAACATACGCATGGCACAGGATGTACTTTCAGTGCTGTAATAACTGCGGAGTTAGCGAAAGGTCATGCCATAGAAGAAGCGGTGGAAGTAGCAAAGAGATTTATTACTTTAGCAATTAAACACACGCCTGAAATCGGTAAAGGCAGAGGACCAGTAAATCACTTTGCATATCAAAAAATCGAGGGATTAGATTATGAGTAAACTAAAACAAATAAGAGAAAACAGTCCATTAATCGTTTGTTATACAAATGATGTAGTTAAGAATTTTACGGCGAATGGATTAATATCGTTAGGTGTTAGTCCTGCTATGAGTGAAGAACCTGATGAAGCAGAAGAATTTTCAAAAGCAGCTGGTGCCTTTTTAATTAATATCGGCACGATTACAACAAATAAAGCATATGATATGAAAGAGTATGCTGCAATTATGCACGAACATGGCGTGCCAGTTATTCTAGATCCAGTAGCAGTAGGTGCATCACTGTTAAGAAAGACTTTCTGTACAACTTTATTAAATGATGAAGTTGTAGATGTCATTCGAGGTAATGCATCTGAAATATTGGCACTTATCGAAGAAGATACGACGATGAAAGGTACTGACAGTGATGGTTCTTTAGACGCTGTTAAAATCGCCAAAAAAGCACATCAACAATTAAATTTACCAATTATTTTAACTGGAAAAGTAGATGTTATTGCCTGTAATAATAAAATTATAGAATTGCATAACGGCAGTGAAATGTTGACTAAAGTGACTGGTGGAGGTTGTTTATTAGGTGCTGTTGTAGCTGCATTTTTATCTAACGAAAAATCTATAAAAATAGAACTTTTAGAAGAAGCTTTATCAACTTATAATATTGCAAGTGAGTTAGCAAGCCAACAGCCTGGCGCTCATTTACCTGGAACATTCCAAATTGCTTTTATAGACCAATTAAATATAATAACAGATGAACAAGTAGCAGAGAAAAAGAATGTGAAAGAAGTGAAATAAATGTTCAATATAAATACTTTGAAAGTATATTTTATTGCAGGAAGTCAAGATGTGCCTAACGGTGATTTATACAAGGTCGTTGAGCAAGCATTAATAGGTGGCATTACGATGTTTCAGTTTCGTGAAAAAGGAAAAAATAGTAAAAAAGGATTAGAAAAAGAAGTGCTCGCTAAAGAATTATTTGAACTATGTAAAAAGTATGAAGTACCTTTTATAGTAAATGATGATGTAGATTTAGCTGTAAAATTAAATGCTGATGGGATACATGTTGGTCAAGATGATCGCAATGTGTCTGAATTTAAAAATAAATTTAAAGGTAAAATTATCGGTCTAAGTGTCGCTAATAGAGAAGAATATCAGCAATCAGATATTACAGAAGTAGATTACATCGGTACAGGCCCAATACATTCTACAAACTCTAAAGCTGATGCTGGAGAAGAAGGTGGGTATGATTTAATCAAAAATCTTAGGGAAATTGATAATGAAATACCAATTGTCGCTATAGGTGGTATCACAGAAGTAGATGTAGCACCTTTAGTTGATGCTGGTGCAAATGGTGTCAGTGTAATTTCAGCAATTGCAAGAAGTGGAAATATTGAACAAACTGTGAAGGGCTTTCATAATCAATATAAAAATCTTTAATAAAATTAATATATTGATTTATGTTGTCATCATTCTATGATAGAATAACCTTTATGTGAGTATATCAATAGAGGTGGAAAAATGAAGAAAAAAGCTTTGTGGCCATTATTATTTGGTGTAATGGTTGTGCTAGCTGGTTGTGATTATTCTAAACCTGAGAATAGGGATGGGTTCTTTTATAATACATTCGTAAAACCAATGGATAGTGTCATTCATTGGCTTGGTGCTCATTTGAATAATGACTATGGTCTAGCTATTATAGTATTAACATTAATTGTTCGTTTTGCGTTATTCCCATTTATGATGAAGACGTATAAAAATCAAAAATTAATGCGTGAAAAAATGAAACTTGCTAAACCAGAAATGGAAGCAATTCAAGAGAAAGTTAAACGTTCTCGTACGCAAGAAGAAAAAATGGAAGCCAATCAAGAAATGATGGCTTTATACAAGAAACATGGTATTAATCCGATGAATATGGGTTGTTTACCAATTGTCATTCAAATGCCAATCGTTATGGGTCTGTTCTATGTATTAAAATACCCTACAGAAGGTGGGATTACAGAATATCCTAATTTCTTATGGTTTAATTTAACTTTACCAGACCTTTACGTTACAATCATTGCAGGTATTATTTATGCGTTGCAAGCATTTGTATCAATGAAATATGCAAATGTTCCTGATGAACAAAAGAACATGATGAGAATGATGATGTTCATATCTCCAATTATGATCATTTATATGTCATATATCTCAGCTTCAGCTTTAGGTTTATATTGGGCTGTCGGTGGTGCATTCTTAGTTGTTCAAACTTGGTTAGGTAATGTGTTCTACAATAAAAAAGTAGAAGAAGAAATGAAACCAATTATCGAAGCACATGAAAAAAATCAAAAAGAAGCAAACAAAGATAAGAAACCAGCTAAGCTTGTTTCAAACAAAAAGAAATAAAAAGTAAAACAAACTAATCGACATCGATTAGTTTGTTTTTTTAGTTATATCCCATTCTTTATAAAATTGTTCTAAAAAGTTTTCCATATATGCATGTCGTTCTTGTGCAATTTGTTTACCTCTTTCAGTATTCATCATGTCTTTTAATAATAATAATTTTTCATAGAAATGATTAATTGCTGTATTCGGTTCATCATGATATTGATGTTGTTCTAAAGTAGTTAAATCTCTAGCCTTATAAGTTGATATATGCATAGGTTCTTTAAAGTGGCCTGCATATTGAAATGTTCTTGCTATACCAATCGCACCAAGTGCATCAATTCTATCTGCATCTTGTACAATTTTACCGGCTAAACTTGTTAATTTCCCATTGTTTTTACCACCATTAAAACTCATGAATTTCAGAATATGAGTAATTTCTTCTTGAATGTCTGAACTTATTTGCACATCATTCATCCATAGGTTTAATTGCTCCCATGCTGTAGTGGTATCTTTGAATAATTTTTTATCTACAGCATCATGTAAAAGACTCGCTAATTCAACAACAAATACATCTACCTCTTCAAATTGCGCAATGTCTAACGCGTGATGCCTTACTCTCAATATATGATTAAAGTCATGTCCAGTTGTATCGTGTTGATGTAGCTGCTCAATGTATTTTTCTGCTTTTTTAATAATTTCTTCTTTATTCATCTTTTTTCTCCTTAAAAAAGCAGATAGAAAAGTGATATATATATACAATCGCTTCTATCTGCTTAAACTTTATAATATTGGTGATAATAATCTAGCGATGCCTTCTTTTAATTTAATCCATGTACTTCTGTTTTCATATTTTTCAACAGTAAGTAAAGATGAATGCGTCATATCGTGTTCATATGCAAGTCGTGAATTTTTTGCGATTTCATGATCATAAATGAATGCATTCACTTCAAAGTTTAGTACAAAGCTTCTATTATCCATATTCGCAGTACCAATGCTCACTACTTCATCGTCTATGGCCACCATTTTGGTGTGTATAAAGCCGTTTTCATAAATGTGAACATTTACGCCAGCTTTAATTAATTCGCCTACGTTTGCGTATGTAGCCCAATATACGAAAGGATGATCAGGTTTATTAGGAATCATCACATTTACTTCTACACCGGATAAGGAAGCTATTTTAATGGCATCTAAAAATGACAAGTCAGGTATGAAATATGGCGTTTGAATATATATACGTTTTTTTGCTTCGGAAATCATTTTCAAATAACCGTATTTAATCTGTTCCCATTCTTCATCAGGCCCACTTGAAGCAATCTGAATACCAACTTTTCCCCCGGATTCCACATCTGGAAAGTATCTAGATTCGTAGCGCATTTTATCACGAGTCGATTGAGAGTTCCAATCCATCATAAATCTTAATTGCAATGCGTTAACAGAATCTCCTTCTAGTCTTAAATGCGTATCTCTCCAGTATCCAAACTTTTTATCTAGACCTAAGTACTCATCGCCCACATTAAATCCACCAACGTAGCCAATTTTTCCGTCTATCACAACAATTTTTCTATGGTTTCGGTTGTTCATTCTAAAGTTGATCAAAGGTAATTTTGATGGGAAGAAACTCGCTACTTCGCCACCTTGTTCTCTGAATTTCTTGAATGATGCTAAATTCAATTTACGAGAACCCATATCATCATATAACATTTTAACTTCTATACCTTGTTGTAATTTCTTTTCAAGTTCATTTAAGATTTTCTTGCCTAAGTTATCTTTTTTGAAAATATAATATTGAATATGGACATATTCTTTAGCGTTTCGAATATCTTCAATCAGAGCATCAAATTTATCATGACCATCAGTAAACATTTCAACTTTGTTATCTGTTGTTAAGAATGCTGAATTATTATATAAAAGCATATGAATAAGATGTTTGTAATTAGATATTTCAGGTTTATCAATTTCAAAATTATTTTCATCTATTGCTTTAATTTGCTCATTAATAATATGTTCAAGACCAATTTTATCATTTTCATCTAAGTTAAAAATACTTTTTCTTTGAATCTGTCTTCCAAATAGTAGGTAAAGTATGAAGCCTAATATAGGAATAAATAATAGTACTAATAACCATGCCCAAATTGCACCAGCTTCTCTCGGTTCTAAAAAGATAATAATGAATCCAAATACGACGTTTAAAACAAAAGCCGTAATAAGTAGCACTGATACTATGAGTGAAAAATCAAATGAAAAATATGATAAGTAGTTCATATCAATGCCTCCGTTTCTTTATCTTTAAACTAGTATAATACATTTAAAATAAAATTGAAAAGGTTGTATTTGACCGTTATAACACATATGCATATAATTAAATGAAAAGGTATGAACTTAAATCAAATAAATATATAGGAGTGTTTAACATGAAAGAACAAATTATAAACGTTGAAGGCATGTCATGTGCTCATTGTAAACAAGCAGTAGAAGAATCAGTTGGACAATTAATCGGTGTGACTGAAGTAGTAGCAAGTCCAGATGATAACCAAGTTAGAGTAGTGTATCAGGATCCTGCTAGCATAGATAATATTGAAAATGCAATTTTTGATGCAGGTTATGAAGTCGTATAATCATTTTTATAATTATTATAAAAAATTAACAAATTAAACAAAAAAATAACAATATAGTCCGAATGAACTATAGTCAAATATATTATTTTAGAGTAGAATGTAGTTAAGGTAATTAAATTGAATAAGAGGTGGTACCCATGAAACAACCTAAATCAAAGGTAAAGAATGCGGTCAAACTTTTATCATCATTAGGTGTTAACATAACTGAAACTAAGTCACGAATAGAAATTATGCGTAGCTTACCTAACGTAGCTACAAATAAACTAAAATAATATAATGATGAATTAAAAAACGCATCCTCAGTTGAGGGTGCGTTTTTTATGTTTTATTCTTTTTCGTTTTCTGTAATTTCTTTAGCTATCGTGAATTTATCTTTTTCGTGATAAGTAATAGATAGTAAGATTCCGACTCCAGCCATTAGAGACCATAACGCTGACCCACCATAACTTATAAATGGTAGAGGTATACCTGTTATTGGGAGTAGCTGTATTGTCATGCCGATATTTTGAACGACATGGAATAGCACAAATGACAAATATCCTATGATAAAAATCACATTAAATGGATGGCTTGTAGTAGTAGCCAATTTTATTAAGTGAATAAATAATGCTAGGAATACGATGAGAACAACCATAGTTCCTATAAATCCTAATTCTTCACCAATAACAGAAAATATAAAATCGGTATGGTTTTCAGGAATGTAAACTTCACCATTATTAAGTCCCTTACCAAATATTTGTCCGGATCCAATTGCTTTTAAAGATTCAGTTAAATGATAGCCATCACCAGAGCTATATGCATATGGATCTAACCATGAATTGATACGTCCTAGTTGGTATGTCTTAATACCAGATATCTTTTCAATCACACTAGGTTTGAAAATCATGAGCAATATAATACTTGAACCGATTGCAAATAAACCAATGAAAACAGGGGCGAGTATTCTCCACGTAACACCTGAAACAATCACGATACCAAGTATAATCGCAATGAGTACGAGTGTTGTACCTAAATCATTTTGAAGGAGAATTAATGCCATAGGAACTAATGACGTTAAACCAATTTTCATAAGTAAGTTCAAGTCTCTTGATAAAGATTTATTATATGTAAACCGATTATGTTGATATACGACATTAGCAAGCGCCATTATTAAAATAATCTTCATAAATTCTGATGGTTGTAGACTTATAGGTCCAAGTCTATACCAACTTTTTGCACCATTTATGATAGGTGTGAAACTAGATTCTGGTAATATTAATAACCCAACTAAAGATAAGTTACCAATTATGTAAATAAGCCATACATATTTCCTTAAAGTCTTAGGTGAAATAAACATTAAGACAATTGCTAAAAGAAATCCAAGTACATAGTATAAGATTTGTTTAAGTAGAAAGTTTGTTTCATATTGTCCGCCAGACATTGCAGAATTGATGATTAAACAACTTGTTCCGAATAATATAAGAATGATTGTAATTAATCGCCAATCAATTCTTTCTAGGAACGATTTATTTAATGTTCGAGTAGAAGTTTCCATTAAAAGACTCCTTTAATTAACGCTGAATTTCATAATTATCATTATAACTTGATTGTACATAAAGTGGTACAATTTTGCTATTCTCAGAATGCTTATTTTTAAAATAGTAATGTTGATAGGTGCATCGAAGGAGCAAAACGTGATAAAATGTAGGCTAATAATCTACATGGAGGCGTCTTTATGTCTAAAAAAAATATTTGTGTTATATATGGTGGGAAAAGTGCTGAGCACGATGTATCAATATTAACAGCTCAAAATGTTATAAATGCTGTTGATACATCAAAATACATTATTGATATCATATACATAACAAATGATGGTGATTGGATTAAAAGTAATCAATCAATAAATGAAAAGATCAATGATATAGAACAATTAAAATTAAAATGTGATGAATTAACGCCAATTTCTAAATTATTAGAAGTAAGTAATGATGGAGAAGCTTATAGTGCTGTATTCCCATTATTACATGGTCCTAATGGCGAAGATGGTACGATTCAAGGTCTATTTGAAGTATTAGACATTCCATATGTCGGTAACGGTGTTCTAGCAGCTTCAAGTTCAATGGATAAATTAGTGATGAAACATTTATTTGCACATAGAGGATTACCTCAATTACCGTATGTAAGCTTCTTAAAAAGTGAATATGAAAAATACGAACATAATATAGTTGAATTAATTCAAAACAAACTTGAATATCCTGTTTTCGTAAAACCAGCTAACTTAGGTTCAAGTGTTGGTATAAGTAAATGTACAAATAAAGAAGAGCTTATCTCTGGTATTGATGAAGCATTTCAATTTGATCGTAAACTCGTAATTGAACAAGGTGTTGATGCAAGAGAAATTGAAGTTGCAGTATTGGGTAATGATTATCCAGAAACAACTTTACCTGGTGAAGTTGTTAAAGACGTACAGTTTTATGACTATAAATCGAAATACAAAGATGGAAAAGTACAACTTCAAATTCCAGCTGATATCGATGAAGAGACAGCTACTACTTTAAGAAATATGGCTATAGAAGCGTTTAAAGCAACGGATTGTTCAGGGTTAGTGAGAGCAGATTTCTTCTTAACAGAAGACAATACGATTTATATTAATGAAACAAATGCAATGCCAGGTTTCACACAATATAGTATGTATCCATTATTATGGGAGAATATGAATTTAAGCTATACTGAATTAATAACGAAGTTAATTGAACTTGCTATTGAGAGATACGATAACAAGAAAAATATTAAATACAAAATTGACTGAGGGTAATCATAATGAATATTAAATTACGTAAAATAAAAGAATGGATTAATTGTGACATTCAGGAAGAATATCTAGATCATGTAGTACAAGGAACTTGTATTGACTCTAGAAAAATTGAACAATCAAATTTGTTCATTCCTTTTAAAGGCGAGAATGTTGATGGCCACCGATTTGTAAATCAAACGTTAGAAAATGGTGCAGGTGCTTCGTTTTGGCAAAAAGATATACCTAATCCACCTAAAGGGCCGATTATATTTGTAGATAATACACTTGAAGCATTGCAAGAATTAGCCAAGTCTTATTTAAAATACGTTAATCCTAAAGTGGTGGCCATTACTGGTTCAAATGGTAAAACGACGACTAAAGATATGGTTGAATGTGTACTTCGCGAATCTTTCAAAGTGAAAAAAACGCAAGGTAATTACAATAATGAAATCGGTTGTCCACTTACGATATTGGATTTAGATGAAGATACTGAGGTATCCATCTTAGAAATGGGTATGAGCGGTTTTGGAGAAATTAGAGAATTAACACTTTTAGCTGAACCTGATATCGCAATTATTACTAATATTGGCGAGTCGCACATGCAAGATCTCGGTTCAAGAGAAGGTATTGCGAAAGCTAAATTTGAAATAACAGAAGGACTTAATGATGATGGTTTATTTATTTATGATGGGGATGAGCCGCTGCTCAAATCCCTAGAATCTTCAATAAATAACGCTAAAGTTTCTGTTGGCATAAACGATGATAATGATGTGATGATCAAAACGAATCAATCGTCTAGTAACGGCATTAATTTTCAGTTGAATAATAGCAATATTATTTACCATTTGAATATTTTAGGTGAGCATAATGTTAAAAATGCTACATATGCGATACAAGTTGCAAAACAATTCGGCGTGACAGAAGACGTTATTCAAAGTACGTTAGATAATTTAGTATTAACTGATATGAGAATGCAACGTATTGAAACAAATCAATATGGGTTACTCATTAATGATGCATATAATGCTAGTCCAACAAGTATGAAAGCAGCAATTGATACGCTTCACATCATGGAGCAAGATGACAAGACATTGGTATTAGCAGATGTTTTAGAATTAGGTGACATGAGTAAAGACATGCATCGACAAGTTGGATATTACTTAGAAGATAAGCATATTCAAACATTGATTACATTTGGTGATGAAGCGGCTCATATATCAAAGATTGCTAGCGCATATATTAAAAACGTATATCATTTTGAATCTAAAGAAGAAATAGCAGACTATTTAAAAACGAATTTGAATGATGATTCTGTAACTTTATTTAAAGGATCAAGGGGAATGTCACTCGAAACGATTATTAATTCATTAATATGAAAATAGGCATTTTATTTTTGCATGGGTACACTGGTGGAAGATATGAATTACTTCCTTTGATCGAATATTTAAGTAGTCGCTATGATTTTGTTCTTGAAGCGCCAGAATATCCTGGACATGGTATCAATTTATTAATAAAAGATACAAATGAACATATGTGGTATGAAAGAGCGCAACAGTCATATGAAATACTTAGAGAAAAATCGGATGTCGTTATTGTTATTGGTTTTTCAATGGGAGGGGTTATTGCTGGTCTACTAGCTAAAATTGAGCAGCCAGATAAATTAATTTTAATCGCTCCAGCCTATGAAAATATTAATATTCAACATTTTGTTAAATCGCCATATCGTTTTATCAATAATATGCGACACGCCGATTTAAAAATATTAGAATTTATGTTGTTAAGAACAGTTAAAATAAATTACAAATCTTTTTTAGCATTTAAAAACTTACAACAAAGTGCATTATATGTACCTGAACAAATTGATGCTAAAACATTAATAATACACGGTACGATTGATGGCCTTGTTCCAATTGATAAATCTCGAGAACTTGTAAAAAGAATGAAGAATGCTCGTTTAGTCGAAATTGATAGAGGACCACATGAAATTTGCCTGTCAAAAGTAAATAATAAGGTTTTTTATGAAGTTGAAAAATTTATATTTAAAAATAAATAATGATGTAAAACTGTACTAAATCCCTTTTTAGTGCAGTTTTTTCATGTTTCAATCTATGAAAACAAAATGTAAACGACAGTTTAATCCGATTGCGCTATTGGTAAAAGGGTGGTAGTATATAGAAGTTGAATAAAAACAAGAGAAGAATTAACTATATAAAAGGAGAATTATTTTGCAAAAATTTAAAGAATTAGGTATTTCCGAAGCTACCTTAAACGCTTTGGACGGAATGGGCTTTACTGAACCGACACCAATACAAATCGAAAGTATTCCTCACACAGTAAAAGGAACGGACGTGCTAGGACAAGCACAAACTGGAACAGGAAAAACTGGTGCATTTGGTATCCCATTAATAGATAAAGTAGCAAATAAACAAGGTGTTCAAGCATTAATCCTTGCACCAACACGTGAATTAGCTAACCAAGTAGCAGAGCAATTACGTAGTTTTAGTAAAGGACAAAGTGTAACTGTTGTAACTGTATTTGGTGGTATGCCAATAGACAGACAAATTAAATCACTTAAAAAAGGTCCACAAATTGTGGTAGGTACACCTGGTCGTGTTATTGACCATTTAAATAGAAAGACGTTAAAAACGGAATCTATTACAACGTTAATATTAGATGAAGCAGATGAAATGATGAACATGGGCTTTATAGATGATATGAGATTTATAATGTCTAAACTTCCTTCTGAAAATCGTCAAACATTACTATTCTCAGCGACTATGCCTAAAGCTATCCAAGATTTAGTGCAAAAATTCATGAAGAAACCACAAATCGTTAAAACAATGTCTAACGAATTATCAAATCCTCAAATCGATGAGTATTATACAATCGTTAAAGAATTAGAAAAATTTGAGACATTCACTAATTTACTAGACGTACAAAACCCAGAATTAGCGATTGTGTTTGGTCGTACGAAACGTCGTGTTGATGAATTATCAAGTGCTTTAATTACTAAAGGTTATCGCGCTGAAGGATTACACGGAGATATTACACAAGCTAAACGTTTAGAAGTATTGAAGAAATTCAAAAATGATCAAATCGACATTTTAGTTGCTACTGATGTAGCTGCACGTGGTTTGGATATTTCAGACGTAAGTCACGTTTATAACTTTGATATACCACAAGATACTGAAAGCTATACTCACCGTATTGGCCGTACAGGTAGAGCTGGTAAAAAAGGTGCTGCGGTAACATTTGTTAACCCAGTTGAAATGGATTATATCCGTCAAATCGAAAAAGCTTTCAAACGTGAAATGACGTCATTACGTCCACCAACACCTGGTGAAGTAATGAAAGCTAAAGAATCAGATGTTAAAGCTAAAGTTAAAGGTTGGGTAGAAAGCCCAATCGAAGGTCGCGTTGAAAAAATAGCTGAAGAGTTAATCAGCGAATATGGTGACCAAAAATTAGTTGCTGCTTTATTACAAGAGTTAATCACTTCAAGTAACGATGCAGATGTTCAATTAACATTTGAAAAACCATTATCTAAAAAATCTGGTCAAAGAGGTAAGCAAGGTAATCGCGGTGGAGGAAACTCTCGTGGTAAATCTAGAACTAGATTCGAAGGTAAAAACAGCAACCGTCGTAGTAACGACCGTAATAACGACAAAAATAGTAATTTTGACCGCAATAAAGGTAAAAATACTAATTCAAGTAAACCACGTTCAAAAAAACAATTCTCAGGTAGAACATTCGCTGAGCATTCAAAATAAAATCATGAAAGTGTGTGTAATCTCTAAGGTTACACACACTTTTTTTGTGATATAATACACTTAAATTGTTTAATAAGGAGATTATATGTATAAACAAGTACTCGATAATAAAATGTCAAAGCAGTCTATAAAATACGAGTATATTCATCATATTTTAAATGTCATAGTTATCCTAATATTGTTTAGTGTATTTGTATTTTTATGGTACAAATTTGAATGGTGGACGTATCTTATTTATTTAATTTTACCAATAGCCATCGTTATTATTTTGGCAGGATTTATTAATCCTATTATTAGATTAAGAAGAACCTCATTTGAAATAGGCGAACAATATATAGAAGTTCAGAAAGGTTTATATTATCAAAAAAGGTTAGTACAACCATATAATAGAGTCCAGTTTGTAAAAGTGAAGCATGGACCCATTTCGAGAATGTTAAATATATACTTTGTTGTTGTTGTAACGGCTGGTAGTTCTCAAATATTACCCATGGTTGACCGAAATATTGCTGAACAAACGAGATTAAATATCATGTCAAAAGTTAAAGAGGTGACAGATGATGTTTAATCCTCAAAAATTACATCCAATTTCATACGTAAGTGGTTTTTTAAGAAGTTTAAAAGAAAATGTATTTCCATTAATTTTTGCAGTATTTATCGTTATGACACGTGGTCTCGACAATATAGGTGACCTTATCTTTCCAGTCGCTATTTTATCTATTTCTTTAATTAGTAGTGTGTTTAAAGCAATCAAAATTTATAAAACGCGTTATTGGATTGAAAATGATCAATTGATTATGACTTGGGGTGTCTTTTCTAAAAATAGAAAAGAGCTAAACATTGAAAGAATTCAATCTGTGGATACTTCACAAAATATTGCGCACCAATTATTAGGTGGTGTTAATTTAAGTGTAAAAACACCTAGTGACGGGATAGAATTAGATACAATTACAAAAAAACAAAGTGATGAATTATCTAAATATATTAAAGAAAGAAAGCATAAACTCAAAAACAAAGAAGCAGTTGAAGTTGAACCTTCAGAAAATGAAAGTGAGCAAAATGAAAGTAATCTAGCTGAGTATAAACCGAAAGAAGATGTCGTTTTCTTTCAGCTATCGGTTAAAGACTTATTAAAAATGAGTTTTACAAGCGGTGGTATTTTCATTGTCTTTGCTGCCTTAGGTTCATTACTAGGATTTCTAAGTCAAGTTATAGATGTTGAAGATTATATTAGCCCATTACTTAATCAAATCGTAAATTTAACATTTGTTATTATTTCATTTGTCATTTTATTTATTTTTATCAGCTACATTATAGGGTCGCTTATCGTGTTCATTAGAAACTATAAATATCAATTAACGTTTGATGGTGAATTACTTACTGTTAAATATGGTTTATTAACTGTGCAAAAAAGAACTGTTCCGATCAGAAGAATTCAAGCTTTAAAAGAAGAAGAATCACTATTTAGACGTGCAATTGGTTATACGAAAATTTCTGCAATTATTACGACAGATGGGCATTTTGATAGTAATGAAGAAACAGATATAGGGAATGTTACAATACTTCCATTTACGAAAAAGAAAGAAGCTTATAAATTACTAGAAGAAATCATTCCACAATTTCAATTTAATTCTGTTGATAAAGGACTACCAATTCAAGGAATACGCAGAAGAATATTTATACCAACGTTAATATTATTGATAGCAGTCGTGCCTATCCATATATATTTATGGTCATATACATGGATAATTGGACTCGTGATATTTTTAATTATGCTACTTTTTGCAACTGTTATTACTTTGAAGTCAGGTTTCAAAGTTTATGATGATTCGATTGTGTTATTGAATGCATCACCATTTGAATATTCAACCATTTGGGCGAAAAGAGATAAGATTTTAACGTTCGAATTACATGAAAATCCTATTATCATAAGAAAAGATATAGCTCATTTCAATATTCATTTAGCTTATGGAAATAGCATGATTTCAAGAGGGATGAGATTTATTCATAAAAAAGATGCGTTAAATATTTACAATTGGTATAAAGGAGGTAGAGACGATGCTTCCTAGATATAGAATGGATAAAAAAGGAATGACCGTAGAAAGAATCGGTTCTTTAATTACAATTTCAATTTTTACATTGATATTTATTATATTGTTAGTAGTGTTTGAAATTTGGTTGAAGGATGTTTCTAAATGGTTTTTAAGTATTCCATTAGCACTCATTGTATTTACATGTATATATGGCATGATTATTCAACCTTATTACATGTATCGAAACTTTCGTTATGAAATTCATGATGATGAAATTAATATTAAATCTGGAATTTTTATGATTAGAGAAACAACGATACCAATGGGAAGAATTCAAAATGTCGACTTATATGAAGGTTTCATTATGAGAAAGTATCATTTAGCTAATATCACGTTATCTACAGCTGGTGGTAATGAAACGATACAGTATTTAAATAAAGATAAAGCGAATGATTTAAAACACGCAATACAAAATAGAATTGAAAATGACTTTAATCAACATAAATGAAGGTGTAAAATATGATTCATGGTATTGGAATTGATTTAGTTGAAATAGATCGTATCCGAGATTGGTATGTCAAAAGACCAACAATGGTTAACAAAATTTTAACAGATGATGAACTGAAAATTTTTAATAACATAAATTTAGAAGATAGAAAAGTTGAATTTGTAGCAGGACGTTTTGCAGTTAAGGAAGCCTTTAGTAAAGCGATGGGTTCGGGCATTGGAAAAAAATATGGATTTCATTCTATTAATTGTTTACCTGATGAAAATGGCAAACCTGAAATAGCGTGTGACGGTTTTCATGTGCATGCTTCTATTACACATACAAAACATTATGCAGAAGCTATTGTTATGATAGAAACAGAAGATATTAAGCAAGAATAATATCTATATGATAAAATACAAATATTATAAGAGGAGGTGCCTTGCTGTTGTCCGAAAAATATTATAGGCCAACTTATATCAATGTTGATTTAAAGGCAATATTAGAGAATTATCAAGCTGTAGGTAGGCTACATCCAAACAAGAAAATTATGGCCGTTGTTAAAGCGAATGGTTATGGGCTAGGTAGCGTGCAGATTGCATCTTATTTAATGAATGAAGGCGTTGACTTCTTTGCGGTTGCTACTCTAGATGAAGCAATTGAGTTAAGAATGCACGGCATAAAAGCTAAAATATTAGTGTTAGGCGTTATTAACACGAAAGATATTAATAAAGCAGTTCAACATAGAGTTGCACTGACCATCCCATCTGAAAAATGGTTAGACGAAGCAATCGAATCACTTGATGACGATACTGACAAACCGTTATGGATGCATGTAAAAATAGATACTGGTATGGGTAGAATTGGTTTGAGAGACATTAAAAGTTATCAAACTGTTGTTAATAAAATAGAACAACAAGATCGTTTAATATTTGAAGGTGTGTATACGCACTTTGCTTCAGCAGATGAGCCAAATGATTTTTCTGAAAATCAATATGACTTATTTGAAGAGTTTGTACAATCTTCAGAAACGCCTGAGTATATTCACTCACAAAATTCAGCTGGTGCACTTAGATACAATGCCTCAATTTGTACTGCGATAAGATTTGGAATATCTTTATATGGGTATTACCCTTCAAAATATATTCAAGAAATTTCGAATTTAAAATTGAAACCAGCAGCCCAATTAGTAACTGAAATTGTTCAAACTAAGTATTTAGAACCAGGAGACACGGTAAGTTATGGTACTACTTATACAGCTGATGAGCGTATTAAAGTAGCTACACTCCCTATAGGGTACGCAGATGGATACTTAAGAAAAATGCAAAATACTTTAGTTAATGTAAATGGTATTAACTGTCTTGTTATTGGAAGAGTTTGCATGGATCAAACAATGATTAAAGTACCTGATGATATTGAAACAGGTGATAAAGTGATTTTAATGGATAATCACGTTGATTCTGAACAATCAGCTGAAAAGATTGCAAATGCTTTAGATACAATTAATTATGAAGTACTTTGTAACTTAAAAAAGAGGTTACCCCGTATTTATCACGATGGTGAAAATAAGGAAGTTACAAACGAATTGTTAAAATAGCATAGTCAAACAGAGTTACATTTGTTATGATATTAATAACTTAATGAACATAATTTACACTTAATTTATCTGGAGGTATTTGTTATGACATCTTTAACACAAAATCGTACTCAAAGTATAGAACAAACACTGAAAGAAGGATATCGTTCTATGGCTGATTTAAATCTCTCCCTTGCATCTGAAGCATACTATAGTGAATGTGAAGCTTGTGATTCTAATGAATCGCACTTAGCATCGCAACAAGGTGAATAGATGAGAAGAGGAGATGTATATCTCGCAGATCTTTCACCAGTCACTGGTTCTGAACAAGGGGGGACAAGACCAGTCGTAATTATCCAAAATGATACGGGTAACAGATATAGTCCGACTGTTATTGTAGCAGCAATTACTGGTAAGATAAATAAAGCTAAAATACCTACACACGTAGAAATTGAAGCAGCGAAATATAAACTAGATAGAGATTCAGTTATTTTGCTAGAACAAATTAGAACCATTGATAAGAAACGTTTAAAAGAAAAATTAACATATTTATCTGATGCAAAGATGAAAGAGGTTGATACAGCTATAGCAATCAGCCTCAACCTAACTTTGCAACAAAAATTTGATGCATTAGGTAATACATAAACAATTTAAAAATGTTTTAAAAGAATCAATATACCTTTAAAACATTCTCCGCTTTAGGATTAGCCTAAAGCTTTTTTAGTCTATTTGAAACGAGGTGACTTTGTGTCAGATCAAAAGAAGCAACAGTATCAACAATTATTAGTAGATTATGTGAATACTGGTAATGATGAATTTTTATCAGCTTGTCAAACGTATTCGACTGAAGCAATTGAAGATAATGTTTCGCCAGAAGAGATTGTGCAATTACATCAAGAAATCGTAGATAATGAACAAAGTCTTGATAAATCACAGATTATCAGTTCATTTGATGTTCTCTTAGAAGTAATGATAGGCTATGGATTTACATACCGTGACTATAAAAAGTTATTAAACAAAATTAAAATGCATGATAAAGAGATGGAAGTTGCCTCTAGTCTGCAACAAACTATGCTTAAACCACAAATACCTCAATTTGATAGTATTCAAATAGGGGCCATTTCTGTGCCGGCACAGAAAGTAAGTGGAGATTATTTTAATTTAATTGATCATAATGATGGTACGATGAGTTTTGCTGTAGCCGATGTAATCGGTAAAGGTATACCAGCAGCATTGGCTATGAGTATGATTAAATTTGGAATGGACTCTTATGGACATTCTCAACTTCCAAGTGATGGTTTAAAGCGTCTAAACCGAGTTGTTGAAAAGAACGTTAATCAAAATATGTTTGTGACAATGTTTTATGGCCTTTATGAAGAAATCAATAATATGCTTTACTATAGTTCTGCAGGTCATGAACCAGGTTATATTTTCAGAAGTCAAACTGGCGAGTTTAAAGAGATGTCAGAACGAGGGATTGTACTGGGTGTCCATAAACATACAAGATATAAACAAAGCGAAGTTAAAATAGAATTACAAGATATGATTATTGTGTTTACAGACGGTGTAACCGAGTTGAGAAATCAACAAGATGAATTTATTAAAACTAAAGATTTACTTAACATGATTAATGAGCATAAACAACTGCATCCACAAGATATCGTACAAATACTATATGAAGAACTTGTTAAATTACAAAATCCTAACAAAAGAGATGATTTAACAATACTTATTGTAAAACGTGTTAAATAATTAAGATTAAGAAATATATAATCGGGTAAACATAAATGATGAAAGTCTAATATATTTAGGGGTGTAACAAGGAATGAATCTTAACATTGAAACTACTGAGCATGAAAAACACTATGAAATTAAAGTTGGCGGAGAACTAGATGTTTATACAGCGCCTGAACTACAAGAAGTATTACAACCAATTAGACAAAAAGGAACACATGATATACATGTTAACTTGGAGAATGTAAGTTATATGGATTCTACTGGCTTAGGTTTATTTGTTGGCACATTAAAATCGCTCAATGAACATGACAAATCACTATATGTACTTGGTGTGTCTGAAAGAATTGAGAGATTATTTGATATTACGGGCCTTAAAGAATTAATGCATGTCAACAAAGGAACGGAGGTATAAGAAGATGACATCTAACTATGATTATATAGAGATGAGATTTCCTGCTGCTCCAGAATACGTAGGACTAGTCAGATTGACTTTGTCGGGTGTATTCAATAGAGCTGGCGCTTCATACGAAGATATAGAAGATTCGAAAATCGCTGTATCAGAAGCAGTAACAAATGCTGTTAAACATGCATATACTGAAAATGTTGAAGGCGAAATTCTTATTGGCTATCTTGTGTTCGAAGATAAAATAGAAATCATTGTATCTGATTCAGGAAAAAGCTTTAACTATGAAGAAGCTAAAAAAGTACTTGGACCTTATCAAGAAAGTGATAATATTAATTTCTTAAGACAAGGTGGTTTAGGACTATTTCTTATTGAATCATTAATGGACGAAGTAAGCGTTCAAAAAGATGCTGGTGTTACTATGAGTATGACAAAGTATTTATCTAAAGAGCAGGTGCAAACACATGACGGAAGAGTCCAAAGCTTATAAAGAAGTTTCTCCAAAAGATATTAATGCATGGATTGCAGATTACCAAGAAAATGATAATAAACAAGCTCAAGAAAAGCTTGTTATACATTATCAAAAACTAGTAGAGTCTCTAGCATATAAATATTCTAAAGGGCAAGCTCACCATGAGGATTTAGTACAAGTAGGTATGGTCGGCTTGTTAGGAGCTATTAAAAGGTTTGATGTATCTTTCGAGCGAAAGTTTGAAGCTTTTTTAGTACCAACAGTAATCGGTGAAATAAAAAGGTATTTAAGAGATAAAACGTGGAGTGTACACGTACCGAGACGTATTAAAGAAATAGGTCCTAAAATCAAAAAAGCTAACGAAGAACTGACAAATGAGCTAGGAAGATCACCTAAAATTATTGAAATAGCGAATAGGCTAGAAGTTACAGAAGAAGATGTGTTAGAGGCTATGGAAATGGGTCAAAGCTATAATGCTTTAAGTGTGGACCATTCGATTGAAGCTGATAAAGATGGTTCGACTGTGACTTTACTAGATATAATGGGTGAATCTGAAGATGGTTATGACTTAACAGAAAAAAGAATGATATTAGAAAAAATTCTTCCTATCTTAACAGATAGAGAAAGAAAAATTATTAAATATACGTTTATAACTGGATTGAGTCAAAAAGAGACTGGAGAAAAAATCGGTCTCAGCCAAATGCATGTTTCAAGATTACAAAGAACGGCAATCAAAAAATTAAAAGAAGCAGCAATGAAATAATAAAAACAATCTAATCGATTTTATTCGATCAGGTTGTTTTTATTTTATATGTGAAAGATTCAGCTACAACCACATAAAGCGTACATTATTTTTATGTTAAAATAGAATATAACCATTTTTAGGAGGAAATTATGAATCAAGAATTAATAGACATTATAAAAAATAATCATCCTTTTACAGAAAAACAAATTAAAACTGTACTAGAATTGCTAGAAGATAAAAATACAGTGCCTTTTATAGCAAGATATAGAAAAGAGTTAACTGGCGGATTAGATGAGGTAGAAATCAAACTCATTGAAAATGAATATACATACGCGGTTAACTTACATAAAAGAAAAGAAGAAGTTATTCGTTTAATAGATGAACAAGGGTTACTAACTGAAGATTTAAAAAGCGATATACTCAAACAAACAAAATTACAAAGAATTGAAGATTTGTATCGTCCATTTAAGAAAAAGAAAAAAACGAGAGCAACTGAAGCGAAACGCAAAGGACTTGAGCCGTTAGCGAAATGGATCATTGAAGGAAATTCTGAAGAGTCATTAACAAATGAAGCATCTCACTATTTAACTGAAGAAATAGAAACGATTGAAGATGCTATAAAAGGTGCACAAGATATTATTGCTGAAATTGTTTCAGATGAACCGAAATATCGTAAATATATTTTAAATAATATTGAAAGACAAGGTAAATTGGTTACAGAAAAGAAAAAGAAAGCAGAAGATGAAAAAAACGTATTTGAAATGTACTATGATTATGAAGAACCACTTAAAAAAATAGTGCCTCATAGAGTGTTAGCTATTAACCGTGGTGAAGCAGAAGGTATTTTGAAAGTGAGTTTCGAAATTGATAATGATACAATGAAAAAATATTTAGTAACTCAATACATTAAAGAGAATCATAAACATGTTGGAATTATCACTGAAGCAATTGAAGATAGCTTAAAAAGATTAATCCTACCTTCAATTGAACGAGAAATTAGAAGTGAGCTTACACAAAAAGCTGAAGAGCATGCTATAGAGATTTTCTCAGAGAATTTAAAAAACCTTCTATTACAAGCCCCGTTGAAGGGCAAGAAAATATTAGGTCTCGATCCAGCATATAGAACAGGCTGTAAATTGGCGGTTATTAATGAATATGGTTCATTCGTTGATAAAAATGTTATTTATCCTCATCCTCCAGTTTCAAAAACTGATCAAGCCGAGAAGATATTTATAGACCTGATTAATAAACATAGTATTGAATTGGTAGCTATTGGTAACGGAACAGCAAGTAGAGAATCAGAACAGTTTGTAGCAGAAATGATTAAAAAACATCAACTAGCTTGTCAATTTGTAATTGTAAATGAAGCGGGTGCTTCTGTATATTCTGCTTCAGACATCGCGCGAGCTGAATTCCCAGATTTTAAAGTAGAAGAAAGAAGTGCAGTTTCAATAGGTAGACGTGTGCAAGATCCATTAAGCGAACTTGTGAAAATAGATCCTAAATCTATAGGCGTAGGTCAATATCAATATGATGTGAATCAAAAAGCATTAAGTGAGACATTGAAATTCGTTGTAGAAACGGCTGTAAACCAAGTAGGCGTAGATGTTAATACGGCATCTCCTTCGTTGTTAAGCTATGTATCAGGATTGAGTAATACTGTGGCAAATAATATTATAAAATTCAGAGAAGAAAAAGGCGCCATTTCACATCATTCAGAAATTGCTAAAGTACCAAGGTTAGGTAACAAAACTTTTGAACAAAGTATAGGTTTCTTAAGAATATTAGATGGAACAGAACCTCTTGATAAAACTGCTATACATCCAGAAAGCTATAACGCTGCTTATCAATTGATAAAACATGTAGGGTTAAGTAAAGAAGATATCGGTACAGATGTGCTTAAAGATAAATTGAATAAACTAGATTTACAAGAGACAAGTACAACCCTCAATATAGGGGTTCCAACATTAGAGGATATTATTGTTTCTTTAATAGCACCTTTAAGAGATCCTAGAGATGAATTTGAAACACCAATTTTAAAATCTGATGTACTCTCTATGGAAGACTTGAAACCAAATATGGCTTTAAGTGGAACTGTGAGAAATGTTGTAGACTTTGGTGCTTTCGTAGATATTGGTGTTAAGCAAGATGGGTTAGTCCATATTTCAAAATTATCTAAAGGGTATGTTAAACATCCGATGAATATCGTGAGCGTCGGAGATATAGTAGATGTGTGGGTATTAGATGTTAATCATGAAAGGCAAAAAGTTTCATTAACAATGATAGATCCTAATGGAAAATAATGAACTTCAAGAACTTGTAACAAACATCTCTTTAGAATCATTTAAGAAACCATTTAAACATAAGGCAACTTTTAACAAAAGACTGAAGACAACTGGTGGACGTTATATACTTAGTAGTCATAATATCGAAATCAATCCTCAGCAACTTGAATATTATGGTATCGAAGCTCTAAAAGACATTATTAAACATGAACTGTGCCATTACCATTTACATATAGAAGGTAAAGGTTACCAGCATAGAGATAAAGATTTTAGGGCGTTGAGTAAAGAAGTTGGTGCACCGAGATTTTGCAAACCTGTTAAAAGTTATAATGAAAGAGCGAACTATTTATACAAATGTTCAAGTTGCAATCTAGAATTCAAACGTATTAGAAAGGTGAATACGGTTAAATATAGATGCGGACGTTGTGGTGGAAAGTTAAAAAATATAACATAAATTATATTAAGGAAAGTACTACACTGATAATTTGGGGTGTAGTACTTTTTTTGTAAAAAAATGAGTGAAAGTTATTGACGAAATGTAAGATTCGTCGTATGATAGTAAACGTTGCTTAAACAAAACGCAACAGACTTTAAGAGTTAGTAAGCAATGTAAAATTACATTTAAAAGTTGAGCGATTGTGTTGACTTTGTAAATGCGATGTAATATAATTAATGACAGTCACTTGAACAACATATTGATTAAAGTACTGCAAACCATGCGCGGTCGTGGCGGAATGGCAGACGCGCTAGGTTGAGGGCCTAGTGGGAGAAATCCCGTGGAGGTTCAACTCCTCTCGGCCGCACCATTCATCAAATTAATAATAGAGCTAAGCGGGTGTAGTTTAGTGGTAAAACCTCAGCCTTCCAAGCTGATGTTGTCGGTTCGATTCCGATCACCCGCTCCATAAAATTTTTAACATGAACATTGAAAACTGAATGACAATATGTCAACGTTTAATTCCGATAAATGAGTACTGAAAGTACTTCAAAGAGTGATTGGCTCAACCAATCAAAGATGAGCTAATCAAGCTTACTTCTATTATGGAGAGTTTGATCCTGGCTCAGGATGAACGCTGGCGGCGTGCCTAATACATGCAAGTCGAGCGAACAGATGAGAAGCTTGCTTCTCTGATGTTAGCGGCGGACGGGTGAGTAACACGTGGGTAACCTACCTATAAGACTGGGATAACTCCGGGAAACCGGGGCTAATACCTGATAATATTTTGAACCGCATGGTTCAATAGTGAAAGACGGCTTCGGCTGTCACTTATAGATGGACCCGCGCCGTATTAGCTAGTTGGTAAGGTAATGGCTTACCAAGGCGACGATACGTAGCCGACCTGAGAGGGTGATCGGCCACACTGGAACTGAGACACGGTCCAGACTCCTACGGGAGGCAGCAGTAGGGAATCTTCCGCAATGGGCGAAAGCCTGACGGAGCAACGCCGCGTGAGTGATGAAGGTCTTAGGATCGTAAAACTCTGTTGTTAGGGAAGAACAAATTTGTTAGTAACTGAACAAGTCTTGACGGTACCTAACCAGAAAGCCACGGCTAACTACGTGCCAGCAGCCGCGGTAATACGTAGGTGGCAAGCGTTATCCGGAATTATTGGGCGTAAAGCGCGCGTAGGCGGTTTCTTAAGTCTGATGTGAAAGTCCACGGCTCAACCGTGGAAGGTCATTGGAAACTGGGGAACTTGAGTGCAGAAGAGGAGAGTGGAATTCCATGTGTAGCGGTGAAATGCGCAGAGATATGGAGGAACACCAGTGGCGAAGGCGGCTCTCTGGTCTGTAACTGACGCTGATGTGCGAAAGCGTGGGGATCAAACAGGATTAGATACCCTGGTAGTCCACGCCGTAAACGATGAGTGCTAAGTGTTAGGGGGTTTCCGCCCCTTAGTGCTGCAGCTAACGCATTAAGCACTCCGCCTGGGGAGTACGACCGCAAGGTTGAAACTCAAAGGAATTGACGGGGACCCGCACAAGCGGTGGAGCATGTGGTTTAATTCGAAGCAACGCGAAGAACCTTACCAAATCTTGACATCCTTTGATCGCTCTAGAGATAGAGTTTTCCCCTTCGGGGGACAAAGTGACAGGTGGTGCATGGTTGTCGTCAGCTCGTGTCGTGAGATGTTGGGTTAAGTCCCGCAACGAGCGCAACCCTTAAGCTTAGTTGCCATCATTAAGTTGGGCACTCTAGGTTGACTGCCGGTGACAAACCGGAGGAAGGTGGGGATGACGTCAAATCATCATGCCCCTTATGATTTGGGCTACACACGTGCTACAATGGATAATACAAAGGGCAGCGAAACCGCGAGGTCAAGCAAATCCCATAAAATTATTCTCAGTTCGGATTGTAGTCTGCAACTCGACTACATGAAGCTGGAATCGCTAGTAATCGTAGATCAGCATGCTACGGTGAATACGTTCCCGGGTCTTGTACACACCGCCCGTCACACCACGAGAGTTTGTAACACCCGAAGCCGGTGGAGTAACCTTTTATTAGGAGCTAGCCGTCGAAGGTGGGACAGATGATTGGGGTGAAGTCGTAACAAGGTAGCCGTATCGGAAGGTGCGGCTGGATCACCTCCTTTCTAAGGATATTACGGAATGACCATTAGGTCATGGAATTAACGTGGACATATTGTATTCAGTTTTGAATGTTTATTTAACATTCATCATTGCACATTGAAAACTAGATAAGTAAGCAAATAGATTTTACCAAGCAAAAAACCGAGTGAATTTCTAACGAAATTCAACAAGCTTAATAATCGCGCGTCGTCTTTTTAGACGACATCACAGATTAATAACAGTTATTTTCTTAAACATTTATGTATAAGGAAATATTAGATTAAGTTATTAAGGGCGCACGGTGGATGCCTTGGCACTAGAAGCCGAAGAAGGACGTTACTAACGACGATATGCTTTGGGGAGCTGTAAGTACGCTTTGATCCAGAGATTTCCGAATGGGGAAACCCAGCATGAGTTATGTCATGTTATCCACATATGAATACATAGTATGTGAGAAGGCACACCCGGAGAACTGAAACATCTTAGTACCCGGAGGAAGAGAAAGAAAACTCGATTCCCTGAGTAGCGGCGAGCGAAACGGGAATAGCCCAAACCAACAGGCTTGCCTGTTGGGGTTGTAGGACACTCAACACGGAGTTACAAAGGAAATAATTAGACGAATGGCTTTGGAAAAGCCAACCATAGAAGGTAAAAGTCCTGTAGTCGAAAGTTATTTCTCTCCTGAGTGGATCCTGAGTACGGCGGAACACGTGAAATTCCGTCGGAATCTGGGAGGACCATCTCCCAAGGCTAAATACTCTCTAGTGACCGATAGTGAACCAGTACCGTGAGGGAAAGGTGAAAAGCACCCCGGAAGGGGAGTGAAATAGAACCTGAAACCGTGTGCTTACAAATAGTCAGAGCCCGTTAATGGGTGATGGCGTGCCTTTTGTAGAATGAACCGGCGAGTTACGATTTGATGCAAGGTTAAGCAGTAAATGTGGAGCCGTAGCGAAAGCGAGTCTGAATAGGGCGAATGAGTATCTGGTCGTAGACCCGAAACCAAGTGATCTACCCATGTCCAGGTTGAAGTTCAGGTAACACTGAATGGAGGACCGAACCGACTTACGTTGAAAAGTGAGCGGATGAGGTGTGGGTAGCGGAGAAATTCCAATCGAACTTGGAGATAGCTGGTTCTCTCCGAAATAGCTTTAGGGCTAGCCTCAAGTGGTGATTATTGGAGGTAGAGCACTGTTTGGACGAGGGGCCCCTCTAGGGTTACCGAATTCAGACAAACTCCGAATGCCAAATAATTCAACTTGGGAGTTAGACTATGGGTGATAAGGTCCATAGTCGAAAGGGAAACAGCCCAGACCACCAGCTAAGGTCCCAAAATATATGTTAAGTGGAAAAGGATGTGGCGTTGCCCAGACAACTAGGATGTTGGCTCAGAAGCAGCCATCATTTAAAGAGTGCGTAATAGCTCACTAGTCGAGTGACACTGCGCCGAAAATGTACCGGGGCTAAACATATTACCGAAGCTGTGGATTATCCGTAAGGATAGTGGTAGGAGAGCGTTCTAAACGTGTCGAAGCATGATCGTAAGGACATGTGGAATGTTTAGAAGTGAGAATGCCGGTGTGAGTAGCGAAAGATGGGTGAGAATCCCATCCACCGATTGACTAAGGTTTCCAGAGGAAGGCTCGTCCGCTCTGGGTTAGTCGGGACCTAAGCCGAGGCCGATAGGCGTAGGCGATGGATAACAGGTAGATATTCCTGTACCACCTATGATTGTTTGAACGATGGGGGGACGCAGTAGGATAGGCGAAGCGTGCTGTTGGAGTGCACGTCCAAGCAACAAGACTGAGTGTTAGGCAAATCCGGCACTCGTAAGGTTGAGTTGTGATGGGGAGCTGGATCATGTATCCGGCGAGTCGTTGATTTCACACTGCCAAGAAAAGCCTCTAGTTAGAAAATAGGTGCCCGTACCGCAAACCGACACAGGTAGTCAAGATGAGAATTCTAAGGTGAGCGAGCGAACTCTCGTTAAGGAACTCGGCAAAATGACCCCGTAACTTCGGGAGAAGGGGTGCTTTTTAGGGTGCAAGCCTTGAAGAGCCGCAGTGAATAGGCCCAAGCGACTGTTTATCAAAAACACAGGTCTCTGCTAAACCGTAAGGTGATGTATAGGGGCTGACGCCTGCCCGGTGCTGGAAGGTTAAGAGGAGTGGTTAGCTTCTGCGAAGCTACGAATCGAAGCCCCAGTAAACGGCGGCCGTAACTATAACGGTCCTAAGGTAGCGAAATTCCTTGTCGGGTAAGTTCCGACCCGCACGAAAGGCGTAACGATTTGGGCACTGTCTCAACGAGAGACTCGGTGAAATCATAGTACCTGTGAAGATGCAGGTTACCCGCGACAGGACGGAAAGACCCCGTGGAGCTTTACTGTAGCCTGATATTGAAATTTGGCACAGCTTGTACAGGATAGGTAGGAGCCTTAGAAGCGTGAGCGCTAGCTTACGTGGAGGCGCTTGTGGGATACTACCCTGGCTGTGTTGACTTTCTAACCCGCACCATTTGATCATGGTGGGAGACAGTGTCAGGCGGGCAGTTTGACTGGGGCGGTCGCCTCCTAAAGAGTAACGGAGGCGCTCAAAGGTTCCCTCAGAATGGTTGGAAATCATTCGCAGAGTGTAAAGGCACAAGGGAGCTTGACTGCGAGACTTACAAGTCGAGCAGGGTCGAAAGACGGACTTAGTGATCCGGTGGTTCCGCATGGAAGGGCCATCGCTCAACGGATAAAAGCTACCCCGGGGATAACAGGCTTATCTCCCCCAAGAGTTCACATCGACGGGGAGGTTTGGCACCTCGATGTCGGCTCATCGCATCCTGGGGCTGTAGTCGGTCCCAAGGGTTGGGCTGTTCGCCCATTAAAGCGGTACGCGAGCTGGGTTCAGAACGTCGTGAGACAGTTCGGTCCCTATCCGTCGTGGGCGTAGGAAATTTGAGAGGAGCTGTCCTTAGTACGAGAGGACCGGGATGGACATACCTCTGGTGTACCAGTTGTCGCGCCAGCGGCATAGCTGGGTAGCTATGTATGGACGGGATAAGTGCTGAAAGCATCTAAGCATGAAGCCCCCCTCAAGATGAGATTTCCCAACTTCGGTTATAAGATCCCTCAAAGATGATGAGGTTAATAGGTTCGGGGTGTAAGCGCAGTAATGTGTGTAGCTGACGAATACTAATCGATCGAAGACTTAATCAAAATTTTTAAATCGGTTTTTTAGCCGTAAAATCTGCTTACTATCTAGTTTTGAATGTGCAATACATTCTAATATAGTTTTTACTATTTGTCTGGTGACGATAGCAAAGAGGTCACACCTGTTCCCATGCCGAACACAGAAGTTAAGCTCTTTAGCGCCGATGGTAGTTGGGCTTACGTTCCGCGAGAGTAGGACGTTGCCGGGCAAATATTTATAAATGGATGCGATGAGCCGCACTCGAGACCTGTTAGGTCTCTTTTTTTATGTAAAAATTCAAAAGCATAAAATAAGAAAGATTAAACTAGAACTTTAAATAGTTATCAAGTATATATGTCTATAGTAACCATAAAAGGATATCGCGTTTTATCTGACTTTAGAACTAGAACAGGATTATTGAACAATCGATATATTAAAAACCATTTCATCATTAGAGAACAATCTAATTGATGAAATGGTTTTTTAGAATGATTATTTACTTTATAGCAACTAACTTTAAATAAGTAGAGAATAAAGCATCTTGTTTTGATTAATATAAATGTACTTAGGATCAAATTCGCTGACGTTTTTGTATAGTTGGTCAAGGTCATTATGATCTTTAAGCTGTATGCCGATAATAACAGAACCAGTATTTTGACTAGATTTTTTTAAGTATTCAAATTTAGTAATATCATCATGGGGCCCTAATACGTCATTTACAAATTCTCTTAATGCCCCTGGTCTTTGTGGGAAATTAACAATAAAGTAATGTTTCATATCTTCAAATAAAAGAGATCTTTCTTCGATTTCTTTCATTCTATTAATATCGTTATTACCACCACTTACGATACACACGACATTTTTACCTTTAATCTCATTTTTATAATGATTGAGGGCAGTAACACTTAAAGCTCCTGCTGGTTCAGCTATAATAGCTTGTTTTGAATACATGTCTAGAATTGTACTACAAACTTCTCCTTCATCAACAGCAACAAAATCATCTACGACATTTTTTGAAATCTCAAATGTTAATTGACCAACTTTTCCAACTGAAGCACCGTCTACAAATTTATCTATATCAGTTAGCGTAACAATTTTGTTTGCTTTCACTGATTGCGCCATACTACTTGCGCCTAGTGGTTCTACGCCAATGACTTTTGTAGTTGGCATGTTTTCTTTTAAATATGTACCAACACCAGAAATAAGGCCACCGCCACCAATTGCTGCAAAACAATAGTCGAAATTGATACTTTCTTCATTAGCAAAGTCTACCATTTCTTTAGCGATAGTGCCTTGCCCAGCAATCGTATTAATATTATCAAATGGGTCAATAAAGCTTAGGCCAAATTCATTTGTGTAATCTAAAGCATGTTTTAAGCAATCATCAAATGTATCGCCAATTAATTCTATTTGAACAAATTCACCGCCGAAAAATTTCACTTGATTAATTTTTTGTGCTGGAGTTGTAACTGGCATGAAAATAACAGCTTTAATTTCAAGTTGTTTAGCAGTAAATGCAATACCTTGCGCATGGTTACCAGCGCTAGCACAACTAACACCGTTTGCTCTTTCTTCATCAGTTAATTGATGAATAGCATAATAAGCACCACGTAATTTAAAAGAACGGACCCATTGTAAGTCTTCTCTTTTTAAATATACATTGCAATCAAATTTCTGTGATAAATACATATCTTTTTCTAATGGTGTTTGTTTAACAGTGTCTTTTAGTTTTAAAAAGGCTTCTTCTATATCTTCGGCACTTAAACGTGTTTTTAAGGTCATTCTATCACTCCTAAATTAGTTGTGCATTTTTTCATATTGGCTTATTTGATCTTCGTAAGTTAATGTAATAGCTATGTCGTCTAATCCATTAACAAGTTTATTTTTCCATGTTGCATCAATATCAAAATGATATTTCGCTTCAGGAGTAATAATTTCTTGATTTGGTAAATCAATTGTTATATCACTATGCTGAGCAATAGCTTCTCTATCAATTTTATTTTCTATAACAATAGGTAACATACCATTTTTTGTACAGTTCATATAAAAAATATCACTAAAGCTACCTGCAATAATAATAAAGAATCCGAAGTCTTTAAGAGCCCATGCGGCATGTTCTCTTGATGAACCACAACCAAAATTGTCACCAGAGATTAATATACTTGCGCCTTTATATTCAGGTTTATTTAAATTAAAATCTGGATTCTCAGAACCGTCTTCAAGATAACGCCATTCGTCGAATAAAAACGGACCAAATCCAGTTTTAGAAATTCGTTTTAAAAAGACTTTAGGAATAATTTGATCAGTATCAATATTATCATTTAGTAGGGGAACGGTCTTTCCATTAAATATATTAATTGGTTCCATTTAAATGACCACCTTTCTAGTATCTACAAATCTTCCGTTTATAGCAGCGGCAGCAGCCATTGCTGGAGATACGAGATGTGTTCTAGCACCTTTACCTTGGCGCCCTTCAAAGTTACGGTTACTAGTAGATGCGCAATGTACACCATTAGGTACTTGGTCAGGATTCATGCCTAGACACATTGAACATCCAGGTTCACGCCAATCGAAACCGGCATCTTTGAAAATTTTGTCTAATCCAAGCGCTTCAGCTTGTAGCTTAACACTTCTTGAACCAGGCACAACAATAGCTGTAATATCTTGGTGAACTTTATGTCCATCAACTATCTTACTTGCTTCAATTAAATCTGAAAGTCTCGCATTTGTACAAGAACCTAGGAATACATAACCTAATGGGATATCTCGAGCTGTTTGACCAGGTTTAAGTCCCATATAGTTATATGCTCTTTCATCATTTATATCTTTAACATCTGGGAAAGGTGTGCTAAAGTTTACGCCCATTTCAGGACTAGTACCCCAAGTAACTTGTGGCTCTAGATTACTTATCTCAACTGTAATAACTTTATCGTAAGTAGCATCTTCATCAGAATATAGCGTTTTCCAATCTTCTACCATTTCATCAAAGTTTTCAGGTTGATATTCACGACCTTTGACATATTCAAAAGTTGTTTCATCTGGTTTCATTATTCCGTATTTAGCACCAGCCTCAATGGCCATATTACATATAGTCATTCGCTCGTCCATTGTCATATTGGAAATAGCTTCACCTGCGAATTCTAGTGCGTATCCAGAACCAAAATCAACTCCATATTGATTAATTAAATATAGAATTATATCTTTAGCATAAACACCTGTTGGTAGGGTACCGTCTACTTGTATTTTTAAGTTTTTAGGTTTAGTTTGCCATAGTGTTTGAGTTGCAAAGACATGTTCTACTTCACTTGTCCCTATACCAAATGCAATTGCACCGAATGCGCCGTGCGTAGCTGTATGTGAATCACCACATACGATTGTTTTACCTGGTTGAGTTAAACCTGTTTCTGGACCAACCATATGCACGATACCTTGTTCATCTGAACCCATATCAAATAACTTTACACCAAATGCTTCACAGTTCTTTTGTAAAGCATTAATTTGTTTATTAGCAATTTCATCTCTAATATTGAATATATCAATTGTAGGAACGTTATGATCAAGTGTTCCAAAAGTTCGATCAGGGCGTCTCACTTTTCTATTTTGCAATCTTAAGCCTTCGAATGCTTGAGGAGATGTAACTTCATGGATAAGGTGTAAGTCGATGTATAATAATTGGGGATCACCTTCTTTACCAGCTATTATATGTCGATTCCATACTTTATCAAATAATGTTTGAGACATGTCGTTTTCCTCCTTCTAAATTGATTGTTTAATTGCTTCGAAGACTTCAGATGTGCTGTTGTTGCCACCTAAATCCTTTGTTGCAATACCATTTTTAATTGTATTAAAAACAATATCTTCTAAATGTTGAGCACATTCAGGTTGATGTAGACTTTCACGAATACACATTGCTAAAGATAAGAGCATACCACTAGGATTCGCCTTATTTTGACCTGCAATATCTGGTGCAGAACCATGTATCGGTTCATATAAACTTGGTCCATTTTCACCAAAACTAGCAGAAGGTGATAACCCTAATGAACCTGGAATGACAGAAGCTTCATCACTTAGAATATCTCCGAATAAATTTTCTGTTACGATAACATCAAATTGTTTTGGATTCGTTATAAGATGCATACTGCAAGCATCAACTAATAGATGATTCAATGTTACATCTGGGTATTCTTTTGAAACTTGTTCCAAAGTTTGTCTCCATAATTTAGAAGAACTTAAAACATTTTCTTTATCCACCGATGTTACAACTTTATTCCTTTTTGATGCTAATTTGAAAGCTATATGAGCAATTCTTGTAATTTCATCTGTAGTATACGTTAATGTGTCAACGGCTTGATCATCGTTGAAATACTTAGGTTCTCCAAAATAAAGGCCTCCAGTTAATTCTCGAACGATTATAAAATCAGTATCTTTAACTATTGATTCTTTAAGAGGAGAAAGGTGAGCAGTTGATTCAGTAACGATTGTTGGTCTAATATTAGCAAATAGGTTTAGAGCTTTTCTAATACCCAATAAGCCATGTTCTGGTCTGTTTTTAGGATTCGTCCATTTCGGACCACCTACAGCACCTAACAATATTGCGTCACTATTTCGACATGCTTCTAAAGTATCTGGAGGTAAAGGCTCGCCATGTTTATCAATGGCGATACCTCCAAAATCTTTAGTAACTAAGTCATATTCAAACTGAAACTTTTTTGAAAGTGTTTCTAATATTTCAATACTACCTTTTAAAATCTCTGGGCCGATACCATCACCGGGTAGGGCAGTGATTTTGTATGTCATGACTTTACGCCTTCTTTCACTGTGTTTTCACTGTGTTTTGCGTGCGCTTCTACATACGCTTTGCAAGATGCATATAAGATATCATAATCAATACCTATACCAGTAAATATTTCATCTTCAAATTGTACTTGTACATGTACTTCAGCTTGTGCATCTGTACCTTCTGTAATAGATTCAATTCGATATTGTTGTAATTCAGGTGAATAATCAAATATTCTATCTATTGCATTATAAATTGATGTGATAGAACCTGAACCAATAGAAGAATCTTGATAAGTATTACCTTCTTTATCTTCAATAACGACTACAGAACTTTGTAGTCCATTAGATACAAATTGTAGTTGAAGAGCTTTCACTTTATAATAAGCATTCTCTTCATGTTCAGTACCTTGTAAAATGGCGTGAATATCACGATCTGTTACTTGTTTTTTCTTATCTGCAACTGATTTGAATTGTTTGAACACTTCCACTTGTTCATCAGGAGATAGATCATAGCCTAGTTCAACAAGCTTTTCACTGAAGGCATGTCTTCCAGATAATTTACCAAGAGGTAATGAATTTTTAACAACACCAACAAGTTGTGGCGTCATAATTTCATATGTTTCAGGGTTTTTCAGAATACCATCTTGATGTATACCTGATTCATGACTGAAAGCATTTTTACCAACAATTGCTTTATTTCTTGGGACTCGAAGGCCTGAATATCTACTTACCATATCACTCGTATTTTTAGTTTCAGATAAGTTGATATTAGTTGATAGATTATAATGATCTTGCCTAACGTGAAGTGCTAGGGCAATTTCTTCTAATGCAGTGTTGCCTGCACGTTCACCAATACCATTAATAGCACCTTCAACTCTACGAGCGCCATTTTCAAAAGCAGCAAGGCCATTTGCAACAGCAAGACCTAAATCATCATGACAATGAGAGCTATAAATGACTTCATGATCACTTTTAACAGTTTCAATTAGAGTCTTAAAGAGTTGACCATATTCTGAAGGATACGAATAACCAACAGTATCAGGAATATTGATAATATCTGCACCCGCATCAACTGCCGTTTGAACAGCTTTAATTAAAAATGGTAAAGGTGTTCTCGTTGCATCTTCTGGTGAAAATTGTACTTTTTCAAATATTGTTTTTGCATAAGTAACATTTTCAGTGATAGATGCTATAACTTCATCTTCTGTCATTTTTAATTTGTATTCTAAGTGAATAGGGCTAGTAGCTAAAAAGATATGAATTTGTCTATGTTGTGCTTCTTTTGTTGATTCATGAACAGCATCAATGTCTGACTTTTTACATCTAGCTAAGCCGCAAACTGCAGTTGTCGTTAATGCTTTCGCAATACTTTCTACTGATTTAAAACTGCCTTCGCTAGAAGCGGGGAAGCCAGCTTCTATTACATCGACTCCCCATTTTTCTAGTTGTTTTGCAATTTTGAGACGTTCATCAAATGAAAAGTTTACGCCTGGTGTCTGTTCTCCGTCTCTAAGTGTTGTATCGAATATTTGAATATGATCTGACATAATAATCCTCTCCTTAAGTTCTAATACGTTTATTTAGACTGAATACTCTTAGCTTTAACGAATGGCATCATGTCACGTAATTCTCTACCAACTGACTCAATTTGGTGTCCTTGTTGTGTTTTGCGCATTTTTAAGAATTCTTCAAAGCCATTTTCATTATCTTTAATGAAACGATCACTGAAAGCACCAGTTTGGATATCTTTTAGCACTGCTTTCATATTATCTTTAACATCTGGTGTGATAACACGTTCGCCTGATACATAGTCACCAAATTCTGCAGTATTTGAAATAGAATAACGCATGTTTTCCATTCCACCTTCATACATTAAATCAACAATTAATTTCATTTCATGTAATACTTCGAAATAAGCGATTTCTGGTTGGTATCCCGCTTCAACTAATGTTTCAAAGCCAGATTGAATAAGTTTTGTAACACCGCCACAAAGTACTGCTTGTTCACCGAATAAGTCTGTTTCAGTTTCTTCTTCAAAGCTTGTACCAATTACACCAGCTCTAGTTGCGCCGATACCTTTTGCATAACTTAATGCTAATTGAATTGCTTTACCAGTAGCGTCTTGGTATACCGCGTAAAGTGCTGGTACAGCACTACCTTCAGCGAATGTACGTCTAACTAAATGACCAGGTCCTTTAGGTGCTACTAAGAATACATCAACATTTTCAGGTGGTTGAATGACTTTAAAATGAATGTTAAATCCATGAGCAAATACTAAAGCATTACCTTCCTCTAAGTTAGGTTCAATTTCTTCTTTATATACTTGTCCTTGAATTTCATCTGGTAATAGAATCATTACAACGTCAGATTGTTTAACTGCTTCAGCTACTGGATAAACTTCAAAACCATCTTCTTTAGCTTGATCAAATGATTTACCTGGACGAATACCAATCACAACATCATAGCCGTTATCTTTTAAGTTTTGTGAATGTGCATGTCCTTGTGAGCCATAACCAATAACTGCAATTTTTTTACCTTGTAATGCGTCCTCTGTTACCGTGTTGTCATAATATACTTTAGTCATAATAAATGCCTCCATTAAATTGTTTTATTTTATAGTAATCCTGCAGAACCTGTTCGTGATACTTGTGTCACTGGATATATTTTTAAATCATCCAATAGATTTTCTATTGTTTGATGGGTTCCAAATGCTTGTAAATAAATATGATCTTCAACATCTTTTAAAATAGTAAGTTGATCCTCATAAGGCTGAATCAATTTTTCGAAAGATTTATAATCTGTAGGATGACCTAACTTAATTAAAATAAGCTCTCTATTAAAAAGATTCGTTTCTGTAATATCTAAAGCTGATATTACATTCACCTGTTTTTCTAATTGTTTAATAATTGTTTCTGTACTGCTTTCATCTGAAACATCTACGATAAATGTAATGTTCGTAATGCCCTCAGTTTCAGTTGGCGTTGCTGAAAGAGAAACAATGTTGTATTGTCTCCTTACAAAAATGCTTGTAAGTCGGTTGAGGGTACCCGCTCTGTCGAGTACTTGAGTCTTAATTGTTCTTTTCATTATTCCACGCCCTCCATCTTATAGTTTGGTTGTCCACTAGGAACCATAGGAAGTACTGGCTCAGAAGGGGAAATTCTAATTTCGATTAGGGCAGGACCTTTATGAGCAAATGCTTCATCTAATGTTGATTCTAATTTCTCATTAGAATCAATCATGAAACTTTGAACGCCATAGCTTTCTGAAAGTTTCATAAAGTCAGGTTGTCCTGAAAATACAGAGTGAGAAAAACGTTGACTATAAAACTTATCTTGCCATTGTTTAACCATTCCTAATGCACCGTTGTTAATTAAGACAATCTTAATGTCATTATCAAATTCATTGAGAATGGCCATTTCTTGATTTGTCATTTGGAAACCACCGTCACCAACAACTGCAACAACAGTTTTATCTGGAAATGCAAACTTTGCACCCATTGCTGCTGGAATACCAAAGCCCATTGTGCCTAAACCACCACTTGTAATAATCTGACCATGTGTCTTAAATGGATAGTATTGCGCAACCCACATTTGGTGTTGCCCTACATCTGTAGCGACAAGTGCATCACCGTTAGTGATTTTGCCAATATACTCAATTGCTTGTTGTGGTTTAACAAAGTCGTCAGTTGGTTTGTCATATTTAAATGGGTATGTTGCTTTGTTAGATAGGCAATGTTCATACCATTCATGATGCGTAATTTCGTGTACATCATATTCTAAAAGCAATTCTAGAGTTTGTTTTGCATCGGCAATAATACCTAAATCAGTAGGAATAATCTTGTTGATTTCACATGGATCAATATCAACATGAATGACTTTAGCGTCTTTAGCAAAATCATCTGGATTGCTTGCTAGACGGTCATCAAATCTGCTACCAATATTAATTAGTAAATCACATTCTGTTAACGCCATATTACTAGCGTATGATCCGTGCATACCGCCCATACCTAAAAATAAAGGGTCAGAGTAGGGGATAGAGCCAAGACCTAACAAAGTGTTCACTACAGGTATTTTGTACTTATTCGCAAATGCTGTAAGCTCTTTTGAAGCTTCAGCGTGATTAACACCTGCTCCAGCTAGAATCAATGGCTTTTCAGCTAAACGGATCATTTTAATAAACTGTTCGATTTCTTTATC
This sequence comes from Mammaliicoccus vitulinus, assembly GCF_029024305.1. Lineage (NCBI taxonomy): Bacteria > Bacillati > Bacillota > Bacilli > Caryophanales > Staphylococcaceae > Mammaliicoccus > Mammaliicoccus vitulinus. Next base: position 765,745 of record NZ_CP118974.1, read on the forward strand.
TTCAGGATTTAAGTCAACATGATAACCCGGTAAATCAAGCTCTCTTGGTGAAACTTCAACTGTTTCAAGTACGCCGATATCTTTAGGGAAATCAATTACGACAGGTCCTTTACGTCCAGTTGAAGCAATATAGAAAGCTTCATCAATAATTTTTGGAATATCTTTTACATCTGTTACTTGATAGTTATGCTTCGTAATAGGTGTTGTCATTGAAAGTAAATCAGCTTCTTGGAAAGCATCTTTACCAATGCCAGGGCGATGAACTTGGCCAGTGATTACAATGAGAGGAATTGAATCACTCATTGCATCAGCAATACCAGTAATCGTATTAGTCGCGCCAGGTCCACTTGTTACAACTACCACGCCAGGTTTACCAGTAACTCTTGCATATCCTTCAGCAGCGTGAACAGCACCTTGTTCGTGTCTCGTTAGAATATGAGGCACTTTACCTTCATAGAAAGCATCATATAAAGGTAAGACTGCACCACCAGGATACCCAAAGATGTAATCGACTTTTTGGTCAATAAATGATTGTACGAGCAGTTCAGCACCCGTGTAAGTTATCGCCTTTTCTTTAGTTGCTTCATCTGGTTCTTTGTATGATTTAGTAGTTAGTGCCATGCAAATCACTCCTTAAATTAGTTCGTCTGGTACTTTCAAGACGCCACCTGTATTTGCACTTGTAACAAGGGCTGTATATCTTGCAAGATAACCAGTCTTAACTTTAGCTTTAAATGGTTCAATATGTTGTTTTCTAGCATGTAATTCAGCGTCAGAAACACTTACATCTAATTTACGGTTAATTAAATCAATGACGATTTCATCACCGTCTTCGATTAATCCAATAGGACCGCCAGCTGCAGCTTCTGGTGAAATATGTCCAACCGCCACACCTCTTGTAGCTCCTGAGAAACGACCGTCCGTTATTAATGCGACATCTTTACCTAATCCTCTACCAACGATAGATGAAGTAGGGGCTAACATTTCAGGCATTCCAGGTCCGCCTTTAGGTCCTTCGTATCGAATGACAACTACATGTCCTTCTCGAACAGTGTGGTTATCAATAGCTTCTACTGCTTCATCATGTGAGCTAAAGCAAATTGCTTTGCCGACGAATTTTTTGATTGAAGGATCAACGCCACCAACTTTGATTGCCGCACCATCCGGCGCAATGTTACCAAATAGCATTGATAATCCACCAGTTTCAGAGAAAGCATTATCTCTTGTATGAATAACATCTTTATTTTTAATTTCTCTATTTTCGTTATTTTCTCGTAATGTTTGACCAGTAACAGTAATGCGGTCTGGATGAAGCACATTATCCATTTTTAATAGTTCTCCGATAATGGCTGGAACGCCACCAGCTTCATGGACATCGTGCATTGAGTATGAAGAACTTGGTGCAATTTTAGATAGGTAAGGTGTGCGTTTAGCAATTTCATTGACTCGGTTTAAGTCGTATTCAATACCTGCTTCATTTGCTAAAGCTAATGTATGAAGGACGGTATTAGTTGAACCACCCATTGCCATATCTAGAGCGAAAGCATCGTCAATTGCATCTTTAGTAATAATATCTTTAGGTTTAATGTCTTTCTTAACTAAATCCATTAGTTTAAATGCTGCTTCACGAATTAATTCTCTTCTTTCTTCACCGACTGCGATAGCTGTACCATTAAAAGGTAATGCTAATCCTAATACTTCCATTAAACAGTTCATTGAATTAGCTGTGAACATACCTGCACATGAACCACAAGTAGGGCATGCATTCTGTTCCATATCTAAAAATTCTTCTTTCGACATTGAACCACCTTTGAAAGAACCGACCGCTTCAAACATTGATGATAATGTTAAAGCTTTACCAGTAGCTGATAATCCAGCTTTCATTGGACCGCCTGAGCAAAAAATTGCAGGTACGTTAGTTCTTACCGAAGCTAATAGCATACCCGGTGTAATCTTGTCACAGTTTGGCATGTAGAACACGCCGTCGAACCAGTGAGCATTGATTACAGTTTCTGCTGCGTCAGCAATTACTTCTCTACTTGGTAATGAGTAGCGCATTCCAATATGGCCCATTGCTATTCCATCATCGACACCAATCGTATTAAATTCGAAAGGTATACCACCTGCTTCTCTAATCGCTTCTTTAGCTACATCTGCTAATTCTCTTAAATGAACATGTCCTGGGACAATATCAATGTAAGAATTACAAATCGCGATGAATGGTTTGTTCATATCTGTAGGGTCTTTGATTTGTCCTGTTGCATGTAATAAGCTTCTTGCAGGTGCTTGTTGGTCACCTTTTTTGATCATGTCACTTCTCATAATTACACTCCTCTAGAAAAATAAAAAAGCAACGCCCCAATAAATAACTGGGACGCTGCTTTCAGTCCCATTCAAGTAGAAATAGGACTTAAACCATACAGTAAATTAATGCTTACTGTTGTTCGAGTCCTTCTGAGCGTAATAAAATTACTAATATGCTGTATTCGATTGTCGGTTTGTTTTCTGTCATATTAAAATTCATTACAACTCTTCCTTTCTTCTCAAATGTGAACGATATTTTGTATTAAGATTTTTGAATAGTTAAAAAATTTATGTTCTAAATTTAACCCATATATCATTACATGTCAACAGAGAATTTAGATTTTTCTAAAAATTTAGATAATGAAAGCGTTTTAGTTGTGTTTAAACCATTCATTACCCAATTAATTAAATATTTGTTATAATAATTCAGTTAGTTTAAGTAAAGTAAAAGGTAGGTGCCAAATTATGTTTATTCAAGTTGAATCATTAGAAATGACGAAAAAACTAGCTGAAAAATTAGCTCAAGTCGTAACTGAAAACGATGTTATTTTATTAAATGGCGATTTAGGAGCTGGAAAAACAACTTTTAGCCAATATTTCGGAAAGGCTTTAGGCGTTAAGAGAACAATTAATTCACCTACCTTTAATATTATAAAGTCATATAAGGGAAGATTGCCTTTTCATCATATGGATTGCTACAGACTAGAAAATAGCGATGAAGATTTAGGCTTTGATGAGTATTTTAATTCAGATGCCGTAACACTCATTGAGTGGAGTGAATATATTGCAGACTTCTTACCCGAAGAGCGTTTAGAAATTAACATTAAATATATAGAAGAAAACAAAAGATTGTTTGAAATCATTCCAAAAGGTGAACACTATAAACAAATAAAGGAAGTGTTAGATGATGACAACATTATTAATTGATACTTCAAATCAACCGTTAGCCGTATCACTTGTTAATGAGGGGAATGTCTTATTAAACTATCAATCAAATATAAAGAAAAATCATTCATTACAATTAATGCCTGTTATTGAATCTTTAATGGAAGAAGCGAATATTTCACCTAAAGCTTTAACGGAAATTGTCGTAGCCAATGGTCCAGGTTCGTATACAGGATTGAGAATCGGTATAACAACAGCCAAAACTTTGGCGTATTCGTTGGATATACCACTATATGAAGTTTCTTCATTAAAAGCTTTAGCCAAGACTTGCGATTATAAATCAGATTTAATCGTCCCTATATTCAATGCAAGAAGAGATCATGTGTTTACAGGTGTTTATAAATATCATGATGACAAGTTAATAGAAGTTAAAGAAGATTGTTATATTTCTATTGAAGAATTAAATGACTACTTAAAGCATACGAATCAATCTTATATATTTGTGGGCAGTGATACAGTTGCTTTAAAAGATAAATTAGAAGGTAGAACCCAATCTAATTTACCTGATGCTTCACTTATGTACCAAATCAAAGAACAACCAGTTACAAACGTTCATGAATTGAAACCACGATATTTAAAACTATCAGAGGCGGAGCAAAATTGGAAAAACAATCAAACGAAGCATTAGAAATTAGAAAAATGACTATTGAAGATGTATCTCAAGTATACAAAATAGAAAATAAAAGTTTTACAAATAGCTCGTGGTCGTTAGAAGCTTTTTATCATGAATTAGAAAAAAATGAATTTGCACATTATTTTGTAGTATCTTTAGGTGACGAAATTATTGCTTATTGTGGGATATGGCTTGTTATTGATCAAGCACAAATAACGACTATTTCGGTAGATCAATCATATAGATGTAATGGAGTAGGGCAATTACTTTTAGAATATGTCATGAATTTTGCAAGCGCGACTTGTACGACAATGAGTTTAGAAGTAAGAGTAGAAAATAAAGCCGCTAGACATATTTATGAAAAAGCAGGTTTTACTTATGGTGGTGTCAGAAGAAATTATTATGGCGACGGAGAGGATGCAAAAGTGATGTGGGTGAGTTTAAAAAATGTCTGAATCTATTATATTAAGTATAGAAACAAGTTGTGATGAAACAGCTGCTAGCGTAATTAAAAATGGTAACGAAATTATAAGTAATGAAGTGGTAACGCAAATGATGACTCACAAAAAGTTTGGTGGCGTTGTACCAGAAGTAGCAAGTAGACAACATGTTGAAGTCATGACCCAAGTTATAGACGAAGCTTTAAAAAATGCAAATATGAAAATAGATGATATAGACGCTATAGCAGTAACTGAAGGACCAGGCTTAATAGGTGCGTTATTGGTAGGTGTAGCAAGTGCAAAAGCATTAGCTTTTAGCCATCAAAAACCACTCATTCCTGTTCATCATATTGGTGGTCATATTTATGCTAATCATCTCGTTAAACCATTACAGTTTCCGTTAATCGCGCTTATAGTATCTGGAGGACATACTGAACTAATATATATGAAAGATCATCTTGATTTTGAAATTATTGGTGAAACGCGAGATGATGCTGTAGGAGAAGCTTACGATAAAGTTGCAAGAACAATAGGCTTACCGTATCCAGGTGGACCTGAAGTTGATAGACTCGCTCAAATAGGGCAAGATACATTGAATTTCCCTAGAGTATGGTTAGAAAAAGGTAGCTATGATTTTAGTTTTAGTGGATTAAAAAGTGCAGTGATTAATACATTGCATAATAAAAAACAAAAGAATGAAGAAATCATTAAAGAAGATGTCGCTACGAGCTTTCAAAATAGTGTTGTTGAAGTATTAGTTGGTAAAACAATGTCTGCAGTTAAAGAATATGATGTTGATCATTTAATTGTGGCTGGAGGAGTAGCAGCTAATAAAGGCTTAAGAGACGCTTTAGAATTAGAAACTAACAAGCTTGGTATTGAATTAAGTATTCCACCTTTAAACTTATGTACAGACAATGCCGCAATGATAGGTTCTATAGCGCATTTCTTATATGAAAAAAAACGATTTTCCGATATGAAATTAAATGGAAAAAATTCTTTAGATCTTGAAGACTTTAATTAAGCGATAATTGTATTATTACACTAAAGGCGTTATAATAATTACGATGAAAAGATTAAGGAGGCGGAAACTTGTGGAAGTAAATACTTATTTTAATTTTCAAAATAGTATTGAAGCATTAAAGTTTTATGAAGATAAGCTAGGTGCAACTGATGTTATGAGGGTACCTGGTAATCATGAAATGTTCAAAGATGCACCGAAAGAATTGCAATTGCCCGAATCTTTTACGATGAATGCGAGTTTTAAATTATTAGGCAAGACGTTTTTATGTAGTGACACATGGGAAAATAAAGATATTAATAACGAAGGCGCTCAAGCCTGTTTTCAATTTAATTATAATGATGAAAATGACAAAAAAGCAGTTATGGATTTATTTAAACAAGCAGAGGAAGCGGGCTGTAAAATTGATATGCCACTAGCAGAAGTAGAGTGGTCACCATTATTTGGTTCTTTTCAAGATCCTTATGGCGTAACTTGGATGGCAAATGCATATATAGAATAGTAAGAAGAGCTTAGGACATTTATGTCCCAACTCAAAATAAATAACAACTCATCTCACTGATTTATTCAGCTAGAAATGAGTTGTTATTTTTTATAAAATATACGATTTTGTTCGTGCATGCTTGCCTCAACGAATTCACGCTCTTTTATATTATTCTAGTAAGTTAATGTCCCGAGCTTTTCTTATTTCCTAGAATATTTACCTTCACTATTCGTATAATCCGTGTAGTCTTTAATACGTTGTTCGTACTCTTCCTTAGTTATAATCTTATGTTTGAGCAATTCTTTAGCTTTTGATGTGTAACTCTCAATGTTAGTATTATTCATAAATCATCATCCCTTCTGTATTAAACACAAGACCAATTAATCAATGAAATTTAACTCTAAACACTTAAGTAAATTAAACACTTAAGTAAATTAAATAATTTAGCAAGTGCAACCTTATAACTAAAGTGTACAAAACAAGAAAATTGGCTATATAAATTATAAAACTATTTCATTATTAAATCTAGTGAATATTTCAATGATATTAATAATTTAATCTTAATATCATTGTGAATTTACAATATTTACGAACCTTAAATAAAATGCACGCTATATTCATAAAGTCAATACAGAACATTTGTACTTGTGCACAAGTTAACCACAAATTGTGGATAACCTTTGTATATCTTTTAATGTGTTTGTGGATAACTTCGATGAGAAATAATAGCTTTTTACATTTTACCTGTGGATAACTAGGATAACTCTGTGGATGACTTGCAAAACAAGACTTTATAGTGTGAATAAAGATGTGGTTAATATTTCGCATAAAAAATCACTAAGGTGTAAAAATGACCTTAGTGATTTTGTGTTAATTGAGCTTACTTTCTATTTCTTCCCATTTTTCCATGCTTTCTTCGAGCAAACGTTCTGCTTCTATTCTGAGATGATTTATTTCATTACTTTTCTCAATATCATTAAATATTTCTGGCAACGTAAGTTGATGCTCATAGTTAGAAATTTGTTCTTCATAAGTAGAAATGTTATTTTCAATTTCTTCTAATTGTCGTTCAAGTTTACGTTTTTCTTTTTTTAATTGTTTTTGATTGGTATAGAAATTATCATCTTTAGCAGTTTGAGTAGATGTGCTTTCATTCTGTTCGTAATTACTGATTGCCTCACGTTGTTCGAGTTTTTCTAAATAGTATTGGTAATCTCCCTGGAAAAGTTCATTACCTTCTTGTGTGATATGAAATACCTTGTTCGCAAGTTCATTAATAAAATAACGATCATGTGATACAAAAAGTAAAGTGCCTTCATAATTTTGTAATGCTTGTTCTAACATTTCTTTAGAGTCAATATCTAAATGGTTTGTAGGCTCATCTAATATGAGAACATTATTTTTCTCAAGCATTAATAAAGCTAATTGAAGTCGTGCTTTTTCTCCACCAGATAAGTCATTAATAATTTTTTTTACTTCTTCTTGTGTAAATAAAAATCTTCCTAAAATAGTTCTAATATCTTTTTCAGGCATGTGTGAATATTGATTCCACACATAATCTAATACTGTCATATTTGATTTGAATTCCGCTTGTTTTTGATCGTAATAACCAATTTGGATATTAGAACCGAAAGTGATATCACCGGATAATGCAGGAATTTTTTGAGCAATCGTTTTAATTAATGTCGATTTACCGATTCCGTTTGGTCCGATGATTGCGATACGGTCATGACGTTTAATTTCTAGATTAATGGCTGACGTTATACTTTTAGAATATCCAATTGCTAAATTATTAACTTTTAAAACATCTTCTCCTGTTGCTCTATTAATCTCGAAAGAAATTTGAGCACTCTTTGCATCAAGCCTTGGTTTATCGATTCGTTCCATTCTCTCTAATACTTTACGACGACTTTTTGCCATACCACTTGTAGAAGCACGTGTTATATTCTTTTCTACAAATGTTTCTAATTTTTTAATTTCACTTTGTTGTCTTTCATATTCAGCCATTACTTTCTCATAATGTGCGTCACGTTCTTTTAAAAACTTACTGTAGTTACCAACATATTTTTTTACAGAACCTAAGGCAACATCATAAACTTGATTGACTATTTTATCTAAAAAGTATCTATCATGACTGATAATTACGATAGCGCCTTTGAAATGTGCTAGGTAGTTTTCTAACCATTCTGTTGTATCCATATCTAAATGGTTAGTAGGTTCATCAAGTAATAATAAATCAGGTTCACTTAATAGCATTTGTGCCATTGATAATCTAGTTTTTTGTCCACCACTGAAAGATTGGATTTGTCTATCGAAGTCTGATTCGACAAAGTTCAATCCAGTTAATACTGTTTTGATCTTGCTTTCATAATGATAGCCACCCATTACTTCAAATTGATTTGACAACGATTCATATTGGGATAATTTTTCTTGATAAGTATTGTTATCATAGTCATCAGCATGTTGGCTTAACCAGTCTGTTAATGATTTCATTTTTTCTTCAATTGTTATCACATGTTCAAATGGTTTTCTCATTTCATTCATAACGGTATCATCGGAATCTAAAGACATTTGTTGTGTTAAATATCCCATGGAAACTTGTTTACCTTTAGAAATGTGACCAGCATCATAACTTTCGACACCGGCAATAACCTTCATGAGCGTTGTTTTTCCTGCGCCATTTCTTCCAACGATTGCAATTCTTTCACCAGTTTTAACTTCGAAATCGACATCTGAAAAAATAACATCACCGTCAAAAGATTTTTCTAACTTATTTATTTGTAAAAGTATCATGTTTACACCTCTCTATTAGTTATTATTCTACATGAAAATGACTTATAATTGTATGTAAATGACATACAATATTTATATAGTTATTTTACGTGAAGTTTGATATAATTGACCCATTAGATGTGAACGCAATCACATTATTTTACAGTGGAAAAGGTGAGGATTTTGGCAAAGAATGATGTGAAGATCCCTAAAGCTACTTTGAAACGTTTGCCTCTTTATTATAGATTTGTTAGTACACTTCATAATTCAGGTGTTGATAGAGTATCTTCTAAAGAATTAAGTGAAGGTCTTAAAATTGATTCAGCTACTATTCGTCGAGATTTTTCATATTTTGGTGAATTAGGTAAAAAGGGTTACGGATACAATATTAGTTATTTATTGAAATTTTTTAGAACAACCCTTGAGCAAGATGATTTGACTAAAGTTGCAATCGTTGGTGTTGGTAATTTAGGTACTGCACTCGTAAATTATAATTTTACTGTTAATGATAGAATGCAAATAGTGGCAGCTTTTGATCAATCAGAAAGCATAATTGGAAGTATGGTTGGTAAATTATCAGTAGATAGTATGGAAAATTTTGAAAAGATAGTTGAAGAAGTAGGTATACAAGTTGTAATATTAACTGTACCACAACAAGCGGCACAAAGAGTTGCTGACCGTATAACATCTGCTGGCATTACTGGCATTTTGAATTTTACACCTCAAAGAATAAATGTACCTGAGAAAGTGCAGGTTCATCATATAGATTTAGGAATTGAATTACAATCTTTAATCTTCTTTATGAAGAATCAATAGGAGGGTATCAAATGGAAGCTTTAATGTTTATTAATACAGTCGGTATTTCAGGACCAGTTAGTTTATTATTTATAGGGGTAGTTGCATTAATTATTTTTGGTCCTAAGAAATTACCACAGTTTGGTAGAGCGATGGGTTCAACTTTGAAAGAATTTAAAGATGCTACAGATGGTATGACGAACTTTGATGAGAAGAAAAGCAGTCCTGAAGATAGCAAAGATAAAGAAGTTAAATAGAAATTTATTTAACAGATGTTCCCTTGAATGTGGCGGGTTTCCTGCCACATCTTTTTTTAGATTGGAGGTAAGATGGTGAATAAAGACAATTTAACTTTTGTCGAACACTTAGAAGAATTACGTGGACGTATTATGATCATTATATATTTTCTAGTAGGGGGGCTTATTTTAGGGTTTTTCTTTGCTAAGCCAGTGATATATTATATTACGAATGATGATTTTACTCAGACATTAGAATTGAATGCCTTCAGAATTACAGATCCACTCACAATATACATAGCAATGATAATTATTATTGCATTTATCATTGTATCACCAGTTATATTATATGAATTATGGGCATTTATATCTCCAGGATTACATCCGAAAGAACAAAAAGTTACACTTAGTTATATTCCATTTAGTTTGTTTTTATTTGTTGGAGGATTGCTATTTTCATATTTCATCATTTTTCCATATTTAATTTCATTTACAATGGGATTAGCAGACGATATGGGGATAAAACAAACAATCGGTATTAAAGAATACTTTAGTGAATTGTTTAAATTTACAATCCCGTTTGGATTTGTATTTCAATTGCCTATTTTATTGCTGTTCTTAACTAGGTTAGGAATAGTAACACCAATGTTCTTAAAGAAAAATAGGAAATACGCATATTTCATACTTCTAGTAGTTGCAGCATTAATCGCGCCACCTGATTTTATGACGCATATGTTATTTACAATCCCGATGATACTGTTATATGAAATCAGTATTGTCATATCTAAAATAGGTTATAAGAAATATTTAAAAGCAGAGCAACGATTAATGGAAGAAGAATTAGGAATGGATGAAGATGAAAAGAAACAGCCGTAGAAAGTACGGTTGTTTCAGACTGTCGACAAAGTCACTTAAAGTGAACTTGTTGGCAGTCTTTTTTTGCGCATGCTTTCCTCGGAGAAGGTCTGAGCCTCGTCTTAGCAACTTCCTTCTTCCCACAGAAGTCGGCGCAAAAACAGTGCCGTATTTCAGGAAAACATTTTATTTATATATGATTTATATTAAATCTAAATCATTTTTTGAATTGTCAAATATTTGTAATGAAATAGTAACTTGAAAACATCTGGAATATAATATATTATTATTCCTATCATTGTAATAGGGATAAGGAGATGTAAATGTGATTTGGATGGTTGTAAGTGGACTTATAGTCGGGATATTACTCGGTTTTGTTATGCAAAGAACACGATTTTGCTTAACAGGCGGATTTAGAGATATGTATGTACAGAAGAACAACAAAATGTTTTATGCTTTATTAATTGCTATTTCTGTTCAAAGTATCGGGTTATTTACTTTAGTAGGATTAGGCGTATTTAAAATGGAAGCTGAAACATTCCCATTAGTTGGTACTATAATTGGATCGTTTGTATTTGGTATTGGGATCATACTTGCGGGAGGTTGTGCTACTGGTACATGGTATAGAGCTGGTGAAGGTTTAATAGGTAGTTGGATTGCATTAGTGTTGTACGGTGTAACGGCAGCAATTATGAAGTCTGGCCCATTAAATCCTTTACAAGAAAACATTAATTCATATAGTGTTGTGAATTCAAACATGGCAGAAACACTTCATGTACCTGTTTGGTTATTAATCGCAGTATTAGTGATTGTAACAGCATATTTTGTTACAAAAACTTTGAAAAAACCAAAAGTTGCTATTCCTCAGTTAAAACAGAAATATACGGGAATACGACACATTTTATTTGAAAAAAGATATCATCCTTTCGCTGCAGCAGTGGCGGTAGGTATTATTGCATTAATTGCTTGGCCTATGAGTGTATCAACGGGTAGAGTTGGAGGACTTGGTATAACAACACCTTCAGCGAACATCGTACAATATTTAGTAACGGGAAATGCTTCGTTAATTAACTGGGGCATATTTTTAGTACTAGGTATATTTGTAGGTTCATATATTGCAGCTAAAGGTTCAAAAGAATTTAAATGGAGAATGCCAGATACGAAGACAATTAGAAACAGTGTGATTGGTGGCGCTTGTATGGGTGTTGGTGCATCATTAGCAGGTGGTTGTTCTATCGGTAATGGTCTTGTATCTACAGCAGCTATGAGTTGGCAAGGCTGGGTTGCCTTACCTTCAATGATTTTTGGTGCTTGGTTTATGAGTTACTTTATTTTTGTTAAACCCAGAAAAGCAAGACAAACTAAAACACAAGTTAGTACGCAAAGTATTTAATAAAAGGAGTGTATAAAAATGGTACATGAATTAGGTACTGTTGGAATGGTATGTCCATTTCCATTAATAGAAGCACAAAATAAAATGGATGAAATGCAAGTTGGGGAACAATTGAAAATTGATTTCGATTGTACGCAAGCGACAGAAGCGCTACCTAACTGGGCAGCAGATAATGGTTATCCTGTCACAAATTATGAGCAATTAGGCGACGCTTCATGGACGATAACAGTTGAAAAACAATAATAAATAATTTTGTAAAAGGACTGAGTTCGCAAAATGAACTCAGTCCTTTTATTTATATAAGAAATGGAAACGGTTTTATGATAGAATGTATTTTTGAGAGGTGTGTCTATGAAGACGATTAAAGATATAGCCCAAATGGCTGGTGTTTCAAAAAGTACAGTTTCTAGATATTTAAATGGTGGCTCTATAAGTAAAAATACGAAAGAAAAAATACATAAAGTAGTAGAAGAAACAGGTTATAAACCTAATCAATTTGCTCAAAGTTTAAAAGCCAAAAGGACAGGGTTAATAGGTGCAATTGTTCCTAGATTAGATTCATATGCAACTACAGAAACCTTAAAGGGAATTGAGACGAGTTTGCTTAAACAAGATGTACAAACCATGATCGTTAATACGGACTTATGCATGGAGAGGGAAATTGACTCTATATATATGCTCGCAAAAAGAAAAGTTGACGGTATTATATTAATGGCTACTCATATATCGGAAGAACATATGAAAGCAATCAAAGCTGTTGACTGTCCTATTGTCATAGTAGGCCAGTCTCATGCTGATCTATTATCAATCGTTCATGATGATTACAATGCGGGTAAGCAGGTTGCTAATTGGCTTATTAAACACAATAAACATCACATTACATATGTTGGTGTTTCAGAAAATGATATCGCAGTAGGAAAGACGAGAAAAGATGGTTTGTTTAATCCATTAAAAGAGCATGGCATTCAGCCAAAGTTTATTGAAAGTAGTTTCAGTATAAAAGATGCTCAACAGATAGGTGAAAATATTACGATTAGAGAAGATGAAGTAATTGTTGCAGCTACCGATAATATTGCATTGGGCATTTATCATACATTATTAAAAGCAGAAGGTATGATGCCAACTATTATAGGTTTCGGAGGTAATAAAATCACTGAAATTGTAGCACCAACTATACAAACAGTTAAATTCAAATACAATTTAGCAGGAGAAACTGCTGTTGACGTTTTAAATAAATGTATCAACAATCAACCAGTTGAAAAATTAAGTGTTATTGATACTTATTTTGAAGGATTGGATAAATAAACGACAAAAATTATGATAAAATATATATATTATGGAACCGGTTCAAACTAGATGTAAGGAGAATGATAATGGTAAATTGGACACGTGAAGAAAGATATACAAAACTATCAGATATATCTGAAGAAGCATATCATGAGTTACAAGAAAAAGTTAATCAATCAAAATGGCGCCAAACTTTTCACATTCAACCAAAGACCGGATTATTAAATGATCCAAATGGTTTAGTTTATTACAAAGGCAATTACCATATTTTTCATCAGTGGTTTCCTTTAGGAGCAGTACATGGATTGAAGTATTGGTATCATTATACGAGTAAAGACTTAACTCATTTTAAAGACGAAGGAATTGCGCTATCTCCAGATACAGAATTTGATAGTCATGGTGTATATTCAGGTAGTGCTTTTGAATATGATGGCAAATTACATTTAATGTATACAGGTAATGCTAGAGATGATGAATGGAATAGAAAATCATCCCAAATGGTCGCTGTCCAACAAGAGGATGGGACTTTTAAAAAGTTTGAAAATCCTGTAATTCACGACACTCCAAATGGTTATACTGAACATTTTAGAGATCCAAAAGTGTGGCATGAAAACGATAAGTATTATGCGATTTTTGGTATTCAAAGAGACAACGAAACAGGTACTGCAGTTGTCTATGAATCAGATAATATTAAAGAATGGACTTTAAAAAGCGAAATTCAAACAGATTTACAAAATTTCGGTTATATGTGGGAATGTCCTGACTTATTCAAATTAAACGGAACAGATGTGTTTATCTTTTCACCGCAAGGCATCGAACCAGAAAACAATCAATTTGAAAACATTTACCAGTCTGGCTACATAATGGGCGATTTTAATATTGATACTTTAAAATTTAACCATAAGAATTTTGTGGAATTAGATCAAGGCTTTGATTTTTATGCACCTCAAACTTTCTTAGACGAAAATGACAATAGAATTTTAATAGGTTGGATGGGACTTCCAGAAATTGATTATGCTACAGACGAAGAAGGTTGGGCACATTGCTTAACAATTCCGAGAGTGTTAACAATTGAAAATGGAAAGTTAATGCAAAGACCTATAAAGGCTTTAGAAAATTTAAGAACAAATAAAGAAACAGCAGAAGGTTATGCGAATAAGCACTCTGTTAAATTACATCCATATGAAGGTAAACAATTTGAATTAATGATCGATATTCTCGAAAATGAAGCAACCGAAATATATTTTGATGTAAGAGTATCGAAAAAATGTTCGACACAACTAATTTATAATACAAAAACGAAGCAGCTAACATTAGAGCGTTTCGAAAGTGGTATCGTTAGTGAAGCGGTTGATAAAACAACACGTACAACAACTTTAGATCAAGATTTGAAACAGTTAAGAATCTATAGTGATACTTCAAGTTTAGAAATCTTTGTAAATGATGGGGAACGTGTGTTAACAACTAGAATATTCCCTGACGAAAATGCAGTGAACTTCAGAACATCAACAGAATCAGGACAAGTATATTTGAAGTTTACAAAATATGACTTACAAATAAATCATTAATATATCAAAACACTTGTTGTAAATATTCAACAAGTGTTTTTTATAATTAATTTAAGTTGTAAGAATTATGAATAAGTTATTACAAAATATTAATTCTGTGTAACATATGGTATTAAAGCATAGAAAACAGCTAATTTATCCTTTATACTTGAAATATTAATAAACGTAAAGGAGGAGAAGAACTTTTATGAAGGTATTAAAAAATTCAATCATTTCATCATTATTATTATCTTCTATGGTGTTAGGTGTATCTTATGGAAATGATTCTCTTGCGTCTGAAACATCACATACTAAAATAGAAGATACTTCTCCTAAAATAACTGAAGAACAATCTGATCAAATAGTAGAAAATAAACAAGACTCTAAAAAAGAAACATCTACAGAGGAACCGAGTACAGAAGAACCAAGCACTGAAGAACCAAGCACTGAAGAACCAAGCACAGAGGAACCAAGCACTGAAGAACCAAGTACAGAAGAACCAAGTACGGAAGAGCCAAACACAAGTGAGAAGCCAAGCACTGAAGAACCAAGCACAGAGGAACCAAGCACTGAAGAACCAAGTACAGAAGAACCAAGTACGGAAGAGCCAAACACAAGTGAGAAGCCAAGTACTGGAGAACCAAGTACAGAAGAGCCAAACACAAGTGAGAAGCCGAGTACTGAAGAACCAAGTACGGAAGAGCCAAACACAAATGAGAAGCCGAGTACTGAAGAACCAAGTACGGAAGAGCCAAACACAAGTGAGAAGCCGAGTACTGAAGAACCAAGTGGGGGAAGCAACAACAATCAATCACCACCACCTAACAAATCAAATGGTGGATCTCCTTCATCTGAAGAGCCAAAATCCAGTGAATCAAATGCTGGTGAATATGATTATAATGAACAAAATATAGAACAATATAAACCAACGATGCCATCATATCCAAATACTGATGACTTTGGAGATACTTATTATGACGATCAACAATATGCTGATGAAGAAGAGCCAAAGTTTATCCCTGGTCATGCTGAAGCATATTACAACAAGTTGGATGAAGATGTGTTGAACTTGGTTACGAGTAAAGTAGGAAGCAGACCTGATTTAGCGCATCCAAAGTTTGAAAAGACATCTAAAACTAGTGAAACGACATCTGTTAATGATGATAATAATACAAAAACAACTTCAACGACATCCGAAAGCTTTGAAACAGCTTCTGATAAAAAAGATGTTTCTAAACCTTTAATCATTGGCATTTCTATAGCAATAGTCATTGTGTTAGGTTCAATTATTGCATTCTTTATGAGAAGAATTATTAAATCTTAATTAAGGTAACTATATTTGTGAAAATGAAAGAGTCTGGGATATAAATACCTAAACTCAAAATAAAAGATCTCTTCATCAGGCTATTTCCTAGTGAAGAGATTTTTTTTTATATTAAATCTTACGATTTTGAAAGTGCATGCTTGCCTAGGGGTATGGTTCGAGCCTGTAGTCTCTCTCGCATACGATTCCCTCAGGCGTCAGCACTTTGCAAAATCGTGAGGAATATCTAAGTGAAATTAGGGTTACGGTGTTCAAAGAGTGCTGTGGCAAAATCGCACGAAGACTCAGAAGATGAACTGCACCCTGTCAAGTAGACAACTAAAAAATGAAATTTGGGCTGTCTTCATATTTAAGCTATGAGGGCAGCCATTTTTAATGTAATTCGATCTTCATTAAAAAACTTAATGTATTGATTGATACTATGCTTTGCTTTATCAATATTTTCAAAACTATGCATCTTACTTCCTTTAAATAATTCGCTTTTTATTATGCCCCATACATTCTCCATAGGTCCATTATCAATGCACTTGCTTACACGAGACATACTTTGAATCATGCCGTTTTCTTTTAAAATCTCTTTGAATGATGGACTTGTATATTGATAGCCTCTATCACTATGCAATAAAATACCCTTGGTATTTTTGCCTCTTATTGCTTTTTTTATGGTTTTAAATACAAACTCATTATTGTTGGATAAATTGATTTCATGACTGATTATTTTTTTACTACCAAGATCATAAATTGCACTTAAATAAGCTTTCTGCCCGGTTTTCAATCTGAATTCAGTCACATCAGTTAACCATTTTTTATTTGGAACTGTTTCATTAAATTCGCGATTAAGTACATTTTCTGCGACATAGAAAGGTGTGCTCTTTATATATTTCTTTCGCTTTCTTCTGATAACAGCTTTTAAACCTATTTGTTTCATTAGTCTGTATATACGTTTGTGATTAACTTTTTTCTGTAGCTTTAATCTAATATAAATGTATATACGTCTATAACCATAAATGCCTTCATACTTATTAAATATATCTATGATATCGCCGATTAATTCTTTGTTTTCCTGTTCTAATCGTGGTGCCTTTCGGCTCATCCACTTATAATAACTCGCTCTAGAAATTTCTAGTACTTGGCATAACCATACTATTGGATAAGTATCTTTTAGCGATTTGACCGTTTTGTACGATGCTTCTTGCCTGATTTTTGTTTCATCAACTGCCTCTCGATCTCTTCCTCTTTTTTTAATACTTCGTTTTCCATTTCTAAATATTTATTTCTTTCTTCAAGTGCTTTTATACGCGCATTCAACTCTTCTTCTGGTGTCATGATGCTTTGTGGCTTACCTTTACCTCGACCATCAATAAGACCATCTTTACCATGTTCTTTATACTTTTGAATCCAACTGTAAAGTTGGCTATATTTTAAATTGAATTTTTCAGAAGCTTCTTTGTACGTTATATTGTGATCTAAGCAGTATTTTACAATCTCAATTCTTTCTTCTAATGTCGTTTTTTTAGGATTCACGATATACACCTCGGGTTCATGTGATTTATTTTTCTTACCCTCAGTATACTGAATTATCCACTGACGTACAGTTGATTTACTTCTTATGTTATATCTAATAGCTAAACCTTCTAGTGAAATACCTTTGTTTAAATAATCTTGAGCTACCTTCTCTTTTAACTTCCTTGAATATTTGGGTCTAGAAGCATGTGGTATTAGAATATCTATCCCGTGTTCAAGATACATATGATATTTGTATCTTAATTCTTTAGAATTATAGTTCAAATCAAGTTTTCTTAAAGCAGTTTCAAAACTATAACCATCCTCAACTATTTCAAATAATTTTAAAAATGTCTCAACAGATAACTTTATTTTTCTCTTCATATATAAAAACTCCCTTCAAAGTTTTGTTTTTAACTGTCTACTTTGAAGGGAGCATATCAAGATATCGTGCGATTTTGGTAAAAACTGGATAAAACGCACGAAGACTCGAAAGATATCGTGCGATTTTGGTAAAATCTGGGTAAAACGCACAAAGACTCAAAAGATATCGTGCGATTTTGATAAAATCTGGATAAAACGCACGAAAACTCAGAAGATATTGTCCGAAAAATATTGAAGTTCTATATAAGTCATTAGAATTTAGATTGATCAATCTTTTTAGTAGCTTTATATAAGTGTTCTACAATTGATTTTACTGTTCCATTTTTAAATGGAGACTGTAAATTAACGGATTTAATAATATCTACAAATGATTGAGAACGGCCGATTTGACATATTTTTAAATAGTCAGACCACGCTTGATGTTCATCATTTTCCTGTTTGATATAAAATTGCATTGCACAAATTGTTGCTAATGTATAATCAATATAATAAAACGGTGAGGCAAATATATGACCTTGTCTATGCCAAAAGGCACCATTTTCTAAATGTTGTATACCGTCATAATCTACATTTGGTAAGTATTTATTTTCTAAGTCAGACCAAATATGTCTACGTTCTTCAGGTGTCATCTCTGGATTTTCATACATATAATGCTGAAATTCGTCGACAGCTACACCATATGGTAAAAATTTAATATTATCCTCTAAATGCGATAGCTTGAATTTATCAGTGTCTGCTTTGAAAAATAAGTCCATCCAAGGATATGTTAAGTACTCCATACTCATTGAGTGAATCTCACAAGCTTCTGATGTAGGGAAGTAATACTCTGGCACCGAATATTTTAAGCTTTCAAAAACTTGAAAAGCATGACCAGCTTCATGAGTCATAACTTCAATATCACCTTGTGTACCGTTAAAATTTGCAAAGATAAATGGTGATTTGAAATCATTAATAATTGTGCAATAGCCACCACTTTCTTTACCTTTCTTAGCTTCTAAATCAAATAGTTCTTTATCAATCATAAAATCTATAAACTTAGCCGTTTCATCAGAACGATTGTGATACATTTTTCTAGCATTTTCAATTATTTCATCGGTTGAAATGCGTGGTTTAGGAGACCCGGTTTTAAAAGTGAAATTTTGGTCGTAAACTTTTAACTGGTCAACGCCTATACGTTTAGCATGTTGTGCGTTGATCGTTTCAGTTATTGGAACGACATATTCTTTTACTTGTTCTCTGAATACTTTTACGTCTTGTGCGCTATATCCTATTCTTTGCATACGATCATACCCAAGTTGTACAAAATTGTCATAGCCCAATTTCAAAGCAATTTCATGTCTAACTTTAATTAGTTCGTCATATATACGATCAAAATCTTTTAAGTGTGTATTAAAAAATTGTTCTTTCGTATTATAAGCTTCTCTTCGTATATTTCTATCTTCGTTGATTAAATATTTGCTGAACTGGGCTAAGTTTAAATGTTCACCTTTGTATGCAATGTCTGCTGATGCAATTAACTTATCATATTCACTAACCAATTTATTTTCTTTAACGAGCAAGTCGTTGA
The DNA here is from genome assembly GCF_029024305.1 of Mammaliicoccus vitulinus. NCBI lineage: Bacteria > Bacillati > Bacillota > Bacilli > Caryophanales > Staphylococcaceae > Mammaliicoccus > Mammaliicoccus vitulinus. Next base: position 785,215 of record NZ_CP118974.1, read on the forward strand.
TGGAAGGTTGATAAGTATTTAAAGCAACTTCAGCTAGAGAAAATAATTGCTGACCGAAGTGTTCAATTAATGCTTCTTTATATTTCGAATTTAGTAATGATTGATAAAATAAATTATCTAAATGTTGTATTCTAGGCATGTTCTCATCAAAAAAATCTCGCTCATTGCTATAAAATTCATTGTGAGTGTCAATAGATGCTCTTATGTAGGCAATATTAAAATGAGTATCTGTGTGATTTCTTATTTTGTTTATGTCGTTTATTGTTTCTATTGCTTCATCAAGCGTCGTTGCGTGATCGAATTTTTTTAATAATGTTTTAGTTTGTTGCGCTTTCTTTTCAATATTGATTTGTTCGTATTCATATTCTTTAAAAGTTACTGTCATAGTAGTACCTCCTTATTAAAAGCATTATAACATTATTCATTTAATCATTACTTGAAAATTGCGAAAAATAGGGAGTGGGCATATAATAATGTTTGAAAAGAGGTGTATTTTTATGACTAAAAATAATGAGCAATTATCTTTAGAAGTAGCAGCATTAACAAGAGAAACGAAAGAACTAGGAATTCCCATTATGATTGTATTTGAAGGTGTTCCTGCATCAGGTAAGACGAGGCTATCTAACGAACTTTTATTAACGCTTGATGCTAAATACACACATTTTATACCGACGAAATCACCTTCAGAAGATGATCTTAGATATCAATTTTTGCAGAAATATTGGAATAGTTTACCATCAAAAGGTGATATCAATATTTACTTTAGAAGTTGGTACGCTTACTTTATAGAATATCAAGAAAACAAAATAAAACATTCTATATATAACAAATATCATGATTTGAAACGACAAATACAAGATTTTGAATCTATGATTAAAGATGATGGATATGAAATTATTAAGTTTTATATTGAAATTAGTGATAAAAAAAGAAGAGAACATTTAAGAGAAATGAAAGATAATCCGTTAACAAGCTGGAAAGTACAAGAATACGAAAGTGCTATTCAAGATGATGTGTATCATAAAGAAATGCATAAAATCTTAAAAGAAGCACCTAAAGATGAATGGAAAATTATTGATTATACTGAGAAAGATGAAGCTATAAATTTAATGTACAAACATATTAGAACACGTTTGAAAGAAGCCATTAAATTACATAAAAAGAAAAACAAAGTCATTGATGGTGCTTTTACTGATCATTTTAATTCTGAATTACTCCATCAATCTATTGAGAATATAAATAAAAAAACTTATAAATCATTAGTAGGTGACTTACAAGATAGATTAAAAGAACTGCAATTTGCATTGTATGAAAGAAAGATTCCTTTAATATTAGTTTATGAAGGTATGGATGCAGCTGGTAAAGGTGGCAATATAAAAAGAGTCAGAGAAAAATTAGATCCGACGGGTTATGAAGTAAATGCAATTAGTGCACCAACAGATGTTGAACTTAATCATCATTATTTATGGAGATTTGCGAAAGATATGCCAAGAAGCGGACATATCGAAATTTTTGATAGAAGTTGGTATGGCAGAGTGTTAGTTGAAAGAGTAGAAGGATTTGCAACGAAAGACGAATGGCAACGTGCTTATCAAGAAATTAATCAGTTTGAAAAAATGTGGACGGACGAAGGGGCAATTATATTAAAGTTCTTTTTAACTTTAGATAAAGATGAACAATTAAGAAGATTTAAAGAAAGAGAAGAATTACCTGAAAAACAATGGAAAATTACCGATGAAGATTGGCGTAATCGTGAAAAGTGGGATTTATATATAGAAGCAAGTCATGATATGATTGAAAAAACAAACACTGATTATGCGCCATGGTTAATCGTACCAGCCGACAATAAAAAATCAGCAAGAATTGAAGTGTTAAAGTATATCATTAAAAAATGCGAAGAAGTGCTATGGGGAGTTAAACAATATTAAATATCGATAGATTCAAAAATATAAAAAATCTCTTCACTAGGCGATAACCTAATGAAGAGATTTTTAATTTTGAGAATGGGTCTTTACATCCCCAATCTGTTTGAATACTGTTATAAATTTTAAGAATACATGTGGATAATTGTATGATAAATGAGATGAGAAATTTGAGACTGCTTTTCTATTTGCTCATTTAATTGATCTTTAAACACGATTTGTCCTAAAACTACAATGCCATTCATACCCATATGTGCGATCATAGGTACGATGATTCTCTTAGTTAATACATATAGTCCACTAAACACAGTTCCCATAACGACATATATTAAAGTATGTGCAGGATCTGAATGTGCTAATGAAAAGACAAACGAACTAACTAACACTGCGATGATGAAACTTAACCATTTAGGTGCCTTAACCATATTGTATATTTCACCAAAAATTAATTTACGGAATATTAATTCCTCAAGAATAGGTCCAGCTAACACTATATAAATAATGAGTATATGTGATTCTTGTGCTATTTTCATGAGGTTTTGTGTATTACCACTTTCCATAGGCTGATTAAGAATATAAGTATTCACAAGTGCAGCGATAACTTGACCAAACATTGCTAGAAAAATTCCGGCTATACACCAAAAAATGACATATACCCAAGGTTCTTTAGTTTGCTTTTCAAGACGTGTTGGATTTTTAATATTTGAGTTCATGTACCATAATAATAAAACAGAAATGATTGCCGTTGTTGCCATCCAAGTTAAACTGATTTCTAATCTTGTGATTTTAGATAAATCAGAATCGGCATATAAACTATTTGGTATAATTGCAATCGTTTGTACAACGCCAAATAGTAGTAGTGTAGCAATATTAACGGTTAATCGATTAAATTGCATTTTCAATTCCTCCAAAAATAAACATGTACATATTGTACCTTATTTAGCATAAAAAGAGAAAAATTTAAGTTATATTACTTGTAATTTTGACCAAATTTGATTATTATAAAATTGTGGTTAGCACTTAAGTATAAAGAGTGCTAATATTAATAGCGCCAAGGAGGATTTTATAAATGTTAAAACCATTGGGAGATAGAATTATTATCGAGAAAACAGAAAAAGAACAAACTACAGCTAGCGGGATTGTGTTAACAGATTCTGCTAAAGAACAGTCAAACGAAGGTAAAGTTGTAGCTGTTGGACCAGGTAAGCGTTTAGAAGACGGTACAAGACTTTCTGTAGATGTTGCTGTAGGAGATCAAGTTGTATATCAACAATATGCAGGAACAGAAGTTAAACGTGATAAAGAGACATATATTATCCTTTCAGAAGATGATATTTTAGCAGTAATTGAACAATAAATTTAGATTTGTTGATGATATATTATGGAGGTATTTATAAATGGCTAAAGAATTAAAATTTTCAGAAGATGCACGTAGATCAATGCTTGCAGGTGTAGATAAATTAGCTAATGCAGTTAAAGTAACATTAGGACCAAAAGGCCGTAATGTCGTTTTAGATAAAAAATTCACTTCACCATTAATTACTAATGATGGTGTAACGATTGCTAAAGAAATTGAATTAGAAGATGCATATGAGAATATGGGAGCTAAGTTAGTAGCAGAAGTAGCAAATCAAACAAATGATGTTGCAGGAGATGGTACTACAACAGCAACGGTATTAGCTCAAGCTATGATTCAAGAAGGATTAAAAAACGTAACAAGTGGTGCTAACCCAGTCGGTATTCGTGAAGGTATCGATAAAGCGGTTAAAGTAGCTTTAGAAGAATTACAACGAATTTCACAACCTGTCGAGAAAAAAGAAGAAATTGCACAAGTCGGATCTATCTCTGCAGCTGACGAAGAAATTGGTAAATTTATTTCAGAAGCTATGGAAAAAGTAGGTAACGACGGTGTTATTACAATTGAAGAATCAAAAGGATTCAGCACTGAATTAGAAGTCGTAGAAGGTATGCAATTTGATAGAGGATACACTTCTCCGTACATGGTTACAGATTCAGATAAAATGACAGCTGAATTAGAAAATCCTTACATTTTAATAACAGATAAAAAAATATCATCATTCCAAGATATTTTACCTATTTTAGAAAAAATATTACAAACAAACAGACCAATTTTAATCGTTGCTGACGATGTAGATGGCGATGCGTTAACGAACTTAGTATTAAATAGATTACGCGGAACATTTACTGCAGTAGCTGTTAAAGCACCAGGATTTGGTGATCGTCGTAAAGCAATGTTAGATGACTTAGCAATTTTAACAGGCGGACAAGTTATTACTGATGATTTAGGTTTAGACTTAAAAGAAGCATCATTAGATATGCTTGGTGAAGCAGGTAAAGTTCAAGTTACTAAAGACGATACAACAATTGTTGAAGGACAAGGCGACTCAGTTAATATTGATGCGCGTGTTGGTCAAATTAAAGTACAAATCGAAGAAACAACTTCAGAATTCGATCGTACTAAATTACAAGAACGTTTAGCTAAATTAGCAGGCGGCGTTGCAGTGATTAAAGTCGGTGCAGCAACAGAAACAGAATTAAAAGAACGTAAATTAAGAATTGAAGATGCATTAAACTCTACACGTGCTGCAGTTGAAGAAGGTATTGTAGCAGGCGGTGGTACTGCGCTTGTATCAATTTATAATAAAGTAGCAGAAGTAGATGCTAAAGGTGACGTACAAACAGGTGTAAATATTGTGTTGAAAGCTTTAGAAGCACCATTACGTCAAATCGTTGAAAATGCAGGATTAGAAGGATCAATCATCGTTGAAAAACTGAAAAGTGCAGAAGAAGGTATTGGATTCAATGCAGCAACAGACGAATGGGTTAACATGTTAGACGCAGGTATTGTAGATCCAACAAAAGTTACACGTTCAGCATTACAAAACGCAGCTTCAGTAGCAGCAATGTTCTTAACAACTGAAGCAGTAGTAGCAGAAATACCACAAGACGAACCAGCAGCACCAGATATGGGCGGCATGGGCGGAATGCCAGGTATGATGTAATAGATTCGTAAATAAAAGAGAGTGAGATATTAAAACTCATTCTTAAAATAAAAGATCTCCTCTTAGGCTAAAGCCTAGTGAGGAGATTTTTTTATATTTTAACATCGTGGAGAATATTCATTTTTATAATATTTTTTCTTTTAAGTACATGTTGTATGTTGCAAGACTGGTTAAACAAGCAACATAGAACGTCTGAATGTTGCAAGACTGACTAAACAAGCAACATAGAAGTTCTGAATGTTGCAAGACTGGTTAAACAAGCAACATAGAACGTCTGAATGTTGCAAGACTAACTAAACAAGCAACATAGAAGCACTTTATATTCATGATATATGATGAATTTATGATAAAATAGACATAATTTGTAATAAAGGGGAATAAGTATGATTAGACCTGCTCAAAAGCATGATGCAAAAAAGTTAAGTGAGTTAATGTATATTATTTGGCATGATATGGAATTACCTATCGTTGTTAATAATGATAAAGATACTGTATTAAAAGTTATTGAACAAAGTATGGTTGAGGGTAATTATAGAAATCATTTCAAACATATTCATATATTTGAAGTTGAAGGTGAATTGGCTGGATTTATTAATTGTTATGCTGGTGATGATGAACTCCAACTTGAAAAGAATTGGCATGATATTCAATTTGATCAATCTTTCATATTAGAGGGTACACCTTTATCTGAACAAGAAGCGGAAAGTGGCGATCTGTATATTGAATCTATTGCAGTATTTTCGAAATTTAGAGGGAGAGGCATTGCATCTAAATTGATAGATTATACTTTTGATCATGCAAAATCATTAGGCTTTAATCAAGTTTCTTTAAACTGTGAAGTGGATAATGAAGGGGCGATGAAATTATATCAAAAGCTTGGTTTTGAACCTTCACATGATAAAGTTTTAAGTGGTCACGATTATAAATATATGGTTAAAGCTGTATAATATAGGCAATAAAACAACACGCGATGTTAAATACATTGCGTGTTGTTTTTATTGTTTTCTATTTCAAGCAGTAATTCTTTTCTTTCTATACCACTTGAATAACCTCCTATTGAACCATCTGCTGCTATGACTCTATGACAAGGCACAAGTATGGTTAGAAAGTTTCTACCATTTGCATTTGCTACTGCACGAAATGCAGTTGGTTGTCCTATATTTTCAGCAAGTTGTTTATAAGATATTGTTTCTCCATAAGGAATTTCACATAGTGCGCGCCATACTTTTTGTTGGAATGGGGTACCGAAATTGAACATTATCGGCGTTGAAAAAGAGTTTAACTTTCCGTTGAAATATTTATTTAATTCTAGTTCAAGGTTATCTAAAATGTCATTGCTAGTTAAAAGAATTTCAGTGTTAAGTTGTTGTTTAACAATTTGTAACTCATCTTTAATAGTAGGTTTATTAATAAAATGTAGCATTAATAAATGCGTTTCGTTAGCAATTGCTAACATATCTCCAGCTTTTGTTTGTATAACTTTTTGATATAGGGTCATGTTTATCACTCCTATCGAAATTTTAACATATTAAATCCGTATTGACTTTATAACTTCAAGTGATATTATAATTATAAAATAGATTGGAATAATCGGGAATAAGAAGGGACAAATTAATATGAAGAAAAATATATTATTATTATTGACGCTAGTCTTATCGATTGTGTTAGCAGCATGTGGGAATGAGGATAAAGATAAAAAAGAAATAACTGTAGCCACTTCTCCAGGACCTTATAGTGAATTGTTCTTAAAAGGGATTAAACCTGAATTAGAAGATAAAGGATATACGGTAAAAGATAAAGACTTCACTGAGTTATTACAAGCTGATGTTGCATTACAAGAAGGTAGTGTAGATGTGAATGTTGATCAGCATAAGGCATACATGGATACTTTTAATAAGGAAAGAGATGCAAAATTAACGAACATCACTAAAATTCCAACGGTACCAGCTCAAATTTTCTCAAATAAAAACAAAGACATTAAAAGCATTAAATCTGGAGATACAATAGCAATACCACAAGATCCTTCTAATACTGCGAGAGCATATAGATTATTAGAAAAAGCAGGTTGGATTAAATTAGATGCGGATAAAGATGATATTACAATTACTAAAAAAGATATTTCTGAAAATCCAAAAAACTTAAAAATAAAAACAATGGATTTAGCAAATATACCTAGAATTTTAGACGAAGTAGATTATGCGGTAATACCAGGTTCAATTGTTTATGCTTCAAAAGTAGATCCATCTAAAGGATTATTAAAAGAAGATTTAGTAGATGACTTATACCTACAAGTAGTCGTGAATGTTGAGAATAAAGATGAGCAATGGGTAAAAGATATTAAAGAAGCATATCAATCAGAAAGATTTAAAAAAGTATTAGATAAAGAAAATAAAGATGATTATTGGAAAATACCTAAACAATAAAACGTAAACGCAATAAAGTGAAATATTAATAAAATAAGCTGAAATCGAATATATTCGATTTCAGCTTATTTCTTTTTATTTGCTTTTTTACGGTCACTGTTACGATTTATAAAGGCTGCAATTAAAAATAAAATTGAGGCTAAAGTAAATTGAATACCGGGTTGACCACTAATTTGGAGACCTAAGCCGATTATTAAAGAGGCTATAGCTAATCCTACTAGTGCTTTTGTAATTGTAGACATAATATATACTCCTTTTCTTAAATTTTATTATATCAATTTTATATTGTAATCCAAAATAATGAGTCTATATGAAAATAAATGATGAAATTAAGTAAACACACTTTTAATTTTCATAATTCTCGTCTAGTATAGAAGTATCATAACAATGAAAGAGGATGACTTTCTATGAACCCACTAGCTTTAGAATTAAATGAACAATTGAAAAAAGAATATCCAGTACTATTAGATATGCTTTCTGATTTAGGTAAATCAATTTATTATCCAAAAGGTATTTTATCACAATCTGGGGAAGCAAAAGGCACTAAATATAATGCTACTATTGGTATGGCTACAACAGATGAAGGTATTATGTATACAGATGCATTATATAACCAGTTTGGAGATCAAGATCCAAGTGATATTTTCCCATACTCTCCGCCTCAAGGTGACGAGCGTTTACGTACGCTTTGGGAAAAGAAAATTTTAAATGATAATCCGGATTTGAGTGCTCATAATATTTCTAAACCAGTTGTAACGAATGCTTTGACACATGGTTTATCATTAGCTGGAGACTTATTTGTGGATGCGCAAGATACAATTTTGTTACCTGAACATAATTGGGGTAACTATAAATTAGCATTCGGTGTAAGACACAGTGCTAACATAGAAACTTATCAAGCTTTTAAAGAAGATGGAAGCTTTACATTAGAATATTTCAAACGTGCGCTAGAGAATTATAATAAAGAAAAAGTCGTATTAGTATTGAATTTCCCTAATAATCCAACAGGTTATACACCAGTTGTTGAAGAAGTAGAGGAAATGGTTGAAGCGATTAAAAATTTAGCTGACAAAGGCACACAAGTTATCACTTTAGTAGATGATGCTTATTATGGATTGTTCTTTGAAGATGTTTATAAACAATCTGTGTTTACAGCATTAACAGAGCTAGACCATGACCATGTTATGCCAGTTAAAATTGATGGCGCGACTAAAGAGTATTTTGCTTGGGGATTCCGCGTAGGATTTTTAACATTTGGAAGCAAGAACGAGACAGTGAAAGATGTCTTAGTAGCTAAATTAAAAGGATTAATTAGAAGTAATTTATCTAGTTGTTCATTACCTAGCCAAACTGCGATTATTCATGCAATGGAAGATCCTTCATTCCAATCACAAGTAGATCAAAATATTAATATTTTGAAAGAGAGATATGAAGTAACGAAAGAAGTTGCATATCGTGATGAGTATAAAGAACTATGGACACCTTACGCATTTAATTCAGGTTACTTTATGGCTATAAAAGTAAACGATGTAGATCCAGAAGAATTGAGATTACATTTAATTAATAAATATAGTATTGGCATTATTGCTTTAAACAAAACAGATATCCGTATTGCATTTAGTTGTATTGAAAAAAGAGATATCGAACATGTATTTGAATCGATTGCAGATGCAATTAAAGACTTAAAATAATCATTAAAATAGAGTGTATATAACATAACGTTATATACACTCTATTTTTTTATGTTTACAAACATTGTTATATCAATGTTAAATGGGTATTTTAATTGGTTTATTGACAACTGTGTATATAGTGTATATACTGTTTATACACACATTGAAAGAGGGAGGTTTAACATGAAGATTCTTTTACAAAATAATAGCAATCGGCCAATATATGAGCAAATTAAAGAACAAATTAAAGCTCATATCCTTCAAGGTAAGATAGAACCTGGTGCTTCATTGCCTTCCATGAGAGAGCTAGCAAGCGATTTAGGGGTAAGTTTAATTACGACTAAACGAGCTTATGTTGATTTAGAACAAGAACAATTCGTCACAACGATTAGAGGAAAAGGGACGTTTGTTAAATCACAAGATCCATCTATTATGAAAGAAAAGCAGTTCATCGTTATTGAAGATTTAGCTAAAGAGTTAACTAAACAAGCTAAATTGATAGGAATGGATGCTAAAGAAATAAATGAAATCATTACTTTGATTTATGAGGAAGGTGAATAAAATGGATAATGCAATAGACGTTAAAAATTTAAAGTATCGTACTAAAAATCTAAACCTAGAAGATGTTAGTTTCGAAGTAAAAAAAGGTTATGTTACGGGCTTTATAGGTGCTAATGGTTCTGGTAAGACTACGACAATTCGCATTCTAATGGGCTTACTTAAAGAACAAAGTGGCGATTTAAAAATACTCGGAGAACATTTAGCAGCTAATCCAGTTGAAATTAAAAACAAAATTGGTTTTGTCTACTCCGAACTATATATGTATGAAAATTGGAACATCAAAACAATAGAATCAGTCGTAAGTAAATATTATAAAAATTGGGATCATGAAAAATTTAAAAATTACATTCATCAATTTCAATTATCTTATAAACAAAAGATTAAACAATTTTCTACAGGAATGAAGATGAAACTTTCTTTAGCTATTGCATTAAGTCATCATGCAGAACTGTATATATTAGACGAACCAACGTCAGGATTAGATCCAGTAGTTAGAAATGAAGTTCTAGAAATTTTACAAAAAGAATTAATTAATGAAGAAAAAACAATCTTTTTCTCAACACATATTATTTCAGATTTAGAAAAAATTGCTGATTATATTGTTTACTTAAAAAACGGTTCAATCGTTATTAATGAAAGTGTAGAATATCTAACGGAAAATTATAAAATTGTTAAAGGTGACCAATCTATACTAGATGATGAATTAAGGGAATTGTTAATAAGTGTAAAAGAAACGAAAACTGGCTTTTCAGGATTAACGAAAGAAAGCTCAGTATTTGTTGAATTATTTGGAAATGAAATTGTTGTCGAAACACCTTCTATTGAAGATATCATGGTGAGGATTGAAAAAGACCAATTCGACAAGGAAGTGGTTTAAATGAAAGCAATTTTTTATCGGAATTTTCAGTATGAAAAAGGATACTACTTATTATATTTAACGTGTTTTATATTGACAACCTTTGCTAATTTTACAATTTCATATGAAAGTGCTGCAATTTTAAATTTTGTTCCTATATATTTTGTTGCAATTGTTTCAGTTCACTGTATTAATCAAGCAATATTATTAAATAAACAAAGCAGCCAAATTTTTTATAATAGTTTGCCAGTTTCTAAAATCGACATCGTAAAAGCACATTATTTATACAATTTAATGCTGACGGTCATTTCCTTTATAATGATCATTATTATAGCAATATTTAAACACGATACAATATTTTTACAAGCTGCGATATTTATTGTAGCTACTAATCTGTTTACATTAAGCATTGTATATCCAGTGGTTACTCATATTAATAATAATCAATTAGGCGCATGGATATTAATAGCTATGTACGGCATGTTTACAATGTTATATTTTGGTGTTTATTCGAATCGTTCATATCCATTTTCAGACGTTTTAGGTTGGAAAATATTTTTATATTTCACACCATCAATATTATTCACGTTTGCTGTGATTACTTGGATTATTCAGTTCAACAAAGCTATCCATAAAGCGAAGCAAGACAATGTCACGATTTATGGAGGTATATCATGAAAGCAATATTATATCGAAACTTAATTTTATTAAAACCATACTTATATACATTATTAGTCATTATTTTAATGTCATCGGTGTTAATTGTACTGCCAATGGAGAACTTTTTTAAAATCGCTATTTTAAGTATGTTAGTATTGACCCTTCATATTGTTTTCTTAGTTTCATCTTATTATCTTTTTATAAGGATTAATAAGAATCATTCAGAGTATACATTTTTAAGTTTACCTGTAAAACAGTCAACGGTGATCAACACACATTATTTAACGGCATTAATATTAATTTTATTAATACAAATTGCGCTAGGACTATTATCGGCAATCGCTTTATTATTTAAAGGAAGCGGAATAGAACTAACGTATGATGTTTATGGTATGTCTTTTAATATCGCAAGTAATTTGTTAACGATTAGTTTGATATTACCATTTGGAGAATATAAAAGATTGCTGAGAATTCCACTTATATTTTGGATGATTATAGTAGGTGCTATTATTCCAAATTTAGTTCAATATATCGATTATGTATTGAGTTGGTTCTCAATTCATACAACAGTATTTGCAAAACATGATATGGCGATTTATTTAAGTTTCTCTATTATTTTGTTTATAGTGGCTTATGTAATAGCAATTAGAAAAGCTCAAAAAAATACGATTACAATTTAAAAAAGAGGTGAAGCATTATGGAATTAAATCAAATACAGAAACATTACGGAAAACAACACGTATTAAAAAATATCGATTTTGAATTTGGTGAAAGCCAAATTGTTGGTTTAATCGGTAAAAATGGAGTTGGTAAAACAACATTAATGAAAATTATGAATGAGAATATCGTAAAATATGATGGTTCTTTTAAAAAAGAAAGTAATGCTAAAGTTGGCTATTTAATAGAAAACCCTAAACTATATTTGAATAAAACGGGTTATTATAATTTAAACTTTTTTAGAAATGTTTTAGGTACGCAAGTAGATGATCAATATATTAATCAACTAATAGAATCGTTTGGCATTAAGCCGTATATTCATAAAAAAGTTAAAAAGTATTCAATGGGTATGAAACAAAAGTTATCTATAGCAGTTGCTTTAATGAATAAACCACAGTATTTAATCTTAGATGAACCAACGAATGGTATGGATCCAGACGGTTCGATTGACGTCTTAAAAACTTTGGAACGCGTGAGTAAAGAATTAAATATTAAAGTCTTAATATCGAGTCATAAATTAGAAGATATCGAGCTCATATGTGATAGAACAGTATTTATGAAAGATGGCTCTATTGTTGAAGATTACAATATGAAAGATGAGTCAACAGATGTGACGAAGTTTACATTTGATCATAAAGACTATAATGAAGCACTTAATGTGTTAACAATGAACTATAAAGTCGTAACGAGCAATAAGCAAGAAGGCGTCATTTCTGTAGAGGCATTGCAAGATTATCAGAATGTACTAAAACATCTTAACGAAAAACAAGTTTATCCTAAGTTTATTAAAAATAATAAAACAACGCTTAGAGATCAATACTTTAATATCAATAAAGGAGTTGAAGCATAATGAATATTGGACAACTTGTGAAATATGACTTAACTAGAATATTTAGAAGTCCTTTAGGATATTTAGGTTTTTTAATTTCAATACTTCCTGGTCTAGGTATCATTCTTTCAGTTAAAACATTGGATGGACCTTTTACTGCTGAAGTTGTTATGGTAATGTTCTTCGTATTTGGTGGGCTCGTAATGCTTATGTTCGCTATAAGAACAATTGTACGTGACATGCAATACGGTACGATTCAATTGTTTTTAAATTCAAGAACAAATAGAATAAAGTATTTATATGCTAAGTTGATATCTGCGATTGGTATCGTAGTGATATTTACTATTTTGGGAACGCTCCTTATATTGTTATCTACTTCTATAATTGGTGCAGGAAATTTAAGTGCTTCTGATTTTCTAAAAATGTTCGGTGAATTCATTTTAATCATGCTATTTTATGTGACGTTATTAAATATATTAAATTTATTGACTGGTAAGTCAGCAATTGTTTATACGGCAACGATACTATGTATTATTTTCTTGCCTACTATATTTGATGCATTTATATTTATTCCAGAAATAGGTGAAGATTTAGCGAAAATGATGCAATATAACCCATTAGATTTCTTACCGAAAATTTTAAACCAAGGTTTGTTATCAATGAAGGCATCTCAAATTTGGATTTCAATTGCTTGTATAGCTATTTTTACAGCTATTAATCATTTCATTATAAGAAATAAGAATATATAATGGTTTATCCCTCATTTCTATGTTAAATTTAACATATTAGATATATGAATGAGGGATATTTTTTGGGTAAAAAATTTGTTAAATATTATATTATAATTGGGATACTGTGTATTATCGGGAGTTTCTTTTTCGAAGGTACACCTCAATCATTAATGATTGGTGCAGGATTAGGATTTTTCCTTACAGCAATTTTAGCTAAATTTGAAAAAGAAGATAAAGTAGATGAGCATCCAGACAAAACTAAAAACGAACAAGATAAAAAGTAACTGCTACGTTGTGTAGTAGTTACTTTTTATGAAATTGGGGTGAATATATGTTACGTAGTTTATTATTTAAAAAATTAGAACAAAAAGAACAGGATATGATTAATCATTATAAATATTTACATCAATATCCAGAGCCATCATTTAATGAAGCGAAAACGTCTCAATATATTGAATCTTTTTATAATGACAAAGATGTTGTCATACATAAACGTATTGGTGGTAATTATGGATTAATTGTAGAAATAGAAGGAAGCCTACCAGGTAGAACAATTGCGCTTAGAGCAGATTTCGATGCTTTAAATATTAGTGAAGATACCGGTTTATCATTTTCCTCTAAGCATGATGGATGGATGCATGCATGTGGTCACGATGCACATACTGCTTATTTAATGGTGCTTGCCGAGAGTTTAATAGAGTTAAAGGATCATTTGCCAGGAAAAGTAGTGATTATACATCAGCACGCTGAAGAATTAGCACCAGGCGGAGCAATTGATATGTTAAATTCGGGATACTTAAATGATGTTGATGAAATTTATGGCATACACTTATTTCCAGACTACACGCCAGACGTCATTTCATATAGAAAAGGTCCTACTATGGGAGGACGTTCATTATTCCATTTAAAAGTAATAGGTAAAGGTGGACATGGTTCTAGTCCACATTTAGCGAATGATGCGATCATGGCTGCAAGTACTTTTGTAACGAATGTACAAACTGTCGTTTCTAGAAGATTAAATCCGTTTGATATGGGTGTCGTTACAATTAGTTCGTTTAATGGTTTAGGATCTTTAAATGTTATTCAAGAGAGTGTTGAATTAGCTGGTGATGTAAGATATATGGAAAGTCGCATCGGTCATCAAATACATGATGAAATCGTGCAGTTAATAGAAGGATTAGAAGAAACATTTAATATTAAATGTGAGTTTAACTATGAATTAGATTGCATTCCTTTAATCAATCACTATAAGCAAACTGATTATTTAGTTGATATTTTAGCAACAAGTCAAGGAGATTATTTTGAATCATTAAAAGAACATGAGCAACTTACGAGTTCTGAAGACTTTGCGAGCTATTTGGAAAAAATTCCAGGAACATTTTTCTTTATAGGTTGCAAACCCTATGGTGTTGATGAAGCTTTTTATAACCATAGCCCTAAATTTATCGTTAATGAAGATGCTTTATTAACAGCAAGTAAAGCATTAGGGGAAGTAGTTCTAAATAGATTATCTATAGAATAGTATGAGCATGACACACTAACAAAGCGTTAGTGTGTTTTTTTATAAAAAATTTAACAGAAACCGTTTACAAAACTTCAGAAAACGTTTACAATAACTTGTATACAAGTATACGGAAGGTTTGGAGGTATTTTATGAAGCATCATTATCATTATCCAAGTGACTGGTTAAAACATCGTTCAACAGGAGAGCAAGTGGCGAGTGAACTGAGGTTAGCTATTATAAGTAAAGAAATAGCAGAAGGTGAAAAATTAAGCGAAAACAAAATTGCTCAACAGTTTGAAGTCAGTCGATCGCCAGTTAGAGATGCACTTAAATTACTTCAACAAGATGGACTCATTTCTCTTGAGAGAATGGGAGCTATCGTCACTGGTTTATCAAATACAAATCAAACAGAAATATACGATATAAGATTGATGCTAGAGTCATTCGTCTTTGAAAGACTGCAACTAGAAAATAATATCGAAGTTATTAAACAACTCAATAAAATCTTGAAAATGATGACAGTAGCAGTTGAATTTAAAGATGCGGATGAATTTACAAGATTAGATTTACAATTTCATGAATCGATGATTACAGCAATTAATCATCAATATATTGAAATAATATGGTACAACTTAACGCCAGTGATGGAATGTTTAATTCTAGTATCGATGAGACAAAGAATGCAGAATGAACCAGAAGATTTCGAAAGAGTTATTCATAATCATCAAGTCTATATTGAAGCTATAGAAACGAAAGATAGAAATAAGATGAAAGAAGCTTTCCACTTAAACTTTGATGATGTAGATGAACAAATAGATGTGCTATGGAATTCACAAACAAATATAGAAAGAAAGTAGGATTTTATAATGAAATACATGATTGGTATAGATATCGGTACGACGAGTACTAAAGCTGTTATATATGATGAAGCAGGAAACTTTTTAAATAAACATAGTATAGAATATCCAATGTCTACACCTGAAATTGGAGTTGCTGAAGAGAATCCAGCAGAGATTTTTGATGCAGTGCTATTTACAGTAAAAAAAGTTATTAGAGAAACGGGTGCAGAGGCAAAAGATATTAAATTGTTAAGTTTTAGTAGCGCAATGCACAGTTTAATCGCTATGGATAAAGACAATCAACCTTTAACGGAATGTATAACATGGGCTGATAATAGAGCAAGAGAATATGCAGATATGATTAATGAGCAACATAATGGTATAGAAATTTATAAAAGAACCGGTACACCTATACATCCGATGTCACCACTATCAAAAATTTATTGGTTAAAACATGAGCATGAAGATATATACAACCAAACTAAAAAATGGATTGATATTAAATCTTATGTATTCTATCAGTTATTTGAAGAGTACGTGATGGATCATTCTATAGGTTCTGCAACAGGTATGATGAATTTAGAATCATTAAGTTGGGATAAAGAAGTCATGTCTTTACTTGGTATTGATGAATCTAAATTACCTAATCTCGTATCTACTACGCATATTATGAAAAATATTAACAAAAAATATGCAGATTTTATGGGCATAAGTGAAAATACACCAATCGTTATAGGTGCTTCTGATGGTGTCCTTTCCAACCTAGGCGTAAATAGTTATCGAGAAGGTGAAGTTGCCGTAACAATCGGTACAAGTGGTGCGATTAGAACAATTATCGACAAACCAAAGACAGATGATAAAGGTAGAATATTTTGTTACGTATTAACGGAAGATCATTATTGTATCGGCGGACCGGTCAATAACGGCGGAGTTGTCTTAAGATGGTTAAGAGATGAGTTGTTAGCAAGTGAAGTAGAAACGGCTAAACGTTTAGGTGTGGATTCTTATGACGTATTAACTAAAATTGCGAGCAGAGTTAAACCTGGTGCTAACGGCTTAATATTCCATCCTTATCTAGCCGGGGAACGTGCACCATTATGGAATGCAAATGCGAGAGGTAGTTATTTCGGTTTAACGTTATCTCATAAAAAAGAACATATGATTCGTGCAGCATTAGAAGGCGTTCTTCTTAACTTATATACAGTATACCTTGCTTTAGTTGAAGTGATGGATAAATCACCAGAACAAATTAAGGCGACTGGGGGATTTGCTAAAAGTGAAGTCTGGAGACAGATGATGGCAGATATTTTTGATACTTCAGTTGAAGTACCTGAAAGTTATGAAAGTTCTTGCTTAGGTGCTTGTGTATTAGGGTTAAAAGCATTAGGGGAAATAGAAGATTTTGAAGTATTAAATGATATGGTAGGTAAAACGTATCAACACGAACCAAATCAAGAAAATGTTGATATTTATCAATCACTTATACCAATTTATATCAATTTAAGTCGTAAATTAACTGAAGAATACGATTTAATTTCAGAATTTCAAGCAACACATTCATAAGGAGATGTTAATATGTTTACAGAAATTGCACCATTATTAATAGTAGCAGTAGCGATTGTATTATTATTAGGTTTAATTATGTGGTTAAAACTTAACACTTTTGTATCGTTAATTATTACGGCAATCGTAACAGGTATTATGTTAGGAATGCCATTGAGTAAAGTTATTGCCACAATTGAAACAGGTATGGGATCTACGCTTGGTCATATCGCTTTAATATTTGGTTTAGGGGCGATGTTAGGTAAGTTATTAGCAGATGGTGGTGGTGCAACGAGAATTGCTCACACACTTATTGATAAATTTGGTCAAAAGCGTATTCAATGGGCAGTTGTCACGGCATCATTTATTATCGGTATCGCTTTATTCTTTGAAGTAGGATTAGTCTTATTAATTCCAATCGTATTTACAATAGCTAAAGAATCAAAAGTATCTACATTATTCTTAGGTATTCCTATGACAGCAGCATTATCAGTCACACATGGCTTTTTACCACCACATCCAGGTCCGGTAATGATTGCTAAAGAATATGGAGCAGACATTGGTCAAGTACTATTATTCGGGTTTATTGTAGCGATACCCGTTACAATTATTGCTGGTCCAATCTTTACTAAATTCGCTAGGAAAGTTATCCCAGAAGCATTTTCGAAATCAGGAGATTTAGCTTCTCTAGGAAAACAAAAATCATTTAAAATAGAAGATACACCTGGTTTTGCAATTTCAGCATTAACAGCTTTATTACCAGTATTTATCATGCTTATTTCAACTGTTGTAGATTTATTAACAGGTTCACCAGAGAATCCATCAGGCATTTTAGGATTTATTAGTTTCTTAGGTGAAGCGGGTACGGCAATGTTAATTTCAGTCTTGTTTGCCATCTATTCAATGGGTGTTAAAAGAGGACATAAAATTACAGAGGTAATGGACACGTTAACAAACGCTATTTATCCAATTGGTATGATGTTATTGATCATTGGTGGTGGCGGTGCCTTCAAACAAATCTTAATAGATGGTGGTGTAGGTAAAACTGTAGAAGAATTATTTACGGGAACAGCAATGTCACCAATATTACTTGCTTGGATTGTTGCAGCAGTATTAAGATTGGCACTTGGTTCTGCAACTGTTGCTGCTATTTCAACTGTAGGTATTGTAATGCCTCTATTAGAAGCATCAGATGTTAACCTTGCTTTAGTTGTTTTAGCAACAGGTGCAGGTAGTGTTATTGCATCTCACGTAAACGATGCTGGTTTCTGGATGTTTAAAGAATATTTTGGCTTAACAATGAAAGAAACATTCTTATCATGGACACTATTAGAAACAGTTATTTCAGTATCAGGTATCATTTTCATACTATTCATTAGTTTGTTTGTATAAAAGGAAAGAATAATGAAAGAGAATCTGGGATATCATTCTCTTTCTCAAAATAAATCACCCAATCCGTGAGATACACTTTTGGATTGGGTGATTTTTATATTGCTGATTTAGTAAAGTACATGCTTGCCTAGGGGTATGAGCAAATAGTATTTCTAGTTCGTTGAAAAACACCGTTCTAGCAATAATACAAAGTTGAATTCAACAATGTCTTTAACAGTTAGGCATTCCTAACTGTTAAAATAACTGGTTATAAATACACTTAAGAAATTAAACATTTGAGTTAAGAAGGAATACACAAAAAATCCTACAGTGCTGATATACTTTAGTCATAGATAACACATCACGAAGCACAATACATTCAATTCCTCAAAACTATTTCGTATATGTTTTTCATGATTGTAAATGACTTTGTGTAGAACGTGTTTAGATAGTTATCTGTAATTGTAACGTTGAAATGGATCATATAATGATTCAAGCTATTTTTATAAGGTTTCCCGGCTTTATAAAAATACATGTTTCCTTAATTAATAACCCTTCCCCGAAAAGCGCTCGTTAATTCCCGGACGAGCGCTTTTCACTTGCAGATTTTTACGTGTTAACTTTAGTAACATAGATTTTTAAGTTTTATAAAAATAAAGTAAAATAAACTCATCGATCCATGGGGATGGTGAGAGATGTTACTATGAGTAATAGGGTAGTATACATATATAGCTAATATAATATTTGAGTTTAGGACATAAATCCTAACTTAAAATAAAACACCCAATCCGTTGGAATTATTTTCGGATTGGGTGTTTTTATATTGCTGATTTTGTAAAGTGCTGACGCCCGGGGGAATAGTATGAGTGAGAGACTACAGGCTCGAGCCATACCCCTAGGCAAGCATGCACTTTACAAAATCATTATAGTTTTGGACATTTATGTCTCAGCCTCAAATAGTTTATGCGATTGAACTTACGATTGATTCGTAAACATCGTCCCAAAATTGTGTGTTGTTTTGGTATGCTTCGTGTATTTGATGATGAACTTCTTTTTCTTTTTCAGCGTATGTTGAATCATCTTTACTAGGTAAGTCTTTACGTAATATTTCTACATGTTTTTGAACACTTATAGCTCTAGGTCCCCAAACGTGTTCTTGTTCGTGGTTTTCATTTAAAAAAACAAAAATAGGTATTGATCGAGCTGTACCGTTTGTTAAGTACTGATCGATAAGGTTTGTATCTTCATCTCGGTGAAACACTTTCACTTCAATATTGGCATAGTCAGCAATGTTTAATAATACTGGTATATTCATCATTGCATCTCCGCACCAATCTTCAGTAATGACAAGTACTTTGTAATTTTTATCTTTAATTTTATCTAAACGTTCATCATTTTTAGGTAATTGAAAAGATTGATATATATCTAATAATTGATCTTTATTTGTTGTCATTTCGTTAACGTATTCTTTAATTGGTTGCGCCTGTTCATAATATGTAACTAACTTAGTCATAGTCATAAATCCCCCTTTTATATACTCAATATTATAACAATTCTGAAATAATTCGCAAAGAACTAAACTTGAAGAAATATTTAATTAACAGCGTTATCAATTATTTTAAATGTTTTATGATCAACATCTAATTCTGCTTGTGCGCCATAAGGTATAATGCATTTTGGTTCGTTATGACCGAAACTTGCGTTATAAAAGACCGGCATATCTTCTTGGTTCCATTCTTTTAACATTTTAACCCAAACTTCTTTGTATTCTTCATAATAAACATCATCTTGTGGACGACCGATAATTACGCCATTTATTTTGTCAAAGATACCCATTGAACCGAATGCTCGGACATAGTCTTCCATTAACCATGGTGATGCATGTACTTCAGCAGTTTCGATGAACAATATTGCACCTTCGAAGACATCTTTATCAGGGAATACATCCGTAGCTTTTAATGAATGAAACAGCTCCATGCAGCCACCAATTAAATGTCCTGTTGCTTTACCTTTACCATTTAAAATTTCATATCCGTTGCTATCAAATGATTCTCGATTAATATGCTTATTTTTCTCGTCCCACTTTAAACCGTATTTTCGGATTTGTGGTGAAGCAGGCACATTACCAACAGGCCCATTTTGGAACCAAGTTTGATTAATAGATTGAACCGTGTAATCATCCATAGAAACATTTTCAGCAAAATCAGTTAAAAGTAGCGGGCCATAGAAACTTGAGATACCAGCTTGATAAAACATAAAGTGAAGGGCAGTAGTATCAGAATAACCACTAAATATTTTAGGATTATTTCTTATAATATTTAAGTCTATGTATGGCCATAACCTTACAGAATCATCACCGCCTAAAGTACAAATAATGGCTTTTACTTCTGGATCTTCAAGTGCTTGATGTAAATCATCTACACGTTTTTCTGGATGATTATATGTGAAGTCTGATCCTTTAAGTGCATGAGGCATAACTTTTACCTTTAAGCCGAATACTTCCTTTAATCGCTGAATACCAACTTCTGTTCTCCAAAGCACTTCTTCTTCACCTGCATAACCTGATGAAGGCGAAACAATTGCTACAGTGTCACCTTTAGAAAGTTTGCTTGGTTTGATTAATCTTTCCATTCCAAATACCCCCTTATTTGTATATTGGAATTAGTATAGCATACTGATATAACTTGAAATCAAATATTTCAGATGATAATATGATGTTGTTTGTAAAAAGAATGGTAATATATTAATGAAAGTAAGGTTAATATCATAATAGAAGGGGCATGTTTCATGGATAAAATAACCTTCCTTAATTACCTTGAGGATGAATTATCTCGTTTGCCTAAAGTTGAACGAGATAAAATAATGTATGAATATGAAACGAAATTTTTTGAAGCTCACAATGAAAAAGAATTAATTCATGAATTAGGTGAACCTAAAGTTATTGCTAAAAAAGTTTATGCAACAAGTGCCATTCAAGATGCAGAATTATCGCCTAATTTTAAAAATGTTTTTCAAGCGATTATGGCCACTTTAGGTTTAAGCTTTTTTAATATATTCTTTATTATCATACCGTTTTTAATCATTGCTTTTATACTGTTAATTGTTGTCGTTGTAGGTGCTTTAATGATGTTAGGACCTATAGTCAGTATTATAAATATCTTTGTGCACGGGTTCTATTGGATTGATATAACGAATATTATATTTTCAATATCATTTTTAGGTTTAGGATTAATGTTGCTTATAACCGGATTGAAATTAATAGAACTATGCTATAAAGGAATTTTGAAATATTTAAAATGGTGTGTAAAAGTCATTAGGAGGCGTGCTGAATAATGAAAAAGTTATTTTTAACAGGTTTAAGCGTCTTCTTAATATTTGGCTTAATTGGGACAATACTTTGGTTCACAGTTAATAATAAATTCGAGAAGCAAGAAACGTATGAGAAAGTTTTTAAAAATAATCAAGTAGAGCAAATCATTGTCAACGGACAAAATACAAATGTTGAAGTGAAAAAGGGGAAATATTTAGGAATCAAATACACCGGTAAGCAAGAAGTAAATGCTAGTATTGAAAATAATTTACTTCATTTTACAGAACGTGATAGTAAATATCAGTTCAATGCTAATTTTATTCCATATAGAAAAACGATTAACCATTTAGTCATTACATTACCAGAGAAAAATTATCAATCGTTTAATATTTCTACGAATACTGGAAATATCTCCATTAAAGATGTGAGCAGTAACAATAGTAATATGATTACCGATACCGGAAACATATCTTATGATAATGTTAATTTAAAACATGCTAAAGCTATCACGAGTTTAGGAAGTGTTAAAGTTAAAAATTCTAAACTCACAGAATTTAATGGGGAAATTGAAACGGGTAATATACGAATCAATAAGAGTAGTCTCATTAATAGTGAAATGATTACATCCTTAGGTGATATAAATATTAGCCAGCTGAAAAATGAATGTGATATTAAATCATCAACAGAAGATGGGAACATTTCAATTTCTTATGAACAACCACCTAAAAACACTTTGCTACAATTACAAGCCGAATCAGGCAAAACAAAAATTAAGAATAAAGCTTTTAATGGTGAAAAAGTAGGTAACGGTAAGCATGTGATTGAGAGTTATACTGATAATGGAGATATTACAATTAAATAATGTAATGAAAGAAGCAAGGACATAAATATCTAAATTGTAATGATTTTGTAAAGTGCGGACGCCCGGGGGAATAGTATGAGTGAGAGACTACAGGCTCGAGCCATACCCCCAGGCAAGCATGCACTTTCAAAATCAGAAATATAAAAATCACCCAATCCGAAAATGAATCCAACGGATTGGGTGATTTATTTTGAGAAAGGGAATGATGTACCATCTTCTTTCAAGGTGCATGTTCCTTTAGTAACTTAGATAAAAGTGGTTGCTAGAGCATTGCTCTTTATTCACTGGCAAATTCTATATCTGTATCTATTTGTCCTGATATCGTACTTAAATGTAATGACTTACCATCTAGCCAATCTTTGAAATTAAATGTATGAATTGTCCCATTTTCTCCTAGAGCAATTTTCATTTGTAATTGTTCAGGTATATAAGCAGATGTATGAATCGTACCTGACCAACTTTTAAAAAGTTTACTATAAATTTCATATTGAGGATCATTAAAATAACGAAAAGCATGTTCTAATGACATATTCTCATGAGTAATATGATCAATTCTAGAGTATCTTTCTATCGATTCTTTAATGTAGTTTCTATTCTCATGTGTTAACACTTCAAAATGATTCGTACACAAATTGTTATTTTTTGTGACGACATCTCTAGGAGTAGCTTCTACTGTTATTCTTCTATTATGCTTATCCATTAAAATGTAACTGAAAGAACTACGGTGAGGAATTTCTTTCAATAAAGCTACTGCTTCTTCAATATCTTTACACGTTTCTAATATAAGCCTTCCAATCATATAACATACAAAGCCGTCTCCAGGTTTTTTTCTATGCATAAAATTGTAACCCATGGCTAAACCATGTTCATTCATGCCATCCATTCTTCCTGTAACTCTAGATGTCGGTCCAATTTGTGCATAACCTCCATCATTTGGTTGAAACAAACTAAATCGACCGTCATAAGTGGCAGGATTATAATCATAATTTCTAACCATGTAATCATTTCCTAAAAATATAGAACAACCACTATCTTTAGCATACACTCTGTAATGACCGTAATTTAATAAGATTCTTTCGAGCGGAAACTTTAATGTATCTTGTATCCCCATAAGTTCGTCCCAAATTTGAGGTGCGAATTTTTGATAAATCTTCTTCGTTTCTTCTATATCTATATCAAAACGAGGTCTTCTAATTTTCCATTCGTTTTCTCTATTCTCTAACATTTTAGTAGATTGTAACCATTTAGCTTGGGCAACGCCATAGTCATAATGATTTCCTCTAAATTCAAATGTCTGCATATCAACTTGTTGCAACGTTATCACTCCTAATATACTTATTTTGATTGAAAAATGACATTTTGTCACGTATATTATATTAAGAATATTAAGATAGGAAATATGATGTTAAACAGATTGTAATAATGCCTTAACCTATGTAATTTTTTACCATGTTATATTTAGTTTACCGATTATCTCACGCAAAATGTGAGAAGGGGGTATGTATAATGTGGAATCAAGGATATATTTACATGAAAAAAATTTGGCAAGAGTGGTATCGAAGATAAATTAATGTAATAAATTGCGCTCATAAAACATCTAGAATATATATTTTTGAAATAAAAAGAGCATCATACCCGTTAATAGGTGTGATGCTCTTCTTATTTATACTTGATCTGTTGCAGTTGAATAATGATGTTTACGTTTCGTTCGCTTTGTTTGGTTTGACCATATAATTGCGATAGTAGGTCCAGTTAGTAAATGGATAAAGCTAAATATAGCACCTGGAACGGCTGACAATGGATTAAAGTGGGCAGTAGCAAGAGAAACTGCAAGTCCAGAGTTCTGCATTCCGACTTCTATTGAAATTGCGCGTTTATCAGGTCTATTTAATTTAAATATTTTGGCTAATAAATATCCGATTGTTAAACCACTTATATTATGCAGTAAGACGACACCAAACATAATCAATCCTGTTTCAATAATTTGGACTTTGTTTCCAGCTACTACACTAGAAAGTATTAATGAAATTGAAACTACTGAAATAATAGGTAGTATGTCTACCGATTTTTCAGCAACAGGTTTGAAAAATCTTTGAACGATAAAACCTAAAATAATAGGGATCAGTACGACTTGTACGACTGATATAAACATTGAAGCAAATGATACTTGTAACCACTCTCTAGCAAATAAATATATTAAGCTAGGTGTCACAATTGGTGCTAATAATGTAGATACGGTTGTAATAGAGACTGACAATGCCGTATTGGCTTTAGCTAGGTAACTGATAACGTTAGAAGCAGTACCACCAGGGCAACAACCAACTAAAATTACGCCTAATGCGATATCCGGGCTTAAATTAAATCCTTTTGCTATTAAATATGCCGTTATAGGCATAATCGTATATTGCAGTATCACACCAATCAAAACACTTTTAGGTGATTTAAATACTTCTTTAAAATCATTTGTAGAAATGGTCATGCCCATACCAAACATTACAATTCCTAATAAATAAGGAATATAAGGTGCTACTTGAGCAATGATATTTGGAAAGCTAAATCCTAATATGGCTGCTACTAGCATCCAAAGGACAAATGTTTTATTAATGAATTGACTGAATTTCTTTATATTACTCATATATGCACCTTCCAATAGTATAATAATCTGAATATTAACAATAATACAAAAAGTTTTCAATAGCTTTATCAAAATAATTGTTTGTTTAACTTTTTAAAAAAGAATTGATACATTTAATGAGTTATTTTATACTATATAAAGAACACAAATAACGATATATCTTATAGAATGAGCGTAATATCTTTTATGTATTTTGAATATTATGTTATGATATAAGAGGTAGAAAATGATGATAGAGGTGACTTCAATGGATTGTATTAAAGGGATTTTCAAATTCTTTTTCATCTTAATTGCTATAACAACAGTTGCTGTTGGGGCAGGTATTGCTGTCTTAGCATTTGTATTTAAAAAAGATTTTGAAGAATTAGAACAAAAGACTAAAGAAATTGTATCTGAAATCGAATCTAATAATTAAAATAAAGGAGCAATCACTATTTTTATGTGATTGCTCCCTTTTTTTAAAAAATATTAGGAGGTTATTTATTTTGCATTATGAAAGCAATGTGTTAATATCTCCGAGGTTAGATTACGATAAGACCAATCAATTAGAGAAGTTATCACTAAGGTTAAAGGTGCCTAGTGATAGAGAGCTTCATGCATTAATTGAAGCAATAGAATATGATCAGCCATTTTTAAAATCTATAACAATTGGAACGAGCAATGAAGAAGAAATGATTAACACTGCATTTCATTTAAAGACTTTGATAGAACATACTTGGTACGAGTATAAGCATTCAGATGTGTATGTTAATGTTGTCGTATGGAAGAATAATGTAGGCTCTACTAAAAAATATGTTGAAAAGTTTATAGCAGATTCTCCCGATGTTTGGATTACTCTTGGATCTCAAATAGGATTTAGTAACATTCTCAAACGATTATTTCGACTGGAAGTGTGGGACTCGAGGAAAACTTATTGTTTAAACTCATTGCTATCCCAGGCAATGATTGATATAGTTGGCCACAAATATTTCGAGGGGCTAAATGGTATTAGTTACCATGGGGAAATTCTAAAAGTTAAGAAAGGTATAATCGTTTCAAATGTTAATTATGATTCTGAGACTTCTTTTTCCTAATTATAAAAAATATCAATGAAGTGATACATATGAGTAATGCACTCATAATATATGTGAAGTAATGTGAGGATGTTTGTCCAGTTTCAGGAAGAGATTTTGTTTCTGAGCTGGGCTTTTTTTCTTTATTATTATTTTGAATAGAATGGTTGGAATCAGGAACTAAGAAATCTTTAACTACTGATATTTGATAAGTCTGTGAATTATTTTGATTACTATTTATGTTATTAGAATTATTTAGAGTATTAGCTTGGGTTTGTTGATTCTGTTGGTTATTGTCTAATTGTGTGTGTTGCATAGAATCTTGTATAAAAGGTGAGACTGATTTGTTGTCGGAATTAAATGTGTAATATTTATCCTCTCCTATTGAAATAGTTGAATGAGTGTCTATTCCATTAATAGTTACATTGAATTTAGTATCTTTAGGAATATTTGAAGGAATGTTGATTGTAGTTGTACCATCATTGTTAGTTTTACCAATAAATTCTTGGTTCTGTGCTAACAGTTTAACTTCTATGTTACTTAAAGGTTGATAAGTTTTGGAAAGTACATCGATCGTGATACTCTGATTATTTATAGTAGGTGTATTACGAAGTTGGTTATCAGAAGAAGTTAATTGATATAACTTATTAGGCTCAACAGTAAAAGTCTGTTGATTTGAAGTAGTTAAAGTGTATTGCGTTTTAATATTCTTGCTTGGTATTTCAATAAAAGCTAACCCATCTGACCTAGTTGTTAAATATTTAACTTCATTATCTAACTGAAGTTGAAACGTTTCGTTAGGTATAGGTATGTTGCTTGCAGTAAAAAATTGAAAACCAATGGGTATTGTATTATTACTTGCGTATATATTGTTAGGCGCATTGAGTGTCGTAGCTACAAGACAAACAATACTATAAAAGAAGAATGAAAAAATCTTCATTATGTCCTCCTTTCTCGTTATTACCAACGATCATTGGGTAAATATATTATGCCATAACTCCCCTTAATATTCCAGTAATATTTTATACTTTTTTTATAAGATTTTAATTTTAACTAAAACCTACCTATATAAATGCAGTCTAAAATTTTTTTGATATGAATAGCAGCTGTTTTGAATGGCTCAAATAAAAAGCATAATCTAAAAGGGGAGTCACATATTAAATGTGCAAGTTGTAATCAAGAAATACTTTAAATCATAAGTAACATAGAAAAACAGAGAGAACTTTTATATCATAAAAGTTCTCTCTGCTTTTTATTCAATATTAAATCTTTTTAATATTTCTAACTGACGCATAACAGTGTTCACCGTTATTAAAATGAACTGTTCGATCTTTCGTATCAATGTTATTCACATTATTACGATTAATAACATAACTATTATGACATCTGAAAAATCTATCATCCAAATTAGATAAATTTTTCAAACTACCATAAAATTCAATTTGCCTATTGTCAAGATGGGCGATTAGTCTATGTGATTTTGAAGATGATTCAAAAAACATCACATCGTCGTATTGCACATATACTGAATTACTGCCTCTTGTTAATTCTATCTTCTCGACGTTAGTATTTTTAGATAACATACCAAGTCGAATATAAGCAGTGTCTAAACAATCTAATACTCGCATCTTTAATTGATCTGGATCATCTTTAAAAATAAAATCCATTGCTGCAACTTTATAAACGAAAGTTAAATATGTTAGTTCACTATGACTTGTAACAAAAATGATATTACCAATAGGGTCATATTTACGTATTTCACTTGCTAACGTAATACCATTTATATCTGCATCTAATTGAATGTCTAAAAAGTAACATCCTATATCGTTTGCTGTTTTGACATGATCTAATAATTCATATGGATCATTCGTAGCAAGTTCAATCGACATTTCTTTTTCTTCGATCATAATATAATTATTTATAATCTTTTGCATCCGCTCTAGTTGTTTAGGGTCATCTTCACAAATGATGATTTTCATCGAATCACTTCCTCAGTACGATCATTAGTGCGATCATTTAAAATTTCAAGCTTTTGAATAAAGTATTGATCATTAATAAATGTGTCTAAGAAAACATGATCAGTTTTCTCAGTGATTTCTTTCAATGTCGTTAAACCAATACCACGTTTACGACCTTTAGTAGAATAATGGTTTTCAAATAACTTATGTACTTTTGGAGTATCTTTAGAACATTTATTCATGAACACAAGTAGTACTGACTCATCATTTTTAATAAAAGCAATTTGAATTGTAGGGTTGTCTACAAACTCAGAAGCTTCAATCGCATTATCCATAATAATTCCAATACAACGACTCAGTTCAACAATGTTCATATTTATATGATCAATCTGTTCAGTAACCTCAATACTAATATTGATATTCTGTTCTTGAGATTGAATAATTTTCGTAGTTAATAAACCTTTAATTTCTCTCACATGTAAATTTTGAAGACCATTAATTTTAATCGCGTTTAATTTCATATCATCATGTAGGTGGGCGATATTTTGATCAAAATATGTTCTTAGTCCATTCATGTCATCTTCTCTTATATACTCAGATAAAGTCGCTAAAATATTTACATAATCATGACGAAACTTACGCATTTCATTGTTGATTCTTTCAATCTGCAAAGTGTATTTATAATATTGATTAATTTCCTTTTTAGTGCGTTGCAATGCCATTTCACGAATAACCGTAATGGAAATTAAAATGATAAAAATAGCAGCGACACTAACATAAATCACATAAAATAATGTCTGAAATTCAAACTCTTTTTCAGTATTATATGATTTAGGCATGTAAACATAAAAGACCATAAATGAAACTGCTAAAAATGCAGCTAATAAAAGTAAATAAATACGGTTATTATATAAATAACTGAGTTTAAGTCTATTCATCAATAGTCTTATCAAAACAGCTAAAGTTATAGATATTAATATATGCATAATACTATAACTTATAAAAAATGGTATGTAATTATCTTTACCATTTAAGATAAAATTCGTTATTAATATAGATGAGTAATCAGATACGACTGAAATAATAATAACTATTAAAGTATTAATTACACCGAGTAGTTTAAATTTTCTATAAAAGAACACAAAATAAAAAAGACAAACATATAGAATGGATCCAACACCAAATATATAATAAAAAGTAAGTGAAGGGATTATGAAGCCTATAATTAAGGCACCATAATCCCTTTTGTTGTATCGATAATTTTGTGTTATAGCTAGTAATATAGTAAATAATAATACTTGTAATAATCCAAAAGGTAAAGATTCTAAATTAGAAAGCGAGTCCATATATTACACTTCCTTAATGACAACTTATTGTTTTTCTTTTAATAGTTCTGCTGGTACTTCTGTTTCATCTAAAAATGCTGTACAACCTCTAATTACCGCTTTTTCACCGAATGATGAAAGAAAATTTGATGCTGATTTTGAGAATAAAGTAGCTAATAAATTCATGATATTGTTTCCTCCTCTTTGTAAAATATAGGTAATAGTGATACTGCTTCGAAGACCAATCCTAAGCATACTAATTGTTGATAAGGTTCTTTAATGAATAAAGAAATGATTATC
Source organism: Mammaliicoccus vitulinus (assembly GCF_029024305.1). Lineage (NCBI taxonomy): Bacteria > Bacillati > Bacillota > Bacilli > Caryophanales > Staphylococcaceae > Mammaliicoccus > Mammaliicoccus vitulinus. The sequence goes on from NZ_CP118974.1 coordinate 815,308, forward strand.
AATATTGTAGCGGCTATGATTGATCTAAGTTTAAGACCTTTTCGCCACTTGCCTAATATTGGGTGTTTCTTTGTTTGCATTGGTGCGTACTTTATTATTATGAGATAACCGAGTATCGCAATCGCTAGAAATGGCCAATACGATATGTTGGTATTAACGATAATAAGTGGTGCGACCACAAACATTATTAGGCTTTGTATGGTGCATAAAAATGTGGACTTTGCATGCGCACCAAACGCAAAATATCTAATGGCAAAATAACTAAGATGTACAATAAGTGTGTATAAAAATATATGGGATAGAAGGGCAGCGCCATAAATGACTACAGTCTTCATAATATTTCCTACAATTACTTCTAGTCCATACTTTACCTTTAAATAACTAACATGATCTAGGTTATTTGTATTTTGAAGACTTAATGCAATCTTATCGATTTGTGTTTGAACAGGTTGATACATAGCGCCCCCTCCTTAAGTATAATTATAGAACAAATTGATTAGCATTTTACTTCTTTTGCCCAACTGTATTATTTTCATGCCTAACTGTTGAGATTTCTAATATATTTGTATTTTAACATAATTTCAATGCAGTTAAGAACTAAAAATAACGACTTAGGGAATATATAAATTTCATATACATATTTAATATAAGATAATTAATGACTATTTAATTATATAAATTAATTTAGAAATCGTAATTATAAAGGGGGATCCTTTATGGCAGGCGATATCGTCAATGCTATATGTGGTATTTTTCAATGGCTTGTAGAAGTTGTTAGTGGCCTATTTGATTAAATGTCGATAATTTCTACAAGTTTAGTGTATATTATAATCAATCTTTCAACGTGTACCAATAGGTATGCGTTTTTATTATAGTTATTGAGTGTTTTCATGTAGAATGATATTTAAGATAAATTTAGGGAGGAATTTAATTTTATGAAAACTAAAGGTTATATTGGAACTTATACTAAAAAGGATGGTAAAGGCATATATCGATTTGATGTTGATGAAAACGATCAAACAATCGAAAAGGTTGAAGTTGGTTACGAAGTTGAGGCATCTACATATGTTACGAATCATAATCAATTTTTATATGCTATTAAAAAAGATGGCGATGATTGTGGTGTCGCAAGTTTCTTAATTAATGAAGATGGTAGCTTAACGTTTATCAATGATTGTTTAGCTTCCCAAGAAGGTACGGGATGTCATATTTCAGTTTCTAAAGATGGTCAATTCTTATTTGAAGCTGTATATGGTGCAGGTCTTGTTAGGCTATATAAACTTGATCATGAAAATGGTGGAATAAGCGGGTTAATAGATGTTTATCGTGCTGAGGGTCACGGACCAAATGAAGCAAGACAAGAAAGTAGTCATGTTCATTTTGTACAACAGACACCAGACTTGGATTTTCTTGCAACAGTTGATTTAGGGGCAGATGCTGTAAGAACATTTAAATTTTCTGATGAAGGGTTAGAATTAGTTGAAACATTAGAAACTCAAGCAGGTAGTGGTCCGAGACATTTAGCATTTCATCCAAATGGTGATTATGCATATTTAGTAAATGAATTAAGTAATACAATCCAAGTGTTGTCTTATAAAAACGGCAAATTTGCAGAGATTAGTCCTACATTAATGACGATACATGAGGATTTTGACTTAAATTCACAAGTTGGTGCTGTCAGATTAAGTCATGACGGTCAATTTATTTATGTTTCAAATAGAGGTCATAATAGTATTGCGGTATATAAAATTTTAGGTGACGGTGCTCTTATTGAAACGGTCGAAATTATTACAAGCGGTGGAACTTGGCCGAGAGACTTTAATATCACACCAAGTGATTCATTCTTAGTTGTAGCACATGAACATTCATATAATTTAGTTTTATTTAGTAGAAACAAAGAAACAGGTAAATTAACAGAGATAGAAAATGAACAAAAAGCTGCAGAAGGCGTTTGTGTTCAATTTATTTAATGGTAGGTGAATAGCTTTGAAAATCGCACTATATCAAATGCATGTAATACCCGGCAAACCAGAAGAAAATATGCGAAAAATTAGTCAATGGTTTGACCAACTTAGCGAAGAAATAGACATAGCAGTGCTACCCGAGATGTGGAATACATCATATCGTTTAAGTGATTTAAACCAACTTGCTGATGAAGAGGGTAATGTTATTATTCCTTTTTTAAAAAAGAAAGCTAAAGCGTTGAATAAGCACATTATAGCTGGATCTATCGCTTATAAAAAAGGTGACGAAATTTATAATAGAGCGCTTGTTATTAATAAAGAGGGAAATTGTATTAACACTTATGATAAAGCTCATTTAGTACCGATGTTGAATGAACATCATTTTCTAACTTCGGGTGAAAAGAAATCTACTGTTTATCAGTTAGATGAAATAGAAATGGGCACAATTATATGTTATGACTTGAGATTCCCTGAATTATCACGTTCTTTAGCATTAGAAGATGCAAAAGTTATATTTGTCCCAGCACAATGGCCAAAATCAAGAATTGATCATTGGAAAGCTTTATTACGTGCTAGAGCAATTGAAAATCAAGTGTATATGATTGCATGTAATAGTGTAGGTTATTGTGATGAGAGTGAATTTGGTGGTAATAGTTTAGTGTATGGACCAGACGGCTCATTAATTGATAACTTATATTATGATGAAGGGACACTCATTGTTGATTTAGACTTTGATGCACAAGAACAAATTAGAGAAGCAATCCCAATATTTAATAGTTTGAGAACGGATTTATATTGAGGTGTAAAGCGTTTCGGACATAAATACCGATTCTTAAAATGAAAGATCTCAGACTGCCGACAAAGTCACTTAAAGTGAACTTGTTGGCAGTCTTTTTTGCGCATACTTTCCTAGAGTTTTGATTGTCTTATTGAACATTTTCAGAAAAAGTATACAATCAATTATATGTTGATAATCTATATTGAGATGATTGGAGATGATTGTTTGGAAAGTGATGTAGCAGTTCAATTTAAAAATGTTGAATATGAAATAAACAATTCTAAAATTTTAAAAGAAATAAACGGAGTGTTCATTCAAGGGAAATTGACTTCTATCATAGGTCCTTCTGGGGCAGGGAAATCAACTTTATTAACTTTAATAAACTTATTGAAATCTGCTACAAAAGGTGAAATCTTGGTAGGCGGTAAAACGATCGATTCATATGATCCGATGGAATTACGAAGAAAAGTCCAGTTAGTTTCCCAAGAAGCGACGATGATTAAAGGAACCGTTAAAGATAATTTAGAACTTCCTTTAATCCTTCAAAATAAAAACATGACAGATGAAGAAGCGGAACATTATTTGGAAGATGTTGATTTATCTACATCTTTTTTAAATAAGAATAGTAAAGAATTATCTGGTGGAGAAAAACAAAAATTATCTTTAGCACGCGCGCTTGTTAATAAGCCTAGCATTATATTGTTAGATGAAGTGACTTCTGCACTTGATAGAAACTCCAAACAGGCGATTGAGTTATTACTTCAAAAAATTAAGCGAGAACATAATGTCACTATGATATGGATTACTCACGACATAAATCAAGCACTAAGAATGAGCGATTATGTTTGGGTTATGAAAAATGGAGAAGTAGTGGAAACGAATACTGTTGAAGAAATTGAAAACTCCAAAAATACCGATGTCAAAAGTGTTATAGGAGAAAAATCAATATGACCATCACATCTATAATATTAATGTTTATTTTTATCATAATACCCATTGTTATTTCTAAGAGCTTTAAATTAGGATTAGAAAAAGATACGATCGTTGCAGCTGTACGATCATTTGTTCAGTTGCTCATTGTAGGTTATATATTACAATTTATCTTTGATCAAGATAGTCATATATTCATTTTATTGATGGTTATACTCATGATTGGTGCAGCTACTCAAAATGCTAGAAAAAAAGGGTTAGAAATACCGGGCATAACATGGAAATTATTATTAGCGTTTATTGCAATTGAAATTATTACGCAAGGTATATTAATAGGATTTAGTATCACGCCAGCAACTGCTCAATATATTATTCCTATAAGTGGAATGATTATCGGGAATTCTATGGTGTTAAGTATATTATTTTTAAATAGATTTATGTCAGAAATTAAACAAAATGAAGACATTATCGAACTTATTTTATGTTTAGGTGGTACGCCTAAACAAGCGATTCATAAACAGTTAATTACATCTATACAATCAAGTGTTATACCAACAATTGAACAGCAAAAAACAATAGGACTAGTTCAATTGCCGGGCATGATGAGTGGTCAAATTATTGCAGGCGCAGATCCGTTAGAAGCTGTACTCTTTCAAATATTAATCGTATTTATTTTATTAACATCTGCGACGATGACAAGTGTGATTTTAGGATTCTTATCATATCCAACTTTGTTTAATAAACAACAACAATTAATAGACAGTCATTTCAAATAAAAAAGTAGAGTCTTGGAGACTCTACTTTTATTTTTTGAACATGGCTCTGACGTATTTTCCTTTTCCTTTGTAAGGTGGGAAAAGCACACCGGTTTCAAGTTTAGTTGTTTTGAACATGATACTTTTTTCATTGCTAAATAATTCGAATGAAGCTTTACCATGATATTTTCCGATACCTGAATGACCAACACCACCAAATGGTAAATGATGATTACCTACATGTAATAGCGTATCATTTATACAACCGCCACCAAATGATATTCTACTTATAACTTCATCTGTATGATTCTCATCTTCACTAAATAAATATAATGACAATGGTTTAGGTTTATTTTTAATGAATTGTATAGCGTCCCCAAAAGCTTCATAAGTCATGATTGGTAGTATAGGACCAAATATTTCATCTTCCATAAGAACATCATCATATTTAACATTATCTATAATAGTTGGATCAATATAGCAATTGTTTAAGTCAGAGTTGCCACCGTAAACGACATCACCGTTAGTGTTTTTTAATAAGTTGATTAACCTATCAGTATGTCTTTCATTAACAATTCTGCCGAAGTCTGCGCTATTTTTAGCATCTTTACTATAAAATTCTTGTATTGTAGATTGGATTGCTTTAATAAATTGTTGTTTTATAGATGCATCTATAATAACGTAATCTGGTGCAACACAAGTTTGACCAGCATTTATAAATTTTCCGAATGCAATTCTTTCAGCAGCAACTTTAATATTCGCTGTTTTATCAACGATAGCAGGGCTTTTACCACCTAACTCAAGCGCTACAGGAATAAGTTGTTTACTAGCTTGTTCATAAACGCTTTGACCAATTTTTGTTGAACCGGTAAAGAATACAAAGTCAAAAGGATATGTTAATAATTCTTCTGTAATATTTTTATCTCCGGTAATACATGCCACATAAGTAGGCTCAAAAGCTTCTTTGATTATTTTTTCAATAATGGCACTAACATTTGGTGTTAACTCTGATGGTTTAACAACCGCACAGTTTCCAGCAGCGATTGCACCAATTAATGGTTCAATTACAAGTTGGAAAGGATAATTAAACGGACCAATAACAAGCACAGTGCCATATGGTTCATTTATTGTATAACTTTTACTTGGAAAAAGAAAAACAGGTGTGTTTACATTTTTCTTACTGGCTAAACTCTTGACTTCTTTTATCATGAAAGAGATACTTTTATAAATGTAACCGATTTCTGTTGCATAGGATTCAACTGAATTTTTTCCTAAATCTTTTTGTAAAGCTACAATAAGATCAGCTTCATTTGATTTTATTGATTTTTTTAGTAATCTTAATTGTTTTTTTCTGAACTTAATGTCTTTTGTAACATCACTATCAAAAAAAGATTGTATGTTTTCAAATTGATTAGCTATAGTCAAAATTGATATCCCCTTTATACTTCTGTTGTTTATATTTTAACAATAGTTATAATTAAAAGCGAAGTCTTTACACGTGAAACTCTATTTTATTTAAAAATATATTACGAAAAGGTGAAACAATATGAAATTTGGATTTATAGGTACGAATTGGATTAGTGATAAACTTATAGAAAATGGCAATGAAGTTGAAGGATTTGAGCCGTATGCTGTATATTCTCGTACAGATGAAAGAGCGCACTACTATAAAGAAAAGCATCAACTGTCTGAAGTTTTTACAGATTTAGAGCAGTTTTGTAAATCGCCAAATTTTGAAGCAGTTTATATCGCTTCACCAAACGCATTTCATTATGAACAAGCTGAATTAGCAATTAAAAATAACAAGCATGTGTTAATCGAAAAACCAGCCACTATAAATCAAGCGCAATTCGAGATGTTATCGAAACTTGCTTACGAATATAATGTTACTGTTATGGAAGCTATGAAGTCAACTTTGTTAGCTCCATTTGTTGAGTTTACGAATGCTCATGTGGATATTGGTGAAATACGTTATGCAGATTTTCATTACCATCAATATTCATCAAGATATGATAATTATAAAAATGGGATTATTGAAAATGCTTTTAAACCAGAACTAGGTAACGGTGCTTTAATGGATTTAGGTGTATATACAATAGCGCCAATCATTCACTTATTCGGCATGCCTAATAGTGTTAAGGCCAATGGATTTAAATTAGATACTGGTACAGACGGACAAGGCAATGCAATACTTGATTTTCATACATTCCAAGCTACAATTAGCTATTCTAAAATATGCGATAGAGTAAGCCCTTCAGAAATAATAGGGGAGAATGGTTACGTGCTAATTGATAAAATTAGCGCACCATCAAATATAAAAGTATTTAATAAAGACGGACAACTCATAAAAGAATTTAACGGTGAAACAACATTCACGATGAAAGAAGAAGTAATAGAATTCATAAACTGTGTAGAAGAAAAGAAAGTAGAATCATCTATCAATACACATAAGAGAACATTAGATACAATTAAAGTGTTAGATGAAATAAGAAAACAAATTGGAGTTCAATTTAATGTCTAAAAAGGTTTTTACGATTGTAAGTATTATATGTGTCCTTTTAATATTAATCGTTACGTTTGTTCCGTTTAAACAAAATCCATCCTCAACTACAAGAGTTGTAGTGGATCATTTTAATCATAAATATGCTTTTCCAAGTTGTTATGATTACGAAGAAGCTTCAAACTATATAGATGAAGTTACATTGAAAGATGCACAAGACTTAAAATATCCACCTATGAATGAATGTACAAAAAAGAAAGCACAACCTCAATACAAATCCATGTTAAAGAGGTTACTGGAAAGTACTGAAATATAGAAAATAAAAAAACTTTGCCGGCATTTTTTTATGCGCATGCTTTCCGCGGGCATGTTCTCAGCCTGTAGTCTTCGAATCATGCTGTTCCCGCAGGAGTCAGCGCTAAAAAAATACCGAATATTAACAAATCATATTATAAAATAGATGGAATTTTATTTTGCATTTATCAAGTCAGAGTCCACGTGATAAATAGCAAAAAACTTTATAATATTTTCCACGATTTTGCAAAGTGCTGACGCCCGGGGAATAGTATGCCGCGCGCGACTACAGGCTCGAGCCATACCCCAGGCAAGCATGCACTTTCAAAATCGTAAGATTTTAAAATAAAAAGACTGCCAACAAGTTCACTTTAAGTGACTTTGTCGACAGTCTTTTGTGTTAATTTTTTAATACATCGTGTGTGCTTTGGTCTTTAGTCATAACATCTTTAACGTAAGGACATACTGGATCGATTACTTTATTTTCAGAACGTGCTTTATCAATTACAGTGTCAACGAGTTTTCTAGCGATACCTTGACCTCTTAAAGATGAATCTACAAATGTATGGTCCACTACGAGCGTCTTACCATCTAAATCTTTGTACGTAATTTCTGCATCAAAATCATCTTCTGATTGACCTACATAAAATTTGTTTGTACCTTGTTTAATTTCCATTGCTAACACACTCCTTATAAATTATTTACCTAATAATTCATCAATTGGTGGTACAACTTGTTTCTTACGTGATACAACACCAGATAATACTGCAACATTGTTATTTAATTCAGTATTAAACGCTTTAGCAACTGCTTCTTGTTCTTTACCTAAAGCAATTACTGTTGAATCGCTGTTTAAGATATCTGTAATAACAAATACGAATAAATCATATTTTTCATTTGCGATAATAGCATTGATTTCATTTTCAACATCTTCTTTTATTTCAAGTACTTCGTTTACATCTACAGTATTAACTTGAGCAATACGAACAACTTTTTCACCCATATTGAATGATTTTGCGTCCATATTTAATAAGAATTCTGGTGTTTTACCTTTAACAGAAGCACCAGCTTTAAGCATTTCTAAACCATATTCTTCTAAATCAACATTGGCAATTTTAGCTAATGCTTCACTTGCTTTTTTATCTTGTTCTGTACATGTTGGTGATTTAAATAATAAAGTATCAGAAATAATAGCTGAAATCATTAAACCGGCAATTTCAGGTTTAATTTCAATTCCATTTTCTTCATACATTTTTTTAAGGATTGTTGTTGTACATCCAACTGGTTCAGCTCTGTAATATAATGGTGCACCAGTTTCAAAATTGCTTATACGGTGATGGTCAACTACCATTGTAATAGTTGCATCCGTGATGTCATCAGCACTTTGTTGGAATTCATTATGATCGACTAATATAACGTCTTTACCTTTTAAAGGTGTTTCTAATAATGCAGGTGCATCAAGTTTGAAATAATCTAATACATATTGTGTTTCGTCAGAAATTTCTCCAAGTCTAGCAGCCTGAACATCATTTCCAAGTTCTTTTTGTAAGTCTTCCATAACTAATGCTGAAGCAATAGTGTCTGTGTCAGGATTCTTATGTCCAAATATAAATGTGTTTACCAATGTAAAATCTCCTTTTGCTTTGAATATTCTGTCACTTTATTTTAACACGAACAACATGTCTATTCTACAACTGCGCCTATACTATTTTCAAAATGTGTGAGTGCCCAATCATGTCCAGCTTGATTGAAAGATGCTACACAATTTTTAGGGATTATTATTTTGTAATTAAGATTATAAGCATCAACAGCAGTGTGAAGCACACAAATGTCTGTACAAACACCGACGATTTCAACGGTATCTATTTTTCTTTCTCTTAACAAACTATCTAGGTTAGTACCGAAAAATGCACTATATCTAGTTTTGTCTAACCAAAATACATTTTTAAAATCTTGAATTTCTTCGTATTGAGATTTTAAAGTATTGTATAAATCTCTACCTTCAGTCCCTATAATATTATGAGGCGGAAAGAGTTTAGTTTCAGGATGATAAGGATCGTTTTCATGATGATAATCCATTAAATAAAAAATGGAATCTTGATTTGATTTATATTCTTCTACTTTGTCATAAATGTTTTGTTCGATTTCTTGTCCGGGCTCTCCACATGTCAGTTTCCCATCGGTAGCCACAAAATCATTCGAGTAATCAACAATAATTAATGCTTTTTTCAATGAAAATCCCCCTTATTGTCTATCTTTTAGTTTCAGTGTAATATGATTATAAAGAAAGTATACGCTATATTAAGGTGGTTATGAAGTATGATGAATATCGTTAATGTAAAAAGGTACGGTGCAAAAGGGGGATGTGGACTAACAGATACGATAGGTATCCAATTAGCGTTGCTACAAGCTAAAAAAGGTCCGGTAACTGTTTATATTCCTAAAGGTGTTTACCATATCATTTATGAATTAATTATTTATGAAAATACAACACTTATTCTGCATGATGAAGCAATACTTATAAGAAAATCACCTACAGCAATGTTGAAGAATGGTCATAAATTTAAAAAATACTATGGGTACGATGGTCATGGAAACATAAATATTATCGGTGGAACATTTGATGCAAATGGCCATACAAATAATACTAATAACACCATTATGTCTATAGGCCATGCTAGAAATATTCAAATTCATAATGTTACATTTAAAAATGTTGTTGGTGGACATGCCATTGATGCTTGTGGTTTGGACGGCTTTTATGTTGATGACTGTAAATTTTTAGGATTCCGTGACGACAGTGGAACACGCTTGTTTAGTGAAGCAATCCAAATAGATATACAAACAGAAGGTGCGTTTCCTAAGTTTGGCGCTACTGACGGTACAATAACTAAAAATGTCTTAATTGAAAATTGTTATTTCGGAAACTCTGGAGATCCAAACATGTCAGCATGGAATAGAGCGATCGGTTCACATGCGAGCATGTATGATGTATTTTATGAGAATATACATATTCACAATAATACATTTGAAGGTTTAGGAGATTTCGCTGTAACACTTTTAAAATCTAAAGAAACATCCGTTACTCATAATACTTTTATTGACTGCGAAGGGGGTATACGCTATTTGGCGGTGCCTACAGGTAAATATTCATTAGATATTAACAAACTTGATAGAGGTGGCCAAGCAGGGTCAACATTGCTCATCGAAAACAATACATTTAAAAATATTAAGTCTAAACAAAGTATACTTATAAAGAGCTATGAAAAAGTGATGAATAAAGATATTTATATATACAATAACCACTTTGATGAGATATCAGACAATATTAAATTTATAAAAGCAACGGATATTTATCTGTTGAACAATAAGAATTTAACGCGCATCAACAAAGATAAGGTAGATAGACTTATACAAATATAAAAGAAGCGGAGACATATAATGTGTCCTAGTAAGTCTGTCGACAAAGTCACTTAAAGTGAACTTGTTGGCAGGCTTTTTTGCGCACGCTTTCCTCGGGGAAGGTCTGAGCCTCGGTCTCAGCCACTTCCTTCTTCCCGCAGGAGTCGGCGCAAAAATACTGCTATATTTTAGGAGAATATTGCTTGTTTGGTGAGTCTTGCAACATACAGGGCTTCTATGTTGCTTGTTTAGTAAGTCTTGCAACATTCTGGCCTTCTAAGTTGCTTGTTTGATAAGTCTTGCAACATACAGGGCTTCTATGTTGCTTGTTTGGTAAGTCTTGCAACATACAGGTCATCTATGTTGCTTGTTTGATGAGTCTTGCAACATACAGAGCTTCTAAGTTGCTTGTTTGGTGAGTCTTGCAACACAGAGCTTGTACTTAAAAGAACAAAAGACTTTAAATAAAAAAACAGTAGAAATTCAATTTTAAAAATGAATTTCTACTGTTTTTCTTATTTATATATGCTTATCAAAGTTACCTAATACTTTTACGTTAAAATCTAATGTTTTTAAGATTGTAATAACTTTTTTCATTTCTACGTCATCTGCACTACAGTCTGCTTGAACGAAGAAATGATACATCCCAAGTTGTGTCTTTAATGGACGGGACTCTATCCATGATAAGTTAATATTAAATAATGCAAATGTATTCAAAATACTCGCTAGTAAACCTGGTTTATCTTGGTCAGGCGTTACGAGTAAGATGCTATCTGTCGCTTTTTCTACAGGCTTTTCTTGTGCAGATAACACTAAAAATCTCGTTGTGTTATGTGGATAATCTTCTATATTTTGCTGTAATGCAATGACTTGATCATGCGTTGCTTCTAAACCAATCGGTGCAATAGCGCCTGTATGTTCATCTATTTCATCTAAACTTTGTACAGTACTATCTGAATAACGGTATGTAAAGTTATGCTTTTTAATGAATTTAGAAGTTTGATTAATAGCTGGTGCAATTGAAACAACTTCATTGATGTCTTCTAACTTTGTTCCTTTTTTTACATATAGCGAAAAGGATATGCTTAAATGTAATTCGTCAATAACATGAATTTTTTGTTCTGTTAATGAGTCTGCGATAATGTTAATTGTTCCTTCGATAGAGTTTTCTATTGGTGCGATTGCAATGTTTTGTGGATCGGATTCGATTGCTTTAACAACTTCATATAAGTTTGATTTTGGTATATATTCTTCTATTTCTTCTCGTTTATATTTTAATGCAGCCATATGTGAAAATGTTCCTAATGGCCCTAAATAATATAATTTCATAAATGACTTCCTTTCTAATGGAATGGACAACCATGTTGTGCTTGCCTATATAAAAAGTTAGGACTCCGCATTTCATTATCATAGCCTTTATGATAATTATGTACAAGTGATGGTGAAAGTGGGGGAGCTAACCAACTCCATTTGCCAGTAACTTTTCTATTAAAACGTTTTTCATTATCTTCGAATTTTTTAAATTGTTTTGATGCATTGTAATGATCCACAATTGAGACACCAGATTGCTTAAATGAATGATAAACAGCGTAGTTAAATTCTACTAAAGCGCGATCTCTCCAATAACTGGCTGTTGTTGATGTATTTAAGTCGAATGCTTCAGCTATTTCTTTCAACTTGTTATATCGATACTCGTCTGTAAAATTTCTAACGCCAATTTCAGTTTCCATATACCAACCGTTAAAGGGCGCAGTGTGATAATATAATCCGCCAATTTCTAAATCCATATTAGAAATAATCGGTACTGCATACCATTTTAATTGTAACTTTTCTAAATGTGGAAATTGATCATGTTTGATTGTTACTTCTTTAATTAAGTCATTGGCATAGGTATGATATTTCAATGATTGTTGATTTATGCGATAAATGAGTGGAAGTATATCAAAATCAGTATGCGCGCCTTGCCAATTTAAATGATGTGCAAGGTTAGTCGTATCTATAGACTGAGGGTCTCCTTTATCTTCGTAACCTGCATATCTAATAAGCTGTTCATTCATAATTTCAATACGGTTAGAATATATGCTTATCATTGGTTTAATCTTACCATTATTAGTTGCATCATTTATATGATCTTCAATTGAGTTGACGAACTGTTCTTCACTATCAATATGTCTTAAATCTCTTACAGTTAATTTATCCCAAAATAGACGACCTATGCATCTATTAGAATTTCTCCATGCTACTTTAGCACCGTACTCGAGTTCTTCAGTAGTATGTGTATATGTGCCTGTTTGATTAATCTCATCTTGTATTTCTTGAATTCGTTTTTGAGTTTGAGTTTTGTCTATATTGAGCTCTTTATTCATAGATATAATAAAAGCAGTCGCTTTATCTAGTAACATATTTACACCTCTATGTACTAGTATAAGCGACTGTTGTCGTTTGACAATATGTAATTTATGACAATATTACCAATTATTGATATCTTTGCGTTCACCTTTAAAATTACCAGATTTTTTATGTCTGTCTTTCAACACTTCTACAACTTCTTCAAACTTCACACCACGATCGTGAAGTAACACGAATAAATGATAAAGTACATCTGCTACTTCATTAGTGAGTTCTAAGTTATCGTGCTTCATAGCAGCTATAACAACTTCGAATGATTCTTCACCATACTTTTTAGTGATTTTATCTATGCCTTCAGTGAGTAAATAGTTAGTATATGAATTTGGATTTTTTGAGTCGACACTTTCTTGGATAGTTGATTCTAAAGATTCTAGAGAAAATGGTTCATCTGTATTAAAACAACTTATTGAACCTGTATGACAAGTTGGACCGTCAGGATTGACTTGTAATAAAATCGTGTCTTGGTCACAATCTAATTTTATGTCGGTAACATGTTGAATATGGTTTGATGATTCACCTTTTTTCCATAGACGATCTTTACTTCTTGAATAGAACCAGCAGACTTTTTCCTGAACAGTTAAGTTATAAGCTTCTTGATTCATATATCCAAGCATTAATACTTGTCCTGTTTGGTAATGTTGCAAAATTGCAGGCACTAAACCTTTTGAAAAATCAGGTGTTAATTGACTCATCGTACATTCACTCCTTCATTAGATAAATGTGTTTTGACAGCTTGTATCGTAGTTTCTTTGTCATGGAAAATACTTGCGGCAAGTCCAGCAGATACATCAGTTTCTTTAAATAAGTCGACAAAATGTTGGCTGTTACCGCCACCACCTGAGGCGATAACGGGTATGTTAACGAGTTTAGTTATTTCGGTTAATAGCTTATGATCAAAACCTTGTTTGACACCATCGTAATCCATACTCGTTACAAGTAATTCACCTGCACCTAAATTTTCAACTTCTTGTACCCAGTCAAGCGTGCGTTTATCTGTACGTTGTTTACCACCGTGTGTGTAGCAATACCAATCTTGGTGTTCATCTTCCCATTTTGCATCAACAGCTATACAAATACATTGTTTTCCAAACTTGTCACTTGCTTCACGTATAAACTTTGGGTTACGTAAAGCGCTAGAATTTAAAGAGATTTTGTCAGCACCATGATTTAAAAGGCTAGATATATCATCAAGCGTACTAATACCGCCACCTATAGTAAGTGGTATGAATAGTTTAGAAGCTGTTTCAGTAATGATATCCAGCATCATTTGATGTCCGTTCTCTGTTTTAGAAATATCTAAAAACACGAGTTCATCAGCCACTTCTTTATTATAATATTCAGCCATATCAACTGGATGACCGATATCTCTTAAACCTTTAAATTTCACACCTTTAACAACGCGTCCATCTTTAACATCTAAACAGGGGATTATTCTTTTTTTAATCATGAAATACCCTCCCAAAAAGCGTCGGTATTTGCAGCTTTTCCTACTATAGCAGCATGAACATTTAAGTCGTTGAGTTGGTCGATATCCTCTTTGTTTCTTATTCCACCTGATGCAATTATTGGAATAGAAGTTGCTTGTACTAATTTTCCAGTTAATTCAAAGTTCGGTCCTGATAGCTTACCATCTTTAGATATGTCAGTATAAATAATGCCTCCAATAGGTAAATCATCAATTTTTTTAATGAAATCAAAAAGGTTTATACCAGCATCATCAATCCATCCGTTTAGTTTAATTTCTTCAACATATGCATCTACAGATAAATAGATTTTGTTTGGAAATTGATTTGTTATTTGTTTTAACCATTCTAAATCTTGTATGCCTTTTGTTCCAACAATGATATATTCAACGCCTTTATCGAAATAGGATTGAATCGTTTCAATCGTTCTAATACCGCCACCAACTTCAATTGGTAGATGCGTTAAATTAACGAGTTGTTCAATGTAGTCCGCTTCTGTTGGTTGTTGATTTTTCGCACCTATTAAATCGATAACATGAATTCTTGATACTTGCTCATATTTTGAATAAAAAGCGATAGCTTCTTCAGCAGTTCGTGGCATAGATTCCTTTGAATCATATTTACCTTCAGTTAGTCTCACACTTGTTGAATCTATTAAATCAATCGCTGGCCATATTTCAATCATTTATAAACCCCTCTTTCAATGCTTGATCTAGTATTTTAAGTCCGTAGTCACCACTTTTTTCAGGGTGGAATTGAATACCTATAATATTTTTTTGCTGAACAATTGCTGTTATCGGCTGACCATAATCAGCAGTTGCTACTATAGGTAAGTCAGTTGTCACATGATATGAATGTATAAAGTAAACATCACCATCTAAAAGTGGATGTTTGCTTTGCAAAGTGTTCCATCCTAAATGTGGAACAGGATAGGGGCTTTCTATAGGTACGACATTACCTTCAAGAAGACAGAGACCTTTAGCAGAACCTTCCTCACTAAATTCAAATAGAACTTGCATCCCTAAACATATTCCGATAATTCTATGTGTATCTTTTATTTCGTAGAGAACATTATCTAAACCACTTTTTTGTAATTGTTCCATTGCATCTTTGAAATGGCCGACACCAGGCAATACGACATGCGTACTGTTTTTTATTGTTGTTTCGTCGGATGTTAATTTGGCTTCATAACCTAAATGTAATAGGGCACGTTCAATATTTTTAATATTGCCTAATCCGTAATCAATAATTGCAATCATTATTCAATCACACCCTTAGATGATGGAATACGATCGAAATCATCTTTGCTTAAAGCGATTTTCAAACTTCTTGCGAAAGCTTTAAAGATTGCTTCGATTTCATGGTGTGTGTTTCCACCTCTAATTAAATCTATATGCGTTGTTAATCTAGCATTAATGACAAGTGCTCTAAAGAATTCTTCTACAAGTTCAGTATCAAATGAGCCTACTTTTTCACGAGAAAATGTTGCATTAAAAGATAAGAATGGACGACCACTTATGTCTGTTACGACACGCGCTAACGTTTCATCCATTGGAATATAGAAAGAACCATATCTAGTAAAGGATTTTTTATCTTTAATGGCTTCTAAAAGTAATTGACCGATCACTATGCCAATATCTTCAACTGTATGATGATCATCCACATCAGTATCTCCATCTACATCTATTTTTAAAGTGATGCCACTATGGAAACTAAATAAAGTAAGCATATGATCTAAAAATCCTACGCCCGTATTGATTTGAGATGCTTCATCATTGAATTGTAATTGAATATTAATATCTGTTTCTTTAGTCGATCTTACTTTTTGATATGTCATATTTTTCTCTCCATTCCTTCACTATTTTCTCAAGTTCTTCTAGTTGTGTTTCAGTTGCTATAGAATAACGTACAGTTTGATTCATGTTCGGTTCGTCATAAAATCTAGGTAAAAATCCATTGTCATGTATAAATCGACCTAAATCTGGAGCTAATTCACCGTATGTCAAAACGAAATTAGTTTTCGATGGGATGACATGAATAATGTCACTCACATTGTTTTTGAATATGTTTCTTAGGTTTTCACATAAATGTCTTTGTCGGTCTAATAGCGATGTTACATAGCTTTTATCATTAAATAATGCTGTTGCTATTTTTAAAGTTAACGTATTTAAAGGATAAGGGTGTGCAATACTATTTAAAGTTTGGATCGTTTTGGCAGTGGAAATCACAATACCAACGCGTAATCCAGCAAGCGCAAATGCCTTACTTAAAGTTCTCATTTGTATGATATGATCTTGCATTTCAATTTCATATGAATCGCCGAAATCTAAATATGCTTCGTCGATAACGAAGTATCCACCGATTTCTTTCATTAATTCAGAAATTTCTTCTAAAAATTCTTTAGGGTATTGGATACCTGACGGATTATGTGGCACACTCATTATAAAAAATGCTGGCTTGATACGTCGTATTTCATGTTTAATTTTTTCAATTGAAAATGTGTAATCTGATTCAGCATCTACATAATGAATAGGGCGATTAATTTGTTGTGCATATGCTGTATACATGAAGAAATCGGGATTTAATGTTAGTACAGGTCCTTCAGGTAAAGCAATCATACATTTTTGAATCCATTCGTCTGAACCATTAGCTGCTGAAACTTGATTAGGTGACAACTGATAATAATGAGCATATGCATTTATAAATGCGTCATATTCTTCATCAGGATAAAAGTTAAAATCTGAATTGGATATAATGTCTTTCAAAATTGTTGTATCCATAGCAGGTATTGGACTTTCATTTTTATTAATTCTAATCATAGTTTACGACTCCTTGTTGTTAGTTAGTCTTACTTCTAATGATTGTTTATGTTGATATAAACCTTCTTCTTCAGCCAATGCAATCGCGCTCGGAGCAATTTCTCGATACGCGTGTTCGTCAAGATGAATAACAGAATGGCTTGTTAAGAAATCATTAACTGTAAGGCCGTTTGAAAATCTTGCTGTTTGATCAGTTGGTAATACGTGGCTTGGACCTGCAGCATAATCCCCAATTGCTTCAGGTGAGTATTGTCCTAAAAACATTGCGCCAACATATTTGATCTTTCCAACGTATATACTAGGTTCCGCCGTTTGAATTGATAAATGTTCTGGTGCAATATAATTTATGACATCAATCGTTTCATTAATATCAGCCGTTAAAATAGAGTAGTGATAATTTTTAATACTCTTTTCAATAATATTTTTTCTCGGTGCTTGATCAATCGCTTGTTGCAGCTTTTGACTTACTTTCGTTAAGAATGACTGGTCAGTTGATAATAGGAAAGTTCGGGCTTGTTCATCATGTTCTGCCTGAGCTAAAATATCTTGAATAATATAATCTACATTTGAATGTTCATCTGCAATTAATGCAATTTCGCTTGGACCAGCAATTTGGTCAATACCCACAACTCCATAAAGTAATTGCTTACTAAGAGATACAAACTGATTACCAGGACCAACTATTTTATCAACTTTAGGTATAGATTCAGTACCGTATGCAAGTGCAGCAATACTTTGAGCGCCGCCAACTTGGAATACACGATTAACACCCGTTATATGACAAGCAGCTAATATAGCAGGATCAATACCGTCTTTTTGTGGTGGGGTAACGACAATGATTTCTTTAACATTGGCTACTTTTGCAAGTGTAGCTGTCATTAAAACTGTTGAAGGATAGCTGGCTTTACCACCAGGAACATAAATACCAACTTTTTCAATAGGGTGATAAAGTTGATAAGTTTGCCCAGTTGTTACATTGTCATGTTTTATTTTTTGTTGGAAATTTTTAATTTGTTCGTGACTTTTTTCGAGTGCAGACTTTAGTTCATCAGAAATAAGGTTAATACTATTCTTGATTTCTTGTTGTGGCACTTCTAGTTGATCTAAATCAACATTGTCGAACTTTTGATTATATTTAAAAATTGCATGATCTTTATTTTCTTTTACATCTTGAATAATATTTTTAACACTTTCTGTATTACGATCATCAGTCTGTCTGTCTTGTTCAAATTGCTCAATAAATTGTGTTTTAGATAGCATTAATAGACACCCCAATTTCTTCTATAAATGATTCAATAACATTAGATTTACTAAAGAAAGCATGTTTGTTTGTAATTAACTTTGCATTTATATCTCCGATAGATTCTTTCTCTACAAGTCCATTAGATTTTAATGTTGTACCCGTTTGGACAATATCTACTATCGCATCAACCATGTTAACGACAGCAGCTAATTCTACAGAACCTGATAGCGGGATGATTGAAACATCTTGTCCTTTATTTTTAAAATAAGCTTTAGTTGTTTTAACATAAGTTGTAGCAATTTTGTTGTATTCAGTAACATCTGGTTTGCTCGCAACTGCAAAATGACAAAATCCGAAAGGTAAATCAACTAAATTGTTAACGTTGAGTTTATCTTTTTCATCAAGTACGTCACTACCAGTTATACCGATATCAGCAATGCCTTGTTCAACATAAGTTGGTACATCATTACCTTTAACTAAAATAAATCTTACATTTTCAACTTGAATTTGTAGTTTGCGTTCTCTTTTATTTAGAGCTTCTGCCCATTTTGAATTTCCATTCGAGTCAATAAATTTAATAAAATCTTTTAATAGACGACCTTTACTAAGCGCTACTGTTAACATAATGACCTCCTAATTTAATTGGATACCGAATCCGAATCCTTCTAAAGTGCCATTATAATGACCACCTGAAGCAATAGGGTTGCGATTGTTATTTTGATAAAGCTGTATAAAACTACCAACGTAATATGATTTTGGTGGCATTGTTGTAATATCTAAATGAATATGGTTAATGCCGGACTCTTCAAGTGCAGCTTTCCAATATAGTAATGATTTATATGTCGGATGTTCAGTATCAGCAATTGTTGTTATGAAATCCAATTGTTGATGTGTAGGTGTTTTTAGTAGTTGAACTAAAGTATGGTTTTGCGTGAGCAATTTAGAAATTTTTGAAATGTTTCTTTCACTAATTGCTTGGAATAATTCTTCTGTTTGTTCCTCTTTAGGTAATAAAAGGTCAAATAGTTGATAATGTCCGATAACAGCAAAATCAACATTAAGCTCAAGTTCGTTTTGAATGAAATCATGAATATATTGATAACATTGCAACATATCGTTTCTATTAGGATTAAATATCTCGACACCTAAGTTAGTATATATTTGTTCATTAATTGAAATAGGACCAGCGTATGTAACGCGCGAAGCTTTTAAATGATATTCACGACTGTAATGTTGAATTTGATCAGTCCAATCATTTCTTAAACTATAAAAAGCATCACCATTTTTCCAAATACTTCTCGTATCAAGACTGTTTAAATCATCTTGATTCAATTGTTTCCATTGTAATTTTTCAATGAAGTTCATATCGATAACTTCAAAATCTTTAGCGCTAAAATATTTTAAGAAACTAAGTTCCTTTTCTTTCTTATTAATTACATCATCTCTATATTTTACATAATCCATATTATAAACCTCGCTTTTACTCTCTACCGAGTTAAAGTATTTATTTAATTATAAGTGATACTATAACACGCTTAAAGAAACTTATCAATTGAAAGTTCTGAATATTTAAATTATCAAACAATTGGATGTAAAGCACAAGTGATAGGGGGTGAAGAAGATGCAAAAGCTTTTTAATTTAAAGAAATAAAGATTCTGGGATATAAATGTCCTAAACTATAATGATTTTGTAACGTGCATGCTTGCCTGGGGGTATGGCTCGAGCCTGTAGTCTCTCACACATACTATTCCCTCGGGCGTCAGCACTTTACAAAATCAGAAATATAAAATCACCCAATCCGAAAATAATTCCAACGGATTGGGTGATTTATTTTAAGTTGAGATTTATGTCCCAGAATATGTACTGAACCCTAAAATATGAACTTTTTTAGTAAACTATTTGAATGAAACATGTAAAAAAGACAAAAAAATAAACCAAACGTTTGTCAGCGTTTGGTTAGTTCGTCATTTATTCTACTTGCTGTGGTGTTTTATGCACTAAGAGTAATAGGAATACAATAAATACAAATGCTGCAATCATTGTAAAGAATATCGTGCCGTCTGATAGTTGAATAATGGTTCCACCTAGCATTGGTCCAATCATGCTACCTACACTAAACGACATGGCGATCATTAAATTTCCTGCCGGTAAATTATGTTTTGGTGTTAAGTCTGTCATAAAACTTACACCTAAACCATAAAATGATCCGGTAAAGAGTCCTGCTACTAAAAATAAGGCCATCATTACAAAGGTAGTCGTTGGTAAAAAGTCGCCTAACATGAAAATGATGCTACCTATTAAGGTTAAAAATGTTAATACTTTTTTTCTACCGTGTATATCGCTAAACATACCTATTGGTACTTGGAATAGTATTGCACCTAAACTAAATGCTGGTAATATGAGCGTGATACTTGTTACATCCAGTCCATTTCTCAAACCAAAAATTGGAAAGTTACTATGCAGTCCGGCTTCAAATAATCCATATAGTAATGGAAACATGAAAGCTATCCAAGAAGTTTTTATAACATCACCGAAGTTTCTCAATGTATTGATCATATTGATTGGTCGTACATTCGATGAAGGAAATTCATTATGAATTAACAATACTAATGAAATAGTTATAATAGAGAGAATTGCTGAAATTATAAATGGCAATATTTCTGATACATCAACGAGTTTAGCTAATAACGGTCCAAGCATAAATCCTGCCGAGAAACTGAATCCGTATACTGAAATGGTTCTGCCTAGTTTATCTTTTGGTGTAATGTGTGTTAACCATGTTTGTGTACTAAAATGTAACATGTTATCACCAACACCAATTAGTAGCCTTAAAATAAACCATATGGATAAAGTTTTTAATGTAGGGAATAACAATAGTGATAACGCAACAATTGCACCGCCGATTAAAATCATATATTTAAATCCGGATTTGCGTACGAGACCTTCAATAAAGAAGGAAGAAAGAAATACACCAATGTATAGTGATATTGCATGTATACCGCTTAAGGAACTTGAAATACCGTTACGTTCAAATATTACTGAGATTAATGGTAAAAGCATTCCTTGTGAGAAACCAGAGACAGCCACAATAATTGAAAGTATAATAAATAATTTTTTGAATGAAGAATTTTTCATTTGTTAGCCTCCCACCAAATTTTGCATCTTTAGTATTTTATCACAGAGGTAAATGACTTGATATATTTAAGTTGATTTTTAAAATTAATTTTAAAAAGTATGATAAAATAATATAAAATTATATAACCTGAGGAGTATTGAATAATGTATAAATACGAAGACGATAGTTTAATGTTACACACAGATTTATATCAAATCAATATGGGCGAAACTTATTGGAATGATGGGATTCATGAACGTACAGCTATATTTGATTTATATTTTAGAAGTATGCCATTTAATAGTGGGTATGCTATTTTTAGTGGATTAGAAAGAATCGTACAATTTATAGAAAACTTCAAATTTACGGATACAGATATTGAGTATTTGAGAGAAGTTGGATATCAAGATGACTATTTAGATTATTTAAAAGCTTTACGTTTTACAGGTAACATTAGAGGAATGAAAGAAGGGGAATTATGCTTTAATAATGAACCGCTTATTAGAGTTGAAGCACCGTTAATTCAAGCTCAACTTGTTGAGACCGCACTTTTAAATATCGTGAATTTCCAAACTTTAATTGCAACTAAAGCAAGTAGAATAAAGCAAGTCGTGCGCGATGAAATCGTGATGGAATTTGGTACAAGAAGAGCTCAAGAAATGGATGCTGCAATATGGGGAGCTAGAGCAGCAGTCATTGGTGGTTTTGACTCAACGAGTAATGTAAGAGCAGGTAAATTATTTGGTATTCCTATTTCAGGAACACATGCGCATTCAATGGTTCAAACGTATGATGATGAATATCTGGCTTTCAAAAAATATGCTGAAAGACACAAAAATTGTGTGTTCTTAGTAGATACATTCCATACTCTAAAATCTGGGGTTCCTAATGCTATCAGAGTTGCGAAAGAATTAGGTGACAAAATTAATTTTGTCGGTATACGTCTAGACTCAGGTGATATTGCGTATTTATCTAAAGAAGCGAGAAGAATGTTAGATGAAGCGGGATTAGAAGATGCTAAAATCTTTGCTTCAAATGATTTAGATGAAGAAACAATCACAAGTTTGAAAGCGCAAGGAGCAAAAGTGACTGCCTGGGGTGTTGGAACGAAACTTATTACTGCATATGATCAACCAGCACTTGGTGCAGTTTATAAACTTGTGGCAATTGAAGATGAGAATGGTGAACTGTCTGACCGCATTAAAATTTCTAACAATGCTGAAAAAGTAACAACTCCTGGCAAAAAAAATGTCTACAGAATTATCAATACGAAGACGAATAAATCTGAAGGAGATTACATCACGTTAGAAAATGAAAAACCGAACGAGGAAGAACGTTTAAAAATGTTCCATCCCGTGCATACTTATAAAATGAAATATATTAAAAACTTTAAAGCCGTTGATTTACATCACGATATCTTTACAAATGGAAAGCTTGTTTATACATTGCCAGGAATTAATGATATTAAGCAATTTGCTTTTGATAACCTTGATATATTATGGGAAGAAAACAAACGTTATTTAAATCCAGAAGAGTATCCGGTAGACTTAAGTAAAGCTTGTTGGGATAATAAGAATAAGAAGATATTTGAAGTGGCAGAAAGAGTTGCAGACGCTATAAAGGATGTGGAGTAGTAATGAGAGATTTACAATCAATCATAGTTAAAGAAATGAATGTAAAACAAAATATCGACCCTAAAAAAGAATATGAAGAAATTAAGCAATTTTTAAAAACTTATGTAAAAGCTCATAGTTTTGTAAAATCTTTAGTATTAGGTATTTCTGGTGGTCAAGATTCTACATTGCTTGGAAAAATAGCACAGTTAACGGTGGATGAACTCAATGCAGAAGAAAATGGTGAATATCAATTTATTGCTGTGAGATTACCTTATGGCGAACAGTTTGATGAACAAGATACACAAGATGCGTTAGATTTTATTAATCCTAGCAAACGCATAACAGTTAATATCAAACCAGCTGTTCAAGCGAGTATACAATCGTTAAGTGAAGCGGGCATAGAACTGACAGACTTCCAAAAAGGAAACGAAAAAGCTAGAGAACGTATGAAAGTTCAATATTCAATCGCTTCTGCACATAGTGGTATCGTATTAGGAACTGATCATTCAGCAGAAAATATAACAGGGTTCTATACTAAGTTCGGTGATGGCGCTTGTGATATTGCACCTTTATTTGGCTTGAATAAGAGACAAGGTAAAGCCATCTTGAAATATTTAGATGGACCAGATCATTTAATTAATAAAGTACCAACTGCTGATTTAGAAGAAGATAAACCAGCTCTACCTGATGAAGAAGCTTTAGGCGTAACATATGATTCGATTGATGACTTCTTAGAAGGTAAAAAAGTAAGTGAAAAAGATCAAGAAATTATTCAAAATCATTATGTAAGAAATGCACACAAAAGAGAAATGCCTTATACACGATATACATGGCCAAAATAATGCGTGACTTTCATAAGTTTCACTGATAAAATGATTCCAGTATTTTAATTAATGGAGGGGTTGCATGTCAGCTATATTAGATAATCCGTGGCTAATGGTACTGTCTATATTTGTCATTAATATAGTATATGTATCTTGCTTAACAATGAGAACGATTTTAACACTAAAAGGATATCGATATATAGCCGCTACTGTAAGTGTACTTGAAGTAGTCGTTTATGTAATCGGGTTAGGTTTAGTAATAAATAGTCTTGATCAAATTCAAAATATTTTAGCTTATGCACTTGGTTTTGCAACAGGTATTATTGTAGGCATGAAGATAGAAGAGAAGATTGCATTAGGCTATATCGTCGTGAATGTTACAACTGCGGAGTACGAAACAGATTTACCGAGAAAATTGAGAGACTTAGGATATGGTGTTACACATTATGTTGCTAAAGGTAGAGATGGAGATCGACTTGTTATGCAAATATTAACACCACGTAGATTTGAATTTAAGTTAATGGACACAATTAAACAATTAGATTCAAAAGCTTTTGTTATCGCGTATGAACCGAAGAATATCCATGGAGGATTCTGGGTTAAAGGCGTACGCAGTAAAAAATTAAAGGCGTATGATACTGATGAAGTTTAGAGTAGAAGAAAACGAAACGATAGAAATGTGTCTTAAAAGAATGAAAGATCAAGGTTACACACCTGTAAAAAGATTTGAGAAACCAGTGTTTATCGAAAAGAAAAACGGAGACATTGAAGTTCTTAAACAAGAAATACAATTTGTAGGTAAAAAAATTCAAGAATGAATAATTAATGAACCTAGAATAAAATATCTAGATATAAGCTGCCAATAAAGCGATGACTTTGTTGGTAGCTTTTTTTATACATAGTTTCTCTCATTGTTGTTCACAACAATCGTTATAAGATGAATTTTAGATTTATTTGTGACGATAAAAAATAAGTCATGTTATTTCTACTTTCAATTTATTACCGGACTGTTACAATATATAATGAAAGAGAAAGAAATTAAATATTCTAATCACGAACTTTATTTAACTTTTTATAAATAATGTACGTGTTACAAAATGTTTGTTATACTGTAAATGACTAAAAAATGATAGGAGAATTTATCAATGATTGAACGTTATTCTAGAGAAGAAATGGCTAATATTTGGACTGAACAAAATCGTTTTGAAGCATGGTTAGAAGTTGAAATACTAGCGTGTGAAGCATGGAGCAAGTTAGGACATATTCCTGCTGAGGATGTTAAACTAATAAGACAAAATGCTAAAGTCGACGTTGATAGAGCTAAAGAAATTGAACAAGAGACTCGTCATGATGTTGTGGCATTTACTAGACAAGTATCTGAAACATTAGGTGAAGAACGTAAATGGGTTCATTACGGTTTAACATCAACGGATGTAGTAGATACTGCACTTAGTTATGTAGTTAAACAAGCTAATGAAATTATCGAAAAAGATTTAGAAAGATTTTTAGAAGTTTTGAAAAATAAAGCGATCGAACATAAAACGACTTTAATGATGGGAAGAACACATGGTGTACATGCTGAACCAACAACATTTGGTATAAAAATGGCGCTTTGGTACACTGAAATGAAACGTAATTTAGAAAGATTTAAACGAGTACGTGAAGAAATTGAAGTAGGTAAAATGAGTGGAGCAGTTGGTACTTTTGCGAACATTCCTCCTGAAATTGAAGAGCATGTATGTAAGGAGTTAGGTTTGGACTATGCACCAGTGTCTACTCAAACATTACAACGCGATCGTCACGCTTATTACATTGCAACATTAGGATTAATTGCAACGTCTATAGAAAAGTTTGCAGTAGAGGTACGTAGTTTACAAAAAACTGAAACACGTGAAGTAGAAGAAGCGTTTGCTAAAGGTCAAAAGGGATCATCAGCTATGCCTCATAAACGTAATCCAATTGGTTCTGAGAATGTAACAGGTTTAGCACGTGTTATTAGAGGCTATGTGACGACTGCATATGAGAATGTACCGTTATGGCATGAAAGAGATATCTCACACTCATCTGCAGAGAGAATTATGTTACCTGATGTTACAATCGCTTTAGATTATGCTTTAAATAGATTTACTAATATTATTGATAAATTAACAGTATATCCTGAAAATATGAAACGTAATATAGATAAAACATTTGGTCTTATTTATTCACAACGTGTTATGTTAACACTTATTAATAAAGGAATGGTAAGAGAAGAAGCGTATGATATCGTTCAACCAAAAGCGATGGAATCTTGGGAAACACAGACGCCATTTAGAACTTTAGTAGAACAAGACGATAAAATCACAAACTTGTTAAGTGCTTCTGAATTAGATGAATGTTTCGATGAAAATCATCACTTAAATCAAGTAGATACTATATTTAGAAGAGCGGGTATTGAATAAGATTCTTTATACTGTACTTTAATAGGTTAGTGCGTTAAAATGCAATTAATGAACTTATAATAAACAGGGGTTGATTTTTTGCAAATCGAAAAATTAAGAGGTAAAGCTTTAGACGAACTTTTTGATGCGATACTAACATTAGAAACTAGAGAAGAATGTTATCAATTTTTTGATGATATTTGTACAGTAAATGAATTGCAGTCGTTTTCACAACGATTACAAGTTGCTAAGATGATTAAACAAGGATATACCTATGCTCATATCGAGAAAGAATCTGGAGCATCAACGGCAACTATTTCTCGAGTTAAACGTTCATTACAATGGGGTAATGATGCATACACGATGATTCTTGAAAGAATGAATATAGATTTCGAAAAATAAATAATATGAATATTTTATAACAGGCTAGAGTGTTAAACTCAGCCTGTTATTTATTTTTGATTAATTGTTAAAATAGTAATATAATATTGAAATTCAGACAATAAGGAGCGTTACACATGAAGAAACTATTTTTAATTGTTGGAATATCTTCTATAGTGTTAAGTGCATGTGGCGTGCAAAATGATACACGCAATCAATCCAATACGGAAGATAAGTCATCTACAGAAAAAGAAAAACATCAAAATAATGAAAACAATCATGATAATGAAAAACGTAGCCAACATGATATCACAAAGAAAGATGGTATTACGTATGTTGATGGCCATGTCTTTGCAAATAAGAAAGTTGATTTGCCGAGCGATTATGCACCAGGTGAAAATAGCACAGCTAGAAAGCAATTGAATAGTTTGATACAAGATGCGAGAAATAAAGGGTTAGATTTGGTATTTAGAAGCGGATATCGATCATATGATGAACAGGATCAATTATATAAAGATTATGTAGCTAGAGATGGTGAAGAAGCTGCCAACCAATATAGTGCAAAGCCGGGTCAATCAGAACATCAAACTGGTTTATCATTTGATGTAGGTTCTGATACAGCGACAGATGATTTTAGAACATCATTTGGCAAAACTGATGAAGGTATGTGGATTAAAGAACATGCACATGAATATGGGTTTATTGTGAGATATCCAAATGGGAAAGAGAAAATCACGGGCTATCAATATGAACCATGGCATTTAAGATATGTTGGTAAAGATTTAGCTAACACGATATATAAACAAAATACAACATTAGAAGAGTACTTTAATTACGGTAAGTAAGAAGCGATAAGTTTCGCTTCTTTTTTATGTAAATTATCCTATTTCATTTCGGAATTTAAAGGTAAAAATGCTATAATTAATCTTATGATAATTAAAGGAGTTTAACTATGTACGATATAAAGTTGTGGAGACATGTGTTCAAATTAGATCCAGCTAAATCCATTACAGATGAGGATTTAATGAAAGTATGCGAATCTGGTACTGACGCTATTGTAATTGGTGGTACGGATGATGTTACTGAAGATAATGTCTTGAATTTGATGAGTCGTATTAGACGTTATCCACTACCTTGTGCTTTAGAGATATCTAATATAGAAAGTGTTGTTCCAGGGTTTGATTTTTATTTTGTACCGAGTGTATTGAATAGTAATAATGTTAACTATCACAATGGATTACTTCAACAAGCTGTTAAGAAATATGGTTATATGATGGATTTTGATGAAATATTTCTTGAAGGCTATGTTGTTATGAATGAGAAAAGTAAAGTTGCACAATTGACTGAAGCTCGAACGGATTTGGATGTTGAAGATTTAATCAGTTACGCAAGAATGGTCGATAAGTTATATCATTTGCCGATATTTTATATAGAATATAGCGGAAAATATGGTGATGTTGATGAACTTAAAGAAGTGAAAGAACATTTGGAACATGCTCAGTTAATATATGGTGGCGGCATTAACAACTTAGAAAAGGCTAAAGAGATGGCAGAATATGCTGATACAATTGTTGTTGGCAATGTTATATATGAAGATTTGAAACAAGCTTTACAAACTGTAAAAGTAAAACAATAAAGGAAGGTTTTTATGAACGCATTGTTAGATAGAATGAATGACGAACAAAAACAAGCAGTCAAAACAACGCAAGGTCCATTACTTATTATGGCAGGTGCTGGTAGTGGTAAGACGAGAGTATTAACACATAGAATTGCGTATTTATTAGGTGAGAAAGACGTTTCTCCTTACAATGTTTTGGCTATCACATTTACGAATAAAGCGGCTAAAGAAATGAAAGAAAGAATTAGTCATTTAGTTGGTCCTGAAGCTGAAAGTATTTGGATATCAACATTCCACTCAATGTGTGTAAGAATCTTAAGACGCGACATTGATCGTATAGGGATTGAAAGAAACTTTACGATAATAGATCCTACCGACCAAAAATCAGTGATTAAAGAAATTTTAAAGAAGGAAAATATAGATAGTAAAAAGTATGAACCTAGAACGTTTATAGGGGCTATATCTAATTTAAAAAATGAATTAAAAACTGCTGAAGATGCTGAAAAAGAAGCGAATGATTTTTATGCAATGATGGTTGCACGCGTTTATAAAGGTTATCAAGATAAATTATTACGAAACCATGCGCTAGACTTTGATGATTTAATTATGATGACGATTCAATTGTTCAACCGTGTACCCGAGGTATTGGAATTTTATCAAAATAAATTTCAATATATTCATGTTGATGAATATCAAGATACGAACAAAGCACAATATACACTTGTAAATTTATTAGCAAGTAAATTTAAAAACATTTGTGTAGTAGGTGACTCTGACCAATCTATTTATGGTTGGAGAGGTGCAGATATTAAAAATATTCTATCTTTTGAAGAAGATTATCCAAATGCACAAACGATTTTTCTAGAACGTAATTATAGATCTACAAAAACGATCTTAACAGCAGCCAATGAAGTGATACGAAATAATTCAGAGCGTAAACCAAAAGCTTTATGGACTGATAACACTTCTGGTGAAAAGATTAAATATTATGAGGCTACAACAGAAAGAGACGAAGCAGAATATGTTATTCGTGAAATATTAAAGAAAAAGCAAGAAGGTTACAACAATCAAGATATTGCTATTTTATATAGAACAAATGCACAATCTCGTGTACTTGAAGAGACGTTCTTAAAATCGAATATTCCATATACGATGGTCGGCGGTACAAAGTTCTATGATCGAAAAGAAATCAAAGACATTCTTAGTTATTTGAGATTAGTTTCTAATAGCAATGATGATATCAGTTTCGAAAGAATTATTAACATACCTAAACGTGGAATAGGACCAACTTCAGTTCAAAAAATTGCTCAATATGCAGCGATGAATAACTTGAGTTACTTCGATGCGTTAGGTGAAGTTGATTTTATTGGATTATCTAAAAAAGTCACGCAAGAAGGTGCTGACTTTTATGAAATGATGAACAATTTCATGCAACAACAAGAATTTTTAACGATTACTGAACTTGTTGAACAGATTCTTGATAAATCAGGATATAGACGAATGCTAGAAAATGAACAAACAATTGAATCTCAAAGTAGACTTGAGAATATAGACGAATTCTTATCAGTACCTAGAGATTATGAGAAGAATACACCTATAGAGGAACAATCACTGATGAACTTCTTAACGGACTTATCATTAGTTGCTGATGTTGATAATGCAGATTTAGAAGCAGGCGTGACGTTGATGACTATGCACTCAGCTAAAGGATTAGAGTTCAAAGTTGTCTTCATCATTGGTATGGAAGAAAGCATCTTCCCTCACTTTAGAAGTTTACAATCAGGCGAGGAACATGAAATGGAAGAAGAACGTAGAATTGCATATGTTGCTATAACGCGTGCTGAACAAGAACTACATTTATCTCATGCAACTACTCGTACATTGTTTGGTAGGTCTCAAGCTAATTTGAAATCTAGATTCTTAAAAGAAATTCCAGAAGATCTATTAGATGGTGTTAAACCAAAATCTTCATTTAAATCTAAACAAACTTCTACACCGAAACGCGGATTTGCTGGACGTATGAATACACAACAAAAACCTGCAACATCTTGGAATGTTGGTGATAAAGTTACGCACAAATCATGGGGAGAAGGTATGGTTAGTGCTGTAAATGACAAGAATGGTTCAGTTGAGTTAGATATTATATTTAAAAAAGAAGGACCGAAACGTTTATTAGCTCAATTTGCACCAATTGAGAAAAAGGGAGAGTAAACTATGGATGAATTAAAGACAAGAATTGATGAACTTCATCAATTGTTACATCGTTATAATCACGAATATCATGTATTAGATAATCCAACTGTACCTGATAGTGAATACGATAAATTACTACATGAATTAATTTCTATAGAAGAACAATATCCTGAACTTAAGACGCCTGATTCACCAACTGTTAGAGTTGGTGGGGCGCCGTTATCTCAATTTGAGAAAATAAATCATGACACACCTATGTTGTCTTTAGGTAATGCTTTTAACGAA
The DNA here is from genome assembly GCF_029024305.1 of Mammaliicoccus vitulinus. Classification (NCBI taxonomy): domain Bacteria; kingdom Bacillati; phylum Bacillota; class Bacilli; order Caryophanales; family Staphylococcaceae; genus Mammaliicoccus; species Mammaliicoccus vitulinus. The sequence continues at coordinate 846,318 of NZ_CP118974.1, forward strand.
GAAGATTTAAAAAAGTTTGATCAAAGAGTAAGAGAGAAAGTCAGTAATGTTCGCTATACATGTGAATTGAAAATTGATGGTCTTGCTGTTTCATTAAAGTATGTTGATGGACGTTTTGTACAAGGTTTAACACGTGGAGATGGTACAACAGGCGAAAACATCACAGAAAACTTAAAAACGATTCATGCTATTCCATTAACAATTAAAGAACCACTTTCAATAGAAGTACGTGGTGAGGCTTATATGCCTAGAAAATCATTTATGTCTTTAAATGAAATTAAAGAACAAAATGGTGAACAACTTTTTGCAAATCCGAGGAATGCTGCTGCAGGTTCGTTAAGACAGCTCGATTCAAAATTAACAGCAAAGAGAAAGCTTGATATATTCTTATATAGTGTGAATGATTTAACAGAAATTGAAGCGGCTAGCCAATCTGAAGCATTGAATAATCTAGATGAACTCGGCTTCAAAACTAACAAAGAAAGAGAAACCTTTGATGATATAGAAGGTGTACTATCTTTCATAAATAAATGGACTGAACAAAGAAATGAATTATCTTATGATATTGACGGCATCGTCATTAAAGTAGATGATTTGAGCCAGCAAGAAGAACTTGGTTTTACACAAAAATCTCCGAGATGGGCAATTGCATATAAATTCCCGGCAGAAGAAGTATTAACTACTTTAAAGGACATTGAGTTAAGTATTGGTAGAACGGGTGTCGTAACACCAACAGCAATATTAGAGCCTGTTAAAGTAGCTGGGACAACTGTATCAAGAGCATCTTTACATAACGAAGACTTAATACATGAAAAAGATATCCGTATCGGCGACAAAGTCATCATCAAAAAAGCAGGTGACATCATACCGGAAGTCGTTAGAAGTATCGCTGAAGATAGAAATGAAGATAGTGAAGTTTATCATATGCCTACGCATTGCCCAAGCTGTGAACATGAGCTAGTAAGAATTGAAGGAGAAGTAGCTTTAAGATGTATTAATCCTAAATGCCGAGCTCAACTCGTTGAAGGCATGATTCATTTTGTTTCTAGACAAGCTATGAATATTGATGGACTAGGTGATAAAATAGTAGAACAGCTTTATCAAAATGATAAAATTAAAGATGTAGCTGATTTATATTATTTAACAGCAGAAGATTTATTGCCTTTAGAAAGAATGGGCGAGAAAAAAGTTCATAATTTATTAACAGCTATCGAAGCATCAAAAGAAAAATCGCTTGAACATTTACTGTTTGGTTTAGGTGTTAGACATCTTGGAACGAAAGCAAGTCGTGTCATATCTGAACAATACGAATCCATTGATCGATTGTTCGAAGTGACCATTGATAATTTAATTTTAATACCTGATGTAGGACATAAGATGGCTCAATCACTTGTTACTTATATGGAAAATGAAGATATTAAAGTATTAATTGATAAGTTAAAACAGAAAAATGTTAATATGACTTATAAAGGTATTAAGCAATCTGATATAGAAGGACATCCTGATTTTAGTGGAAAAACTTTCGTATTAACTGGTAAAATGACAGAGATGGCAAGACCTGAAGCTACAAAAATCATTCAATCGCTAGGCGCAAAAGTAACAGGAAGTGTGACGAAAAATACAGATGTCGTTATTGCTGGTGAAGATGCAGGTTCCAAGCTAGAAAAAGCTGAGAAATTAAACATTGAAGTTTGGACAGAAGAAGATTGGTTAAACAAATATCGTAATATCAATGAATAGAGGTTAAAGATATGAAAAAAGGATTTCTTATTTTAGCGTCTGTAATAATGCTTACAGCATGTTCATCAGATACTACTCAAAAAGACAATCAAGAAAAGTCTGATAAGGAAAAAGAGCAAACAAAACAAATATCTACAGGTATGCAAATTTCTAGTGACTATTACCGTACATTATTACCATTTAAAGTAAGTGCAGCTAGAGGTTTAACACAAGACAATATGATTTCTAGCTATAACAGTGAAGCATTCGAAAGTGGTTTACTAGATATCAGTAAACAAACATTTTCGCCAGATGATTACTTATATAGAGATGGTCAATTTTTAGATAAAGATACAGTGAGAGCATATTTAGCGCCTAAATATACTAAAGAAGAAATTAAAGCCATGAGTGATGAAGAGAAAGAACAAAGTAAGGCAGGGGAAAATTTAGGTTTAAACCCAACTCATAATGGCGAAACAGATCCTGAAAAGATAGCTGAAAATTCACCTACATACTTATCTCATATAATCGAACAAGATTATTTCACAGAAAGTGATGCTAAAAAGCAAAAAATTTCTGGAATGACAATTGGTCTAGCGATGAATAGTGAATACGTTTATCAAAAAGAAGACTATGGTGAAACGTATACTAAAAAGTTAGATTCTAAAGAAGTTGAGAAAAAAGGTAAAGAGATGGCTGAAGAAATATTGTCTCGTTTACGTGTGAGAGATGATTTGAAAAACGTTCCTATTAACTTTGCGATATTTATACAATCAGGTGAAGGTGACATTAAACCTGGTAAATTCATAGCTCATGCTTCTAGTGAAGGTGGCAAAAGAACAGTGAAGAATTGGGAAAAAGTTAACCAAAAACATGTCACAATTCCATCTTCAGAAGCATCAGATTTAGATGAAAATTTAAATTCGAACTTTGAACAGTTTAATCAAGACTTACAAAAATATTTCCCTAACTTCACACAAGCTGTTGGTACAGGTAAATTTGATGATGATAAACTAACAGATCTTGAAATTAAAGTTCCGCTTGATTATTATGGGAAAGCTGAAGTAATAGGGGTTACACAATATGTAGCTGATTTATCTCAGAAGTATTTCAAAGGTGTAGATGATCTTGAAATATCCATTGTTGATGGAGAAGAACCACAAGCTTTAATTACAAAAACTAAAGATGATGATGAACCCGAAATTCATATTTATAAATAAGCATCATAAAAAGGGTATGGATATTAACATCCCTAGTTAACATAAAAGAGCGTAAATTCTTCGAAAAATAAGAATTTACGCTCTTTTTATTATAATTTTTATACATACAGACCATCTATGTTGCTTGTTTAGTGAGTCTTGCAACATATACAGCATGTACTTAAAAGAACAAACGAAAAAATATAAGAAAAATGAATATTACTTACGATTTTGTGAAGTGCTGACGCCCGGGGGAATAGTATGAGTGAGAGACTACAGGCTCGAACCATACCCCTAGGCAAGCATGCACGAACAAAATCGAAGATTTCACTAAAATATTGTTATATATATCAATAAATATAGTTGAAATATAATATTCTCCACGATTTTGTAAAGTGCTGACGCCCGGGGGAATAGTATGCGAGAGAGACTACAGGCTCGAACCATACCCCAGGCAAGCATGCACGAACAAAATCGAAGATTTCATAAAAAATAACAACTCATTTCTAGCTGAATAAATCAGTGAAATGAGTTGTTATTTATTTTGAGTTGGGATTTATATCCCAATCACTTTATTTAATTAGTCTTCTTTTAAAATTTGTTTCATACGATCTAAACTAGCAATAACATCTTTAGAAGGTTTTTTAGTAAATGAACTTACTACAACAGTAACAACAACATTCGTTAAGAAACCTGGAATGATTTCATATAGTTCGAAAATGCCGCCATGATCTTTCATCATAATCCAGAATAATACAACGATAGATGAAGTCACCATACCTGCAATAGCACCATTCTTACTTAAACCTTTCCAATATAATGACATTAATACTAGTGGACCAAATGCAGCACCAAATCCTGCCCATGCATTACCAACAAGGTTAAGAATTGTGTCGTTCGGCGTCCAAGCTAGTAATATAGCCACGATCGCAACTACTAATACTGCAAATCTACCTACCATAACAAATTCTTTATCTCTGTCAGGTGCATAACCTCTTTTTTTAGTTATAATTCTGTAGAAGTCTTGTGTTAAAGCACTTGATGTTACTAATAATTGAGAAGATATTGTACTCATAATAGCTGCTAAAATAGCTGCTAAGAAGAACCCACCAACTAAAGGATGGAACAATACTTGACTCATTAAAATAAATATTGTTTCAGGGTTGTCGATTGTTTGGCCTGAATCATGAATGTAAGCAATACCTGTTAAACCTACTAAACATGCACCTATTAATGAAATTGCCATCCAACCTATACCGAAACGTCTAGCTGTAGGTAATAATTTGTGAGATTTAATGGACATAAATCTTACTATAATATGTGGTTGACCAAAATAACCTAGTCCCCATGCGATTAGACCGATAATACTAATAGCTGAAGTTCCTTTAAATAAATCTAAGTTTGTAGGTTTAACTTCTGCAACTGTATTAAATGTGTCTAAACCATTTAAAGTTAATAATGCAGCAATAGGTACCATTACCATTGCTATTAACATGATGACACCTTGGAAGAAATCTGTAAGTGAAACAGCTAAATATCCTCCGAAGAATGTATATAACACGACTATCCCGCCAGTTAATATAATGCCTAGTCTGTAATCCATTCCGAAAGCACTTTCGAATAATGTACCACCAGAAACCATACCAACTGAAGTATATAACGTAAAGAATACTACTATAATAATGCCTGAAATAATTTTTAATACATGTGTATCATCTGCAACACGCTTTTCAAAGAAATCTGGAATTGTAATTGCGTTACCATTGTGTTCAGTATATACACGTAATTTCGGTGCTACTAATATGTAATTCAACCATGCACCTACTGTTAAACCGATTGCTAGCCATGTTGCTGATAAGCCAATGCTGTAAACTTCACCTGGAAGTCCCATAATCATCCAACCACTCATATCGGATGCACCAGCGGATAATGCTGTTACGTAAGGACCTATACTACGGCCACCTAGCATGTACTCATCTAAATTACTAGTTGATTGTTTATAAGCGTAATAACCAATCGCTAATAAAACTATAAAATAGACTATAATCATGAAGTAAGTCTGCCAGCCTGAAGCAACTCCAGCACTAGCGTCAATCTGTCCTAAAATAAACATATTCCCGCTCCTTTATTTTTTTATAAATTTTAAAGTTGCACGTTGACTATTATACACAATTGAAATTTTATTCAAAGGGTAAAATTTCATTTTTGCATATATTCAGTCTACCATGTTTATTAAAACGTGTCACAATTTAGCCATAATTCAACCTTTTGAAAGGTCACTTAATGTCCCGTTTTATAGGTGTTTGCGTCAATCGCGATTATCTATTTTTCAGAGTTCATTATATTAATCAATAAATTTTCAAAAAAGTTTAATTTTTTAGTATATTTTTCATTTCATCGAACTTTGCAAGGTCTTTACCAATAGGTGCTTTAGTAAATAGGCTAACGACAATTGTTGCAACTATACTTGAAATAAATCCTGGAATAATTTCATAGAATTCAAAAATGCCACCGTGATTTTTCATGAGTATCCAGAAAATAACGACGACAGAACCGCATATAATACCTGCAATTGCACCATATTTAGTAAGACGTTTCCAATACAAAGATAACAATACGAGCGGACCGAAAGCTGCACCGAATCCAGCCCATGCATTACCAACTAAATTTAAAATCGTATCATTAGGATTCCAAGCGATATACATAGCGACTAATGAAACGATTAATACCGATAAGCGACCTACAAGAACAAATTCTTTTTCGTGACCTTTATCTTGTAATGTTTTGCCTCTTAATAACATATAAAAATCTTGCGTTAATGCACTTGAAGTTACAAGAAGTTGTGAAGAAATCGTACTCATGATAGCCGCTAAAATAGCTGCTAGGAAAAATCCAGCAATAAGCGGATGAAATAGAATTTGACTCATAACGATGAATATTGTTTCAGGGTTATCTACTTTGACATTTGATTGCGCAACAAATGCGATGCCTATAAGCCCTGTAACACAAGCACCCATTAAAGAAATTGCCATCCACGAAATTCCAATTCTTCGAGCTTTAGGCATTAACTTATGAGATTTTATAGACATAAAACGTACTATTATATGTGGTTGTCCAAAGTAACCTAATCCCCAAGCAAGTAAACTAACGATTCCAACAGTTGTTGTTCCTTTGAACCAATCTAAGTTTGTAGGCTTTAATTGACCGACCTCTGAAAATGTATCCAAGCCGTTTAATTTTAATAAAGCAACAATTGGTACAAGGACTAGAGCTAAAATCATAATGACACCTTGAAAGAAGTCAGTTAATGAAACAGCAAGATATCCACCAAATAATGTGTATAGAATAACGATGCTCGCTGCAAGTACTAAACCTAAATGGTAGTTCATACCAAAAGCGCTATTGAATAACACACCACCAGCAACCATTCCTGAATGTGTATATAAAGTGAAGAAAACGACAATAACTAATCCTGAAATGATTTTAACAATTCTTGTGTTATCTGATAAACGCTTTTCAAAATAATCAGGTAAAGTAATCGCGTTATCAGTAAGTTCAGTATAAATTCTTAAGCGTGAAGCTACTAATATGTAATTTAACCAAGCACCAATTGTCAGACCGATAGCGATCCAAGTAGCAGATAAGCCTGTACTATATACTGAACCAGGCAAACCCATAATCATCCATCCACTCATATCTGAAGCGCCAGCTGAAAGGGCAGTAACGAGCGGACCTAAGTCTCTTCCTCCTAACATGTATTCATCAAGCGTACTTGTCGAACGTTTGTAAGCATAAAATCCAATTGCTAATAAAATTGCAAAATAAACAGCAATCATGACATATGTTTCCCAAGAAGTTTCGACCTTAACATTTTTAAAAGTATTTCCAAGTATAAACATGAAAAACCACCTCTCACTCATTGACATAAAATTCAGAAAAATTTTCTGATAATTTATTATACACAATGTATGCGCTTTCCTGTAGCTATTTTTCAATAACTTTAGATTTTTATATGAAAATTTGTTAAAATTATATGATGTTAGATTAACTAAGGAGGCGTCGCACATGACGAAGGTAACATCTGAGCAAGTTGAACATGTTGCTAATTTAGCTAGACTTGAAGTTTCACAAGACGAAGTCAATGAATTCACACAATCTTTAGAGAAGATCTTAAATTTTGCGGGACAATTAGATGAAGCAGATACTGAAAATGTTGAACCAACATTTCACGTATTAGATTTACAAAATGTTCTAAGAGAAGATAAGAGTGAATCAGGAATTCCTCAAGAACAAGCATTGCTTAATGCTAAAGAAAAAGAAGCGGGACAATTTAAAGTTCCAGCTATTATGAATGAGGAGGACTAGGGCATGACAATTCGTTATGAAACAATTGAGCGTTTATCAGAAATGATTAAAAATAAAGAAATTAAACCGTCTGAAATTGTAAGAGATATTTTTGAAGCAATTGAAGCTGATGATATAAATGTCAAAGCGTTCTTAGCTTTAAACAAAGAAGAAGCAATTAAAAAAGCTGAAGAGCAAGACAAATTACAAGCTGAAGATAAAATGGAAGGAAAGTTATTTGGTATTCCAATGGGTATCAAAGATAACATTATTACTGAAGGTGTAGAAACGACATGTGCAAGTAAAATGTTAGAAGGCTTTATTCCGATTTATGAATCAACAGTAATGAAACAATTGAATGCTGAAAATGGTATTTTAGTTGGTAAATTAAACATGGATGAATTTGCAATGGGTGGTTCAAACGAAAATTCTTACTTTAAGACAACCGTTAATCCATTCGATCATAAAGCTGTACCTGGTGGTTCATCAGGTGGTTCAGCTGCAGCAGTAGCAGCAAGTTTAGTACCATTTGCTTTAGGTTCAGACACTGGTGGTTCAATACGACAACCAGCATCATATTGTGGTGTTGTTGGTATGAAACCTACATACGGCCGTGTATCACGTTTTGGATTAGTAGCATTTGCTTCTTCATTAGACCAAATTGGACCAATTACACGTAGTGTTAAAGATAACGCATTAATTTTAGAAACAATTTCTGGACACGATGCTCAAGACTCTACAAGTGCGCCAATTGATAATGTAGATTTTACATCTGAAATCGGTAAAGATATTAAAGGATTAAAAATAGCTGTTCCTGAAGAATTTATGGGATCAGGTGTTTCTGAAGATGTTAAGCGTTCAGTTGAAGAAGCAGTGAAAACACTTGAGTCTTTAGGTGCAACTGTTGACCGTGTGTCATTGCCAAATACGAAATATGGTGTTGCAAGTTATTATATTATTGCATCATCAGAAGCTTCAGCTAACTTAGCTCGTTTCGATGGTATCCGTTATGGTTATCATTCAAAATCAGCTCATACACTTGAAGAATTATATAAAAAGTCTCGTGGAGAAGGTTTTGGCGATGAAGTTAAACGTCGTATTATGCTAGGAACATTTGCATTAAGCTCAGGTTATTATGATGCTTACTACAAAAAAGCTCAAAAAGTACGTACTTTAATTAAACAAGATTTCGAAAAAGTATTTAATGACTATGATGTTATCGTAGGACCAACAGCACCAACAACTGCATTTAATATTGGTGAACAAGTTGATGACCCATTGACAATGTATGCTAATGATATTTTAACGATTCCAGTTAACTTAGCAGGTGTACCATCTATCTCAATTCCTTGTGGTAAATCTAATGGTCGTCCAATTGGTTTACAAATTGTTGGTAAACCATTCGATGAAAAAACATTATACAAAGTTGCTTATCAATACGAAACTCAATTTAACTTACATGATGACTATAAAACATTACAAGGAGTGTGAACCTGAATGCATTTTGAAACAATAATCGGCTTAGAAGTACACGTCGAATTAAAAACAGAATCAAAAATGTTTTCACCATCACCAGCTCATTTTGGTGCGGAAGCTAATACAAATACAAATGTTATTGACTTAGCATATCCAGGTGTTTTACCAGTAGTTAATAAGACTGCTGTAGACTGGGCTATGCGTGCAGCAATGGCATTAAATATGGACATTGCAAGAGAATCAAAATTCGATAGAAAAAACTATTTCTATCCAGATAATCCAAAAGCTTATCAAATTTCTCAATTTGACCAACCAATCGGTGAAAATGGCTGGATTGATATTGAAGTAGATGGAGAAACAAAACGAATCGGCATTACACGCTTACACATGGAAGAAGATGCTGGTAAATTAACACATAAAGATGGCTATTCATTAGTAGATTTAAACCGTCAAGGTACGCCATTAATTGAAATCGTATCAGAACCTGATATTCGTTCACCTAAAGAAGCATACGCTTATTTAGAAAAATTACGCGCAATCATCCAATATACAGGCGTATCAGACTGTAAAATGGAAGAAGGTTCATTACGTTGTGATGCGAACATCTCATTACGTCCATATGGTCAAGAAGAGTTCGGTACAAAAGCAGAGCTTAAAAACTTAAACTCATTTAATTATGTGCGTAAAGGTTTAGAACATGAAGAAAAACGTCAAGCAGAAGTATTGTTAGCAGGCGGAGAAATCTTACAAGAAACACGCCGTTTTAATGAATCAACAGGAGAAACGATTTTAATGCGTATTAAAGAAGGTTCAGATGATTATCGTTACTTCCCAGAGCCAGACTTAGTGCCATTATATGTTGATGATGAATGGAAAGAACGCGTGCGTAAAACAATTCCTGACTTACCAGATGTTCGTAAAGAACGTTACGTAAATGACTTAGGATTACCTGCATATGATGCACATGTATTAACTTTAACTAAAGAAATGTCAGATTTCTTTGAAGAAGCTATTAAACATGGTGCAGATGTAAAATTAACTTCTAACTGGTTAATGGGCGGAGTTAATGAATATTTAAACAAAAATCAAATCGAACTTAATGATACTGCACTTACACCTGAAAACTTAGCAGGCATGATCAAGCTAATAGAAGACGGTACAATGAGCAGTAAAATCGCTAAAAAAGTATTCCCAGAATTAGCGAAAAATGGTGGAGACGCTCATCAAATTATGAAAGACAATGGTCTAGTTCAAATTTCTGATGAAGCAACACTATTAGGTTTTGTTACTGAAGCATTAGATAACAATCCACAATCAGTAGAAGACTTTAAAAATGGTAAAGGCAAAGCAATGGGCTTCTTAGTTGGTCAAATTATGAAAATTTCAAAAGGACAAGCTAACCCACAAGTTGTTAACCAATTATTAAAATCAGAATTAGAAAAAAGATAATCAATTTAAAGAGAAATAGAAACATCTCATCACTAGAATTAAATTCTAGCGGTGAGATGTTTTTTTGATGTCTAGAATAATAAGTTTATTTTTATAATGAAACGAGTAAAGATATATCGTTAACTTGTAGATGAATGACGAGAAAAATTTTACGTAATATATTCAGAACGAAAAGACACTCATCATTTTTTACTTTCTTATATTTAACATATGCTTTAATATAAAGATATAAGAAAATACAAGAGGGATCACAATGAAGAAAAAAGCGAGAATCATTTATAACCCAACATCAGGAAGAGAATTATTTAAAAGGGCGTTACCTGATGTTTTAATCAAATTAGAACAAGCTGGCTATGAGACAAGTGCACATGCGACAACGAGTGCCGGTGATGCTACGAAAGCAGCTAGAGAAGCTTTAAAGTATGATTATGATGTAATCATTGCAGCTGGTGGAGATGGCACATTAAATGAAGTGATTAATGGCATTGCTGAAGCTAAAAAGCGTCCTAAACTAGGATTGATTCCTATGGGTACTGTTAACGATTTTGGTAGAGCGCTTCTCATACCGAACAGTATTATGGAAGCAGTAGATACGATCATTAAAGGTGATTTAGTTCCTGTAGATGTAGGTAAGATGAACAATCGTTATTTTATAAACATTGCTGGCGGTGGGAAAATTACAGAAGTTTCTTACGAGGCACCAAGTAAGCTTAAAACGATGGTAGGTCCATTAGCTTATTACATTAAAGGTATAGAAATGCTACCTCAAATTAAAGCTACTGATATTCGTATTGAATATGATGGCAATGTATTCCAAGGTGAAGCAATGATGTTCTTGATTGGCTTAACAAATTCAATTGGTGGCTTTGAAAAGTTAGTGCCTGACGCTGACATTAATGACGGCAATTTCACATTGCTTATTTTAGAAAAAGTGAATTTTGCAGAACTTGGTCATATTTTAACACTTGCTTCTAGGGGTGAACATGTCAATCATCCTAAAGTTCATTATACAAAAGCTAAAACGATAAACGTTTCATCTTTTGAACAAATTCAACTAAATGTAGACGGAGAATTTGGTGGCGTATTACCTGCTAATTTCTTAAACTTAAAGCAGCATATTCAAGTTTTCTCTAAACTTGAAAGGGTGAAGAGAGAGCATGGGATTGAGACAGTAGAAAGAGAACGAGAAAGATTACACGAAGAACAAACAGAAGAATAAATACATAGGGACATTATTTTGTCCCTTTTTTCTATGTTTAATGTGAAAGAAGGAGTTATTATGGCGGGTATAGTAAATAAGAATGAAATATATACAGGACAAGTTATTGATTTTACACATGAAGGTCACGGTGTCGTAAAGTTTGATCGTTATCCGATTTTTGTACCAAACGCAATAAAAGATGAAACGATTGAATTTAAAGTCATTAAAGTAAAAAAGCAATTTGCTATCGGTAAATTGATAACGATTAAAGAAGCATCTGAAAATAGAGTAGAAGCACCATGTGAATATTATAATGTGTGTGGAGGATGTCAACTTCAACATTTAGGTTATTCAGCACAATTAGAAATGAAAAAAGAACAAGTTGTAAACTTGTTCAAGCGTAAGTCAAACTTTGAAGATACGATCATTCATAACACTATTGGTATGGAAAATCCGTGGCAATATCGAAATAAATCTCAAATACCAGTGGGTAGAAATAGAGAAGGTGAAATCGAGCTTGGATTCTATAGACAGAGAAGTCATGATATCGTAAATATTGATCATTGTATGATACAAGACGAAAAGCACGATCAAATTATGATTAAACTGAAAGCATTGTTAGAACAAATTAATATAAGTGTTTATAACGAGCAAAAGCATAAAGGGGAATTAAGGCACATCATATTGAGAAGCGGGTATTATACTGGCGAAACAATGATTATATTTGTTACGAATAGTAAACAATTAAGCCATAAAAACAAAATTATAGAATATATTACAGCAGAATTTGATAACGTGGTCAGCATTAAACATAATATAAATTTAGAAAAATCAAACGTTATTATGGGTAACACATCTCATACATTGTATGGAGAAGAAACGATTACAGATAAATTATCAGAATATCAATTTAAAATATCCGATACATCTTTCTATCAAATTAACCCAGTTCAAACAGAAAAATTATATCGTAAAGCATTAGAGTATGCTCAATTAGATGGAGAAGAAACGGTTATAGATGCATATTGTGGTATAGGAACGATAGGCTCTTACATGTCACAACAAGCAAAACACGTATATGGCGTTGAAGTCGTAGAACAAGCTATAGAAAATGCGAAAGAAAACGCAGAAATCAATCATATTGATAATGCAACATGGGAAGCAGGAAAAGCTGAAGAAGTCATATTAAAATGGCAAAAAGAAGGCATAAAGCCAGAAGTTGTTATGGTCGATCCACCTAGAAAAGGCTGTGACCAAACATTTATAGAAACTTTAATAGAACTGTCACCAAAGAGAATTGTCTATATATCATGTAATCCAGCAACACAAGTAAGAGATGTAGAAATATTAAAAAGAAGCGGTTATCAATTAAAAGAAATTACACCAGTAGACATGTTCCCACATACAACACATGTTGAAACAGTCGCTTTAATAGAAAAAACAAATAATTGACGCTTAACTACCCATCTGAATAGCTGGGTAGTTTTCTCTTGTTGAGCTTTATTGTTGTGTGTAATCGCATACATCTGTATAAATAAATTAAGGAGGGTTGTTTATGAAAAGCGTGCTAGTAAGTGCGATATCGCTTAGTTTTTTATTGTCTGCTTGTGGTAGTGATTCGAGTGAGGATTCAAATAATCAAACTGAAGAGCATAAAGAACAGTCTCAGAATGATAATAGTAAACAACAACGTGATTCGGACAAAGAACAGGATCGTAAGCAAACTAAAGGTGTTGAGGTTGTCACAGATCGTTTGGATACACCATGGAGTATTATAAAGACTGGAAATATATTTTATTTAACGGAGCGTCCTGGAAAAATTGTGAAGGTTGAAGATGGTAAGAAGACAGAACAAGATGTAAAGTTGAAAGAAGATGTTTCTACCGCTAGTGAGGCTGGTCTTTTAGGTTTAGCGCTTGCGCCTGATTTTGAGGATTCTCATGAAGCTTACGCTTATTATACCTATGAAAATGACAAGGGTCAGTTTAATCGCATTGTGAAGTTGAAATTAGATGATCATACGTGGACTGAAGAGCAAGTATTGTTAGATGATATTCCGAGTGGTCAATTTCATCATGGTGGTAGATTGAAAATTGGTCCTGACGATAAGTTATATGCTACGGCAGGTGATGCTTCTGATGAGGAAAATGCACAAGATAAAAAATCTTTAGGTGGTAAGATTTTAAGGTTAAATCTTGATGGTAGTAAACCGAGTGATAATGCTTTTTCTAATTCTTATGTTTATAGTTACGGTCATAGAAACCCACAAGGTATGGTTTGGACTACAGATGACAAAATGTACGCAAGTGAACATGGTAATCAAGCGAATGATGAAATAAATGAAATTACTAAAGGGAAAAATTATGGTTGGCCTGTAATTGAAGGTAATGAAGAAAAAGCTAGTATGGAAACACCATTGTTTACTTCTGGATCTGATGATACTTGGGCGCCTTCTGGTCTAGCTTTTCATGATGGTATAATCTACTCGGCTGCACTACGTGGAGAAGGCATTATGAAGTTTGATATTGCTCAAGACAAAATGGATAAAGTTGCTACAGATTATGGAAGAATTAGAGATGTTTATATTGAAAATGAAACTTTATATTTTATAAGTAATAATTCAGATGGAAGAGGAAATCCTTCAAATAAAGATGACAAATTGTATAAAGTATCTTTAAGACAATTGAAATAACGAAAAGCTGAAAATGTGAAATAATTAGTAATAAAAGTATTTATATTTTATAATAAGCATGTAAAGATTATTAAGACTTAGTTTCATGGGGGAATTAAATGCTTAAAATTGATTTAGTTAACAACGTATCTGTATTAAAGAGGCTAGCGTTATTACAATTCGTCTTATTTCTTTCATTAATCTTAATGAGTTTCAAAGTAATAGCGAATGTTATATATATTTATGAAGAAGGGTTCATAAGAAATATCGTAACCGGGATAATAGGATTAATTGTTTTAGTATTTATACATGAATTGATTCACGGTATTTGTTTTAAAATATTTAATCCTTCTGCAAAAGTGCAATATGGTTATATGAAAGGTATGTTTTATGCGACAACGCCTCACTCTATATATAGGAGAAAACAGTTTTATATTATATTATTAGCACCATTTATCATTATCAGCTTAGTTTTACTTGTTACTTTATTATGGTTACAAGTAACTTCTATTATTTATATATTTGCTTTTCATGGAGCAGCATGTATAGGAGATTTCTATATGGCTCAAATTATTTTTAGTAATAAACAAATGAATTACGTCGAAGATACTGATGTTGGAATTAATTTGTACGCAGACAACAAAGACTTTCAATCAATAAGTTAATAGAAATTTTGATATAATATATAGGAATTTGGGTAACCATTTTCCTATTTTTTTGCAGAGGTGTATACAATGGAACGGCGAATCATTCATATTGATATGGATGCATTCTTTGCTCAAGTAGAAGTGAGGGATAATCCAAGTTTAAAAGGCAAACCCGTCATAATAGGTGGACGTGCTTCAGGTAGAGGTGTTGTTTCGACAGCGAGTTATGAAGCGAGAAAATTCGGTGTGCATTCTGCAATGCCAATGGCTCAAGCGCATCAGCTATGTCCAGATGGATATTACGTACGTCCTAGGTTGAATCATTATAGAGAAGTTTCCAATGAAATTATGGCAATATTTAAGAGTTATACAGATATTGTAGAACCTTTATCACTTGATGAAGCTTATTTAGATGTTACAGAACTTGTTAGAAGAGATTTATCAGCTTCGACGATTGCTCAATATATACAAAGAGATATTTATGATAAGACACATCTTACTTCATCAGCAGGTATTTCTTATAATAAATTTCTAGCTAAACTTGCGAGTGGAATGAATAAACCGAGTGGAAGAACTGTCATACATTATGACAATGCACACGATTTATTGATGTCATTACCGATTGGAGATTTTGCAGGTATAGGTAAAGTAACAGAAGAAAAAATGAAAGAATTAGGAATTCATACGGGTAAAGATTTACACCAATATAACCAAATGGAGCTCATTCAGTTATTTGGAAAAAGAGGCGTCAGTTTTTATAACAAAGTGCGAGGGATAGACGAATCTCCCGTTAAACCTACGAGAATTAGAAAATCAATCGGAAGAGAAACGACTTTCGAAACGGATCAAAATGATGATGATTTTATTTTAAATACGATTCGGAAATTAAGTGGGGAAGTTGCAAATAGAGCAGATAAGCATGAACTGGCAGGAAGAACGATTACAGTTAAGTTGAAAACACATGATTTTGAAACTCTGTCTAAACAGACAAGTAGTAACACACCTGTATATGATGAAGTGGAAATATACAATATAGCATATGATTTATATAATGCACTTAAAGATGCTGACACGTCTATTCGGCTAGTCGGTGTATCCATCGGAAATTTAGTATCTAGAACGTACCGCAATTTAACGATATATGATTTCATATAAACACTAAACTTGATATTTAATTTTATCCTTAGTATTCTAATATAGGTTGTGAAAGAGTTTCATTTAAAATATAAAAGGGTATTATAAAATACTTATAATTAAGAAGGTAGAGATTAATATGAAATTTAAATTTTCAATTATAGCAATTACAGTGTTGTTGACGATATTATTTATTAAAAGTTCCATAGATACAGGCACATTTGATGTCATAAAATTAATCGGAATTGTTGCAATTGCAATATTATTATTCTGGGCAGATAAAAAACTAGAAAGACCCGTTAATAAAGCAAGCTTAAAAAGAGATTTAAAAAAAGAGTTTCATCATAAAGAATAACAGTGTATAAAAAAAGCTGGGACAATTTAATTGTCTCAGCTTTTTTATACATATTTTTTATCTGATAATGTTTTGCCATATATACTTAACACTGAATCTAAGTCTTGGTAATGCTTTAAGAGTCGATAAGTTATAATTGCACATGCTTTTGCATCATTTAAAGCATGGTGATGGCCTTTGAAATCAATATTATAATAAGTCATCATATGCGCTAGACCATACCTATGATTGTTTACGGTTTTTCTAGCTAATATGCATGAACAAAAGTATGTTAAATCAGGGATTTCTAAGTTGAGTTTATTGAGTGACTTAAACAATACATTCATATCAAATTTAGCATTATGTGCAACGACGGGTAATTCACCAATGAAGTCCATCATATATGGAAAGACAACATCAAAAGTAGGTGAATTTGTCACGTCAGAAGGTTTAATTTTATGGATTTTAATATTCATATTTGAAAAATAATCTTCTGGATTAACTAAAGTATAAAATGTCTCGGTAATTTGATGATTAACTACTTTTACCATTCCAACAGAACATATACTTTCGGGGCTACCATTAGCTGTTTCAAAATCTAGTGCTACAAATGAAGACATGTCATCACTTCCTTTAGACCGTTATTATAATCATTTCAAAGCATAATGTAAATCATGATGAATTACATTATGCTTTGAAGGTTAAAGATCGTCATATAAAAAACCATCTACTATAGTTCATAAGTTAGTAGATGGTCTGTAGAAAATCGTAATTCTATATTTTATAACAAAAAAATTATTCTGCGCTTTCATCAAAGTGACGAGCACTTAATTCTTTTTCATATATAAATAGTGCATTGTTATCTTCTTGAATTCTTTCTAAATAATCAATATGTGTTTCAAACATTGATTCTTCTTCAACTTGTTCATCTAAGAACCAGTTTAAAAATGAAATTGTAGCAAAGTCATTTTCATTTTTAGCAATTTCGGATAAATTATAGAAGCGACGTGTTACATCTCGCTCTTGAGCTAATCCATCTTTAAATGTTTCTAATAAAGAATTGAATTCAGTTTTAGGTGCATCTAATGATGTGAAAATAGCTTTTTCACCACGATCATTAATATAGTTATATATTTTCATGCCATGGAAACGTTCTTCTTTAGCTTGTTGAATATAGAAGTTTGCAAATCCATCGTAACTCTTGTCTGCACAATATGCTGCCATTGCCATATATGCATGTGCTGCGTAAAATTCATGATTTAATTGATTGTTTAAAGCATCTAGTATATTTTTAGATAACATAAAAATCTTCCCTTCTATAATAAAATTCTATTTACATATTTATTATACAATAACAACAAATGGAAACCAACGATTTGACATAGTGAAACTCTTTTTTTAAAGCTTTTGAACGTGGTATAATAATGTGACAGAACAAGGAGGTAACGTATGAAGAAGTATGTTGCGAAAAATATAGCAAAACTTGCTCGATATGCAAGTAGAAAAGTTGGTAAACAAGGTACGGATCTTCCGGGACAATTAGCACGTAAAATAGACCCACTTATTTTAAGGAAATTAGCTAATGAAGTAGATGAAATTGTGATGATAAGTGGTACGAATGGTAAAACGACGACATCTAATTTAATTGGTTATACATTGAAGAAGAACAATATCGAAATTATACATAATACTGAAGGGGCCAATATGGCTGCGGGAATCACTTCAAGTTTTATTGTTCAATCTAATAAAAATACAAAAATTGCAATTATAGAGATTGATGAGGGTTCAATTCCAAGAGTATTGAAGGAAATGACACCTACAATGATGGTTGTAACAAACTTCTTTAGAGATCAAATGGACAGATTTGGTGAGATTGATACAATGGTTGATAACATTGCCAATTCCATTAAAGATAAAGGCATTAAATTGCTACTCAATGCTGACGATCCATTTGTAAGTAGATTGAAAATAGCGAGTGACGATATTGTTTATTATGGTATGAAAAAAGGCATTCACGATTTCGAGCAAAGCACGATGGTTGAAAGTAAATATTGTCCTAATTGCGGACGTTTACTAAATTATAGTCATGTTCATTACAATCAAATCGGCCATTACACTTGTGAATGTGGATTTAATAGAGCGACACCTCAATATGAAGTGACTGCTTTTAAACAAGCACCGTTTATACAAGTTGGCTTAAATGATGCAAGCTTTGATATGAAAATTGCTGGAGATTTCAATGTGTTTAATGTTATTGCAGCGTATACAGTGTTACGAGAATTAGGACTTAATGATCAATCAATTAAAGCTGGATTTGAGAGTTATACATCAGATAACGGACGTATGCAATATTATAAAAATAGTAAAAAAGAAGCGTTAATCAACTTGGCTAAAAATCCAGCAGGTCTCAATGCAAGTTTATCAGTTGGTGAACAAGTTGATGGAGAAAAAGTTTATTTAATCGGCTTAAATGATAATGGTGCGGATGGTAGAGATATTTCTTGGATTTATGATGCTGACTTTGAAAAGCTATCAAGACAAAACATTAAAGCAATCATATGCACAGGCCAAAGAGCTGAAGAATTAGCTTTAAGATTGAAATATGCAGAAGTTGAAGCAAAAGTTATCATCGAACAATCAATAGAACAGGCAACTGAATTATCGATGACGTATCCTCAATTTACGGTTGCGATACCAAATTATACATCGTTATCACCAATGCATCGCACATTGAATAAAGCCTTTAAGGAGGAAGCATAATGTCATCTATAAAGATATATCATTTTATGCCAGACAAATTAAATTTATACGGAGATATTGGAAATATTATCGCCCTGAAACAACGTGCGAAATGGCGCAATATTAACGTCGAAGTAGTGGATATAACAGAAACAGATGACTTAAGTTTAGACGAATGTGATATCTTCTTTATTGGCGGCGGTAGTGATAGGGAACAAAGCCTTGCTACAGAACAATTAAAGAAAATTAAAACACAACTTAAAAATGCAATAGAAGATGGTATGCCAACATTAACAATTTGTGGAGGTTATCAATTTCTAGGTTCGGAGTATGTAACGCCGGATGGTACAAGGTTAGAAGGTTTAAATATACTTAATATATTCACTGAATCAAAAAAAGAGCGTTTAATAGGAGATATCGTAATTGAATCTGAAACATTTGGTCAAATAGTAGGCTTTGAAAACCATGGTGGAAGAACATATCACGAATACCCAACACTTGGAAAAGTTGTTGATGGATATGGAAACAATGATACAGACAAACGAGAAGGTATACATTATAAAAACTTATTAGGTACATATTTACATGGACCAATATTGCCAAAAAATCATGAAATTACAGATTACTTATTGAAACAAGCTTGTATACGTAAAGGCATAGCATTCGAACCAGAAAAATTAGATAATACAGTTGAAGAAGCGGCAAAACAAGCTATAATAAAAAGATTGTTAAAAGCGAAATAAAGTTAAAGTATTTAAAGCAAGCATGCACAAGCAAAATCATAGATTCTATAACAAATAACAACTCATTTCTAGCTGAATAAATCTGTGAAATGAGTTGTTATTTATTTTGATTTGGGATTGAGATCTGAATGTTGCTTGTTTGGTAAGTCTTGCAACATACAGGGCTTCTATGTTGCTTGTTTGGTAAGTCTTGCAACATACAGAGCTTCTAAGTTGCTTGTTTGATAAGTCTTGCAACATTCAGACCTTCTATGTCGCTTGTTTGATAAGTCTTGCAACATACAGAGCTTCTATGTAGCTTGTTTGGTAAGTCTTGCAACATTCAGACCTTCTATGTCGCTTGTTTGATAAGTCTTGCAACATACAGAGCTTCTATGTAGCTTGTTTGGTAAGTCTTGCAACATACAGCATGTACTTAAAAGAACAAACGAAAAAATATAAGAAAAATGAATATTCCTCACGATTTTGCAAAGTGCTGACGCCCGGGGGAATGGTATGCGAGAGAGACCACAGGCTCGAACCATACCCCCAGGAAAGCATGCACAAGCAAAATCGTAAGATTTTAAAATAAAAAAGACTGCCAACAAGATCACTTTAAGTGACTTTATCGACAGTCTGAGATTTCTTCACTAGACTATAACCTATGGGTTAGTTTGAAATTTTAGAATATCTATCATTCAATATTTTATTGATCATCAAAATTTCATAAATAATGTGACTTTTAATTTGGTTTTCATCAAATTCATCGAGGCCTTTCACACTATTTTTAAGCGTAGTCGCTGCTTTTTTCTGTTTCATAAATTCTTTTGTTGCTAAAAGATGCTCATATGATTTTAAGAAATGAGAGATTGCGATTCGCTCTTTTTCTGTGAAAATAACTTTAGTGTTTTCAGGCAAATAAATTAGATTGAGCAGATGTGCATTAAGCAATCGATTTGTATGATATTTCATTTCAACTTTTCTAATATGTGTTTTAGATTCTTTCTTTGTACGGTGGTAATCATATTCTTCTTTTTGATATTTAATGAGTTGTTCAATTTTAGTAGCATCTTGTTGAAGTGATGTCATCTTTTTCATTGATGGATGAGATTCATATTCACCAAGCAAAAGTTCTTTAAGTCTATTTATGTATATCTTTAAAATTCTGTTATCCATTTCATTATTTATATGTTCAATTTGATTAATATATTTAGGTGGTAAAATAATAAAATTAACAATTCCTGCTGTAGCTAAGCCGATAGTGGTTGTTGCTAGACGAGAAACAAAGTTATAAACAAAGGCTTCATGAATAACAGGTACCATAGCAACAGCTGTAATGGCTGCTACAAGCATGCCATCTATTAATTTCAGTTGATAACATAATAAAATGGTTACAGTTGCAGCTAATGAATAACTTAATGGTGATTCACCAAAGAAATATGTGCTAATAACAGCAATAAATGCACCAAGTATAGATGCGGGGAAACGTACAAAAGCTTTCTTTAAAGAAGCTTTAGCTGTAGGTTCAATTGTTACGATAGATGTTATAACTGCAAATATAGGATTTAAGCTTAATAACATGCAAATTAAAGCGGTTAAAAATGTCGCTAATCCTGTTTTAATAATTCTTGCACCGATAATTCTAGTTAACCAATTTTCTTTCATACACAAAACTCCGAAATCATTTTTTTATAGTATAACATGCATTTTCTGATATAATTAAAAACGACAAAAAAATTTTAAAAGAAAGAACGGGATTTAAATGATAATTCAAAACAATAAAGAACTTGAAGGCCTAAAAGAAATAGGTAAAATATGTGCGATAATTCGAGATGAGTTGAAAAATGCGACTAAACCCGGTATAACGACGAAAGAATTAGATGATATTGCAAAGGAAAGATTTGAAGAGTTAGAAGCTGAATCAGCTCCTATTGCAGAATATGATTTTCCAGGGTATACATGCATAAGTGTCAACGAAGAGGTTGCACACGGTATTCCTGGTAAACGCGTTATAAAAGAAGGAGATCTTGTTAACATTGATGTTTCAGCACGTAAAAATGGTTACTATGCAGATACAGGTATCTCATTTGTTGTTGGTGAAACGGACGATCCGAAGAAACAATTAGTTGTAGATGTAGCTGCTATGGCTTTTGAAGAAGCTATGAAAAAAGTTAAGCCTGGCGCTAAATTATCTCAAATCGGTAGAGCAGTTAATGCTACAGCACGTAAAAATGGATTAAAAGTTATCAAAAACTTAACTGGACATGGTGTAGGTCTATCATTACATGATTCACCACAGCACGTTATGAACTATTATGATCCATTAGAGAAACAACTACTTAAAGAAGGTATGGTCTTAGCTGTTGAACCATTTATCTCTTCTAATGCAACAATTGTAAGTGATGGTAAAAATGATTGGGCATTTGAAACGAAAGATAAAAGTTATGTTGCTCAAATTGAGCACACGATTGTTGTAACAAATGAAGGCCCATTATTATTAACTAAATTAGAAGATTAATACAAAGCTCAAGCATATCTTTCATATGGCTTGAGCTTTTTCTAAGACTAAGGACCTATTGTTAATTCGTCCCTAGGTCCATTTCGAGATTATGAATAACATTTTATAATAGAGTTTAATCTGACAGAAGTAGGTGATTCTATGTTTAATGTTGTTTCTAATCAATTAAAACAACTTATACTTGTTTCTTATTATGAAAGTTTAGATGCTTGTGCCAAGCATTTAGATGTTAAAATAAAAGCAATGAAGCAATATATATCTTATTTAGCTCAGAAACGATGTCATTTAAGTAAAATGATTGATAAATACAATTTAGAATTAGACAATAAGTATATGGATAAAATAGAAGATTTTAAAATTACCTGTGCTAAAAAATTAGAAGACCATGATTTACTATGGTTACAAAAACAAATTAATATGTTAGAAAGTGAATTAGCTAAAATTGATGAAGCAATGAAACGTACTTTAGATCAAATAGCTAATACGATAGCTGAACGTACAATGCTGACACAAATGAATTCACTTCTCTAAGGTTAGGAGTGGTAAGTTGAAGAATAAATTTATATCAACAGAATTGTTAATTGTTTTATCAGTACTCGTTCTGTTGTCTAATATTTACTATATTTTCTTTGAAAAAATAGGCTTATTACTTGTTGTCGTAATGGGGGTTATATTAATTTATGTAGGCTATTTATACTTTCATAAATTACGAGGACTCATTATATTTTGGATAGGGGCCATATTATTAATTTATGCATTACTTTCTAATCCTTATATGCTGGCTATTCTATTCTTATCCCTTATATTTTTAGTTGTGAGATATATTATATATCGAAAGAAACCACTAAAAGTAGAACATATAGAAAACACATCTAATGAAAATATTAATGAATCATTTATAAAACAGCGATGGTTTTCTCCACAAAAAACACCTCATTACATTTATAAATGGGAAGATATACAAATTCAACAAGCAATTGGAGATATAGAATTAGATTTATCTTTAGCTGCCAATTTATCAGAGAATAATGTGATTGTTGTAAGACAATATATTGGTAAGACACAAATTATCGTTCCTTATAATTATCATGTGAATGTACATATAACAGCTTTATTTAGCAGGTTATATATGAATGATCAAGTATATAGAGTGAGAAATGAAACGGTACATTACGAAGAAAATAGTCATAAAAATACTTTTAAAGTAAATATTTTCTTCTCAACATTTATGGGAGATGTTGAGGTGATTTTCCGATGAATAACTACACTAGAATTATTGGTTCAATGCTCATTCTTGTCTATACAATTGTCGCTATATTATTTTTCTTAGATCGTATTTTTATTAATATTATTTATTTTCAAGGTATTTTTTACACTCAAATACTTGGTGTGCCAGCATTTTTATTTATTAATATAGTTGTTATTCTATTATGTATTATTATCGGTTCAGCTGTAGCATATAAAATTAACCAACAACATCATTGGATAAAAGAACAAATAGAAAGATCGTTCCAAGGTGAAATGTTAGGCGTGAATAATCACGAAATAGATTTACACAAAGAAACATTGGAAATTTATCAAACTTTGATACCTTTACATGAAGAGCTATATACATTGAGATTAAAGTCTCAACAAATTATAAATGAGTCATACCAAATGCAAGATTCAGTCGTTAAGAAAATTATAGAAGATGAAAGACAGCGACTAGCTAGAGAATTACATGATTCAGTAAGCCAGCAGTTATTTGCTGCAAGTATGATGCTTTCAGCTATTAAATCTTCAGAGTTGAGTGATGCACTAGCTAAACAAATAGATTTATTAGAGAAGATGATTCAAGATTCTCAGCTGGAAATGAGAGCTTTATTATTACATTTAAGACCATTAGGACTTAAAAATAAATCACTAGGTGAAGGTGTAAAAGATTTAGTAGTCGATTTAAAACAAAAAATTCCTATGAAAGTTGTATATGATATAGAAGATATAGAAATAGCTAAAGGTACGGAAGATCACCTTTTCCGAATTACACAAGAAGCGATTTCCAATACTTTACGTCATTCTAAAGGAACAAGAGTTTCAATCGAGTTAATAGATACGAATGATTATGTTATATTACGTATACAAGATGACGGAGTTGGATTCGATACGTCTAATAAAGATTCACAAAGTTATGGTTTAAATACAATGAACGAACGTGCATTAGAAATTGGAGCAACTCTAAATATTATTTCAATGCCTGAATCGGGAACACGTATTGAAGTTAAGGTACCAAATAATAAGGAGGAACAATATGACAATTAGAGTATTATTCGTAGATGACCATGAAATGGTTCGAATAGGCATATCAAGTTATTTATCTACTCAAGAAGATATATCTGTCATAGGGGAAGCCGCTTCTGGTAGAGAAGGAATTGAAAAAGCTGAAAAACTTGAACCTGATGTTATCCTAATGGATTTAGTAATGGATGATATGAATGGTATTGAAGCTACGCAACATATAAAGAAAAATCAACCGAGCGTAAAAATTGTTATGTTAACAAGTTTTATTGAAGATAATGAAGTGTATCAAGCATTAGATGCTGGTGTTGATAGTTATATATTAAAGACAACTTCTGCAGATGATATTGCGAATGCTATACGTAAGACATACAATAAAGAATCTGTATTTGAGCCAGAGGTGCTCGTGAAAATGCGCAATAGAATGAACCAAAAGGCTGAATTATTCGAAATGCTGACTGAACGCGAAATGGAAATTTTACTATTAATTGCTAAAGGTTATTCTAATCAAGAAATCGCTAGCGCATCTCATATAACGATTAAAACAGTTAAGACACATGTAAGTAACATACTTAGTAAGCTAGAAGTTCAAGATAGAACACAAGCTGTGATATATGCTTTTCAACATAACTTAATATCATAGAAATAAAAAGAAGCTGAACATCTTATTTTAAAGACGTTCAGCTTCTTTTTATTTAGTAAATTCATAACCATTTTGAATAACTTCCAATTCACCATTATGTGGATCGATTACGAGCCCATGAATTGGAACGGATTGATCAAATAGTGGATGATTATAAATTTTTTGTATATTGGTTTGTACGTTCTGTGTGACGTCATCAAAGCCTCTTAAAAATTGTTGAATATCAATGCCAGAATGTTCAATCGTATTGAGTGTGTTATCAGTAATACCACGACTTTTCATTGTATCGATTACTGAATTGACATCTAAATTACCCATTCCACAATCTTTATGTCCCATTATAATGATTTCTTCTGCACCAAGTGCATAAATTGCGACTAATAAACTACGCATCGTTGAACCATAAGGATGTGAAATAGTAGCTCCAGCATTTTTTACAACTTTTACATCACCATTTTTAAAGCCTAGTGCGCGCGTGGATAATTCTGTTAAGCGTGTATCCATGCAAGTTAGCAAAACAGCTTTAGCATTCGGTGTCTTTGTTGTTATAAGGTTTTGATATTCTTTTTGGTCTATAAAAGCTGCATTATAATCTAATATATCATTCAATAGAGGCATTAGTCATATCACCATTTTCTGTTAAGTTATTAAATGCTTGTTCTTCGGGTGATCCGTTTTTAAGCATTTTCTTCTGATGTAATACTGCATTAATTTCGGCACCTATAATTATGATTAAACCTGTTAAGAATAACCAAATCATAAGTATGATGATTCCTCCGATACTACCATATGTTTTAGAGTAGTTCGCAAAGTTATTTACATATAATCCGAAAAGTGCACTCGAACCGAGCCATGCAATCGTTGTGAATGCAGCACCAGGAATAACGGATAATATTTTGATTTTAATATTAGGTGCTAACGCATACAGTGTAATAAACACGATGAAAGTAACAATTAACGGTAGCACGATTTTTACTAAACTGAATACCCATCGTAATTCAGACTCTAAACCTAAAGGCCCAAATAATAAATTTCCTATTTGTTGACCAAAGATAGGTAAGGCAATCGCTATACCAAAGACGACAACCATAATGATTGTGAAGAATACGCTCATAAGTTTAAGGACAATTGCATTTCTTCCATCTTCAACATCATACGCAACATTGAATGCGTTCATCAAGGCAGTCATACCATTTGATGCTGACCAAAGTGCTGCAATTAAACCGAATGAGAATAGTCCGCCACTGCCGTTGCTCATGACATCATCGATGATATCCGTTATAAGAGTAGCAGTATCACCAGGTGCATTTTCTGAAATCATCTTCGTAATGGTATCAGGATTGACTTGGAATATTGGAATTAATGTTAAAACGAATATAAGAGTAGGGAATAATGCAAGTAAGAAATAATAGGATAGTTGAGCAGCTAGTCCAGTTGCATTATCTTTGCCTATTCTATAAATTAACGTAGATAATATATTTCCATCTTTAGTAAATTTTGCTGGCTTATTAATTTTAGATACAAAAAATATTTGATTATCTTTTTTTGCAGTTTTAGATTCAAACCTTTGCGGTGGAATATAATTTTCTTTTTTTATAGATTTTTTTTGTTCATCTTTAAAGTTTTTAGCTTGTTCTAAAAATTTTGAACTCGATTTATCATTTCCCATAAATATTCTCCTAATTTAATATGGTGTTAAAAAAGACTAGGTAGTTGAATACGCCTAGTCTTTAATATAAATTATGAATGATTTGGACCTGAGATTTGTCTTTCGTTCTTTTTCTCAATGAATGTATCTTTAGCATCCATAATTGATTGTTCTAATTCTGGATTCTTGCGACGAATTTCTTCAATTACATCTTTCCAGTATAAAACTTCGTCTTTAATTTGATCTAATTTAGATGGCTCTCTTGAAGTATTACCTTCTTTAATGTTTTGAACTTGACTTGATAATGATTGACGAGTGTTTTTATCCGCTAAAGCGACAATTGCGCCAATTGTACCACCTATTAAAATAGCAGGAACTAATTTGTTTTGCATAATGTTTTTCCCCTTTCATGTATATAACTTTAAAATATCTTTGACCTACATATCATATCATATCTAATTATTAATTTTGAAAATATAGGTACTAATAAATGTTAAATAGTTCACTAATCCTTTTTATTCCCATTATTACAAAGATGTAAACACAATTGTAAATTATAATAGGGCGTTAGACAATAACTTTTCGAAAGGCATAATGTCTAAATTCCTGCCAATTTTAATTTTAAAATTGCCTGCGCGTGTCCACAATGTAATTTCACCATTTAAATCTAGTAATTTTCCAGCATTCTCAGTAGACCACATGAGTATAATGTTATAAGGTATGGAGTATGTTTCTACTTTTTTACCTGTAATACCTTGCATGTCTCGTATAATAATGCGCTTGTTTGTAAACACAGCTGTATCTCTGTATGTCTTGAAAGCACTATAAGCTTGTTCACTTTCAACAAGGTATTGATTTATGTTGTCTGGTACAGCAACTTGTTCGAACAATGTCCATGAAAGAATATCTTGTACCGCCATTACAGTTCACTCCTAACCTTATGATTTGTATACATTGTATAAAATATTCATATTAATTGTAAAGCGAATATACGAGTTTCATAGTTTTAATTATAATTACTTTTTGCTAAACTTAATTTTGAAAGGATGATAAAAATATGACTGAATCAATTGAACAAATGATAGATGATTTAAAAGGAAAACTGAGACTAGTGAATACAAGCGTATTGAGTAAAGACTCATTTCCTGAAGAAAAGAAAGAAGAATTAAAGGAAATACATAGTATGGTTATGTCTAGAAAAAATATTTCGACTAGTGAAATGGCTGCAATTACGCAAGCACTAGGAGACCTTAGAAAATAATTAAGGGGGAAGTACAATATGGGATATGAAACACAGCTTCAAAAATATGCAGAACTATTAGTGAAAGTTGGCTTGAATGTTCAAGAGAAAGAGCCTGTTTATATTCAAGCTTCAATTGATGCAAGTGAGTTTGTACATTTAATTGTTGAAGAAGCGTATAAAGTAGGAGCAATAGACGTTAAAGTCAATTACAAAGACGATAGAATTTCTCAATTAAAATATCAATATGAACCCGATGAATTTTTCGAAGAAGTTAAACAATATGATATTGATGAAAAAATGGATTATTTAAATAGAAAAGCAGCATTCTTATCTATTGTGTCATCTAGTCCAGATAGTTTGAAAGACGCTGATCCTAAAAAGATAAGTAAAGCAATGCAAGCTAACGGAAAAGCTTTTAAAGATTATATGGTAGCTGTGCAAAGCGATCGTATGAGTTGGTGTGTTGCATCTTATCCATCAGCAGGATGGGCTAAAATGATGTTCCCTGATTTAGATGAAGAAGCAGCAGTAAACAAACTTCTAGAAACAATTTTAAAAACAGTTCGAGTTGATCAAGAAGATCCTGTTAAAGCATGGGAAGAACATGATCATTTATTACATGAAAAAGCAGATTATTTAAACCTAAAGAAATATAAAGCATTGCATTATAAATCAGAAGGTACAGATTTAACGATTGAATTACCAACAGGACAATATTGGTCTGGTGCAAGTTCAATAAATTCTAAAGGCAATAGTTTCGTTGCAAACATGCCTACAGAGGAAGTATTCACAGCACCTCATAAAAATGGTGTAAACGGCGTTGTTAGCAATACGTTACCATTAAGTTATTCAGGTAATATTATCGATGACTTTACATTAACATTTAAAGATGGTGAAGTAGTTGATTATAAAGCTGGAGTAGGACAAGAAATTTTAAAAAGTATTCTTGAAACAGATGAAGGCGCTAAAAGGTTAGGTGAAGTAGCCCTTGTACCAGTTGATTCACCAATTTCAAATATGAAGACTTTATTTTACAACACGTTGTTTGATGAAAACGCTTCATGTCATATAGCACTTGGCTCAGCTTACGCATTTTGTATAGAAGGTGGCAAAGATATGACACCAGAAGCGTTAGCAGAAAATGGTCTCAATGACTCTACAACACATGTTGACTTTATGATCGGAAGTAAAGAATTATCTATTGATGGTATATTAGAAAATGGTGAGAAAGAGCCTGTATTTAGAGAAGGCAACTGGGCATTTTAATATATAGCCATTTAAGATTACATCATGTATAATAAAGATAAATAAAGTCTTTATAGTTAGTCATTCAAAGGAGGGGATATCATGAGTACACCAATGGAATGGAGCGTTATGATTGCATTTGTGTTCGCAATATTTACTTTTGGCGGAGCATTAATGATGTATCTTGTTAATACATTCGATAGTAGAGAATCTGTACGAATTGATACTGCTGAAGAAGCACTAGAAAAGAAAGTTTTTGATGATGAGGAAGATTATCATTAATACGCTTTAATAGCCGGGGAAACCTGGCTATTATTTTTCGACAAAATAAGTTTAAACGAGTGGGGTTAACAATATGGAAGAGAAAAAACCAATGAAAGAATCAAGAAGTGTTAAATCTATTCAAATTTTTCCGGAAGATACAAACCATCATAATACAATGTTTGGTGGTAAATTAATGGCAGAAATTGATGAGATTGCTGCAATCGCTGCGATGAGACATAGCGGACATTCAGTCGTTACAGCATCAACTGATTCAGTTGATTTTCTACAACCAATTAGAACAGGTGAAGTATTGTCATTAGTATCTTTCGTTACACATGCAGGTAAATCTTCAATGGAAATATGTGTGAAGGTCATTAGCGAAGATAACATTAATCACCAAAAACATTTAGCGGCGTATAGCTTTTTAACATTTGTAGCTTTAGATAAAGATGGTAAAAAAGCAAAAGTACCCGCTATATATCCAGAATCAGATGATGAAAAATGGTTTTATGAAAGTGCTATAGAACGAGTGAAATTACGTCACGAAAGAAGACATGAAAGTAAGAAAACATTAGACTTTATGTCTACCAAGTTATATATATAAAATGTGATATGTTAATACAAAAAATGCCTCATCCATTCGATTTATCGCATGGATGAGGCATTTTTTATGTTAATTTGTATTATTGATTCATTCTTAGTTCGTTTGCTTTAAAGTCTACATCTTTGTAATACATATCTTTCACAAGTAAGTTTGGACCGAGGCATCTTACTTTAGGACAATGACAATTGAGTGATTTTGCTAATGATGAGTTCATCCAAGTTTGATAAACGTCTTCTAATTTATCATGTTTAATATTTGCGATTGAACCAGTTTCATCTCCGAAGTCAGTAACAATTACATCTCCAGAGAATACGTTAACATTTAGTCTGCTTCTGCCGTCTGGATCATTTCTTAAGCTAACGTTTTTGGTATCTTTTAATCTAGATAATAAATTTTGGTCTGATTCGTTCATAAAGCAAGGATAGAATGGTAATGTACCAAATAGCATCCATGTGTCTTCATTTCTAAAATCTAATATTTCATGTATTGTGTCTTTCATTTCATCTAGGCTCATAATATTTAATTGACTTGCAAAGTCTGATGGATACATAGGATGAATTTCATGACGACTACATTTCATATCATGAATGATTTCGTTATGAATTTTATGTAAGTATGGTTTTGTACTTTTGTTTAACATCGTTTCTGCGGATACGAACATACCTTGTTCGGATAGTGTTGCAGAGTTTTGTATCATTTGTTCATAAAGTTTATATCTCGCTTTTAGAGGAGGTTTTTTATCCATAACGTGGAATCCAACTTCGCTGAATTCATCAATTGTTCCCCAATTATGTGATATGTGCATGACGTCAATATATTCTGCAATTTCTAAATAACGATCTATTGGTAGAGTTAAGTTAGAATTCATTTGCGTATATATTCCTCTTTTATGGGCGTACTTTAAAAGTGGAACAACAGTTTCTCGAATTGATTTTTTGCTGAACATTGGCTCTCCGCCAGTTATTGAGATTGTTTTTAAATGTGGTATTTCATCTAACCTTTTTAAAATAAGATCCATCGGTAACGTATCAGGGTCTCGTAATTGTAATGTATATCCAACAGCGCAGTGTGCACATCTCATATTACAAAGTGTCGTCGTCGTAAATTCTATATTACTGAGTTGTAATGAACCATGTTCGTCAATATCATTGTATGCTTCCCATGGATCGTTTTGTATTGAGATAGGACTTTTTAAGTCGTATATCATGCTATATCCTTCTTTCTGAATTTTTTCCTATCTATGAGCGTAACACTTGTAGATAGATTTTCCAATACTGTTTTATGATTGTTTTTATACTTATAATCCTTCATAATAATATTATTAAAGTCAAAAGGAGTATTAAAATGAGCCAAAAAACATCACTCAAAGAAATTAAACAAAGATTATCTGAGTTTTTAGAAGAAATGGAAGCTATGAATCCTGAAGATATGGAAGTATCTGATGTCGATGAATGGATTGCATTATTAGATGAACTTGAGAAAAAAGTGCAATCAATGCATGAATAAGTGTGACTGATAGAAGTCGTTACAAAATTAATAACAAAATACGTTTAAACTTTTTCATAAGTGGTATATAGATATTAGAATTATTATGAAAGGAAGAGATTGATATTATGAGTAAAAAAGTAGCAGCAGTTGTAACAGATTTATTTGAAGATGTTGAATTAACAAGCCCACAAAAAGCACTTACTGACGCTGGACATGAAGTTGTCGTTATTGGTGAAGAAAAAGGTAAAGAAATCACTGGTAAAAAAGGCGAAAAAGTTAAAGTTGACTTAGGTATAGAAGAAGCAAATGCTGCAGATTATGATGCAGTCTTAATTCCTGGCGGTTTCTCACCAGATATATTACGTGGAGATGAACAAGGTCGATTTGGCGAATTTGTTAAACATTTCGTACAAAATGAAAAACCATCATTTGCAATTTGTCATGGACCACAACTCTTAATAGATACTGATTTATTAAAAGGAAAAACTGTAACAAGTTTCTTATCTGTCCGTAAAGATTTACAAAACGCAGGTGCAAAAGTTGTTGACGAATCTGTAGTCGTAGACAGTGGCATTGTCACAAGTCGAACTCCAGATGACTTAGAAGACTTTAACCGTGAATCACTTGCATTGCTTCAATAAATGCTTTTCATGAGTCTGGGACATAAATAACCATTCTCAAAATAAAAGATCTCTTCATTAGTTAAGTCTAGTGAAGAGATCTTTTATGTTTTAAAATCTTACGATTTTGAAAGTGCATGCTTGCCTGTGGTTGCTTTATGAATATGGTTCGAGCCTGTTGTCGCGCGCGGCATACTATTCCCCCGGGCGTCAGCACTTTACAAAATCGTGAGGAACATTCATATTTTTTATATTTTTTCGTTTGTTCTTTTAAGCACAAGCTGTATGTTGCAAGACTGATCAAACAAGCAACATAGGAGGTCTGTATGTTGCAAGACTGATCAAACAAGCAACATAGGAAGTCCGAAAGTTGCAAGACTTACCAAACAAGCAACATTTAGCCCAGACACCGCTCCCTCGACAGACCCAAACCTTATACAATTAAAAAAGCAGTGAGTCTTACGAGCAAGACTTACTGCTTTATTTGTTAATATTCTAGAAGAATCTTCTGATTAATGTTTTTAGTGGTGGCATTTTTTCTAGTCTATTTTCTTCTAAAGCTGTTCTAATTTCAAATTTAGCGTATCCTTTAGCTTCGTCCCAAATGATTTTACCTGGTAGTGGGGCTGCTTCAGGATCAACTTTTACGTTTACGATAACTGGTTTGTTCGCGTTTTTAGCTTTTTCTAGTGTTGGTGCTATGTCTTCAACATCAACGACGTTATAACCAATACCGCCACAACTGTCAGCGAATTTAGCGAAATCAATATCACCTAAATCAATTGCATACTCTAATTCTCCAGCTGCTTGTTGCTCATATTTTATGAAAGCTAATTCTTGGTTATTTAGTACGACAACTATAATCGGCAGTTTATATAACACTGCTGTTACAAAATCTTGCATAACCATTGCCAAACCTCCATCGCCTGTTATGGCAATAGCTTGTTTATCAGGATTTGCTATTTTACTAGCTATTGCGCCGGGTAAGGCACATCCCATTGTTCCTAACCAAGAGGATGTTATGAACTGATGATTATGACCAAGTTGTAAATATCTTGTACTCCATACTGTTGAAGTACCGACATCTACTGAGAAAACAGTATCATCAGTAGAAATTTTTTCAATTTCAGCCATTAATAATTCAGGGCGTATAGGTTTACTTGTATCATTACGATCTTCTTCTAACCATTTGTTCCAAGATTTCATGTTTTCTTGACATGCTTTCAAAAATTTACGGTCATTAACTTCATGACTTGCTTGAGTTAAGGAAGCTAATACATTTTTTGTATCACCAATTAAACCAACATCGACATTAAATCTATTTCCTATATTTGATCGATTAATGTCTATTTGAATACATGGGATATCCTTGTCTGGTAAGTAGTCTACATAAGGATAATTTGTACCAACTAGAATTAATAAATCAGCATCTTTTGAAGCTTCAAATGCTGGCTTAGTCCCGATTTTTCCTAAGTTACCCATAAAATTAGGATGCTTATCAGGTATAATACCTTTAGCTGGTAAAGTAATAAGTCCAGGTGCATCGATATGGTCTAAAAAGTCTAAAAGTTCATTTTTAGCATTTTTGGCGCCAACGCCAGTTAACACGACTGGTTTCTCACTTTTATTTATTAATTCCACTGCTTTTGCAATGTCTTCATCTTCAGCGTATGTTACGGCATTTTCAAATTTGTAGGTTTCCATTGGGACCATATCTTCAATTTTTTCGTCTAATACGTCACTTGGAATTGTTAATACTGCTACACCTTTTTTAGCATATGCTGTTTTAATCGCTTCATCCACAATTTCGTGAACATTTTCAGCAGATTCCAGTTGTTTATTGTAAACAGCTACATCGTCAAAAAGAGCTGTTAGATTAACTTCTTGGAAGAACTTAGTGCCTAATAATTTTGAATCAGTTTGTCCTGCTAAGACAAGCATAGGGACGTTATCCATTTTAGCGTCATACATACCATTTAACATATGTATCGCTCCAGGACCACCTATACTTAAAGCGACAGCCAATTTGCCTGTTAACTTAGCATAGCTACTCGCTGCTAATGCAGCAACTTCTTCGTGTCTGACGCCATAGAATTTGATATTATCTTCTTCTTTTTTTAGAGCATCTACAACTTTATCTATAGAATCACCAGGGATACCATATACATGATCAACCTGCCAATTTTTCAAAACTTTAACAAGTGCATGGTTTGCTTTTATTTTCGCCATTTTAAAATCCTCCTTATAATTAAACTATACCCAAATACGCTAAAGGTTATACGTTGTTATAAGACTCTGGACTGATTTTGTTGTTTTTAAGTAAAAAGAAGTGTTTAAAATACATATTACAAGCTATAATGATGTAAGAAATACTAATAAGGGAGAATAAAGATGGGGCTATTTAAAAATAAGAAGCGTGATATTCCACAACCTAATTCTCAAGAAGAAGTTCAATATAGAAGATATCAGCACTATTATCAAGAACCAGTGCAACCAAGAAAAAGAAAACGAGTATCTAAACTATTTGGTTTTATTACAATACTCATAATACTCATTATTGCGTTTTATCTGGCAGTAATGTACATGTGGTCAAGAACTTCTGATGTAGATGAATTAGTTAAAATAGAAGATAAACCTGCATATGTTCATGTTGAAGATATGCCTGATTACACTAAAAATGCTTTTGTTGCTGTAGAAGACAAAAGGTATTACGATCACGAAGGTATAGATTTAAGAGGTGTATCTCGTGCGCTTGCAGTTAGTTTAAAAAATGGAGAATTAACGCAAGGTGGTAGTACAATTACACAACAAGTCGTAAAAAATTATTTTTACTCTAATGAATCTCAATTAACAAGAAAAGTTAAAGAAATGTTTGTTGCAAAGCGTGTAGAAGATAAATATAGTAAAAATGATATTTTAAGTTACTACGTGAATAACATTTACTTTGGAGAGAACAATTATACGATTGAAGAAGCGGCGAATTATTACTTTGGTGCAACAGTAAATAAGAATAATCAGAACTTACCTCAAGTATCTGTATTGCAAAGTGCAATTTTAGCAAGTGTTGTTAACGCACCGTCTAATTTTGATATTAACAATATTAGCGATAGTTATATGACAAGAATTAAAACGACACTAGAAAAAATGAAACAACAAAATTATATTTCTGATTCTGAGTATACACAAGCTATAAATGAATTGAATCAATAAATAAACACACTGAGTTAAGTGATTAAACTTTTAAACTCAGTGTGTTTTATTGTATCCTATATATATGTGTGGAGGGATGTAAAGTGCTTAAAATTACTAAAATTGAAGTGCAGAAGAAAAACAAAGAGCGTCTAAATTTATTTATAAATAATGAATTTGAAATGGGTATTGATCAAGCTACATACATCTACTTTAATTTAAAAAAAGATTTAGAACTAACGAAAAGCAAGTTACAAGAAATTAAAGATTATGACCAATATAGACAAGCGCTAAATCAAGCGATTGTATACTTATCTCATAAGAAGAGAACGAAATTAGAAATCGAGAAATATTTAGCGGATAAAGAATACTCTATAGATTTAATTTCTCAAGTAATAGATTACTGTGAATCTAATAAATACATAAATCACGAAGATTATATCGAAAGTTTAAAGAACACAATATTGAAGACAACTGACAAAGGTCCAGATCATTTTGAAAGAGTTGCTAAAGAAAAAGGGATAGAAGCAGATTTAATTTTCACATATAAAGAAAAATTTGAAATGGAAATGGCAGAAGATCGAATTCCCGAAATTGCAAAAAAAATTATGCAAAAAAAGAAACAACCTCCAAATCGGCTTAAACAATCAATTGTTCAAACGTTACAACAAAGAGGATATGCTTTTTCACTAATAAATGAGCATCTATCGGATTTAAACATTGAACCGACATCTGACAATGTAGAAAATATTTTGATGAAAGATTTAGAAAAGGTATATAATAAATATCAAAAGAAATATAATGGATATGAACTTAAATCTCACGTAATTCAAGCTTTAATTAGAAAAGGGTATACTTTTGATATGATTAATGACAAATTAAGAGAAAGTGGTATTGTAGATGAATAATGATAAAAAATTAGTAGAAATGAATGAATACGAACTTAAAACGGTCATCGCGGAATATAGAGAAAAGATGAGAAAATCAGAAATGATGGGTATACTAAATGAATATGAAGTTTATAAAAGAAAAGCGCTCATAGCAGAAAGTTACCTTGTAGATACTTCTAAAATAGAAGTAGGAAAAGTATATGGTTTAGTAGGTGACACACCTAGCTACTTTAAAGTAGAAAGAATAAATGGTGTATTTGCTTGGGGATTTAGATTAAAAGGTTCAAAAATTGAAGAAGGCATTCCTGTAAGTCTTCTACAACTATAATGGTGGTGCAGAATGACACAGCAAATATTACTAAGAGTTGTAAACGCAACTAAATATTACTACGAAAATAAACAACAAAATAAATTTAAATCATTATTCAAGTTAAAACATTTGAACAAAAATATCGTGCTAAAAAATGTAACTGTTCATTTATATAGAGGTGAAGTACTGGGTATTATCGGTGATCACGAATCAGGTAAAGAAATGATTAGTAAGCTGATGATTAAAGAAGTAGCACCTAATTTAGGTAAAGTAAGGAACAATGAACAAACATTTTTAGCAGATGTTGCTCATAAATCAGAAGACCATCAAACACTCAATGAAATGGTAATTAGAACTTTGAGCTTATCGGGTGTTAGCGTTAGAGATATTCCTACAATTCAAAGACAAATTTTAAGCTTTGCAAAGTTAAGCGATAAAGGTTCAAAGACTTGCCAAGAAATAGATGAAGCAGAATATGCTCAATTATTAATAAGTATTGCCAAGTATATGAGACCAACAGTAGCAATTTTCACGAATATTATTCAATATTTAGATGAATACTATCAAAAAAGATTCAATGAATTTTTAAATGAGCAGAAAGAATATGATAGAGCGGCTGTATTAATAGATGATCATTTACATTCAATTGAAAAAATGAGTAATTATCTTATTTGGTTAACGTATGGTCAAGTTAGAAAAGAAGGTACGGTTAAAGAAGTATTGACTTTTTATCGTGATTATCAAAAGAAATACAATCAAATTCAAGATAAAAACCA
This sequence comes from Mammaliicoccus vitulinus, assembly GCF_029024305.1. NCBI lineage: Bacteria > Bacillati > Bacillota > Bacilli > Caryophanales > Staphylococcaceae > Mammaliicoccus > Mammaliicoccus vitulinus. Next base: position 883,665 of record NZ_CP118974.1, read on the forward strand.
AAAAGAATTATATGATTTGAAATGGAAAATATCTAAGCAAGAATTACCAGTTGCACAAGGTGGAGGATATAAAAGAATGCGTAAATATCAATATGGACGAATTCCTAAGTCCATTGAGAAAATGATATTTTACGGCATTACATTTTTAATTGGTGCAACTTTAGCAGCGTTATTTATGTTTGTAGGTGTAGGTAACTCTCAGACTGATAAAGAAGTAACAACTAAACAAGTCATCACGACGAATAGTGAACCTAAATACATAGATAAATCTGCTTATGTTCTATCTTTAAAGCATGATACTGAACTAACGCCTTCATCTAACGGAGAAAAAATGAAAGTACCACAATATAGCTTTTTAGATGTAACTGGAGAGAATCAATCAAACTATAGACTCGAAGTAGATGATAAAGCCTATATATCTAAGAAGAACAATTTGTATTTCTTTAATCCAGCAGGACTTTATGAAGATGTTGATTGGGCGGATTTAGAAGATTATGTTGATGGTAGTTACTTAAACTATATAGATTTTTACAACAGCTTTATGCATAAAAGTCATAAACAAGTTTCAGAAACGATAACAGCTGATAAGGCTAACCGTTTCAATGAACAAATGGAAGGTCAAAAAGTGCATATGGTTTTCAATAGTGATAACGTATTAACTGGTTTTACTTTTGACATTAAAGATAAACAAAAACTGATTGATAAATTTAATATTACAAGTGATACTTGGGTAGTAAAATCTAAAGATGGATTTATGATAGCAGATTTAGAAGAAAATAAATGGATATTTATTCAATTGTAGGAGGACCATATGAACGAACTATTTGAACAACATATTAAACATTTTCCACATATGATCAAATATTGCTTCTTTGAAGTTAAAAATCATTATAAATACTATTTATCTGCCTTTGCTATTATGTTGCTACTATTGTTAATCACCTATATTAAATTGATGATAAGTGACGCGATAGACGTAGAAAAATCAACTTCTTATTTTAAATTAATCGGACTTTTTTCTTATATGTGGATATTTTTATCGCTCTTTAATGCTGAAAAGACGGTTAGAAAACAAGGTGCTTTATACAATCGTTTATCAGTACCATATTACGTTGGTGCATCTGCTCAAGTGCTACTCACGATGATTATATTTTTAATTATCGTGACAGTGACAGGCATTGTTTCAACGAGTACGACTAATATAATTGAAATCAATCATTTAGGGTTCTTTTATTATTTAGTAATGGCATATATTTTACTTGTACCGATAGCTTCTATGATTGGTGTGCTTGGTAAGTATATGTATTCTACAAGATTTATCGTTTTTGGGTTATTAATATTGTTATTGTTTATTGTTCCTATCTTGTACGTACCTGATAATATGTATGCAGTTTGGGTAAACGTATTAAAATTGAATCCGTTATTTTATATTATTAATGGTTTTCAACAGTCAATGATTCTTGGGAATGCTTCAGTAACGAATTTACCGTATCATATACTGTTCTATTTTGAAGTAGCATTTATCTATTTAGCTTGGATAAACGTGAACAGAGCTTATAAAACAAAATATTTCAAATAAAAAAATCTAGGAGATATGGCCTAGAAGTTTAAAAAGTAGTAGTTATTTTAAAAATTAAAAACACGAATTTGGACGTAAATCTCAACTTAAAATAAATCACCCAATCCGTTGAAATCATTTTCGGATTGGGTGATTTTATATTTCTGATTTTGTAAAGTGCTGACGCCCGGGGGAATAGTATGTGAGAGAGACTACAGGCTCGAGCCATACCCCAGGCAAGCATGCACTTTTCAAAATCATTATAGTTTAGGACATTTATGTCCCAGGATCGTGTTGTATTGAGAAGTGAAATAATCACTGTAATTCATTATGCTTCTAGTTTTTTCATTAATTTTTCTTCAGTAAATACCCATCCGATATATGAAGACGTTACTTTCATATCATCATCTAAATGTAATATTGCTACGAATGGATAGTGTCCATTTTTTAAATATCTCAAATCAATAAAGCGCAGTTCAGTCGTTTTTTTATCAATTCTAGTGACTTCCCAACGATAAATGGAACTAAAGCTTAAAAATGATCTTAAGTTTTCATCATGTTTTGCATAGGCCATAATATGATCATTAGGGAATGATTGTCTTTTGAAAACATCATTAAACGCAACGTTACGGCCATAGCTTCGTCCGACATAATCATGTGTTTCTGTTTGTATCGCTATTCGCCACTCCATAAACCTGATTGTTGGTGCAACGAATATTTTGACAGGATTATGTTCTTGTTGTATTTGTTTCAATGCTTGATTTTTAATCGCTTTTTGTAACATGAAACGCAATACATAATAAAATGCTAATAAGGCATATAATGTACCGAAAGCAATACTTGGATGAACACCAAGTGTCCAAAATAAAATCGCAACTAAGTGTGCTACAAAAATAATGGGATCAAAGGTATTGATAATACTTAACTGAATCCACTTATTAGATATAGGCCTTAGCGCTTGTGTACCATATGAGTTAAAGATATCAACAAAAACATGAAAGAATACAGCAAACTGTGTCCACAACCAAATATGCAAAACATCTACCCCTGGAAATATAACGAAAATTAGAAAGGTTAGAATTAAGGGCCATAATAGTGTGAAAGGAATGGAATGTGTTATACCTCTATGGTTCTTAACGTATATTGCATTATTTTTAAATTTCAAGACAGTATCTATATCGGGTATTTGAGATCCAATCATAATACCCGTTGCAACTGCAGTAAATGTAGGTGTAACATTTGGGTCTAATGTCGCAAGACCCGTCAATGCAACGCCCATAACAACATGTGTACCAGTATCCATAAAAATCACCACTTTACTTTAATCTATATGATATATATTATATAGCATAAGTATAGTAATCCGAAAGTAATTCACAAGAAAGTAGTGTCATAAATGATAGAAACGAAAGAATTTAAAGACGATTTACTCAACTGGTTTCATGAAAATAAGAGACAGATGCCATGGAGAGAGACTACTAACCCTTATTATATTTGGTTGAGCGAAGTTATGCTGCAGCAAACACAAGTCAATACTGTAAGACCTTATTATAATGCGTTTATAGACCGCTTTCCTACAATTCAAGCACTAAGTGAATCTAAAGAAGATGATGTTTTGAAGTATTGGGAAGGTCTAGGGTACTATTCAAGAGTGAGAAATTTTCATGAAGCAGTTAAAGAAGTTCACAATAAATACGATGGAATTGTTCCAGATAATCCAGAAGAGTTTAAAAAGTTAAAAGGGGTAGGGCCTTATACTAACGCAGCAGTGATGAGTATCGTCCACAATCACCCTATACCAGCAGTTGATGGTAATGTATTGCGTGTTTGGAGTAGATTGACTTGCAATGATCGTGATATAGCAGCACCAAAAACGAAAAAAATATTCGAAGAGGAATTACAACCATTTGTTAAAAGCGAGTCAGGTGATTTTAATCAGGCAATGATGGAATTAGGTGCTACAATTTGTACGCCAAAGAAAACTTTATGTATTATGTGTCCTGTACAAAAACATTGTTCAGCTTTTGCTGAAGGTCGAGTATCTGAATTACCAGTTAAAACGAAAAAAGCGAAGAAAAAAACAGTTGATTATTCAGTATTATATATTACAAATAGTGCTGGAGAGATTCTAGTACGTCAAAGAGATACTAAGTTATTAAATAGCATGTGGGAATTTCCAATGTTCGATGCTGAAGATAGCATTCATAGTATTGAAGAAGAACTAGATGCGGTCATTGATGTTCAAGAAGAGCCTATGTTCACAACGAAACATGTATTCACACATATGACATGGAACATGAAAGTATACAGAGCATATACTCAGAAGCAATCATTTGAACCGCCTTATAAATGGATGAAGAAAGACGAAAAAGAAAAGTTATCATTCTCAACGTCCATGTCTAAAATTTTTAATGAAGTTAACACGTAAATTAAAAACAAACATAATTTTAGCTTATTATTTTTAATATGTTATAATAACTTGGTAAATAATTAAAAGGTGGTGTGGAACATGGTCAAAGAATCCATACCAAAAGAGGGCCAAGTAATTAAAGTGCAAAGTTATAAACATGATGGTAATATACATCGTGTATGGTCAGAAACAACAGTTCTTAAAGGTACGAGTCATGTTATTATCGGTGGGAATAATCGAACACTCGTAACAGAAAGTGATGGTCGAACTTGGGTAACAAGGGAGCCAGCGATTGTTTATTTCCATGCAGAGTATTGGTTTAATGTAATTTGTATGTTCCGCGATGATGGTGTTTATTATTATTGTAATTTATCTTCACCTTTTGTTTGTGATGAAGAAGCTATTAAATATATCGATTATGATTTAGACATCAAAGTTTATCCAAGTGGAAAGTATCATTTGTTGGACGAAGATGAATATCGTCAACATATGAAGCAAATGAATTATCCTAAAGACATTGATGCAATTCTAAAAAGAAATGTTGATATTCTACAACAATGGATTGAACGTAAAAAAGGACCATTTGCGCCAGACTTTATTAAAGTTTGGCAAGAAAGATTTCATTCAATTGATAGACGAAATTCATGAGAATGAAAACATAGCAGCCTAGCAAAAGCTAGGCTGTTTCGTTTGGACTATGATTGGGGGAACGGAAATGATTAAAAGGTATTTACAATTCGTGAAACCATATAAATGGCATATTGTAGGTACGATTATCATTGGAATTTTAAAATTTGGGATTCCATTATTGATGCCATTATTAATAAAATATGTTATTGATGATGTAATCAATAATGGGGCATTATCTATTGGGCAAAAAACAGAAAAATTAGCTTATGCGATGCTAATTATGGGATTTATTTTTGTGGTTTTAAGACCACCAATAGAATATTTCAGACAATATTTAGCGCAATGGACATCTAATAAAATTCTTTATGATATTCGAAAAAAATTATATACACATTTACAAGCACTCAGTTCTAGATTTTATGCTAATAACAAAGCAGGAGAAATCATATCTAGAGTGATAAACGATGTTGAACAAACGAAAGACTTCATACTAACTGGTTTAATGAACGTCTGGTTAGATCTAGTTACAATTATAATTGCACTTAGCATTATGTTTGTTCTAGATGTTAAGCTTACTTTTTCAGCAATCGCGATATTCCCTGTATTTATTTTCAGCATCTATTATTTCTTCGGAAGATTACGTAGCCTTACGCGAAGAAGATCTCAAAGTTTAGCAGAACTACAAGGCTTTTTACATGAACGAGTTTCAGGAATGTCAGTGATTAAAAGTTTTGCCATTGAAAAAAATGAAGAAAAAAGATTCGACGTAAGAAACCAAAATTTCTTAACTAAAGCTACTGACCATACTAAATGGAATGCTAAATCTTTTGCAGTTATTAATACAGTGACAGATATCGGACCATTAATTGTTGTAGGTTTCGGTGGGTTTCTCGTGATACAAGGTAATTTAACAGTAGGTACGTTAGCTGCATTTGTTGCATACTTAGAACAATTATACGGACCGTTAAGAAGATTAGTAGCATCATCTACAACTTTGACACAAAGTATTGCATCAATGGACAGGGTGTTTCATCTGTTCGACGAAAAATATGACGTGAAAAATGAAGACGATGCGAAAGAAATTAGAATTAAAGATGGACATATAGCATTTGAAAATGTTTCATTTAAATACAACGAATATGAAGATGATGTGCTTACTGATATTAACCTTGATATTAAAAAGGGTGAAACAGTTGCCTTTGTCGGTATGAGTGGTGGCGGTAAATCTACTTTGATTAGTTTACTTCCTAGGTTTTATGATGTTACAAAAGGTAGTATCAGGATTGATCATCATAACGTAAAAGATTTCACTACTGAAAGTCTTAGAAATCAAGTTGGAATGGTAGAACAAGATAATATCCTTTTTTCTGATTCAATAAAAGAAAATATTCTACTTGGTAAACCAGATGCTACTGATGAAGAAGTTATTGCAGCAAGTAAGAAAGCTAATGCTCATGACTTTATTATGTCTTTACCAAATGGATATGATACAGAAGTTGGCGAACGAGGTGTGAAATTATCTGGTGGTCAAAAACAACGCGTTTCTATCGCTAGAATTTTCCTTAATAATCCACCTGTTTTAGTTTTAGATGAAGCTACAAGTGCCCTTGATTTAGAAAGTGAAAAAATTATTCAAGATGCTTTAGAAATATTAAGCTCAGAAAGAACAACACTGATCGTCGCGCACAGATTATCTACGATTACACATGCTGATAAGATTGTAGTAATTCAAAATGGTCATATTGAAGAAGTAGGATCACATAAAGAATTAATGCAAGCTAAAGGTAGTTATTACAATTTATATAGTATTCAATCGTTCGGGTAATATTACAATACCTCCTTATTTTATGCTATCATTAACATGATAGAGATAGAATAAGGGGGATTTTTTATGAGCTTTTTAAATATATTGCAACTGATCGTGAATATTTTGTTCTTTGTAATTATCATAGGTGCTTTGATTACGTGTATATCGCTTTACATTATAGATAAAAGGCAAAAACATCACAGTGTATTAAGAAATTATCCTTTATTAGGTAGAGTCCGATACTTTCTTGAAATGATTGGACCTGAGTTAAGACAATATCTTATTTTGAATGATAATGATGGTAAACCTTTTTCTAGAAAACAGTATTTAAATATGGTTATGCCTGGAAAATATAAAAATAGAATAGAAAGTTTTGGTTCGTTAAGAAAGTTTGAAGAACCAGGTTTTTATTTGCAGAATGCTATGTTTCCTGTAGATCATGACGAATTAGAAATTAATCAAGACGAAATAATGTCTACATATATTTATAATATTTCAAACGAAGGACTTTTTGATCGAAAAGAGAGTCAAATTCAACAAGAAGTTGAGCCATATAATTTGACCCATAACAATGAAATCATCATTGGGGAGAACTTAAAGCATCCATTTATTGCGAAAAGATTGGTAGGACAGTCGGGAATGAGTTATGGCGCATTAGGTAAAAATGCAATAACAGCTTTATCTAAAGGGTTAGGAAGAAGCGGTTCGTGGATGAATACAGGTGAAGGTGGATTAAGTGAACATCATTTATCTGGAAATTGTGATATCATCTTCCAAATTGGACCCGGACTATTTGGTGTGAGAGATGAAGATGGGAACTTTGATGAAAAAGAATTTGTTGAAAAAGCGAATATAAAGCAAGTTAAAGCATTTGAATTAAAATTAGCTCAAGGTGCAAAAACAAGAGGCGGTCATATTGAAGGTCAAAAAGTCACAGAAGAAATTGCAAAAATAAGAAATGTGACACCATTTGAAACGGTGAATTCACCGAACCGATTCGAGTTTCTTCATAATAATAAAGAACTACTTGAATTTGTAGAGAAGTTAAGAAGGTTATCCGATAAACCTGTTGGAATTAAAATTGTTGTAGGTAATATAAACGATTTAAAATTATTAATTCATGATATGGTTTCGACGAATATTATTCCTGATTTCATAACTGTAGATGGTGGAGAAGGTGGAACAGGCGCAACATTTCAAGAACTCGTTGATACTGTAGGGTTACCATTATTTACAGCTTTGCCAATATTAGATGTAGAATTGAAAAAACATAAAATTAGAGACAAAGTTAAAGTGTTTGCTTCAGGAAAATTAATTACACCAGACCAAATAGCAATTGCTTTAGGGTTAGGCGCTGATCTTGTAAATGTGGCAAGAAGTTTAATGATTAATGTAGGGTGCATTATGGCGCAACAATGTCATACAAATAATTGTCCCGTTGGCGTAGCTACTACTGATCCTAAAAAAGAAACAGCATTAGTTGTGTCAGAAAAAGAATATAGAGTTTCAAATTATATTGTGAGTTTACATGAGGGACTATTTAATTTAGCAGCTGCAGTTGGCGTGAAAAGTCCAAATCAAATAAGAGAGCATCATTTACTGTATAGAAGTTATAATGGTGACTTAATGAATATCATAGAATACAAAAAGTCCTTATATAAAGAAAATTAAATCAAAAAATAAAGAAAATTAAATCAAAAAATAGAGTTTGGAATATAAATCCCAACTTAAAATAAATCACCCAATCCGAAAATGATTCCAACGGATTGGGTGATTTTATATTTCTGGTTTTTTAAAGTGCTGACGCCCGGGGGAATAGTATGTGAGAGAGACTACAGGCTCGAACCATACCCCCAGGCAAGCATGCACTTTAAAAAATCATTATAGTTTAGGACATTTATGTCCGAGACTCTATTTTTATAGGTCAAAGTCTTCATCTTCAATTTGAATGTCACTATCTTCGGGATGATATTTAAAGTAACTAGATGATAGTTTGTCTAAGTGAAGTATAGTAGCTTTGTAATCAAGCATTGCTGATAAGACTTGCATGACATTTTCGATGTAATAATCTTCTTGATTTGGATTATTAGTAATGTCTTTTATAAATATCTTCATTAAATCTTCTTTATAAGGTTCAACTAAATAATCTGGAACTTGGTCAATGTCATGTTTAGCTTTTTGTGATATTCTAACCAATATTTGTTCGTGTTGTGCCATTAGTTCATCGAGTTCAAATTTCATTTGTACCTTTAAATCATCATTTAGATTGTGAATATCATTTTCGTAACGATTCATTTTACGTAGAACTTCATATGCTCTTCGTGTAGCTGCAATTATTTCTTTGAAAAGAATCTTTTTTCGCATTTGACTAAAAGCTTGTTTTTTAGTGTATGCTCTTTCTTCTTTATAATAAAGATAAAATTGTTCGAGCTTTACGATTCTCGTTCTTATCGTTTCTAAATCTTGCTTTACATAATGAAATTCAGTCGTACCATTTAAGACTAATCTAAACCATTTGAATATGTCAGTAGATATATTCAATGAATTATAGTACATTTTTGTTTCAAACTTTGGTGGTAGAAAAGTGAAGTTAACGATAAAAGCACTTAGTACCCCAATCATGACTAGTAGAAATCGGTAGATGGCAGATATATAGAAATCACCTTCATGATGCCCAAGTATGATTAAAGCTGTAACAACAGCTAAGTTAGAAACATGTTGTAGATTGAATTTATATAGTATTGAAATGATGATGACTGCCGTTAAACCAATAAAGACGACGTTGTTACCAAATATTGAAAATATTGTAACGGCAGTTATGGCACCTATCACATTACCTTGAAATTGCTCTACTATCGTTTTAAAAGAGCGATAAACGCTTGGTTGCATGGCAACCATAGCAGCTACACCAGCTATTGATGTTATCAATGTTGGTCCTGGCAGTAAATTTGCTAGAAATATTGCTAGGACAATAGCGATACCAGTTTTAAATATTCTTGCCCCAAATTTCATAGAACCATTCCTTTTTGTTATTAAAACAGGGTTGTAATAAATATCACAAGCCTAGTATATATTGGTTATACATTGTTTTTAATAACTTTTCAAGTTTATAGTTGAGATAATGCGTAATCAGCAGCATTTAATGTCTGTTTTATGTCTTCTTCTGTATGTTCTGTCGTTATAAACCACGCTTCATATTTAGAAGGCGCTAAATTAATACCTTGGTTTAACATAGCTTTAAAGAACTTCGCAAATTTTTCACCGTCAGTATTTTCAGCTTGTACATAGTTTTCTATTTTTTCATCCGTAAAGTATAATGTTAAAGCACCTTTTACTCTGTTGACTGTTGCTTGAACTTTGTGTTTTTCAATGAGTTCTAGTAAACCATCTTCTAATTGCTGACCTAGTTGATCTAACTTCTCATAGACACCAGGTTGTTCTAAAATTTCTAACAATGCGATACCAGCTCTCATTGAAAGTGGGTTTCCAGCCATTGTACCAGCTTGATATGCAGGTCCTAATGGTGCGACATGTTCCATAATTTCTTGTCTTCCACCATAAGCACCTATAGGTAAACCCCCACCAATGACTTTACCAAATGCTGTTAAGTCGGGATATACACCTAGTAAATCTTGAGCAGCTCCGTAATGGAATCTAAATGCAGTTATCACCTCGTCGTAAATAACTAATCCACCGTGTTCATGTGTGATGTCATTTACTGCTTCTAAAAATCCTTCTTTCGGTTCAACCATACCAAAGTTACCAACAATAGGTTCTACTAATACACCTGCAACTTGATCTCCCCAATGATCCATCGCTTCTTTAAAAGAATCGACATCATTAAATGGAACAGTAATAACTTCTTGCGCTACACTTTTTGGAACACCAGCTGAGTCTGGCGTGCCCAGTTGTGAAGGGCCACTACCTGCTGCTACAAGAACAAGGTCTGAATGACCATGATAACAACCAGCGAATTTTATGATTTTATCACGATTTGTATAAGCGCGGGCAACTCTAATAGTAGTCATCACTGCCTCAGTACCTGAATTAACAAATCTAATTTTTTCTAATGACGGAATTGCATGGCGTAATTTTTTAGCAAAAGTAATTTCATATTCTGTAGGAGTTCCGAATAATACACCGTCCTCTGCTGCATTTTTAATCGCTTCTGTAATGTGTGGATGTGCGTGACCTGCAATGATAGGACCATAAGCTTGTAAGTAATCAATGTACTTATTGTCATCTACATCATAGAAATATGCGCCTTTAGCTTTTTTCATAACGACCGGTGCACCTCCACCAACTGCTTTGTATGAGCGAGAAGGGGAATTAACACCACCTAAAATATATTCGTCTGAAAGTGTTTGTAAATATTCACTTTTTGCAAAATTCATGTTATCAACCTCTTTTAATTTAATTATTTTCATTTATATCGTATCATAAAATGGAGTAACTATCGTTTATAAGGAGTGCAAATCATGATACAAATTGGTGAGAAATTTCCAGAATTCGAATTAAAAAATCAAAATGGTGAAATTGTAAGCAGTAAGGACTTAAAAGGAAGTAAAAGTGTTGTATATTTTTATCCAAGAGATAATACGCCAACTTGTACGACAGAAGCTTGTGATTTTAGAGATAATTTAGAGCTTTTCAACGATTTAAATACTAAAGTATACGGAATCAGTGGTGATAGTGAAAAGAAACATTCTAATTTCTCTAATAAGCATAACTTAAATTTTGATTTGTTAGTTGATGAAGATTATAAACTATCAGATGAACTAGGCGTATATCAACTGAAGAAATCGTTTGGTAAAGAATCAATGGGGATTGTTAGAACGACATTTGTGTTAGATGAAGAAGGGGTAGTAAAACATATCATCGAGAAAGTGAAAGTCAAAACACAAATAGAAGAGTTGAAAAACATTATAAAGGGATGATATAGATGAAGGTCGTAACTTTAATGAGGTTAAAAGATCAAGAAGAAAGACTAAAAGAAACATTTCCTAATATAGAGTTCACATTTTATAAGCATCCTAACTTGGCAGATGAAGAAGTACTTAAAGACGCTGATGTATTAGTTAGCTATCATAGTGAAGTAGATGAAACATTTTTAGATAAGTGTAAACAGCTTAAACTAATCGCTTGGTTCGCAACAGGGGTAAATCAATTACCTTTAGATTACATTAATAAAAGAAATATTAAATTAACGAATGCAAAAGGCGTACATGCTATACAAATAGCAGAATTCATATTCGCTTATATCTTAAATGATATCAAGTTATTTAAAGAAACATATGAATCACAGAAGAAAAGGGCGTTTAATCATAAGTTAAGCCCTGATTCAATCAATGACAAAACAATATTATTTCTTGGAACAGGAAAAATTCCAGAAAGAACTGCAGAAGTAGCAAAAGCATTTAATATGAAGGTAATCGGTATAAATACAACTGGTCATGACGTTTCAGGATTTGATGAAGTATATTCTATAGAAGAAAGACGTCAAGTTTTTAATAAAGCAGACTTCATAGTGAATGTATTACCAGAAACTGAAGATACAATTCATTTGTTACAAAAAGCAGACTTTGAACATATGAAAGCAGACGCCCACTTTATTAATGTAGGAAGAGGAACCGTTGTAAAAGAAGCGGTACTAGTAGAAGCATTGATTAATAAAGAAATCAGATATGCTTCTATTGATGTGTTTGAAGAAGAACCTTTACCAGCCACTTCTAAATTATATGATATGGATAACGTGTTTATAACGGCTCATATTTCTGGAAATGATGGAAATAACTTAAAGAGAAGCACTGACATACTTGTTGAAAATTTAAATCAAATAATTAATGGGAATTTAAAATCATTATTTAATGAAGTTAATTCAAAAGCAGGATACTGATTAATTGTTTGACAAATTGCTAATAAAAGGGATATATTATAAATAATAATCATTATAAATTAGAAGGTGGGTGTAAGGATGCAACAAAATGTTGAGAATGTTGAACACATGTTAGACGATGCAATTGGTACTTTACGAAGTACAGGTGTTAGAATTACACCACAGCGTCAATCGATTCTTCAATATTTAATTGAAACAGATAGTCATCCTACTGCTGATGAAATTTATCAGTCACTTTCACCACAATTTCCAAATATGAGTGTTGCTACAGTTTATAATAACTTAAAAGTTTTTAAAGAGACTGGGCTTGTTAAAGAATTAACGTATGGTGATGCTTCAAGCCGTTTTGATTTTGAAACGCATAATCATTATCATATCATTTGTGATCAATGTGGTAAGATATCTGATTTTCATTACCCGAGATTAGATGAGGTTGAACAATTAGCTCAACACGTTACGAGTTTTTCAGTTACTCACCACAGAATGGAAATATATGGTGTTTGTCCAGAATGTCAAAGTAAGAATAAATAAAGAAAAAGCTAAAGGTAATTTACCTTTAGCTTTTTTTCTTTTCTTCATTAGTATCTGCAATTTCCTGTTCTTCTAACTTCTTAGATTTACGTTTGTTATTATAATCTTGGTTAAATGTCTTGCCTTCTAGGTTCTTGTCCAAAGTAAGAGGTTGGTTACAATTCGCACATATATCTGCGCGTCCCAACATTTTTGTATAATGATCACAGTTTGGACATTGAACTTGTATTGTACGAGAGCTTAACATACCTATCCAAAAATACACCACAAAAGATAAACCAAGAGCCAACATCCCCAGAACTAAGAAAATACTAAATACAATTTGGCTTTTGAAATAGTAAAAGAAGAATACACCTACATACATTACAATCATCCCTAAAAAGATTAATCCTAATGCAAAAGATCTTATTCTGTTAATTTTACTAGTAGGTTTCTTACGAAATAGCTTCAATTCTATTCCCTCCATACTATTTAATACTGATAAAGTATAGCATAATTTCTATTAAAATATATAGTACCTTATAAAGCGAAAAAATACACGAATTTGTGTGTAGAAATCGTTGACGTAGCCGTTATATCTTGATATATTATAAAAGTCGTCAAAACAGACAGACGAAACAAAATAAATTGATTGTTAAAAAGGTTAACAAAGTGTAAATTTGACGCTTGAAATTAACCAAATAACAATGTAATATAAATTATGCAAGTTGATTGATTCAGAAATGACAGCTTGAAAAGATTAGTCACTTCCAAAAAAAAACAAAATATTATTTTTTAAAAATAATACTTGCATTGATATTTAATAACTGGTATAATTGATTCTTGTAGCGGTTAAAATGAACATTGAAAACTGAATGACAATATGTCAACGTTTAATTCCGATAATTGAGTACTGAAAGTACTTCAAAGAGTGATTGGCTCAACCAATCAAAGATGAGCTAATCAAGCTTACTTCTATTATGGAGAGTTTGATCCTGGCTCAGGATGAACGCTGGCGGCGTGCCTAATACATGCAAGTCGAGCGAACAGATGAGAAGCTTGCTTCTCTGATGTTAGCGGCGGACGGGTGAGTAACACGTGGGTAACCTACCTATAAGACTGGGATAACTCCGGGAAACCGGGGCTAATACCTGATAATATTTTGAACCGCATGGTTCAATAGTGAAAGACGGCTTCGGCTGTCACTTATAGATGGACCCGCGCCGTATTAGCTAGTTGGTAAGGTAATGGCTTACCAAGGCGACGATACGTAGCCGACCTGAGAGGGTGATCGGCCACACTGGAACTGAGACACGGTCCAGACTCCTACGGGAGGCAGCAGTAGGGAATCTTCCGCAATGGGCGAAAGCCTGACGGAGCAACGCCGCGTGAGTGATGAAGGTCTTAGGATCGTAAAACTCTGTTGTTAGGGAAGAACAAATTTGTTAGTAACTGAACAAGTCTTGACGGTACCTAACCAGAAAGCCACGGCTAACTACGTGCCAGCAGCCGCGGTAATACGTAGGTGGCAAGCGTTATCCGGAATTATTGGGCGTAAAGCGCGCGTAGGCGGTTTCTTAAGTCTGATGTGAAAGTCCACGGCTCAACCGTGGAAGGTCATTGGAAACTGGGGAACTTGAGTGCAGAAGAGGAGAGTGGAATTCCATGTGTAGCGGTGAAATGCGCAGAGATATGGAGGAACACCAGTGGCGAAGGCGGCTCTCTGGTCTGTAACTGACGCTGATGTGCGAAAGCGTGGGGATCAAACAGGATTAGATACCCTGGTAGTCCACGCCGTAAACGATGAGTGCTAAGTGTTAGGGGGTTTCCGCCCCTTAGTGCTGCAGCTAACGCATTAAGCACTCCGCCTGGGGAGTACGACCGCAAGGTTGAAACTCAAAGGAATTGACGGGGACCCGCACAAGCGGTGGAGCATGTGGTTTAATTCGAAGCAACGCGAAGAACCTTACCAAATCTTGACATCCTTTGATCGCTCTAGAGATAGAGTCTTCCCCTTCGGGGGACAAAGTGACAGGTGGTGCATGGTTGTCGTCAGCTCGTGTCGTGAGATGTTGGGTTAAGTCCCGCAACGAGCGCAACCCTTAAGCTTAGTTGCCATCATTAAGTTGGGCACTCTAGGTTGACTGCCGGTGACAAACCGGAGGAAGGTGGGGATGACGTCAAATCATCATGCCCCTTATGATTTGGGCTACACACGTGCTACAATGGATAATACAAAGGGCAGCGAAACCGCGAGGTCAAGCAAATCCCATAAAATTATTCTCAGTTCGGATTGTAGTCTGCAACTCGACTACATGAAGCTGGAATCGCTAGTAATCGTAGATCAGCATGCTACGGTGAATACGTTCCCGGGTCTTGTACACACCGCCCGTCACACCACGAGAGTTTGTAACACCCGAAGCCGGTGGAGTAACCTTTTATTAGGAGCTAGCCGTCGAAGGTGGGACAGATGATTGGGGTGAAGTCGTAACAAGGTAGCCGTATCGGAAGGTGCGGCTGGATCACCTCCTTTCTAAGGATATTACGGAATGACCATTAGGTCATGGGATTAGCGTGGACATATTGTATTCAGTTTTGAATGTTTACTTAACATTCAATTTAAGAATGGGCCTATAGCTCAGCTGGTTAGAGCGCACGCCTGATAAGCGTGAGGTCGATGGTTCGAGTCCATTTAGGCCCACCATTAAAATTTAATTACCCAATTAGGGGGCTTAGCTCAGATGGGAGAGCGCCTGCTTTGCACGCAGGAGGTCAGCGGTTCGATCCCGCTAGTCTCCACCATAATTTTTTATTGCACATTGAAAACTAGATAAGTAAGTAAATAGATTTTACCAAGCAAAAAACCGAGTGAATTTCTAACGAAATTCAACAAGCTTAATAATCGCGCGTCGTCTTTTTAGACGACATCACAGATTAATAACAGTTATTTTCTTAAACATTTATGTATAAGAAAATATTAGATTAAGTTATTAAGGGCGCACGGTGGATGCCTTGGCACTAGAAGCCGAAGAAGGACGTTACTAACGACGATATGCTTTGGGGAGCTGTAAGTACGCTTTGATCCAGAGATTTCCGAATGGGGAAACCCAGCATGAGTTATGTCATGTTATCCACATATGAATACATAGTATGTGAGAAGGCACACCCGGAGAACTGAAACATCTTAGTACCCGGAGGAAGAGAAAGAAAACTCGATTCCCTGAGTAGCGGCGAGCGAAACGGGAATAGCCCAAACCAACAGGCTTGCCTGTTGGGGTTGTAGGACACTCAACACGGAGTTACAAAGGAAATAATTAGACGAATGGCTTTGGAAAAGCCAACCATAGAAGGTAAAAGTCCTGTAGTCGAAAGTTATTTCTCTCCTGAGTGGATCCTGAGTACGGCGGAACACGTGAAATTCCGTCGGAATCTGGGAGGACCATCTCCCAAGGCTAAATACTCTCTAGTGACCGATAGTGAACCAGTACCGTGAGGGAAAGGTGAAAAGCACCCCGGAAGGGGAGTGAAATAGAACCTGAAACCGTGTGCTTACAAATAGTCAGAGCCCGTTAATGGGTGATGGCGTGCCTTTTGTAGAATGAACCGGCGAGTTACGATTTGATGCAAGGTTAAGCAGTAAATGTGGAGCCGTAGCGAAAGCGAGTCTGAATAGGGCGAATGAGTATCTGGTCGTAGACCCGAAACCAAGTGATCTACCCATGTCCAGGTTGAAGTTCAGGTAACACTGAATGGAGGACCGAACCGACTTACGTTGAAAAGTGAGCGGATGAGGTGTGGGTAGCGGAGAAATTCCAATCGAACTTGGAGATAGCTGGTTCTCTCCGAAATAGCTTTAGGGCTAGCCTCAAGTGGTGATTATTGGAGGTAGAGCACTGTTTGGACGAGGGGCCCCTCTAGGGTTACCGAATTCAGACAAACTCCGAATGCCAAATAATTCAACTTGGGAGTTAGACTATGGGTGATAAGGTCCATAGTCGAAAGGGAAACAGCCCAGACCACCAGCTAAGGTCCCAAAATATATGTTAAGTGGAAAAGGATGTGGCGTTGCCCAGACAACTAGGATGTTGGCTCAGAAGCAGCCATCATTTAAAGAGTGCGTAATAGCTCACTAGTCGAGTGACACTGCGCCGAAAATGTACCGGGGCTAAACATATTACCGAAGCTGTGGATTATCCGTAAGGATAGTGGTAGGAGAGCGTTCTAAACGTGTCGAAGCATGATCGTAAGGACATGTGGAATGTTTAGAAGTGAGAATGCCGGTGTGAGTAGCGAAAGATGGGTGAGAATCCCATCCACCGATTGACTAAGGTTTCCAGAGGAAGGCTCGTCCGCTCTGGGTTAGTCGGGACCTAAGCCGAGGCCGATAGGCGTAGGCGATGGATAACAGGTAGATATTCCTGTACCACCTATGATTGTTTGAACGATGGGGGGACGCAGTAGGATAGGCGAAGCGTGCTGTTGGAGTGCACGTCCAAGCAACAAGACTGAGTGTTAGGCAAATCCGGCACTCGTAAGGTTGAGTTGTGATGGGGAGCTGGATCATGTATCCGGCGAGTCGTTGATTTCACACTGCCAAGAAAAGCCTCTAGTTAGAAAATAGGTGCCCGTACCGCAAACCGACACAGGTAGTCAAGATGAGAATTCTAAGGTGAGCGAGCGAACTCTCGTTAAGGAACTCGGCAAAATGACCCCGTAACTTCGGGAGAAGGGGTGCTTTTTAGGGTGCAAGCCTTGAAGAGCCGCAGTGAATAGGCCCAAGCGACTGTTTATCAAAAACACAGGTCTCTGCTAAACCGTAAGGTGATGTATAGGGGCTGACGCCTGCCCGGTGCTGGAAGGTTAAGAGGAGTGGTTAGCTTCTGCGAAGCTACGAATCGAAGCCCCAGTAAACGGCGGCCGTAACTATAACGGTCCTAAGGTAGCGAAATTCCTTGTCGGGTAAGTTCCGACCCGCACGAAAGGCGTAACGATTTGGGCACTGTCTCAACGAGAGACTCGGTGAAATCATAGTACCTGTGAAGATGCAGGTTACCCGCGACAGGACGGAAAGACCCCGTGGAGCTTTACTGTAGCCTGATATTGAAATTTGGCACAGCTTGTACAGGATAGGTAGGAGCCTTAGAAGCGTGAGCGCTAGCTTACGTGGAGGCGCTTGTGGGATACTACCCTGGCTGTGTTGACTTTCTAACCCGCACCATTTGATCATGGTGGGAGACAGTGTCAGGCGGGCAGTTTGACTGGGGCGGTCGCCTCCTAAAGAGTAACGGAGGCGCTCAAAGGTTCCCTCAGAATGGTTGGAAATCATTCGCAGAGTGTAAAGGCACAAGGGAGCTTGACTGCGAGACTTACAAGTCGAGCAGGGTCGAAAGACGGACTTAGTGATCCGGTGGTTCCGCATGGAAGGGCCATCGCTCAACGGATAAAAGCTACCCCGGGGATAACAGGCTTATCTCCCCCAAGAGTTCACATCGACGGGGAGGTTTGGCACCTCGATGTCGGCTCATCGCATCCTGGGGCTGTAGTCGGTCCCAAGGGTTGGGCTGTTCGCCCATTAAAGCGGTACGCGAGCTGGGTTCAGAACGTCGTGAGACAGTTCGGTCCCTATCCGTCGTGGGCGTAGGAAATTTGAGAGGAGCTGTCCTTAGTACGAGAGGACCGGGATGGACATACCTCTGGTGTACCAGTTGTCGCGCCAGCGGCATAGCTGGGTAGCTATGTATGGACGGGATAAGTGCTGAAAGCATCTAAGCATGAAGCCCCCCTCAAGATGAGATTTCCCAACTTCGGTTATAAGATCCCTCAAAGATGATGAGGTTAATAGGTTCGGGGTGTAAGCGCAGTAATGTGTGTAGCTGACGAATACTAATCGATCGAAGACTTAATCAAAATTTTTAAATCGGTTTTTTAGCCGTAAAATCTGCTTACTATCTAGTTTTGAATGTGCAATACATTCTAATATAGTTTTTACTATTTGTCTGGTGACGATAGCAAAGAGGTCACACCTGTTCCCATGCCGAACACAGAAGTTAAGCTCTTTAGCGCCGATGGTAGTTGGGCTTACGTTCCGCGAGAGTAGGACGTTGCCGGGCAAATAATAAAAAATACATATTTTAAATGGAGAATTAGCTCAGCTGGGAGAGCATCTGCCTTACAAGCAGAGGGTCGGCGGTTCGAACCCGTCATTCTCCACCATTTAAAGCCGGCCTAGCTCAACTGGTAGAGCAACTGACTTGTAATCAGTAGGTTGGGGGTTCAAGTCCTCTGGCCGGCACCATGTTTTTTAGAGCCATTAGCTCAGTTGGTAGAGCATCTGACTTTTAATCAGAGGGTCAGAGGTTCGAATCCTCTATGGCTCACCATTAGCGGGTGTGGCGGAACTGGCAGACGCACTAGACTTAGGATCTAGCGCCGCAAGGCGTGGGGGTTCGACTCCCTTCACCCGCATTATTATTAATATGATTTACAGCATTTAATTTTGCAGAAGTAGTTCAGCGGTAGAATACGACCTTGCCAAGGTCGGGGTCGCGGGTTCGAATCCCGTCTTCTGCTCCATTATTTGCCGGGGTGGCGGAACTGGCAGACGCACAGGACTTAAAATCCTGCGGTAAGTGATTACCGTACCGGTTCGATTCCGGTCCTCGGCACCATATTAATATGCGCCCGTAGCTCAATTGGATAGAGCGTTTGACTACGGATCAAGAGGCTAGGGGTTCGACTCCTCTCGGGCGCGTAATGACCATTTTGGTTACGGGAAGTAGCTCAGCTTGGTAGAGCACTTGGTTTGGGACCAAGGGGTCGCAGGTTCGAATCCTGTCTTCCCGACTCTTTAAAAGTTTCATGTTAAATGGGGGCTTAGCTCAGATGGGAGAGCGCCTGCTTTGCACGCAGGAGGTCAGCGGTTCGATCCCGCTAGTCTCCACCATTTAAAATTAATATTATTACGGCGGCGTAGCTCAGCTGGCTAGAGCGTACGGTTCATACCCGTGAGGTCGGGGGTTCGATCCCCTCTGCCGCCATTTAAAATTTTGAATATGATACATATTTTAAATTTTGGACCTTTAGCTCAGTTGGTCAGAGCAAACGGCTCATAACCGTTGGGTCGCAGGTTCGAGTCCTGCAAGGTCCATACTTATATATTGGAGGAATACCCAAGTTCGGCTGAAGGGATCGGTCTTGAAAACCGACAGGGGCTTAACGGCTCGCGGGGGTTCGAATCCCTCTTCCTCCGCCATTATATTTGTCAAATAACTTTATATTATCGCGGGATGGAGCAGTTCGGTAGCTCGTCGGGCTCATAACCCGAAGGTCGGTGGTTCAAATCCACCTCCCGCAATTATTATTTTTTTAGGTCCCGTGGTGTAGCGGTTAACATGCCTGCCTGTCACGCAGGAGATCGCGGGTTCGATTCCCGTCGGGACCGCCATTTTTAAAAATTAATGTATGGCTCAGTAGCTCAGTCGGTAGAGCAAAGGACTGAAAATCCTTGTGTCGGCGGTTCGATTCCGTCCTGAGCCATCTTTTAACATTATGCCGGCCTAGCTCAATTGGTAGAGCAACTGACTTGTAATCAGTAGGTTGGGGGTTCAAGTCCTCTGGCCGGCACCATCTATCGGGAGGGGTAGCGAAGTGGCTAAACGCGGCGGACTGTAAATCCGCTCCTTCGGGTTCGGCAGTTCGAATCTGCCCCCCTCCACCATCATTATTTTAATAGGGGCATAGTTCAAAGGTAGAATAGAGGTCTCCAAAACCTTTGATGTGGGTTCGATTCCTACTGCCCCTGCCATGGCGGTTGTGGCGAAGTGGTTAACGCATCGGATTGTGGTTCCGACACTCGTGGGTTCGATTCCCATCAGCCGCCCTTAATTTTTTATTAATGGGCTATAGCCAAGCGGTAAGGCAACGGACTTTGACTCCGTCACCCGCTGGTTCGAATCCAGCTAGCCCAGTAGTCAGGCGGCATAGCCAAGTGGTAAGGCAGAGGTCTGCAAAACCTCTATTCACCGGTTCAAATCCGGTTGCCGCCTCCATTAATAATTTGCGGGAGTATTTCAACTCTTAGAATACATTCCTTCCCGGAATGAGATATAGGTGTAAATCCTATCTTCCGCTCCATTTTCATAATTAAATATTAATATGCGGGAGTATTTTAACTTTCAGAATACATTCCTTCCCGGAATGAGATATAGGTGTAAGTCCTATCTTCCGCTCCATTATTTCTTCCATTGGGAAGATTTTTTTATTTATATAAGTAATTTTTGAGCAATCTTTAATAATATAATCTGTTATGTACAATAAATAAACTTAATATAGATAAAAGGCGATACGACAAAATGAGTCGTATCGCCTTTTTAATTTGATATTATAAACAGTGTTTAAAAGCATATCATTGACATATCGAGAAAAGACGATATAATAGGGCTTATGGAATATATAAATATGTTTAAAGCATTATCAAACGAAACACGGTTGAATATTTTGAAATGGTTAAAAGATCCTGAAGTGAATTTTCCAAAACAAGGAGCACATTTACCAAAAGGGGTGAGTCTTAAAGGCGGAGTGTGTGTAGGTGATATACAGGAAAAAGCAAATGCTTCTCAGTCTACTATTTCTCAATATTTAACTATTCTACAGAATGCTGGGCTATTAGAGTCTGTTCGTTATGGACAATGGACATACTATAGAAGAAACGAAGAGACGATTAAAGCTTTAGCTAGAGCTATTGAAACAGAAATTTGAACTTTTAAATTTCTGTTTATTATTTTCTGTCTTATATCGTGATATTTAGATATTCAAATATATAATTATTTAAATAGGAGGATTTGCATGAAAGTTTTTATTTATATTATAGCTATATTAGCTGGCTCAGTGCTTAGTTTTGAAAGTGCTATATACGGAAAATTGGGTGAGAACATAGGTCAACTAGAAACGAGTTTTTACAATTTTCTTATGGGTACTTTAATTTTAGGTATTCTAGTACTATTTTTTGGTAAAGGAGAAATGTCGTTTGTTCCTAAAGCGCCTAAATGGTCTCTACTCGGTGGTATACTAGGCGTTATTTATCTTACAGTAATCGTTGTCAGTGTTCCATTTGTGGGCGTTGGCATAACAATGACTGCTGTTATAATTGGTCAATTAATCATGAGTATGGTTGTTGAACATTTTGGTTGGCTTGGAATTGAAAGAACGAGAGTAAACAAAGAAAAAATATTTGCAGTTATCGCAATGGTGATTGCACTTATATTAATATATTAGGAGGGAATATAATGAGTGTTATAATGGTTCTACTTACTTTAGTAGCAGGGATTACATTAAGTGCGCAATCATCAGTTAACGGCACTTTAAGTCGTAAAGCAGGGACTTTAGAGACAACATTTTTAACGTTTTTAACAGGTTTAGCATTTCTATCGATCATCATTATTTTCTTCGGACAAGGGAATGTTTTAGGTATACTACATGCACCTAAATGGCAATTAAGTGCCGCATTTTTAGGTACGTTGTATCTGCTGCTTTCTGTAATAGCAGTTACAAGAATTGGAGTAGTAGCAACGAATATTTCTGCGATAATCGGACAATTAACGATAGGTATTATAATAGATCACTTTGGGTGGTTTGATAGTTTAATTATTTCTTTTGATATAAAAAGATTTTTTGCACTTTTATTTATGGGTGTAGCATTGTATTTTATTTATAAAGGTAACATGCGCTCTAATAATGAAAAAAAGGCAATATATAATAAAGAAATGGCATCTAATATTGAAAACATTTAGCTATAAAAATATTATCTAATTCGAGAGTTTGGGACATAAATATCCTAGAAACTTAAAAAGGACAGAAATTCATTGTTAAAATTGAATTTCTGTCCTTTTTCTTATAAAATCTTTTGTGTAAAATTGCTATAAACACGAATTTAATGCGGTTTGTAGCAGAAAAGTATTGACGTTAAATACGCTACATATTATAATGAGGATACGCGTTTTGGTCAGGAATTCGAGTAATCCTATGTGATTATTTAGACTTTTATGCTTACATAGTCGCTAGTAGTAGCGTTTTATGCCGGTGTGGTGGAATTGGCAGACACGCGGGACTCAAAATCCCGTGTCCGTTGAGGACGTGTCGGTTCGAACCCGACCACCGGTACTTATATAAAAAACCTTAAACAATTTTGTTTAAGGTTTTTTTATTTTAAAGTTTTATAATATAATCAATTCTTTGATCTTTGTACATTTTATTTCTTGTCATTACTTGTGGTATATCGTATTTAGCTTTCATCTTAATTGCTTTAGATAAGCTTTCATCTGCGCATGCTACAATGTCAATATTGCTTGTGTGTTGAAGAATTTCTACATATATTTCTGAAGTAATGTTACACCCATCAATGCCAACTTTTTGTATATTCATTTAAATTACCCCCTAAGATATGTGATTGAGTAAAGGATAATCTATGAAATGCATTTCATGTCAAATATTAATATTTTTTACTGATTGTCTTGCTATTAAACGTGTTTCAAATAATTGATTGCTTACAGATTTGTCATAAAGTTGATTGAATAGACTTTTTCCTATGTTTATAAGAGGTATTTCTATTGTTGTTAAGTTGAGTAACTTTGAAATTTTATGGTTTTCAAATCCTATGATTGATAAGTTTTCTTTTAAATCATCATTTAAACTTAATAACAAACCAGCTGCAGTATTATCACCTGAGACTACGATGGCGGACGGGGGATTTAGTGATTTTTGAATTTCCTTTGATAAATCGTAACCATCTTCTAATAATACATAATTTTCATATATATTGTTGTCATTATAAGTGAGTGATTTTTCTATACAAAAATCTTTATAAGCAGCAATTCTTTCTATAGAGCTAGTGCTCTTTTTTCTATTAATAGCACATGAAATGTTTCGATGCCCATGTTCGTATAAGTGATTTAACGCTGTAAGAAATGATTGATAGTGATCGATATAGGATGTACGTAGTTTCGAATGTGTTATATTTTCAAAAATTGAAATAGGTCCATATTCAATATATTGCTCTATAATCGTTAAAGATATATTTCTAGAACATATGATTAATGCGTCTAATTGCTTCAACTTTAACATTTCTAAAGCATCAATTTCTTGATCTGTATCATAAGATGTTTGGAAAAGGACTATTTTTTTATCTAATTTAATTGCTTCTTCTGATATGCCTTGTATAAGTTGTGAAAAGTATGGATGATTTGAAAAAGGTATGACAACACCTATTAAGTTTGTTTTGCCCCTTTTTAAATGTATAGCGTTTATATTAGGGATATAATTCATTTCATCTATAATTTGAAGAACTCTATTTCTTTTTTCTTCGTTTACATAAGGGTGGTTATTAATGACTCTCGAGACGGTACTCGGAGAGACACCAGCTTTTCTTGCAACTTCTTTTAGATTTGTCATATAGATACCCCCTCATTTATACTATGTATGATACTAATAGTTTAGCATATTAGGTTAAGTTATTATTTAAAATTTATAGAGTAGGTGACATTTATTAAACAGCAATTTTATGAACTAGAGATTTCTCATTTAAACGCGAATAATCGTGAAGATAAAGATATTATATTAAATCTTCTTGATGAAAATTTTAAAGAAATAGGTAAGTCAGGTAAAATTATTAAAAAGAGTGATATTGAAAATAACTCATTACATACTTTTGAATATAAAATCAGTGAATTTGTAACTGAAAAGATTCAAAAGGGTATTGTATTAGTTACATATAAGTTATTCAATGAAACAGATAATGTGACAACGAATAGAAGTACTTTGTGGATTAGAAAAAATTCAGAATGGAAAATGAGATTCCATCAAGGAACTATTATATAAATAAAATGGAATGACTACTGATTTTAGTAGTCATTTTTAGGTTTGAAAATTAAAATGTGATTGTCTAAAATTTTAAACTCATATATGATGAATACATATTTAAATATGGAGGAATTTTATGGATAAACGGTTCACGGTAAAGGAATTTTTCTTTAACATATTAAATGGTATTGGCGTTGGAATTGTGATAGCGCTTATACCTAATGCGATACTTGGTGTTTTATTTAGTTATTTAGCACAGTTTCATCCAGTACTTGAAATGTTTAATCAAGCATTGTTACTCATGCAGTATGCTATGAGTTTTATCATAGGGATAGTTGTTGCTAATCAATTTAAGTTTCAAGCTACAGATGCAGTAATGATCGGAGCAGCCGGTTTAATTGGTTCTGGTGCTGTAAAAGTTCAAAATGGACAATTCATGTTTGTTAGTATAGGTGATGTCGTCAATTTAATCGTTGTATTAATCATAAGTTGTTATTTAATGATTAAATTAAAAGGTAAATTTGGTTCTTTAGATATGTTGATTTTACCAATTATTATTTCTGTAATAAGCGGATTTATAGGAATGCTTACATTACCGTATGTCAGTAATGTAACTAAAGGAATAGGAAAATTAATAGAGCATTTTTCAACTTTGAATCCATTGCTCATGTGCATACTGATTGCAATAGCATATGCTTTATTGATGGTAACACCTATTTCCGTAGTAGCTATTGCAACAGCAGTAGGGTTAGAAGGACTTAGCTCAGGTGCCGGTAATATGGGTATTGTTGCTGCATGTGTAACGTTCTTGATGGGATCTTGGAAAGTGAATGATAAAGGTATTAATATCGTTCTGATAGTCGGTGCTGCAAAAATGATGATTCCAGTGTACTTTAAAAATCCTATTATAATAGTACCTTTAATGATTAATGGATTAATGAGTGGATTGTTAACATACTTTGTAGGTATAAAAGGAACACCAATGTCTACTGGTTTTGGATATACAGGATTTGTAGGCCCGGCGAATGCTTTAAAATATATGGACGGCTCGTTAGCCTTAAATATCGTGATTTTAACATTTACATACTTTGTTATACCGTTTGTGTTTGCATACATTGTGCATAGAATATGTTTGAAGTTGTTACCAAAATATTATCAAGAAATATTCTTATTTAAAGAAAATGCATAAAATAATAGATCTCTTCATTAGGTTATAGACTAGTGAAGAGATCTTTTTTTATTTTGAAATCTTACGATTTTGCTCGTGCATGCTTGCCTAGGGTATGGTTCGAGCCTGTAGTCTCTCTCGCATACTATTCCCCCGGGCGTCAGCACTTTGCAAAATCGTGAGGAAATATTATAAAGATTTTTTGCTATTTATCATGTGGAGCATGACTTGATAAAATCACGGGCTCTATTGATTAAATTGTAAGAATATTATGAAAAATGGATTGTTTGTTTTCATAAAGTGATGTAAAATTAATCATTATTATTAATTTAGGTATTGAAAGGAAGTTATGCTATGCGCTTTAAATTATTTAATGTAAGAGAAGATGAAAAGGCGTTTGCTTATAATTGGGGCGAATCAAATGGACATGAAATTGTGTGTACTGACGAGGATTTGACGTTAGATAATATAGAGACTTTAAAGACTTTTGATGCTGTAAGTACACAACAACTTTTTAAGTTTGATGACGGAATATATGAAGCGCTTAAAAATGTAGGAATTAAACAGATTGCTGGCCGTGCTGCTGGATTTGATATGTTTAATCTGTCTGAAGCTTCTAAACATGGAATTAAGATTACTAATATACCTTCTTATAGTCCTAATGCTATCGCTGAATTTGCAGTGTGCAGAGCTTTAGAGCTTATTCGAAACATTAATAAAATTAATAAAAAAGTCAATAATCAAGATTTTACATGGAATGAATCTGTTATAGCAAAAGAGCTAAGAAATATGACCGTGCTTATTATAGGTGTCGGAAGGATAGGGAAAGTTTCTGCACAGCTATTTAGTGGGTTTGGTGCAAAAGTTATAGGATATGATCCATACGATCAATCTTTAGATAGTATAACGTATGTTCAAAGTTTAAATGAGGCTTTATCAAAAGCAGATATCGTAACGCTTCATGTACCGGCTAATGAAGAAACGACACATCTGATAAATGAAGAAACAATTCGATTTATGAAAAATGGTGCACATTTAGTTAATACATCAAGAGGTGCAATTGTAAGTACAAATGATCTCTTACATGCATTGAATATCGGCAAAATACATAGTGCAGCGTTAGATGTATATGAGCATGAATTCGAATATTTTTCATATGATTATACAGATAAAAAAATAGAAGATGCTGTTTTGAGAGAATTGATAAATCGAGAAGATGTATTAATTTCACCACACATTGCTTTTTATACTAATATAGCGGTTAAAAATATGGTTGAAATTGCTTTAGATAGTGCATTAAATATAATTACACAAGGTTATAGTGAAAACGAGGTTATACTTAATGAAGTATGAATGAATAACCATTCATACTTTTTTATAAAAACAGGTTGCATAAAATTACATAAATGCGTATAATAATGAATATTATTAATCCGGGAGGTAACAACTTTGAAAAGAAATTTATTTGTAAAAGTAGTAATTGCAACTATTTGTTTACTACTTACTATCCCATATTTAGTCCCCATACAGTCACAAGCCTCAGAAACAGATCAATGGGATAAGGCAAAAGAACGTGGCGAGTTGAGGGTTGGTTTATCAGCAGATTATGCACCTTATGAATTTGAGCACACTAAAGATGGAAAACGTGAATATGCTGGTATAGATATAGAACTTGCCAAAAAAATCGCGAAAGATAATGACATCAAACTCAAAATTGTGAATATGCAATTTGATAGTTTATTAGGTGCTTTAAAAACCGGGAAAATTGATATGATTATTTCTGGTATGGCGCCAACTCCTGAGAGAAAAAAAGAAGTAGATTTTTCTGATGATTATATGGAAGTTAATCAACGATTGATTATACAGAAAAAAAATAAAGATAAATTAAAGACAGTTGAAGACTTCAAAGGAAAAATGATTGGTGTCCAAAAACAGACTACTCAAGAAGAATTAGCTAAATCTGAAATGCCAGATTCACAGATTAGTTCATTAACAAGAGTACCTGAAGTTATTATGTCACTTAATTCAGGAAAAGTTGACGGGATGATTATTGAAGGTCCTGTAGCAGATGCATATTTAGAGAAGAATCCTAATTTAACTTATTCAGATGTTCAATTCTCTGATGCAGATAAAACAACTGCTATTGCTTTACCTAAAGATTCACCAGAGTTAATGAAAAGAGTTAATAAAAGTGTGAAAGACGTTCGTGATCATAATTTAATCAAAGATTATAAAGATAAAGCAACAGAAGCCATGTTCGATGACGGTTCATTCTTCAGTAAATATGGTTCGTATTTCTTACATGGTGTTGGCATTACAATTTTATTATCATTCTTAGGTGTTGTAGCTGGTGCACTTATTGGTTGTTTCTTTGCATTAATGAAGTTAAGCAACAGTAAAATTTTAAAAACAATTGCGTCAGTATATATAGAATTTATAAGAGGCACACCGTTATTAGTTCAAGTGTTCTTAGTGTATTTTGGTACGACAGCAGTATTAGGTTTAGATTTATCCGCGCTTATTTGCGGTATTATTGCACTCATTATTAACTGTAGTGCATATATTGCAGAAATCATTAGAGCTGGAATCAATGCAGTTGATAATGGTCAAATGGAAGCAGCAAGATCTTTAGGTTTAAATAAATCTCAAGCTATGAAAAAAGTTATTATGCCTCAAGCGATTAAAAATATACTGCCTGCTTTAGGTAATGAATTTGTAACAGTTATTAAAGAATCATCTATCGTGTCAGTTATAGGTGTTAGTGAATTAATGTTTAATGCACAAGTTGTTCAAGGTGCATCATTCGATCCATTTACACCATTGTTAGTAGCGGCAGTATTGTACTTTATTTTAACGTTTACGTTATCTAGAGTGATGTATTTTGCTGAAAGGAGGTATAGTGTCAGTGATTAAAGTGAATGATTTACACAAAACATTTGGTAAAAATGAAGTATTAAAAGGTATAAATTTAAATATTGAAAAAGGCGAAGTCGTCGCGATAATTGGACCCTCAGGTAGTGGTAAAAGTACGCTATTAAGATGCTTGAACTTATTAGAAGAACCTACTTCAGGACAAATCATTTTTGATAACAATGATTTAACAAATACTAAAGGTGCTAAGTTAGATCAATTAAGACAAAAAATGGGCATGGTGTTCCAAGGTTTTAATTTGTTTCCTCATAAAAAGGTTTTAGAAAATGTCACGTTAACACCTTTGACATTAAAAAAAGGAAATAAAGCTGAATTAGAAGAACAAGCTCATCAATTGCTTAAAAAAGTTGGCTTAGAAGATAAGTCAGATGTTTATCCATCTAAACTTTCTGGAGGTCAAAAACAACGTGTGGCAATTGCTAGAGCGTTAGCGATGAATCCTGAAGTTATTTTATTCGACGAACCGACTTCAGCACTTGATCCAGAAGTTGTAGGAGAAGTATTAAGTGTTATGAAAAATTTAGCAAAAGAAGGTATGACAATGGTAGTTGTCACCCATGAAATGGGCTTTGCTAAAAATGTGAGTGATCATGTCATTTTTATGGATGAAGGAATTGTTCAAGAAGAAGGTACACCTGAACAGATTTTTGACAATCCACAAAATAGTAGAACGAAACAATTTTTATCTAAAGTATTGTAATACTAAAAAATAAAAGAGGTGTTTTCGTGTTAGAAATAGGTATAGTCGGCGGAAGTGGGTATGGCGCAATAGAATTAATGAGATTACTCAATCAACATAAAGAAGTGAAAATTAAATATGTGTTTTCACATTCTAAGTCTGGGGATGACATTAAGGAAACATACCCCCATTTACAAGACAATATTAATGTACCATTTTCTAGTTTAGATGTTGATAAAGTAGATTGTGATTTAATATTTTTTGCTACGCCATCAAATGTAAGTAAACATTTTATTCCTAAATTAATAAAGCGAGGAATAAAAGTCATTGATTTGTCTGGGGACTTTAGGTTGAAAGACCCCGCAGTGTACGAAAAATATTACGGTGAAAAGCCTGCTGAACAAAGTGTTCTTGATGAAGCGGAATATAGTTTAGCTGAGTGGTCAAATATAAATAAAAACTCGACTAACGTTATCGCAAATCCGGGTTGTTTCCCAACTGCAATTTTACTATCGTTACATCCGCTTTTAGAAAACAACTTAATAAATAAAGAATCTATCATTATTGATGCTAAGACTGGCGTTTCTGGTGCAGGAAGAAGTTTGAGTCAAAATGCTCATTTTGGAGAAGCGAACGAGAATTTTTCTGCATATAAAATAGGTACACATAAACATACGCCAGAAATAGAGCAATACTTATCACAAGTTTCCGGATCAGACATAAAAGTGATGTTTACGCCACATCTTGTTCCAATGACAAGAGGTATATTGGCAACTATTTATGTTGACTTGAATGAGCATATGACAGGAGAGGCACTATATAATTTATACAGTAAAATCTATGAAGAAAAACCATTTGTTCGTATTCGAGCATTAGGAGAACTTCCGAAAACTAAAGAAGTATTAGGAAGTAATTTTTGCGATATCGGTATTTATGTTGATGAAGAAAGAAATAAAGCAGTTATCGTAGCAGTTATAGATAATTTAGTAAAAGGTGCAAGTGGTCAAGCAATACAAAACATGAATATTTTATATGGATTTAACGAAAATGAAGGATTAAATTTATTACCAGTATACCCTTAGAAATGGAGGAATTTGATGTTAGAAGAAACTAAACAATTAATCGACACTGAAATGACAGTAATCGAAGAAGGTGATGTTGCAACTCCCAATGGCTATGTTGCAGGAGGAATCCACGTCGGCTTACGTAGAGAAAAGAAAGATTTTGGTTGGCTATTTTCATCAGTTCCAGCCAATTGCGCAGCGGTATATACACAAAATGCTTTTAAAGCTGCACCATTACAAGTAACTGAAGAAAGTATTAGTGTTGATAACAAGCTATCTGCTGTAGTGATTAACTCTGCAATCGCAAATGCTTGTACAGGTCATAGAGGTATAGAAGACGCTAAACAAACTCAAAAATGGGTTGCATCTAAGTTACAAATTCCTGAGCATCATATTGGAATTGCTTCAACAGGATTAATCGGTGAATTTTTACCAATGCAAAAAATAGAATATGGTGTTAATAATATAGATATTCAAAATGATTCTAATTCTGAAGACTTTAATGAGTCTATTTTGACTACAGATAAAGAAACTAAACATATAGCGGTACAAGTGACTATTGATGATGAAGTCATTACTATAGGTGGTACTTGTAAAGGTTCAGGAATGATACATCCAAATATGGCTACAATGTTAGGATTTATGACGACTGATGCAAATGTAGAAGTTGAAGATTTAAATAGTTTATTAAAAGAATCTGTTGATGAAACTTTTAATATGATAACTGTTGATGGTGATACGAGCACAAATGATATGGTTATACTTTTAGCGAATGGACAAAGTCATAATCAACCTTTAACGAAGCAACATCCAGAATGGAATAAGTTTGCAAAGGCTGTTCAATATGTAAGCCAATATTTAGCACAGAGCATTGCTAGAGATGGTGAAGGTGCAACAAAATTAATAAAAGTGAATGTTACCGGTGCTAAAACAAAACAACAAAACAACGTCATTGCTAAGACAATTGTTGGTTCTAGTTTAGTTAAGACAGCTATTCATGGTGCCGATCCTAACTTCGGTAGAATCGTGACCTCTATCGGGTATGCAGATCACACAATTAATCCAAATGAAATAGATGTGTGGTTATGTGGTCATTTATTAGTCAGTAAAGGAATGAATGTCTCTTTTGATGAGCTAGATTTAAAAGCTAAAATGGAGCAGGACACGATTGAAATCTGTGCAAAAATTGGCGATACACCACATAAATCAACAGCATTTGGATGCGACTTATCTTATGAATACGTAAAAATTAATGCATTATATAGAACTTAATAGGAGGTCTTTAAGTGAAGTATGCAGTAATTAAAATTGGTGGCAGTATCTTAAACAATTTAAGTCAGACGATAATAGAAGATATTTTAACTTTAAAAAAAGAAAATTATGTCCCAATCATTGTTCACGGTGGTGGTCCATTTATTAATAAACAACTTAGTAAAATGGGCGTAGAAAGTAAATTTGTAGATGGCTTACGCGTGACGGATGATGAAGTGTTACGACAAACTTCTAATACATTGATAGGTGAAGTGAATCCTCAAGTTGTTTATCAAATTAATCAACATGCACCTATAGCTATTGGCGTAAACGGAATAGACATGAACTTATTTGATATTGAACCACTTCATTCTAAATATGGTTATGTTGCTGAATGTTCTTCGGTTAACAAAGATGCCATTGAACAAATTTGTTTGTATAGCATACCTGTGGTTGCGCCTATTGGTATCGATAGAAATAGCGGTCAACGTTACAATATTAATGCAGATAGTTTAGCATATAAAATTGCGAGTGAAATGAAAGGTGATTTATTTCTCATTAGTGATATACCAGGGGTACTGATTAAAGATGAAGTAAAATCAAATTTAAGTATTAATGATATCAACAATTATATTGAAACGACTGAAATTTATGGTGGTATGATACCAAAAGTTACAGGAGCAATAACAGCAATAAAAGATGGTTGTAAAAGTGTGAAAATAATCCCTGGCGCTTCTGAACATGCATTGTTGAAAAGTTCAATTTCTAATAAAGTAGGTACTACTATTACATTATAAGAAAAACGACTTTGTAATAGCACAATCCATATACTAAGAGTTTGGGACATAAATCCCAACTTAAAATAAATCACCCAATCCGTTGTAATCATTTTCGGATTGGGTGATTTTATAAAGTGCTGACGCCCGGGGGAATAGTATGTGAGAGAGACTACAGGCTCGAGCCATACCCCAGGCAAGCATGCACTTTACAAAATCATTATAGTTTAGGACATTTATGGCCCAGACTCTTTTTTTATTTGCTCAAATAATAGTTATAGCAAAAATTCTCTTTTAAATATGTTAAAATATATAAGCATGTTTGATAGTGAGGTGAATAAATTTGAATTTAGATCAATTGAAGCAAGAAGTGATAGAATACGCACATTCTATAGGTATCGATAGTATTGGATTTACAACTGCAGATCCATTTGATGAACTTAAACAGAAATTAGAAGATTATCATTCAAAAGGATATGCTTCTGGTTTTGAAGAAAGTGATATTGAATTAAGAACTGTGCCAAAGCTCTCTTTACCATCTGCAAGATCTATAATTGCAATTGCTGTAGGTTATCCTAATAAATTAAAAGGCGCACCTAAAAGCGTTAAAGGTGATAGAAGAGGTATGTTTGCACGAGCTTCATGGGGTCAAGATTATCATACTATTATGAGAAATCGTCTAGATAAACTCAGTTTATTCTTACAAGAAAAAGTTCCAGATGTAGAAGTGAAATCAATGGTCGATACAGGTGTATTATCAGACCGATCAGTTGCAGAAAGAGCAGGACTTGGTTTTGAAGGAAAGAATGGTTTTATTATTAACGAGGAATTAGGGACATGGAGTTATTTAGGCGAAATGTTAGTAAGCATTCCATTTAAACCTGATGATCCAGTTATCGACAGCTGCGGTGATTGCAATATATGTGTAGACAGATGTCCTACAGGTGCATTAGTAGGAAATGGACAGCTTAATAGCCAAAAATGCATTAGCTTTTTAACGCAAACTAAAGGCTATTTAAAAGATGAATATCGCTATAAAATTGGGAACAGATTATATGGGTGTGATACATGCCAACAAGTATGTCCTAGAAATAGAGGGATTAATACAGAACATGATGATATCATTTTGGAACCTGAAGTATTAAAACCTAGATTAGTTCCATTATTAAAAATGTCTAATAAAGAGTTTAAAAACACATATGGTCATTTAGCTGGTGCATGGCGTGGAAAAAAACCGATTCAAAGAAATGCAATTATTTCGCTTGCGCATTTTAATGAAGAAAGTGCAATTCCTGATTTGAAAGATGTCGCACTAACAGACCCAAGACCAATGATCAGAGGTACAGCATTTTGGGCAATTGGTCAAATACAAGGTGAAGAAGCAAGACCATTTATAATGTCCCACTATGAGCGTGAAATAGAAGAAGTACAAGAAGAAATGATAAAAGGATTAGAGATTAGGAGAAAATAAAATATGACAAATCATGTAGTTTTATATCAACCAGAAATACCAGCTAATACAGGGAATATTGCACGTAGTTGTGCAGCAACTGATACTACTTTGCATTTAATAAGACCATTAGGATTTAGTACTGACGATAAAATGTTAAGAAGAGCAGGTTTGGATTATTGGAAGTTTGTAAACATTGTTTATTACGATAGCATTGAGGAATTTTTCGAGAAAACTGAAGGCGGAAACTATTACTTACTAACGAAATTTGGTACGCAACCGCATACTCAATTTGATTATAGTAGCACAGAAGAAGATCATTATTTTGTGTTTGGTAGAGAAACGACAGGACTTCCTGATTGGGTTAAAGAAAAATATAAAGAAACAGCTTTAAGAATTCCGATGAATGAAAATGTAAGATCATTAAACTTATCTAACACGGCTGCTATATTAATTTATGAAGCTTTAAGACAACAAAATTATCCTAATTTATCATAAAAAAAACTGAGGCCCAATGGTCTCAGTTATTAATTATTTGATTTTAGAGATTCAAGCTCTTTATTTAAATCTTCTTCTTTAAGACCATAGTCCTTAGAATCGCGACCAGCAGTTAACATCGCAGTAATAAATGCTACACCAACCATACAAATTAATAACGTGTTCATTTAATTAGCCCCCTTGTAATGTTATGTTATCTTTATTATATACGAATTAGAGGGATATTTAAATACATTTTTAAGGAGACCTAGAAATGAATCATTATATTTTGAAAAATGCTCAAGTGTATACTGAAACAGCTAAAATAGAAAATGGATATATCGAAGTACGAGATGGATATATATATGACATTCAAGAAGGCGAGTATAAAGGTGATGCACAGTCTGTAGATTTAAAAGGGCAACACTTGCTACCTGGCTTCATAGATATACATATACACGGTGGCTACGGACAAGACGCTATGGATGCTACACCAGAAGCATTAAACATATTATCAGAGAAATTGTTATCAGAAGGAACGACAAGTTTTCTTGCGACTACAATGACGCAATCAGCTGAAGCGGTAAGCGATGCATTAGAAAATGTTGCGAATTATAAACAGCTAGATGAAAAACGCGCAGAAATTTTAGGTGTACATTTAGAAGGTCCATTTATATCTGAATATAAAGTTGGCGCTCAAAATCCAGCATTTGTTGCGAGACCTTCAGTTCAAAAATTCAATGACTTTCAAGATAAAGCGAACGGGAATATTAAAATCGTAACAATTGCTCCTGAAGTAGAAGGGGCAGCAGAAACGATCAAACAATTAAACAATGAAGTGATTTTTTCTGCAGGTCACACTGTAACAGATTTTAATGGCATTGAAGAATCGGTAGAAAACGGTCTTAAACATATAACGCATTTATATAATGCACAAACAACTTTTACACATAGAGAACCAGGTGTGTTCGGTGCTGCACTGACAGATGAACGACTGACAACAGAAGTGATTGTTGATGGTATTCATTCACATCCAGCTGCAGTTAAATTAGCTTATTTAGCAAAAGGGAATGAGAACTTTTGTATTATAACTGATGCGATGAGAGCTAAAGGTATGTCAGAAGGTAAATACGATCTCGGTGGACAAGACGTTTATGTTGAAAATAATGAAGCAAGATTGAAATCTGGATCATTAGCAGGAAGTATATTGTTGATGAATAAAGGATTGAAAAATTTAATGGACTTTGCAAACGTGTCACTTGAAGAAGCGTGGCGTACTACTAGTTTAAATCAAGCTATACGATTACATGTAGATGATAGACTCGGTTCAATCAAAGTTGGCAAGCAAGCAGACCTTGTTGTAGTTGATTCAGAATTAAATGTTTTAACTACCATTAAAAAAGGGTATATTATAGATAATGAATGAAGATTATGATTTAGAAAATAGATAAGTTGAAATGAGGAGTGGACAAAATGGCTTTAAACTTTAAAGTATTTGAAACAAAAGATATCGCTGCACGTTACGCTGCAGATGTAGTTCGTAAACAATTTAATTCAGATAGTACTTCAGTAGTTGGTATTCACTTAGATGCAGAAAACACTTCATTTTTTGATGAATTATTAGATGACGTAAAGAAAAATCCAGTGAACTTTAGCCAAATTCATGTTTTAGATTTTGATGGTAAAGAAGATTACTACACAGAATTAGGTGTACCAAAAAAACAAGTCTTAAAAACTGATGTCGGTAGTGATGTAGAATCATTTATCAAAGATAAAGTGAACACTGATAAAAAGAAAAATAAATTGATGTTAGATGTCATTACTTTAACTGAAGATAGTAGAACTGGATTGGATTATAATCAAGCGATACATCCAGCTAGAGAAGTTATTGTACTTGTTACAGGTAAAGAAAAAGCTAAAGCAGTGAGTCAATTATATGAAGAGCCAGCAAATGGTTCAGTTGAATCAGCAAAATTAAAACAACATAGAATGGTCACAGTTTTATTAGATAACGAAGCGGCACAAGGATTGCCAGAAGACGTTAGATCTTACTTCTCAATTCAATTTTCATAAGAAGGTGAAACTTTTGAATAAACATCCTGAAGAAGAAAATGAAATGGTTCAAGACTTAGATGATGTAAAAGAGCTAGGTAAAGAAATGGAACAAATTTCAGAACAGAACGACGAAGCATATGAAGAAAAGAAAGAAGAACAAGACTCATAACTTGAACTGATTAGATGAATTTTAATTATAATAAGTTGACTAAAGTTAAAAGACTGTCCATTGTGACAGTCTTAGACAGTCGACAAAGTCACTTAAAGTGAACTTGTTGGCTGTTTTTTAGTAAACATTATGATATTTTTTAAAATCTTACGATTTTGAAAGTGCATGCTTGCCTGGGGTATGGCTCGAGCCTGTAGTCTCTCACTCATACTATTCCCCCGGGCGTCAGCACTTTGCAAAATCGTGGAGAAAAAGTATAAAGATTGTTTCCTATTTATCAAGTGGATCCTGACATGATAAATTCAAGGGTTCTATTTATCAAGTGAGTCCTGACATGATAAATTCGAGGATTCTATTTATCAAGTGAGCTCTGACATGATAAATTCAAGGGTTCTATTTATCAAGTGAGCCCTGACATGATAAATTCGAGGGTTCTATTTATCAAGTGAGCCCTGACATGATAAATTCGAGGGTTCTATTTATCAAGTGAGCCCTGACTTGATAAAGTCAAAATAAAATTCAACATAGAATCAACTCCTAAATAAAATTTTATCTATTTTATAATATGAATTTTTAATATTTGGTATTTTTTTAGCGCTGACTCCTGCGGGGACAGCATGATTCGAAGACTACAGGCTGAGAACATGCCCGCGGAAAGCATGCGCATAAAAAATGCCGGTAATGTCTAAGACTTTGTCGACACACTGAGACTGTCCATTGTGACAGTCTTTTTTGTGAAAAATTTAATTTTCTGACAACTGAGAGTTTAAATAAAAGGCTTTATAAGATATAATAAAGATGAATAAAGAGTGATGAATACAAGAAATAAAGGGGCGTAATAAGAATGAGTTACAGAATCGAACATGATACTTTTGGTGAAATAAAAGTACCAAGTGACAAGTATTGGAAAGCGCAAACACAAAGAAGTAAACAAAATTTCCCAGTAGGTAAAGAACAAATGCCTATCGAAGTGATATATGGTTTTGCGCATTTAAAAAGAGCAGCTGCAATTTCAAACCATGATCTTGGTAAATTATCGGACGATAAGAAAGATGCAATCGTCTATGCAACTGATGAAATTTTAAAAGGAAAATTAGATGATCATTTTCCATTAGTTGTTTGGCAAACAGGTAGTGGTACACAAAGTAACATGAACGTGAATGAAGTTGTAAGCTTTGTTGCAAATGAATATTTAAAAGACAAAGGTTCAGAAGAAAGTGTTCATCCGAATGACCACGTAAATATGTCTCAAAGCTCAAACGATACATATCCTACTGCTATGCATGTTGCGCTGTATCATGAAATTGAGTCTAAATTATTACCAGCTTTAAGTACTTTAAGAGATACTTTTAAAGAGAAAGAAGAATCGTTTAAAGATATTATTAAAATTGGTAGAACACACTTACAAGATGCAACGCCGTTAACTTTAGGTCAAGAAGTTAGTGGTTGGAGATATATGTTAGATAAATGTGAGACATTATTAAATCAATCTAAAGGTCAATTATTAAACTTAGCAATTGGTGGTACAGCTGTAGGTACTGGTATAAATGCACATCCTGAATTTGGCGATAAAGTAGCTAAACAAATTGCAGAACAATTAGGATATCCGTTTGTATCATCTGAAAATAAATTCCATGCTTTAACTGCTCATGATGAAGTTGTCTACGTGCATGGTGCATTAAAAGCATTAGCAAGTGATTTAATGAAGATTGCCAACGATGTAAGATGGTTAGCATCAGGGCCAAGAGCTGGGTTAGCTGAAATTTCTATACCTGAAAATGAACCTGGGTCTTCTATTATGCCAGGTAAAGTAAATCCAACTCAATGTGAAATGTTAACGATGGTCTCTGTTCAAGTCCTTGGTAATGATGCAGCTGTAGGCATTGCTGCTTCACAAGGTAACTTCGAATTAAACGTGTTTAAACCAGTTATTTTATATAACGCGTTACAATCAATATATTTATTAACAGATGGAATTGAAACATTTAACAACAATTGTGCTGTAGGTATTGAACCGATTGAAGAAAATATTGATAAATATTTAAATCAATCATTAATGTTAGTTACAGCATTAAATCCACATATTGGATATGAAAATGCAGCAGCAATTGCGAAAAATGCTCATAAAAATGGCTTAACATTGAAAGAATCAGCTATACAATCAGGACATTTAACTGAGGAACAGTTTGATGAATGGATTAAACCAGAAGATATGATAAGCTCTCAAAAATAGTAGCAGCTATAAGACATAAATATAAAGAACATAAAAAGGTGCTATAAGCACCTTTTTATGTATCAAAATATATTCCTGGAGGCAATTTATGAAAAGGTTAGGATTAATAGATATAGGTTCCAACACTATAAGGCTCGTTATTTTTGAGTATTCTAAAGAAACAGGTTTAAATGAATTACAAAACGTAAAGACACCTGCTCGTTTAAGTCAATATTTAGATGAAGATAAAAATATGAATGAAGAAGGTATAAACGTCCTAGTAGAGACTTTAAATAGCTTTAAAAAAGTTGCCAAGAAATTTCATGTTGAAGAACTTGTACCTGCCGCAACAGCAGCAGTTAGACAATCACAAAATATTAATCAAATAATTGAAAAAGTAAAAGCTAAGACAAATTTAGATATTGAAATAATACCTGAAGAAGATGAAGCATTTTACGGATTCTATGCAGTGACACATACATTGAATATTGAAAATGGCATAACAGTCGATATTGGTGGTGGTTCTACTGAGATAACTTATTTTGAAAATAAAAAATTAAAAGAAGCGATCAGTTTTCCTTTCGGTGTCGTAACTTTGGAAAAAATGTTCTTCGTCGATAAAGATCATAATGACAAAAATGCGATAAAAAAATGTGAGAAATATGTTAAAGAGCAATTTGAATCACTAAAATGGATTAAAGATAAAAAAGTTCCAATCATCGGAATTGGTGGTTCAGCCCGAAATAATGCACGTATCCACCAATCTTTAAACAACTATCCTATAGCAGGTGTACACGGATATGATATGACTAAAAAAGATTTAGAAGAAGTTTATGAAGTCTTGAAAAAATCAGATAAAAGTGATTTGAAAGATTTAGATGGTTTGAGTAGAGATCGCACAGATATTATTATCCCAAGTTCCATCGTATTTAATGCACTGTATGAAATTTCCAACGCTACACGATATACTTTCTCGAGAAAAGGGTTACGTGAAGGTGTTGTTATGACAAGGTTAGAAG
The DNA here is from genome assembly GCF_029024305.1 of Mammaliicoccus vitulinus. Lineage (NCBI taxonomy): Bacteria > Bacillati > Bacillota > Bacilli > Caryophanales > Staphylococcaceae > Mammaliicoccus > Mammaliicoccus vitulinus. The sequence continues at coordinate 923,580 of NZ_CP118974.1, forward strand.
AAGAATTCCCTAAATCTTTCAATAAGGATAAAGTAACCTCAGATGCTTTAAAATATTTAGCTAATGAATACAATATACATGCATCAAATGGTAAGCAACGTATGAGATTAGCCGAAGATTTACTGAATAAAGTAATCGATATAACTGGTTTTGAAGTTTCTAAAGAAGACAGAGAATTATTTAAAGAAGCGGCTTATTTATATTATTTAGGTTCTTTCATTGATGCAGACTCCAGCTCTCAACACACGTATTATATTATCGCTAATTCAAGTATTAATGGTTTATCGCATAAAGAACGCGTTAAATTAGCACTTTTATCAAGCTTTAAAAATAAAACATTACTCAAGTTTTATGTTAAAGAAACGTCTTGGTTTAAAGATGGTGAAATTGAACTCATTCAAAAACTTGGCGGTATTATAAAATTTGCTAATGCATTAAATGTTTCAAATACAGATTGTATAGAATCGATGGAACTCATTGAAAAGAAAAATGAATTTGAACTAAAAGTAAAATATGTAACAGACCCAATTGCAGAAGAATATCAATCAGAAAGACAGAAAAAGCATCTAGAAAAATTACTTTCGAAAAAACTTAATATAATATTCACACAGGATTAACAATTATACGTTTTAATAAAACAGTATGAGTTTTTAATGATGAACGGAAATATGTAAAGGGTGAGGTAATTATGGAAGCACAAGCGGAACAATTTTATTTAGACAATCCAGAGTATTACAACAACAGAGAGTTAAGTTGGCTAGACTTTAATTATCGTGTTCTTGAAGAAGCAATTGATTCTAACAATCCATTGCTAGAACAATTAAAATTTTTAGCTATTCACAGTTCTAATTTAGATGAATTTTTTATGGTTAGAGTAGCAGGTTTAAAAGACCAAGTAGCAATGAATTTTAATGAACCAGAGAACAAAGCACAAATGACTCCGAAAGAACAACTTGCCGGCATTGAAAAGAAAAATAGAATGAACGTCGAGCTTCAATATAAGAGATTTAATGAATTAAAAGATTTGTTAAAAGCTTATAAAATATGTATTACACAACCTGAAAGACTACCAGAAACTTTAATTGAGCAACTACAAAATCAATTTAATACAGAAATATTGCCAACGCTTTCTCCATTAGGAATTGATGCGTATAGACCATTTCCAAAATTAAATAATAAAATGCTGAATTTATTTGTTGATATTAGATTAAATGATGGAGAAATAAAATCTGCAATAGTACCCGTTCCAACATTATTAGAGAGAATTATTAAGTTAGAATATGATGGTATCAAATATATCGTATTTCTTGAAGACGTGATTTCATTATTTATTGAACAATTATTTAATGGGTTTGAAGTCATCAATACGTATACATTTAGAGTGACGAGAAATGCCGATTTAACAATTCATGAAGAGGGCGCAGAAGATTTATTAATAGAAATAGAACGATTTTTAAAAGAAAGAAAAAGTGGTGCAGCAGTAAGATTAGAAATAGATAGTAGACATATCGATACAGAAGTGAAAAGTTTATTTTTGATGAACGAGTTAGAATTAACTAATAAAGATATATACAGAGTAAATGGCCCATTAGATTTAACAGTTTTATTCTCATTAGTAGGGCAATTAGAAGACTTACACCCTGAATTATTGTTTAAACCGTATACACCACAATTACCTTCCTCTTTAAATAATAATAATATTTATGAATTATCTTTAGAAAGAGATATCTTTTTCCATCACCCATACGAAACTTTTGAGCCAATAGTAGAATTTATTAAAGAGGCTTCAGAAGATCCAAATACGCTTGCTATTAAGCAAACACTTTATCGCGTGAGCAGTGATTCACCTATTATCCAAGCACTCAAGAATGCAGCAGAGAATGGCAAGCAAGTTACAGTACTTGTTGAACTAAAAGCTAGATTTGATGAAGAAAACAATGTGCAATGGGCGAGAATGCTAGAAGATGCAGGTTGTAACGTCATATATGGTATGACTTTCCTCAAAACGCACAGTAAAATAACGCTCGTTATCAAAAAAGTAAATGGAAAAGTAACGCCATTTGTACATTTAGGTACTGGAAATTACAATGATAAAACAGCTAAGATTTACACGGATATGGGTATCATTACGACGAATCCTAAAATAGGAAAAGATGCGATTAATTTCTTTAACTATTTAAGCGGTTATTCCTTAAAACCTGAGTATAATGAGCTGATCGTTGCACCATTTGAAATACGAGACTTCTTCGTAGAACATATTGAACAAGAAATAAAATCGCATAAAGAGCATGGCAACGGACTTATTATAGCTAAGATGAACTCATTAACTGATAAAAAAGTTATTAAAAAATTATTCGAAGCTGCGCAATGTGGCGTAAAGATTAAACTCATTATACGGGGGATTTGTTGCTTAAAACCAGGTATTAAAGGTGTCAGTGAAAATATCGAAGTTATAAGTATAGTAGGAAGATTTTTAGAGCACTCTAGAATATATTACTTCTTCCATAACGGTGAAGAAAAAATGTATCTCTCTTCAGCAGATATGATGACGAGAAACATGATTAAACGTGTAGAAATATTATTTCCAATTCTTGATCCTAATTTAGTAAAACGTTTAAAAGAGATCATCAATTTACAATTAAACGATGGTTTAAAAGGACGCATTCAAAATTCTAAAGGTGAATATCGATACAATGATGCAGGAAATAAACGTATGAATTCACAAGAAATGTTGATGGACGAAGCAATGTTAAGTGCTAAAGAAATGAGACAATCACAAATTACCATTGGAAAACCAGTAAGAAGTAAAAAAAATAACTTCATAAACAAGTTTAAAGAACGATTAAAACGATGAAATTCAACAACATAAAAAGCTGCCAATAAGGTCAGAGACTTTATTGGCAGCTTTTTATGTTGTTGTGAATTAATCATCTAACGTAACAGATACGAGTTCATCTTTAAATGGATGTTCGAATTCAATTTTATAACTGTGTAATTGTAATTGTCTAAGTTTACTGTTGTTATATAAAGGATCTCCAACAACAGGGTGTCCTATTTCTGTTAAATGAACACGGATTTGATGGGTTCTACCAGTATCTAATTTAAGCTCAACTTCTGCTGTGCGTTCATCAATCATATGACTTTCGATAATGTGTGTAATCGCACGTTGACCGGTTGGTGAGACACGTCTTTTGTTCGGATGGAATTTATCCTTACCAATTGGCATATCTATCGTTTGTGGTTTAAGCGGTAAATGACTATCGACTTCTGCTTTATATGTTCTTGTAATTTTTCTGTCTTCTAGCATGTGATCCAGTATCTTTTTAGCAATTGGGTGTTTTGCGATAAGTAATAAACCAACTGTTTCTTGGTCTAATCTATGAACTGGTTCTGCATAATCTGAATCTAAAGTATAAATGACATGATTCATAAGTGTGTTTGCTTCTTTTAAATCATTAGGGTGAGTCTTTACACCTTTAGGTTTAACGACGATAGCTAAGTATTCATCTTCATACTTAACTTCAGCTAAACGATAACTAGGAACATACTGACTCGTCTCATTAAAAACGGGTATGCTCAGTTTATCACCTTCACTTAACGAGTCTCTTAAAGCGCTCGCTTGATCATTTATCGTAATCTCTTTTGACATTCTCAAAAGGTGTAGTTCTTTTTTTGGAAGGTGTAAAGATTTGAACATTTCTTCAATTGTTTGGCCTTCATATTTTGATGGTATTGTAATTTGCATAGTATCCTCCAGGAATATTTCTCGTAAAATCGGGAAAAATTATATTGTAACTAAAAATAAGTTATAATTAGTATAACAAGAAAAATAGATAAGGAGTATCATTCATGTCAAAATCGATCGATAATAATGAATTTAATGTAAGTATTCATACGAGACAAATGACTTTTGAAGATATAGATGAAGTCATTGAACTGCAATCTAAATGCTTTCCAGGTATGGAACCTTGGGAAAGAGGACATTTAGAAAGTCACTTAAAAATGTTTCCAAGAGGTCAAATGGTCGTTGAATTTGAAGGCGAAATTATAGGATCATGCTCATCACTGATCATTAACTTTGATGAATATGATGATAGACATACGTGGGATAGTATTACGAACAACGGTTATATAACAAATCATAATGACCACGGTCACAATTTATATGGTATTGAAGTTATGGTTCACCCTGAATATAGAGGGATGAAAGTCGGCGCAAGATTATATGAAGCACGTCGTGAAATTGCATATGAATTGAACTTAAAAAGTATCATCATCGGAGGCAGAATTCCGAACTATCATGAATACAGTGATGAGTTAACTCCGAGAGAATATGTACAAGGTGTCATTAAACATAGAATCAAAGATCCAGTATTAACTTTCCAACTGATGAATGATTTTACGTTAATGCGTATTAACCCTAATTATTTAAATGATGATGTAAAAAGTATGAAATATGCCACTTTAATGGAATGGAATAACCCTGATTACATAGCTCGAAGTAATGTTCGTTTTAAAACGAGTGAACCTGTTAGAATATGTACTGTAAACTATATGATGCGTAAAATTAATTCTTTCGATGAATTTGCAAACCAAATTGAATATTTTATAGATGTTGCATATGATGCAGATAGCGATTTTATCGTGTTCCCTGAACTTTTAACGACACAACTCATGAGCTTTGATGAACAAAGTAATCCAGCAGAATCAATTAGAAAATTAACGACTTATACTTCTCAATATATTGAAATGTTTAATCAATTTGCGATGAAATACAATATTAATATTATTGGTGGCTCACATTTCGTAGAAGAAGGCGAAGATATTTATAATATTTCTTATTTATTCCGTCGAGATGGCTCTATAGAAAAGCAATACAAAATACATGTAACACCAAATGAAAGAAAGTGGTGGGGCGTATCACCAGGTAATGGTGTAGAAGTGTTCGATACTGATTGCGGCAAAATAGCAATTCAAATTTGTTATGATAGTGAGTTCCCTGAAATGGCTAGAATAGCAACTGAAAAAGGTGCGAAAATTATATTTACACCGTTCTCAACTGAAGATAGACAAAGTTATTTACGTGTTAAATATTGCTGTATGGCAAGAGCGATCGAGAATCAAATTTATACTGTTACATCAGGAACTTGTGGTAATTTACCTCAAACTGAAAATATGGATATCCAATACAGTGCTTCAGCTATTTATTCACCATCAGATTACGGATTTGCACGTGACGGTATCGTCGGAGAAACAGGCGAAAATCTAGAAATGGTAGCTATAGGCGAGATAGATTTAGAAGTATTAAGAAGAGGTAGAGAAAATGGAACAGTTAGACATCTTAGAGATAGAAGACATGATGTCTATAATGTAACGCATACTCAATAATAATAAAGGTGATGTAGATGGAAAAACCAACACGTACAAGCCTCTTAAAAGAAATAGCAGAATTTTTGAATGAAGAGACAGAGATGTACAGCATGATGCATGGTGCCTTAAAAAAATTAGTAAATGGCAGTAATTTTCACACTGGTTGGATCTTTTTTATAGATGAAGATGGCAAACATGAGTTAGTTGCAGAAGAAGCCTTACCACCAGCATTAACGCACAATAACTGCCAATATATGACTGAGGGTACGTGTTGGTGTGTTACTGCATATCAAAATAAAAAATTAACTAAAGCATCGAATATTATTACGTGCTCGAGAATTGTAAAATCTACTAAAGAGCATCACGATAAAACGGATGGTATAACACATCATGCAACTGTACCACTTAGGTCAGGTAATGAACAATTCGGATTGTTGAATATTGCCACACCTCATACGAAACGATACTCTGAAGAAGATTTAGAATTACTAGAATCAGTAGCGTTTCAAATTGGGTCAGCCATTAAGCGTATCATTTTAACGGATCAAGAGAAGGAAGCGGCACGTATTAACGAAAGAAATAGGCTTGCTAGAGACTTGCACGATTCTGTTAATCAGATGTTATTCTCTTTAAAAATTACTGCTCATGCTGCTAAAGGATTAAACGATCAACAAGCAGCTAAAGAAGCTTTTCAAACTATAGAAGATACGAGTCAAAGTGCTGTAAATGAAATGAGAGCCCTTATCTGGCAATTAAAGCCAATTGGTTTAGAACAAGGTTTGATAGCCGCCATAAAGCAATATAGTCAATTTATCCATATTGAGCCAGAATTTGAAGTAGAAGGTTTAATAGACTTACCTAATACGATAGAAGAGAATGTGTATCGCATTATTCAAGAATCTTTAAATAATATTAATAAACATTCTGGGCAAAATCGTGCGAAAATTTATTTAGAGCAAAATAAAAATGAATTTAAGTCGCGCATTATAGATGAAGGAAAAGGATTCGAAAGCAATAAATTAGAAAATAGTTTATCACATGGATTAAAAAATATGAAACAACGTGTTCAAGTTATGAAAGGGCATATCGTCATTAACTCTGAATTGAATAAAGGAACGGAAATTAGTATATCCATTCCACTATAAATGTTAGGGGCATCGTACATGAGTTATAAAATAATCTTGGTAGATGATCATCATATTGTGAGACAAGGCTTAAGATTTCTATTAGATACTGTTCCGGATTATGATATTCTTGCTGATTTTTCTAGTGGCGCTTTATTACTAGATTACTTGGAAAATCATGAAACGCCGGAAATTGTACTATTAGATCTAGTGATGCCTGAAATGAATGGTATAGAAATAACTGAAATAGTGAAGAAGAAATATCCGAATATCAAAATATTAGTATTAACAAGCTTTTATGATGAAGAACATGTTATTTCTGCACTTGATAAAGGGGCTGACGGCTATGAAATAAAAGACGTAGAACCTGAAGCGCTGATTCAAACAATTAGATCGGTATTAAAAGGTGAAAAAAGCATTCATCCAAAAGTACAATCTATTATTACTGAAAGTTCACAAAAGCCACATCGAGAAAATAAATTATCTAAAAGAGAACTCGAAGTATTAGCAGAAATGGTTAAAGGTAAAACAAATAAAGAAATTGCAGATACACTTTTTGTTTCAGAAAAAACGATTAAAACACATGTTAGTCATATACTAAATAAATTAAAAGTTTCAGACAGAACTCAAGCTGCAGTATATGCTATGGAACATCAATTAATCAATTAAAGACTAATATTGATACGAGTATGTATTGAACGATTCAATATTTACTCGTATTTTTATAAGTTATTTAAAAAATAAATTTACAAAATGAAAGCGCTTAAAGTATAATGTGTTACATGGGAGATATAATTTCACTATTTTATAGGGGGTAGTTTGTATATGAAGGTCAAAAAGAATTTAACTTTAAAAATTGTAATAGCCTTAGTACTAGGTATATCGATTGGTTCAATATTTAATATGTTCGCAGGAGCGGACTTTGTACAAAACACAAATCAATATGTATTTAATGTGCTCGGTCAAATATTTCTAAATTTAATCTTTATGCTTGTAGTACCAGTAGTGTTTGTATCTATTGTACTTGGTGTAGTAGGTGTAGGTGATCCTAAACTACTTGGTGGCATAGGATTGAAAACAGTAACATTCTTTTTATGTACAACAGCAATCGCTATTATAATAGCAATGCTGTTAGCTTTAGTATTTAAACCAGGTGTAGGACAATCAGATTTATTAAATAGTGATGATGTTAAAAAATATGGTGCTGAACAAAAAGCCAAATCCGGTGATGCAGCTGCGCCAGAGAATCAAACATTTGACCAAACATTAATTAACTTGTTCCCACAAAATCCAATGAAATCTATGGTTGAACAAGATATGTTACCAATTATTACATTTGCAATCTTTATTGGTATCGGTATGATAGAGCTTGGTCGAAAAGTAGAAGCGGTAAAAAAAGTTTTCGAGCAGACAAACGATATACTGATGTATATCGTTACAATGATTATGAACTACTTTGCGCCAATTGGAACATTTGGACTTGTCGCGACAGCATTTACTAACGCTGGTTTTGGTGCGATTAAACAACTAGGAATGTATTTCTTTGTTGTACTACTAGCATTAGCTGTACATTTCTTTGTTATATATGGTGGGGCAGTTAAAGTACTAGCTCATAAAAATCCATTCTGGTTCTTTAAAATGTTCTTCCCAGCTATGACAGTTGGATTTAGTTCATCTAGTTCTAACGCAACGTTACCAATTTCATTAGAATGTACGAAAGAAATGGGTGTGAGAAAGGAAATTAGTTCCTTCGTTCAACCTTTAGGTGCAACTATAAACATGGATGGTACAGCTATTATGCAAGGTGTAGCTACCATATTCATTGCACAAGTTTCAGGAGTGGATTTATCAGTGATGCAAATGGCTACTGTTGTCGTAATTGCGGTTATAGCCTCAATTGGTACAGCAGGTGTACCAGGTGTTGGCCTTGTTATGTTAGCAATGGTACTGACATCGGTTGGTTTAGACCCCGCAGCAATCGGTATTATATTAGGTATTGATAGACTACTTGATATGACGAGAACATCTGTAAATATTACAGGCGATGCTGCATGTGCGTTAATTTTATCTGAAAGAGAAAAATCAAAGTTCGTAAAAGAATCATAATTTAACGTATTAAAGGGGTAAATTGATATTAAATTCAATTTACCTCTTTTATTTTGTCTCAAAATGTATTATGATGATACTTGTGCTTGAAAAAATCGTGTATTTTTGCAACATATAAAATCAATTAATAATATATATTAAGAAGAAAGGTAGATATAGATGGATAAACAGACATTTACAACGATAATCCAAACAAAATTTAAAATGGTTCGTATTGAGGCAGGTTATACTCAAGATACAATGGCGAATACAGTAGGATTATCTAAGAAAACTTTAGTACAAATTGAAAAAGAGAGAGTATTACCTAACTGGACAACATGTGTGTCTATATGTGCATTATTTAGAGATTCAGATGTATTAAACACTACTTTTGGTTGTGATCCATTAGAAGTTATTCAAATTATATCTCGCCATCATTGTGCTTATCCAAATCATGACAACACTAGTGATATTTATTGGGTAACACTTGATTCTAAATCAGGACATATTTTACAATCTAACAAAAAATCAGATTTGTATAGAGTATTAAATGAAGAACGTCAACCTATCTTCGGTACTGCTAAAAAACGTGAAGCAGAAACATATTTCTTACGTAAAACACAATCATTATTTGTATAATATTTGTTAAAAGCTACTTCTTAGATTATTCTATAGAAGTAGCTTTTTTAGAAGGAGAATTCCCATGTCAACAATTTTAACAATTATAAGTATGATGGTTATTGGAGCGATAATTGGTGGCTTTACGAACTTTATTGCCATTAAAATGTTATTCCATCCATACCATGAAATAAGACTGTTTGGTTATAAATTACCATTCACGCCAGGGTTAATACCTAAAAGAAGAAATGAACTATCGGAAAAAGTAGGAGAAATGGTTACAAAACACCTCTTAACACCAGAAGTGTTTAAAGAAAAACTTGTTAATCCTAGTACAAAACATGTACTTGAAGATACAATCAAAATCCAATTCAATACTTTGAAAGAGCAAAAGTATACGATTCAAGATTTTGTTGATCGAATTGATTATCCATTAGAAGAAAAAATAAATGAAACGCTTGAGGCGACGATTCAACAGAAAGTTGATAAATATTACGAAACACATAAAAATGATGAGCTACAAAATCTAATTCCAGAAGAAATATTTGAGCAATTGAGTCGCCAAGTTGATCGCGTAACGCCTGAAATATTAAATAAAATTGATCAATATTTATCATCAGAAAAAGGCGAACAAGACATTTATTTAATGGTAGAAGAATTTTTCGAACAAAAAGGTAAAATGGTTGGCATGATTCAAATGTTTATGACAACTGAAGATATCGTTTATAAAGTTAAAAATGAGTTAAGAAATGTTATTAAACAAGAAAAAATTGAAACCATGATAAATTTACAAGTTCAGATGCAATATGAAAAATGGATGTCTAAGCCATTAAAAGATGTTCTTACAATAGAAAGAAAAGACAAAACGAAATTATTAATAGCTGAAGAATTAACAGAATCTATTAATATTAATAAATATTTAAACACGCCGCTTTATGAATTAGTACCGAAATTATTCAGTTATATGGAAGGTGAAGGTACTGAAAGATTTATTGAGTATATGGTACGAAAAGTAGGAGATAACATCAGCTTAATTTTAGAACGTATGAAGTTGGCTGAATTAATTAAAAATCAAATAGATAAATTCGAGTTATCTTACTTAGAAAAATTAGTCATAGAGATATCTAATAAAGAGTTGAAATTAATTACATTACTAGGATTTGTATTAGGTGGGATAATAGGATTATTCCAAGGAATAATCGCTATTTTTGTATAAGATCTAGAATTATGATACAGTGTTATTGGAATTGATATTCTAATACATTTATTTATTATAGGAGCGAATTAATTATGGCAGAAGTAAACATTTACGACAAAGCGAATGAACTAGAACAAACTTTACGTGAAAGTGAAGAATATAACAAAATTAAAGAACAATACGAAAAAGTTAATGCTAATCCAGAAACTAAACAGTTATTCGATGAATTCCGTGAAGTTCAATTAGAATTACAAACTAAACAAATGCAAGGCGAAGAAATTTCAGAATTAGATATCGCTAGAGCTCAAAAATCTGCTCAAGAAATTGAACAAAATGATACAATCGCTGAATTAATGCAAGCTGAACAAGCTATGAGTCAATTAATTCAAGATTTAAACCGCGTTATCATGAGACCATTAGAAGATATCTATGGTAGCCTTGAAGAAAATCAAGAAGGTTAATACGTTATAATTCTTGTGAGAGTCTGGGACATAAATGTCCTAACCTCAAATAAAGAGAGCTAATCCATAATTTTCGGATTAGCTCTCTTTCCTTTATTTATAAAATCTACGATTTTGTGCGTGCATGCTTGCCTGGGGGTATGGCTCGAGCCTGTAGTCTCTCACGCATACTATTCCCCCGGGCGTCAGCACTTTACAAAATCGTGACAAAATAGCCATTCTTATACAAAAAAATAAAGCACTTTCGTATAATTTAATTAATCACAACAAAAACTAAATTAACGAGGTGCTCTATGTATAAAAATTATAACATGTCTCAATTAACTCTACCACTAGATATTGAAGTTTTAATTCCAGAAAATGATATTGCTCATTTTGTAAATCAAATCGTAGAAACCATACCTAATGAAGAATTCTACGAATTTACTCACGTTCGTGGTGCATCCTCATATCACCCTAAATTAATGTTAAAGATTATACTTTATTCATATACACAATCTGTTTTTTCTGGAAGAAGAATTGAAAGTCTTCTTAAAGACAGTGTTCGTATGATGTGGTTGTCACAGAATCAAACACCTTCTTATCGAACGATAAATCGTTTCAGAGTTAATCCTATAATTGATCGATTATTACAATCACTATTTATAAATTTTAGAACACAACTCATAGAACAAAACCTTATTGATGAGGAAAGTATTTATATAGACGGTACTAAGATTGAAGCAAATGCCAATAAATACACTTTTGTTTGGAGAAAAAACACAGAAAGATTTAATAAAAAAGTAGTTGAACAATCGAGAGAAATCTATCGTGAAGCCATTGTAAATGAAGTAATACCTGAGTTAAAAGATGAGACCCAAGATATTACACTTGAAACACTTTATGAATTCAAAAACAGATTAGAAGAAAAAATCGAAGATTTAAACAATGATATTAGCAACTCTAAAGATGTAGCAGAACGAAAAACGATGCGTTCAGAAAGAACGGAAATAAAAAAGACTAAAAAGTTGTTAAGTGAAAATATCAATAGGCAAATAAAGTATAAAAAACAATTGGATATGTTAGGTGAAAGAAATAGCTATTCTAAAACAGATCATGATGCAACTTTTATGAGAATGAAAGATGACCACATGATGAACGGACAATTAAAACCAGGATACAATTTACAAATCGCAACAAATTCACAATTCGTTTTATCTTATGACATATTTCCTAATCCAACTGATACTAGAACACTTACACCATTTTTAAATAATATTAGAAATAACTATTTTAATCTACCAAACTATATTGTCGCAGATGCTGGCTACGGCAGTGAGGAAAATTATAAAACGATTCTCGATGAATTTAACAGAACACCATTGATAACTTATAGTATGTACTTAAAAGAACAAACCAAGAAATATAAAGAAAACATATATAACACACAAAATTGGAAGTATGATGAACTTAGAGATGAAATCATATGTCCAAGCAATCGCAGATTGCCATTCAAACGATATACTTATCGAATCGATAAGTATAAATATAAACGAGATTTCAAGTTATATGAAAGTGATAATTGTAATAACTGCGAACTATTTGATTTATGTAGAAAAAATGCATACCAGAGTACAAATAAAAAGATAATGAAAAACAATGTGTGGGAATACTTTAAACATATGACACAAAAGTTGCTTTCAAAACCTGAAACTGAAAAAATCTACAAACAAAGAAAGATTGATGTAGAGCCAGTTTTTGGATATTTGAAGGCTATTTTGGGTTTCACTCGAGTTTCTCTTAGAGGGAAAACAAAAGTGAAACGTGAATTAGGGATTGCCTTAATGGCAACAAACATAAGAAAAATGGTAGCTCTTAGAGCTACCAAAATTAAAAACTATAGTAAAAAGAGCGTAAATTCTTATTTTTTAAAGAATTTACGCTCTTTTAAGTTAATCTGGGATGTTAATGTCCCAGCCACTTTTTTATTTTGTTATAACGGCTTTCTTACCTGTCCAATGTATCGTACAGCCGCGGAATATGGTAAAATTAAAGCATTAAAAGTCTTTATTAAATCTGATTATTCTATTGTTTGAGCTTGAATAAAATAATTAAGAAATGAGCTAATATTGAAAGAGGTTAGGTATATGATTAAATTTATACATTGTGCGGATTTACACCTTGATAGTCCATTTAAGTCTAGACATTATTTAAGCCCTTCTATTTTAAAAGATGTTAAACAAAGTGCTTATTATAGCTTCACAAAAATTGTGGATGAAGCTATTAAAGAGCAAGTAGACTTTGTTGTCATTGCAGGAGATCTATTTGATCAAGATAATAGAACGCTTAGAGCAGAAGTGTTTCTAAGAGAGCAATTTATTAGACTAGAACAAGAACAAATATTTGTATATATCATACATGGTAACCATGATCCATTATCAATAGGTGTTCATACTGTATGGCCAGAAAACGTTACAGTATTCACCGACCAAGTATCTACGCATCAACTCATTACAAAAAACGGTCAGGTTGTATACTTACATGGGTTTAGCTACCAAAAAGATCAAAGTTACGAGAACAAAGTAGATGAATATCCAGAATCAACAGGTAATAGAGGTATACATATTGGTGTGTTACATGGGACTTATTCGCAAGCTTCGAATGTAAAGAAGAGATATACGGAATTTAATATTGAAGACTTAAATAGTAAGTTATATCATTATTGGGCATTAGGACATATTCACGAAAGAGCAATGATTAGTGAACTTTCTCAAATACATTATTCAGGAAACATACAAGCTCGTCACTTCAAAGAAAAAGGTGAGAAAGGATATTTGCTTGTTGAAGGCGATGAGTCTAAATTGCAGGCTACTTTTAAACCTACACAGTACATACGTTTTGAAAAAGCAGTAATTGAAACACAAGCTCAAGGTAAACATGCTTTATATGAAGCCATTCAAAAATTCAAAGATAGTGTGCGTACTGAAGGAAAAGCATTTTATCAATTAGATGTTTATGTTAAACATGATGACGTTCTAAAACAAGATGAAATCAATCAAGTTATCCAGCTTATTCAAGAATTTGAAGAAAACCAAACAAACTTTATTTTTATCGAACAGTTAAATGTCTTTTTTGAACAAGACTCTGAAATAGCATTAGCTAATGAATTCAACGATGATATTTTGCAAGATGATACCATTCTTGAAGATGCATTAAGTGATTTGTATATGAACCCTAAAGCCAATCGTTTCTTAGAACCATTTAGCGATATTGACAAACAAGCATTGATTGAACGCGGGGAAGCTATTTTAAAAAGAAGAATGAGAGGTTAAAGCGATGAAAATAATATCCTTAGAAATTTATGGCTATGGCCAACTCATGTCTAGAAAAATTAAATTTGATCAAAGTTTTATGCAAATATATGGAGAAAATGAAGCAGGTAAATCTACAATTCAAGCTTTTATACACTCTATATTATTTGGGTTTCCAACAAAAAAAGAGAATGAGCCAAGGTTAGAACCACGTCTTGGCAATCAATACGGTGGTAAATTAGAACTGGAATTTGATGGTCAAAAAGTGGAAGTAGAAAGAGTCAAAGGTCGTGTTACTGGCGATGTGAAAGTTTACCTATCAAATGGTAAAATTAAAGACGAAGAATGGCTCAAACAAAAGCTTAATTATATTAATAAAAAGACATATCAAGGTATCTTCTCCTTTAATGTATTAGGATTGCAAGATATTCATAAAAATTTAACTGAAGACCAACTTCAAATGTACTTATTACAAGCAGGTGCTTTAGGTTCTACTGAATTTACCGGTATGAGCGATTTAATGCAAAGTGAAAAAGAAGCACTGTATAAAAAGAATGGTAAAAATCCAGTTTTAAATGTTCAATTAGAACAGTTAAACGATTTAGAAATAAAAATTAAAAACGAAGAAAAGAAGTTATCGGAATACGAAAGACTTCAAGATGAGCGTGACAAAATATCGAGAAGACTCAATCAGTTAAAAGATAATTTAGGTAACCTTACAAATCGATTAACAAATAAAGAAAAAGAAATTTCTTTACATAATGATGTTGTAGAATGGAAAAAGCTAGAAACGAACTTAAATATAGAACCGTATGAATTTCCAGAGCAAGGTATTGAAAGATATGAATCTGCAGTACGTTCAAATGAAAGTATTAAGCGTGATTTAACATTAAGAAATGAAAAGCTAGCGCAAGTTGTTCATACTTTAGATCATGTGAACGTTATGTCTGAAAGAGATGAAAAAGCTTTAAATAGTATTAGACAACGAGAATCAGATATTAAAGAAAAGCATCAAGAATTAAAGCAATTAAACAAACAAATTGATGATACAGAACGTGATAATGAACTGTTGCGTCAAGACATTGGTTGGAATGATGAATATTTAGATGTTGATACTTCTGAAGCGATGAAGACGCATATAGCAGAAGTGAATCGTGTTAAAGAAGAAAATGTAGTTGAACGCGAACAAATAAAACGAACTTTAAATCAATTGGATATTGAGCGAGATAGATACAATAATAATGTTGATAGATTGCACAATGATTTAGTTTCTGACGAAAATTATGAACAAAAGAAAGTTTATAACCAAAAAGCTTTAGAGTTAGGCGAGAAGAAATCACTTTATAAAAAAATGGAAGAAAGCTTTAAAAAGCAAAAAGAAGAAAGTGAAAAAAGAAGTAAGCAATATAAATTAGCTTCTTGTATCGGTGGCATATTATTAATAGCAATTGCAATATATGCTTTTATCGCTTCTCAGCTTATATTTAGTGCAATCTTTGCGATAGTTGGTATAATTTTAGTCGTATTATCTTTCTTTATAAAATCTAAAAATTTAGATCATGATCAAGCTTTTTCTAAAGAGATAGATGAATTAGAAGAAAAGGTTAAACATTTAAAGCAATTTTATGATTTAGATTTTAACTTAGATGAACAGACTAAAATGAGACAAGAATTAGAAGGTTATTACCAATCGCAAGAAATTTTAAATACAAAGAAAGCTGAATTGAAGAAAGAGTTAGAACAAGTCGAAGAAATAATAGAGCAGAAAGAACGTGCTATAAAAGAAACAAAAGCAAGTATTCATGTTTCTAATCAACTGTCATCTCAATTATTAAATGATGCGTTAACGACCATTAAGAAAATTAAGCAAAATAGATTCGAAATCAAGCGTTTAACTAAATTAAGAGATGAGAAACATTCGGATCTTGAAGCATTTTATCTTGAAGCAGAAAGTATCGTAACTCATGCACGATTACATTATCAAAAGGTTTCATTATTTCATGACGTAAAACAAGCTTTAGATGAGCATCAAAAAGAATTTAATATTCAATCAAGAAATGTTGAACAACAAGCACTGCTTACAAACGAAATCACTGCACTTTCAAAAAGGCTAGAAGAAAACAATAACGTGATCCAATCATTATTTAGCTTCATTAATGTAGAAGACGAAGAATCATATTATCGACACCATAAATCTTACATATCATATAATGAGGATATGGAGAGATTTAACTATTTAACTGAGTTGCTCAACAATCATAATTATGATTACGATAAAAATACTCAGCTGAGTTATATGACGAAAACGGACTTAGAAAATGAAAGAAATCAATTAGAACTGCAAGTTGATGAATACAATGACAACTACTTAAATGTACAAGCAGAACTTAGTGATTTAAATGCTAAAATTAATCATATGGAAACCGATGAAACATTGTCAGCATTGAGACATGAATATCATTTACTTAAAGATAAAGTTAATGAAACAGCAAATGATTGGGCAGCATTAAGTTATTTGCAAAACTTAGTTGAAGCGCATATTAAGCAAATTAAGGATAAGAGATTACCTTATGTTGTGAAAGATGCAACAGATATTTTAAGTGCATTAACAGAAGATAGATACAATCAAGTGATCTATGAAGACCAAAATGTACAAGTAAGACATGAAAATGGTCAAGTATTCCACCCAACTGAGTTAAGTCAGTCAACAAAAGAACTGTTGTATATTGCGCTTAGATTTAGCTTGATTAAATCCTTGCAAAAATACTATCCATTCCCGATAATAGTGGATGACGCATTTGTCCACTTTGATAAGCATCGTAAAGAAATTATGATTAAATATTTAATGAGCATGTCAGAAGATATTCAAATACTTTACTTTACATGTAACAAAGATCAAAACGTACCACAAAAACAAACGATAACTCTGACAAAAATAGAAGGAGCTAAGAGCAAATGAGAACAATCGAAACATTAAAGCCAGGAGACCCAGTTGATCATTATTTTTTAATACA
Organism: Mammaliicoccus vitulinus; assembly: GCF_029024305.1. Classification (NCBI taxonomy): domain Bacteria; kingdom Bacillati; phylum Bacillota; class Bacilli; order Caryophanales; family Staphylococcaceae; genus Mammaliicoccus; species Mammaliicoccus vitulinus. The sequence goes on from NZ_CP118974.1 coordinate 940,740, forward strand.
TCGCGCCATTCAAGGTGTAACTGCTCAAGGTAAACCATATATGACACTTTACTTGAAAGATAAGAGTGGAGATATAGAAGCTAAAGTATGGACTGTATCAAGCGAAGATATTCAATTACTTGTACCTGAGACAATTATACGCGTTAAAGGTGATGTAATAGATTACCGCGGACGTAAACAAATGAAAATTAATCAATTTAGAGTTGCTGTAGACGAAGATAATGTAAAACTAGAAAACTTTTTAGAAGCAGCACCTTTAACAATTGATGAAATGTCAGAAGAAATTATGACATTTTTATTAGACATTGAGAATGCTAAATTACAAAGAATTACACGTTTATTACTCAAAAAATATCAAAAAGAATATTTCACATTCCCAGCAGCGAGCTCACATCATCATAATTTCGTCTCAGGACTCAGTTATCATGTCGTGACAATGTTGAGGCAAGCAAAAGCTTTGTGTGACATATATCCAATATTAAATAGAAGTTTATTATATAGTGGTGTTATTTTGCATGACTTAGGAAAAGTTAAGGAATTATCAGGACCAGTCGCAACAACTTATACGGTAGAAGGTAATTTGTTAGGTCATATTTCTATAGTAAGTGATGAAATATCGCAAGTAGCTAAAGAACACAATATAGAAGGTGAAGAAGTACTATTACTAAGACATTTAGTATTAAGTCACCATGGTAAATTAGAATACGGCTCACCAAAATTACCAATGGTAAAAGAAGCTGAGATTTTGCACTTTATCGATAATATTGATGCTAGAATGATGATGTTTGAAAAGCATCTTAAAAAAGTAGATAAAGGTCAATATACAGAACGTATCTTTGCTCTAGAGAATAGACAATTTTATAAACCTGAAACGTTAGATTAAAACAGGTAGGGACATAAATACCCGTAGTTAAAATGAAAGATCTCTTCATTAGGTTATAGCCTAGTGAAGAGATCTTTTTTAATATCTTACGATTTTGCTCGTGCATGCTTGCCTGGGGGGGATGGTTCGAGCCTGTAGTCGCGCGCGGCATACTATTCCCCCGGGCGTCCGCACTTTGCAAAATCGTGGAGAATATTATAAAGATTGTTTGCTATTTATCATGTGGAGTCTGACTTGATAAAATCACGGGTTCTATTTATCATGTGGAGCCTGACATGATAAAATCACGGGTTCTATTTATCATGTGGAGTCTGACTTGATAAAATCAAGGGTTCTATTTATCATGTGGAGTCTGACTTGATAAAATCACGGGTTCTATTTATCAAGTGGAGCCTGACATGATAAAATCAAGAGTTCTATTTATCAAGTGGAGCCTGACATGATAAAATCACGGGTTCTATTTATCAAGTGGAGCCTGACATGATAAATTTACGTGCAAAACGCACGAAGACTTAAAAGATAAAGCAAAAAGAGCGCAAATTCTTTGAAAATAAGAATTTACGCTCTTTTTTAATATCCAAAACTTTTCGTTTTGTTATATCATATTTAGCTAGCTGACTGTTGTTGAGCAGCTTGCATTTGTTGTTGTTGTAGTGCTTTTTCGTTTAAGATGTTATCTTCAATTGCTTTTTTAATGTCTTTATCTTTGTAATCTACTTTGTATTCATCTAATAATTTTTTGTAAGCATTAATGATAATCTTAGGTTCTTTTTGAATTTTCATTTGACGATATTGTTCTTTAAGGCTGTCTTTTTCTTTTTTAGATGCTTCGCCTTTATCTGCTCTTATAATATGGTATCCATATTGAGATTTAACAACATCTGAAATTTCGTCGTCTTTAAGGTCGAATAGTGCTTTTTCAAATGATTCATCCATTTGACCTTTCAATACGAAACCTAGTGAACCATTTTTATCTTTAGTACCTTCATCTTGTGATTCTTTTTTAGCAATTTTGTCGAAGTCATCTGGATTTTTCTTGATTTGAGCTAGTAATTCATCAGCTTTTTTCTTAGCTGCTTTATCACTTAAACCATCTTTTGAATCTTCTGATTTAACTTTTATTAAGATATGAGAACCTTTTTTAGTGTTTTTATCAATTTCTTTATCGGAAACGTTCACCGCATCATTGATAAATTCTTCTTGGAATTTAGAAGTTTTTTGAGATTCTTTAAAGTCTTCTAAAGTTGCACCTGGTTTTTCTTGTTGAAGTGCTTCTTCAAATTTCTTCTTACCACCATATTGCTCAATTTGTTTATCAACTTGTTCGTCTAATTTCTTAGTATCAACTTTGTCTTCGTATTTATCTTTTAAGACTTTGTTAAGTACAATTTGGAATGCATTTTGGGCTACTTCGTTGTTACCCATCTTGTCTAAAACGTCTTGTGAAGTTACATTTCCAGCCTTAGTTTCAACTAAAGTTTCTCCGGAGTTATCTGAACCGTTACCACAAGCTCCTAATGTTAATACAGATGCTGAAAGTGTTATAGGTAACACTATTTTTTTAATTGATTTCATAAATAGAACTCCTTTTGTAAGAATACAATGATAAATATAGCATATTTAGTAATTTAAATACAAAAAATAACTTATAAATGTTCAGCATCCAGTGAACGTTTTGTTAACAATTCGATACCGTTCTTTCTTTCTTCAATATAAGTACCTCTTTTTGTAAATAAAATTATTTTAAAATAAAGTAAGTCAATAATTGATATACCAATATTTATAGACATTATAAATAAAATGTAGTGTCCATATTGAGGGATAATATTAATTAATACAAGTGATAGGGTAGTTATTGCAATTAATGGACAGATAAGTGCTAAACAAAACACAATTTTATTAACGGGTTGATCCACTCTAATATTATATAATGGTAAAGCGCGTTTCGCTTTAGTAGTTTTATTCATTTTAAATGACTTACGATAATAAATTAGTACAATCAAGTGCAATAATTTATGGATTGGATAAATTAAGCAAAGGACGAATAAGAATAAAATAAACTTATCGTCCTTTAATGGTTGTGTTTGTATATAATTAAATATTTCGTAAGTGACTATAAATGTTAAAAATGAAACTAAAGCACTGATTAATACAATTCTCTGTAGTCCATATCGAGAATGTATGTTAATTGATTTAGAACATAAGAACATAAGATACGTCACCTTCTAAGTTAGATTTATCTTGATATTATGCATCATCCTCAGAGTGTTCGTCAAGTAGATATTTTCTTAATTGTTCGTGGTTTTGTTCAATGTGATTAATAAAGTCACTGCCGTATATTTGCCCAACAATATACTTTACGTCTGTAAACTCTGGCATACTATACATAACTTTTTCATATTCAGCTGCAATATCATATAATCTATTCGTATCGTTTGTATAGCTCACATACGTTTTTCTTAATACTTCAAGCCCTTTATCCGATAACTCTAAATATGTTGTACGTTTATCATGTTGGCTTTTAGGCATCGTTAAATAGCCGCGTTTTTCTAAGTTTTTAGCAAAATTGAAAACTGTAGAAACATGCATAACACCATATTTACTAACTTCTGAAATTGTTGCTTCGTCTAAACTTCTGATGATAATAAGAATGTGATGCTCATTAATATTTAAATCAAATGGTTTAATCCATTGTTGCCAATCTTTTTCAATCGTCTTCCATAAAGCTTTAGATAATTGAGAAACTTTATGTGTGAATAACATTTTTTCGATCATGTCCCGTTCGTTCGCCATCGCAATATCCCCCTTTAATTGTATAATAAAAGCATGATACTAATGTATCATGCTTACATATAACACTTTCATAATATAATAATTTTAACACGTTTTCTATTTTTTTAGAAACGGAAGCTTCGTATTTTGGATTTCTTTTTGGATTTCATTTCCACGATTGCTTATATTCTCAATATTTTTCTGAATTTGTTCGATATTCGGATTGATATCTGCTTTAAATTCATTAATCATCGTTTTGATTTCTTCACTTAACGATTGAATGGCAATTTGGCTTTCATCTTTAGTTTTTAATACATAATCTTTAATTTCCATTGCATTATCTTTAATTTCGCTTAATTGAATTTTTGAACCGTCAGCAGTGGATTTTAAATCTGTCTTTAAAGCATCACCTGAACGATCTGTATTTAATATTGCTGTTGTAAAACCAGTAACAAGTCCTACACCAACACCGATAGCTAATCTTGAAAATTTCATAATAATCCTCCTTGATTTCTCTTACTTGAATATATACCCTTAAAGCTTGGAAATATGCAATGAATTAAAATTGTTGCTGGATCGTTTTTGCAATTTCTGCCTTTTTATCGTCATCTATTTGGTCTTCATTAGTATTCCAAATATATCCGAATCCATCTATGTCTTCTTTATACCTTGGGATTAAATGAAAATGAATATGGAATACAGATTGTGAAGCATACTCGCCATTATTTTGGATGATATTCAAACCGTCTGGATTGAATGCTTTTTTAATAGCATTAGCGACAATCGGTAACGCTTCTGCTATATGTTTCATCGTTTCAGGATCTGTTTCATAAATATTAGGTGATGCTTTTTTCGGTACGAGAAGTGTATGACCTTTAGAAACTTGAGATATATCTAAGAAAGCATAGACATAATCATTTTCATAAATTTTGTAAGAAGGAATTTCACCATCGATAATTTTGCTAAAGATTGTTTCTGACATAATATCATCTCCTATGTAAATATTAGCTTTATTATATCATGCAAGTAGTATCATCTCACTGATAAAGATATTATTTAATGAATGTAACAATAAGAACATGCTACAATATACTTTGGAGGTGTTTTCACGTGACAATTAAAGTGAACAATTTAACAGGTGGATATGGGAAAAAGGCTGTTATCCATGATATCTCATTCGAATGTAAACCAAGTGAAGTCGTCGGACTGATAGGATTAAACGGTGCGGGAAAAAGTACGACTATTAAACATATATTAGGTTTATTAACACCACAAAAAGGTGAGATGTCCATAAATAATATTGATATCAAATCAGATATAGAATCATATAGAAGAAATCTTACATATATACCTGAAAGTCCAGTATTATATGATGAGTTAACATTAGAAGAACATATATATATGACTGCAATGGCATATGGAATTGATAAAGATACAGCAATGTCAAAAGCTATGCCGTTATTGAAAAGGCTGAGACTTGATAAAGAGCTAAAAGTATTCCCGATTCATTTTTCTAAAGGTATGAAACAAAAAGTTATGATTGTATGTGCTTTTTTAGTAGAGCCAACACAATACATTATAGATGAACCATTTTTAGGATTAGATCCGCTCGGTATTCAAACAATGTTAGATTTAATAGTAGAAAGACGTAATCAAGGTTCATCCGTACTTATGTCTACGCATATTTTAGCAACTGCGGAAAGATATTGTGATAGGTTTATTATTTTACATCAAGGTAAGTTGATCGCAATGGGGAATTTAGATGAATTAAGAGCTGAAACTGGTCTTACAAATGCAACATTGGATGATATTTATATCCATTTAACAAAAGGTGACAGTTATGAATGATGCTAAAACTTTATATAACTTAAGACAAAAAGAAGAAGTGTTAGAGAAGCTTAAGTATAATAAATTTATATTTAATGGTCATTTTTTAATCTTTATAACAATTATGCTCGGAGCATTTGCGTTAGGCTACAGTAATTGGTTGAAAGATATTCCTCAAAATATTAATTATAGATTGATTGTTTCTTTAGTATTATCTATTTGTTCAATCTTTCCAATGAGAACGTTGTTTCGAGAAGCGGATAAGTTATATTTATTACCGTTTGAAAAGCATTTATCAACATATATAAAAAAAGCGATAACTTATAGTTATATAAATAGACTTTATTTACCAGTCGTAATTCTAGTGATAGGCCTTCCATTATTTTATCAATTATTGGGAAGCGAATTTCATTTATACATTACTGTAATGGTATTAAGTTTCATCTTTCCAATATTAGGTTTAGTTATAAAATGGTTCTGGCTAAAATATGGCTTAGAAATATGGGGCGTTAATGTCTTGCTTTTTATCGTATTTGCTAGTGGGTATTATACAACGTTAAAAGTAGGGATGCTTTCAGGCTTATTGTCTATCGTCATATTGATAGCGCTGATTATATTAATGGAAAACATTAATAGAGGTACATTTTATCAGTGGGAAACATTGGTATCTCTAGAACATAATCATAAAATGAATTACTATAAATTCGTCAATATGTTCACAGATGTAAAAGTGTTAAATGAAAGAACGGTTAGAAGAAGATATTTAGATGTATTTTTAAAAGTACCAAGATCGAAGAAATTTAATCAAGACTATATGTATAAATACTTGTTTGTAAGAAGTTTCGCAAGAGGTAAAGATGCATTCTTTATTGTTTTAAGATTTTTAATCATTGGGTTACTGCTTATATGGTGGATAGATCAATCAGTTATCTCCGCTATACTTGGCGCGTTGATAATGTATTTACTTATTTTGCAACTTTCTCAATTTTATAAACAGCAAGCATATGGTTTATGGCCACAAGTATGGCCAGTCAGTGAACATCAAGTCATAAAAGGCTATCATCAGTTTTTAATAAATATGATGTTAATATTAGGTGTTATTCTGTCGATTATATATATTGTTAAATTCATATCAACAACATATTTTGTAGTTGTATTCTTTATAGTAGGTTGGTTAACGATAGATTCATCGATTAAAAAGATTAAAAAACATCAAGAATTATTGAGAGACTAAAATAAAATATCTCTTCATTAGGTTATAGCCTAGTGAAGAGATATTTTTATATTTTAAAATCTTACGATTTTGCTCGTGCATGCTTGCCTGGGGGTATGGTTCGAGCCTGTAGTCTCTCTCTCATACTATTCCCCCGGGCGTCAGCACTTTACAAAATCGTTATTAAATACCATTCTCAACTCACGCTACTGTTTTTTTAGTAAATAGCTTGCTATGTTTTAAAATCTTACGATTTTGCTCGTGCATGCTTGCCTGGGGGTATGGTTCGAGCCTGTAGTCTCTCTCTTATACTATTCCCTCGGGCGTCAGCACTTTACAAAATCGTGTGGACAAATCAAAAGGGAATCTAGGATGTTAAAGTCCTAGATTCCCTTTTGTTTTATTCATCTTCATCTGGTCTATACCAATACTTAGTATAATTTGCTGTTGAATATTGATCTGCACCTGAGAATTTTCTCGTAGCATCTCTTGAAAAATATTCTGTATATAATGATGATTTCGTAAAATCTTCATAAAGTTCATTTGAATCAAAACCAACAATAATCATATAAGTATCGCCTTTTCTAGGTCTAAGTAGTCTAAATGATTCAAAACCTTCAAAGTTATCAAACTGACCATCAATATCTACATAATGATTTTCAAATCGGTGTTGCATTTCTTCTGATACAGGAATGTAGCTAACAGCTAAAAATTCATGATTAACAAATTCACCTTTAGATTCTAGAATTCGATATTCTCTAGGTTGTGAGAATACTGTTTCTCCAGATGTTTCATGAATAAGTACCGTCGTATCTTGTCTCGTATAATGATGAATGTTTTCTTCAGGATATTTTTTTAAAATACTATGAAGAAAATGATACGTACCTGTTGTTATATAACATTTCATAATTACAAACCTCCTATATCTCTTTAATTTGATTATAAACATGTAAGCGCTAAAATCAACTGATTCATTAAATCTTTTGTATAATTTATGAATTTTTGTACACAAAGATGTCTTTATAATAGAATATGTTAAAATAGATTGTAATGATTATAATGAGGTGAAATAAATGAGTGTACCGTTTAACGATACAATTTTAAAAGCAGCAAAAGGTGAAAGTACAACTCATACGCCAGTTTGGTTTATGAGGCAAGCAGGTCGATCACAACCTGAATATAGAAAGATTAAAGAAAAGTATTCATTATTTGAAATTACGCATCAACCTGAACTTTGTGCATACGTTACAAAGTTACCTGTAGATCAATATAATACAGATGCTGCAATTTTATATAAAGATATTATGACGCCTTTAACAGGAATTGGTGTAGATGTAGAAATTAAATCTGGAATTGGTCCAGTGATACATAACCCAATAAAAGATATTTCTGATGTTAACAAATTAGGAAGAATTAATCCTGAAGAAGATGTGAAGTATGTATTAGATACAATCAAAATTTTAACTAAAGAACAACTAAATGTGCCTTTGATAGGTTTCACAGGAGCGCCATTTACGCTTGCGAGCTATATGATTGAAGGTGGACCATCAAAAAATTATAATAAAACTAAGGCGTTTATGTATACACAACCAGAAGCTTGGTTTAAATTAATGGATTTACTTGCTGATATGGCTATTCGCTATACACATGCTCAAATTGACGCTGGTTGTAAAATGATACAAGTATTTGATTCTTGGGTAGGCGCTTTAAATGCTGAAGATTATCATTACTTTATTAGACCATCAATGAATAAAATAATTACGGCAATAAAAGAAAAAAATGTACCTGTAACAACATTTGGTGTTGGCGCAAGTCATTTAATAGAAGAATGGAATCAATTACCAGTTGATGTTATAGGTTTAGATTGGCGCTTACAAATTAAGGAAGCGCGTGAGAAGGGCATAACTAAAACATTACAAGGTAATTTAGATCCAGCTTTATTATTAGCATCTTGGGAAGTAATTGAACAGCGATTAATTCAAATATTAGATCAAGGATTAGTAGATCATAATTATATATTTAATCTTGGACATGGCGTGTTTCCTGAAGTTCAACCTGCTACATTGAAAAAAGTAGCGCAATTTGTACATGAATATTCAGCAAACCATAAATCACAACTATGATTAATCAATAAATAGCTTTAATTTTACTTAAAGGGAGTATAGAAAATGAATAAAAAAGTGGGACTTTTAGTTATGGCATATGGTACGCCATATAAAGAAAGTGATATCGTGCCATACTATACGCATATCAGACATGGTCGTAAGCCATCTGATGAACAAATTGAAGATTTAAAAGGACGTTACAAAGCAATCGGTGGCATTTCACCATTAGCTGGAACAACTGAAAAACAAGCTGAAAGTTTATTAGGTGCATTAAATGATACTTATGATGATGTTGAATTTAAATTATATATCGGTTTAAAACACATCCATCCATTTATTGAAGATGCCGTTGAACAAATGCACAATGATGGCATTGATGAAGCTATTACAATTGTTTTAGCTCCACATTATTCTAACTTCTCTGTAGGTAGTTATAATAAACGTGCTAAAGAAGAAGCGGATAAATACGGTATTAATTTGCATCATGTTGAGCAATTTTATAATGAACCAGCATTTATTTCTTATTGGACAACAATGATCAATGATACTTTACAAATGATTCCAGAAGAAAGTCATGATGAGACTGTTTTAATTGTTTCAGCACATAGTTTACCTGAAAAAATTAAAAAAGCTAATGACCCTTATCCAGATCAATTAGAAGAAACAGCTAAAATTTTGAGTGAACAATCAAATGTTAAACATGTTTCTGTTGGTTGGCAATCAGAAGGACAAACTGGTGAACCTTGGTTAGGACCAGATGTTCAAGATTTAACGAGAGATTTGTATAACGAACATGGATATAAACATTTTATTTATACGCCAGTAGGTTTTGTATGTGAACATTTAGAAGTTCTATATGATAACGACTATGAGTGTAAAGTTGTATGTGATGAATTAGGCGTAAATTACCATAGACCACCTATGCCAAATATTGATCCTAAATTTATAGAAGCAATGGTATCAGCAATTAAGAAAAAATTCTAATTCGATTTTCGAATAAGAAAGAAGTGTTAAGCATGTCAAAACGTATTGCAATAATAGGGGCAGGGATAACTGGGTTATCTGCTGCCCATTATTTAAGAAAAGAATGTCCAGATGTTGAAATTGACGTATATGAACAATCAAATAGAGTAGGCGGTAAAATTAAGACTTATCGTAAAAATGGCTATACGATTGAATTAGGTCCTGAATCATATTTAGGAAGAAAAACAATTATGACTGAATTAGCTGAAGAAATTGGTATAGCGGATGATCTCGTTACGAATAAAACGGGACAATCATATATTTATAGTCATAATAAACTTTATCCTATCCCAGGCGGTTCAATAATGGGTATACCAACAGAAATAAAGCCGTTTCTAAAAACACAACTTATTTCACCAGCAGCTAAATTAAGAGCTGGTTTGGATTACTTTTTACCGGTGAAACCAATGAACACCGATATATCTATTGGTCATTTCTTTAGACAACGTTTAGGAAATGAAGTGTTAGAAAATTTGATTGAGCCACTTATGGCGGGTATATATGGAGCGAATATTGATAATTTAAGCTTGAAGACTACTTTTCCTCATTTTAAAGAGCAAGAGGAAGAAGAGGGCGGTTTAATTAAAGGAATGATCGCTCAGAAAGCAAAAAATAATGCCGATAAAAAAGTGACTGTGAAACCTAAAGGTCAATTTAAACAATTTAAACATGGGCTTGAATCATTTGTGAATACTTTGCGAAATGATTTAGAAAGCAAAGGCGTTAATATACATCTGAATTCAACTGTTCAAAATTTTACTGAAGAAAACGATAAGTCCATTTTAACAATTAACGGTGAACGTCATGAGTATGATGGTGTAATTGTTACAATTCCACATCAACATTTTGTTAAATGGTTTGATGATGACTTGAAGCTAGACTATTTCAATTATATGCCTTCTACAAGTGTAGCAACAGTTGTTATGGCATTTGATAAAGAACAAGTCGTTAATGATAAAGATGGCACAGGATTCGTCATTGCTAGAACGAGTGATACTGCCATTACAGCGTGTACATGGACAAATAAAAAATGGCCACATACAACACCTGAAGGTAAAGTGTTGTTAAGAGCATACGTTGGTAAGCCAGGTTCAAACATTATTCACCATAAAGATGAAGAACAATTAAAACAAGTTGCTTTAAATGATTTAAATAAAATCATGACAATTAAAGGCGAACCAGAATTTTCAATTGTAACGAAATTACCTCATAGTATGCCTCAATATGAAGTAGGGCACATTGATCGTATTAGAGATATAGAGCAACATATAGAAAAAAACTACAATAATTTAATAATTACTGGAGCTTCTTTTGATGCAGTCGGACTACCTGACTGTGTAAAAATGGCTCAAGACGCTAGTCATAAAATGATAAATTACTTGAAATGATTATAAATTTAGGTGAAAACGATATAAAGAATCGATCGTTTTCACCTTTTTTATGTGTTAAAATCGAAAGATTCCGATGTTTATTTTTCCCTTTAGTGAGAATTGTTACATAGATGTTAAAAGTTCAAATTTTTATTAAGAAAAGTAAAGAAATAGCATTGACGTTCTATGGTTTTCTATATATACTTAAGAAGTTCTCAATTAGAGGCCCCTTGGTCAAGCGGTTAAGACACCGCCCTTTCACGGCGGTAACACGGGTTCGAGTCCCGTAGGGGTCACCATTTTTTATAAAAAAGAATTAATATTTTCTTGACATAATATTAATAAATGTGTTATATTTAAAGGGTAGTCAAATTACTTAATATTAACGCGGGATGGAGCAGTTCGGTAGCTCGTCGGGCTCATAACCCGAAGGTCGGTGGTTCAAATCCACCTCCCGCAATACTTTTTTAAATGAAGGTCCCGTGGTGTAGCGGTTAACATGCCTGCCTGTCACGCAGGAGATCGCGGGTTCGATTCCCGTCGGGACCGCCATTTTTATTTTGGCTCAGTAGCTCAGTCGGTAGAGCAAAGGACTGAAAATCCTTGTGTCGGCGGTTCGATTCCGTCCTGAGCCATACTTTTTAACAAGTATGGCGATTGTGGCGAAGTGGTTAACGCATCGGATTGTGGTTCCGACATTCGTGGGTTCGATTCCCATCAGTCGCCCCATATTTATATTAATTAAGCGGGTGTAGTTTAGTGGTAAAACCTCAGCCTTCCAAGCTGATGTTGTCGGTTCGATTCCGATCACCCGCTCCATTATTATTCCACAGTAGCTCAGTGGTAGAGCTATCGGCTGTTAACCGATCGGTCGTAGGTTCGAGTCCTACCTGTGGAGCCATAAGGCCCCTTGGTCAAGCGGTTAAGACACCGCCCTTTCACGGCGGTAACACGGGTTCGAGTCCCGTAGGGGTCATATAATCAGAGGTGAAATATCGCTTCTGATTTTTTTGTTTGTGGAGAGTTGTCCGAGTTGGCCGAAGGAGCACGCCTGGAAAGTGTGTAGGCGTCACAAGCGTCTCGAGGGTTCGAATCCCTCACTCTCCGTTTGTACCTTAATAATCAACTCATCCAAGACGTTGATATTACTAGGTTTTCTTGCAATAGGTAAGTAAACCTAATCGAGCAAGTGGCAAAAAAGTGTCAAGAGAATAATTCTCTCACTTTTTTGCCTTGCTTTTTTTATGTTCAATCATATTGCTATCTTCTAAATCTCTAATTAATTGTTAAGCTCCATTTGTTGCTTCAGCTTTTGTTATAAATCCGATTTCCTTTTCTTATCCGATTTAAAAGAAGGGTGTTTTACGTCATACTGCTATATAGTAGAAGCATTGTTTTTATTTTAGTAATTCCATTTTAATCCTCTTTATAAGAAAACCTCACATTAAGTGAGGTGTGTAGTTATTCTAAATTATCTACTGCGTATTGGGCTTCTTCTTCCGTGAATTTATCACCCGCGTTAGAAATCAATTGGTCGTAAACTGCATCTTTAGACATATTTTGGTCTTTAACGTATGATTTAGCTGCTTTCAAAGCATTCTCTTTATAGTTAGCTTTTAAATGGTCAACCGCGTACTGTGCGTCTTTAGCTGAGAATTTATCTCCTGCGTCTGATGTAAGTTGGTCATAAATACCTGCTTTAGACATATGCATAGTATCAGAATATGTTTTCGCTGAATTTAGTGCTGCGTTTTGTTCGGAAGTTGCGTTGTTGTCTTTCTCTACTTCTGATGTATCTTTATTAATTTCTTTGTCTACTTCATTTACCATGGTTGCAGAACATGCTGCGAATTTGATTACGATTATAATGATGAGTCCTAAACAACCACCACAACCAAATAACCATTTCTTTTTAGATTTCTTCTTTTGTTCTTGTTTGTAATTCTCGAATTGTTGTTGCTGTCTTTCCAATAACTCCTCATTCGTTAAATTTTTACGTTCATTTGTCATTACACACTTCTCCCTTTATTTTATATTTTTATTAAAGTACTACCGAAGTAGTGCGATTAACTATTTGTTTTGTGATTTCAAAAACTTTACGTATTCTAATACTTTTTGCATTTCATCTTCGTCTAGGCCACTTACTTCTCCATCAAGATGTGCTGTAATCGTAGTTGATTGGTATGTTATATTACTTTTTTTGTTCAGTTATAGCAGATTTTGGTACGTTAAAATATTGTGCTAACATTTCTACTTTATCAATTCTTGGATATTTAAATTCTTTAATCCAATTAGATATTGTTGACTGACTTATGCCTAATTCTTCAGATAATTATTTTTGAGTTACATTATATTGGTTCATAAGACTTTGTAAATTCTCTGATAAAATTTTTCTAGCACATTTATATTTCATGAATTTATCTTCTTTAATATTACTTAATGTAAAGTAAATTTACAATATACCAATTTGCTTTATAAGAAAAATATCACTTTTAGGAAATTCTATTTACTTTAAGTCATACTAATATTGAGTTATCGAAAGCGAGGTGAAAAATATATCACAAGTTTTTATTAATATATTTAAATAATAATAATGGCAATATTTTTATTAATTTATATTAGGATTATTACCATAACAACACTTTTAAATATGTTTTAAAACAGTGATGTTATACTAGGATTATAATAAGTCGTTTTATTATATGTTTGTTGGAATTTATGGCTTCTATTTTTAATTGTATAGCGATAGAATATATGGTATTAATAAACTTAGAGTTAAAATAATACACATAAAAGATTCGTATATTTTATATACAATGGAGGAAGTCATGAAATTAGCATGGTTAATTGATACAACGACTTATATTGATCAAAATATTGACGAGAAAGATTTATTTGTAGTTTCTTTATCAACAATTATAGAAGGAAAGCCATATAAAGATACAGAGTTTGAAAGTTCTAAATCATTTTTCGATATGTTAAAAGATAATGGAAATGGAGCAAAGACTGCGCAACCTACGCCTCAAGATTTTATTGAAACATATCAACAAATTGAAGATGAAGGATATACGCATGTTATAGCTATTCATCCTTCTAGCAGCTTGTCAGGTACGTATGCATCATCACTTTCAAATTCAAAATCTTTTCCTATGAAGATTCATGTCATAGATAGTGGTACGGGTAGTTATCCTCAAAGATCGTTAATTGAATACGGGAAGCAACTTTATGATGAGAATAAATCATTCGATGAGATTGTGAATAAGTTAGAAAATATTAAACAGACGAGTGAATTGTACTTATTACCAAGAAATCTACAGCAATTAAAAAATAGTGGTAGAGTTTCTAATAGTAAATACTTATTAAGTAGTTTGCTGCATATTAAGCTTTTATTGAAACTAGAACATGGCACGATAGATTTAGAGCTTAAGTCTAGAGGTATGAAGAAAATTGAAGCTTATTTAATAAAACGTATTAATGAAATGATTGATAAAGGGGTTACAAGTATAGGTGTATTACATGCTGGCAATGAGCGTGAAGCACATATTTGGAAAGAACGGATTTTAACATTAAGTAATGATATTAATGTATATGTTGAACCATTAGTACCGGTTGCTTCTGTTCATACTGGTTTCGGTACGATTGGTATAGGTTGGATTAATACAACAGAATGAAAACGTTTTATAAACTGAGAATTTATTTCTCAGTTTTTTTATTTAATAAAATAATAAAAAACTCTTGTCATATGCTTATAAAAGTAATACTATGGATAAATCTGATTAAAATAATAAGGTTAAAGGAGAGGTGTTAGATGAAGAAGTATCCTTTAGCGATATGGATATTAAGTCTTGGTGCATTTGCAATAGGTATGACAGAGTTCGTAATTATGGGATTGCTACCAAATATTGCAAGAGATTTGAATGTAACAGTATCTGATGCTGGACAACTTATTACTGGTTATGCACTAAGTGTTGCAATTGGTGGACCAATTATTGTCCTTGCGACATATAAATTACCGAGAAAAAATTTACTGATTTTATTAATGGGAATCTTTATTATTGGTAATGGTATCGGTGGAATTGCACCAAGTTATGGTTTATTAATGTTAAGTAGAATTGTAGCTGCTTTAGCTCACGGTTCATTCTTTGGTATAGGATCAATATTAGCTGCAAATATGGTACCACCTCATAAAAGAGCAAGTGCAATGGCGCTTATGTTCACAGGTTTAACGATGAGTAACATTATTGGTGTACCTTTTGGGACTTTTGTTGGACAAATATTCGGATGGAAAATGACTTTTATTATTATTAGTGTATTAGGCTTATTAACATTAATAGGTATTATAAAATTTGTACCTAATCAAAAAGACACGCAACCGATATCTATTAAAAATGAATTAAACGTATTAAAAGATGTTAAGTTATGGCTAACACTTGGCGTAACATTATTTGGATTTAGTAGTGTATTTGCATATTTCACATATATTTCTCAAATATTAACTGACGTTTCACATATAGAAGAACGTTGGATTTCATTTGTGCTTATCATATTCGGTGTTGGTGTAACATTCGGTAATATAATTGGTGGTAAACTAGCAGACTGGAACTTAAATAGATCTTTAAATATTATTTTTATAGGCTTCCCAATTTATATTTTTATGATGTATTTTATTCAAAGTAATAGTTTACTAATGATTGTAGGTATATTTGTATTTGGATTAATAGGATTTAGTATGAGTCCTTCATTGCAATTTAAGAGCATGGTCATTTCAAAAGATGCGCCAATGCTAGCAAGTACGATGAATCAATCTGCATTTAACATTGGTAATGCACTAGGTGCATTTATCGGTGGAATCGTTGTAAGCCAACTAGAAGTTAAAGACTTAGCATTAGTAGCTCCGTTTTTAACATTAATAGGATTAATCTTCTTTATATTAGAACGTATAGTTTCTAAAAAAAGAGGAGAATAGTATGAGTGAGAGACTATCGTCTCGAGCCATACCTAAGCAAGCATAGACTTTACAATATTAGAAACATAAAAATCACCCAATCCGAAAATAAATTTAACGGATTGGGTGATTTATTTTGAAAAGAGAATGATATTTTAAGCTCTTTTATGTTTAATCATAATCTAGTTCTAAATTATAGAGCATTTTTTATGTTCATTTATTAAATTATCGTTATAATGAATAATTGTATAAGGAGGTCCAAATATGAAACATTGGATTGAAGAACGTAATATTGAGACACCGAACAAAATAGCGATTAAACAAGGTGATGTTGAACTGACATATCGACAATTGTTTAACAGAGCAAAAGTTTATGCATCTTATTTAAACCAACTTAATTTAAAAAGAGTGGCATTCTATATAAAGAATGATGTGCATCATGTTTCATTAATTGTTGGAGCTTGGTTAGCGAATGTTGAAATTGTCATGGTTAATACGAAATTAACTTCAAGAGAAATCGAACAACAGTTAGAAAGTATAGGTGTTGAAACGGTATTAACTTACAAACCCCTTAATATAAAACAAAATCATATCATAATTAATGATATTACGAGCATAAATAATAAAAATTTAGATTTCCATCTTAATATGGATGATATCGCGACAATTATGTTTACTTCCGGAACGACAGGGCCAGCTAAAGCGGTACCTCAAACTTTTTCTAATCATTATTATAGCGCAATTGGTTGCAAAGAAAGTCTTGGTTATCATTCGTTAACGAAATGGTTATCTGTCCTACCTATTTATCATATATCTGGATTAAGCGTGCTTATTCGTAGTTTAATTGAAGGCTTTACTGTTGTATTAGAACCTAAATTTGATGTTGATCGTGTCATGTATTTAATTAAACATGAAGATATTACACACATTTCACTCGTTCCACAAACATTACAATGGTTGATTAACGATGAGCTCACACAGCCTTACCAGTTAGAGAAAATACTATTAGGTGGAGCGAAATTATCCGAAGCGATTATCAATAAATCACTTGAATATCAATTGCCTATCTATAACTCATTCGGTATGACAGAAACTTGTTCACAGTTTGTAACAGCAAGTCCTGAAATGTTGCGCATAGAACCACGTACTGTCGGTAAAATACCTTCAAATGTTAAACTTAAAATTATGAACAAAAATGCTGAAGGTCATGGTGAAGTGTCAGTGTTAGGTAAAAATGTTATGAATGGCTATTTAACGAATGGCAGTAATGCGGATACATTTGAAGATGGCTACTTTAAAACAGGTGATATCGGCTCAATAGATGATAATGGATATGTATATATTTATGATAGAAGAAAAGATTTGATTATTAGTGGTGGTGAAAATATATATCCTTATGAAATTGAACATATTATTTTAAATCATCCAGAAGTTACAAATTGTGTCGCTGTTCCTGTCGAAGATGAAAAATGGGGACAAGTACCTGCGTTAGTATACGAATCTCATAAAAATATTGATAGCAGTGAATTTAAGTGTCTGCTTGATGAGTATTTAGCAAAATATAAACATCCTAAATATTTTTATAAAATGACAGAAATACCAAGAACGTCAACTGGAAAGCTTTCAAGATATAAAGTGAAAGAGTGGATAACGCATGCGTAAAAATAATATGAACTTTTATATGTTTAAGGCACCATTTAGAGTTCCCATCAAAACGCCTTTAGTAGAACTTGAAGAGCGTGAAGTATTAATCGTTGAATGGCAAGATGTTGATGGTCATAATTATTACGGAGAGTGTAATGCATTTAAGACGGATTGGTATCATTTTGAAACAATAGAATCTATAAAAGAGGTATTAACGAATTGGTTTAAAAAGCATGAATTTGATCAAATAAATCATTATAAATTAAGCTGTCAATTAATAGATGAACTCAACGATTTTCCAAATGCGCGAAGTGTTATGTCTATGATTTTCTTTCAGAAGTTTCATGAATTACATGATGTTAAGGTTGAATATGGTGCTACTGTTAATCATGATATTGAAACATATTTCAAACAATATAATGGGCAATTACCTTCAAGAATTAAAATCAAATGGCATGACGATATTAAAAATGACATTGCGTTTTTAGAAAAAAATTATCCCAATATACAAAGAGCAATCGACGCTAATGGTGTATTAAGTCAAAACGAAATTTCTTTGTTGAACACATTTGAACATCAGAATTTTATTTATATAGAGCAACCATTTCGTACATTTGATTCCTATTATGAATATCATAAGTCATTATCATTACCGATATTTATTGATGAGTCGGCATTAAATTTAGAACAAATTAAACAATTTAATGATTCTCAGATAATTGATGGGGTTGTTATTAAGCCTTCTCGAGTAGGTGGAATAGATAAAGCTTTAGAGATTATCGATTATTGTAAAGCGCATAACCTTAAATATGTAATAGGTGGTATGTATGAGTTTGGTTTGAGTGGTTATTTCACTGCTTATTTAGCTGAGCAAAGCAACTATCCTAGTGATATAACGCCAAGTGATTATTACTTCGTTGATGATATTGTTTTTGAGAAAGCTGTTTTAGAAAATAATAAAATTATATATTCACCGCCAAAAATAGACATAAATAAATTAATAAAATAAAGGCATATACGCGCATCAGTGCGTATATGCCTTTTAGATATTAGTGCTTATGGTCTTTCTTAGGTGGTACTGGATCGTATCCACCAGCATGGAATGGGTGACATTTTAATATTCTTTTCGTGCCTAGCCATGTTCCTTTTAAGACACCATACTCCGAAATAGCTTCTACAGCATAATTAGAACAAGTTGGTTGAAACCTGCACGTAGGTGGTGTCAGAGGGGATATATAGCGTTGATATAAGCGAATTAATTTAATGAATAATGTTTTCATAACAATGCTCCTATTTATAATGATTGTCAGTTAAGTTTTTATATGGCTGAACATCAGTATTATTAAATTTATAAAACTGTGTTGTTTGTTTCATATGGATATTAATTGTTTCGTTTTTGATTTTTCCAGTTGCAACAATATCGAACGTTAACTTTTTAGGTAACGTTTTATCTTCTTGGAATGTGATATTGAATTTACCTTTTTTAATTTTTAAATCATTAATATTACTTAATGATTTTTGATCAACTAATGGTGATTGGTTAAATCCTAATTGATATAAATATTTCATGACGCTGTTCGTGCCTTCATATGAAAGTGTATTTTCATTAATAGAAATATCGTCTTCGATAGGTTTTAACAAACTTTGATTAAATGTAGTTAAATCAAACCAATCTTGGCCTATTTTTTGATAATAATCAATTTCTGCGTTTTGAGCACGATAATTTAAATATTTCGTCTTTGGTGATGATTGGATTTCATTTGAATTAATAAATACACTTTTATTCTGTGTATTAAATTGTTTCGTATTACTTGATTGCTCAACATTAAATGCGAGTTTATCATGATGGTTCGTTCGTCCATATGAATTTTGTTTTAACTGAGTCTTTTTATCTTGAAAATTTACTGTCGTTTCATTTTTAGATTTTATAGAGTGTGTATCCACATCTTTAATATTTTTTTGAAATGCTTCAATGGCATCACTACTATTTTTATAATAATTTTGACCTTGTGGACTACAACTTGCTAGAATAAGAGTAATTGTTAATACAAAGGTCGTTAAGGTTAACTTTTTCAATGTTTTCTACCTTTCTAATAAAATATATATACAGTTTATCACAATCTAAGAAAGAGGTCGTGTATCATGCGCTATAAAGATCCATATGGATTAAAT
The DNA here is from genome assembly GCF_029024305.1 of Mammaliicoccus vitulinus. Classification (NCBI taxonomy): domain Bacteria; kingdom Bacillati; phylum Bacillota; class Bacilli; order Caryophanales; family Staphylococcaceae; genus Mammaliicoccus; species Mammaliicoccus vitulinus. The sequence continues at coordinate 960,694 of NZ_CP118974.1, forward strand.
GTAGATTTAGAATATAAAGAACGAGACGACGTGCAAAAAGCTAAACATGTTCTCGGTATACCTATTTACAAAGAAAATTATGTTTTGACACATCATAAAATTCGAGGAATAGAGTTTCCTGGCGGGAAAGTAGAGCATAATGAGACGAATAAAGAAGCGATAGAGCGAGAGTTATACGAAGAAACAGGTGCCATTGCTAAAGAGATTACATTTATAGCATCATATATCGTTCATGATGAAATACCTTTTGATAAAGATGTATATTTTATTGAAATTGATTCTATTGAAGAAAAAGATGAGTACTATGAAACATATGGCCCAATCATCGTTAAAAACATTGATGATGTTATGGAACAAAAAAAGAGCTTTTTATTGAAAGATAAGGCAATATTACAGTGCGTTGAAAGGGTGAATAAACTTGGATTTCTTAAGTAAAAAAAGAATGCCTGTCTTCTTTAATGATCACCTTACAGAAGAAGTAATATATGAAGTAGATCAGCTTAAATTAAGGGGACTACTCATGACACCACACAAAGATGTTGAGCGAATCGTCGTGTATTTACGTGGGGGTAAAGGACAAGTGGGTAAGGTGAGACCAGCGAGAATGTCTCAATTTAAAAATAATAACACTTTAGTATTTGCGCCATATTATCGGGGAAGCAACGGAAGTGAAGGTAGAGATCGTTTTTGTGGAGACGATTTAAATGATGTTGTTGTAGGTATAAATATATTAAAAGCATTATATCCAGAAATACCGGTTCACATTGTAGGATTTTCTAGAGGTGGTATACAAGGTTTACTCACTTACCAATCAGTAAATGCAACGAGTTATATAATTTGGGGTGGGGTAACAGACTTGTTAATGATGTATGAAGAAAGAATTGATTTAAGAAATATGTTAAAAAGAATGATTGGGCATCCAAAAAAACAATCTGAAGAATATGAACAGAGAAATGCATTGAAACATATTCATAGTGATAGTCCGCCTATATTAATTGTCCATGGAGATCAAGATAAACAAGTTAATATCAATATGGCATATCATTTAGAAGAACATTTAAAAAAAGAACAAGTTAAATATAGAACGATTTATGAAAAAGGTGAAGGGCATGTTTTTAGGCCGAAAATAGAGCAACAAACATTGATTAAAATTAAAAATTGGATGTATGAATGCGAAAAATAAAAACATTTTTTAATCAAAAAGAAGCATATCACGCTATTTACTGAATAAAATCAGTAGTGTGATATGCTTCTTTATTTGATGTTCTCATCTGTTTATTTAATGATTATAAGTAAATCCGCCTTCTTCTTGAATGTGTTCTGAAGATGCTCCGAACTTACTGAAGTTCTCTTTGAAGTCTTTAGCTAATTGTTTTGCTTTTTCATCGTATGCATCTGTTGAAACCCATGTATTACGTGGATATAATACTTCTGAAGGTACGCCAGATACATGTTTTGGTATATTGAGACCGAATATATCATCTTTAATGAATTCAGAGTTTTTAATTTCTCCGCTTATTGCGCGACGAATCATTGAGCGTGTATGTTTTAAGTCCATTCTAGAACCTACGCCGTATTCGCCGCCAGTCCAACCAGTGTTTACTAAATAAACATCTACATCATGTTTGTCGATTAATTGACCGAGTAATTCAGCATATTCTGTTGCATGTAATGGTAAGAATGGTGAACCGAAACAAGTTGAGAATACAGGTTGTGGACTTGTTACGCCTCTTTCTGTACCTGCTAATTTAGATGTGAACCCACTTAAGAAGTGATACATCGCTTGTGATTTATTCAATTTTGAAATAGGAGGTAAGACTCCGAAAGCATCTGCTGTTAAGAAGATGATCGTATTAGGATGACCAGCTATTGATGGTGTTACAATATTATCTATAAACTCAATTGGATAAGCTGCTCTAGTATTTTCTGTTAATGAAGTGTCGTCATAATCAACTGTTCCACATGATTTAACGCCTACATTTTCTAATACTGTACCATATCGGATAGCATCATAAATTTGAGGTTCTTTTTCACGGCTGAGGCTTACAGTTTTGGCGTAGCAACCACCTTCAATGTTGAATACACCGTTTTCGTTCCAACCATGTTCGTCGTCTCCGATAAGTTTTCTGTTTGGGTCTGCAGATAAAGTTGTCTTTCCTGTTCCTGATAAACCGAAGAACAAAGCAACATCTTTATTATAGCCAACGTTTGCTGAGCAATGCATACTCATAATACCTTTTTTAGGTAATAAATAATTCATGACAGAGAAGATACCTTTTTTCATTTCACCAGCGTATTCTGTTCCACCAATTAATATCACGCGGTGTTTGAATGAAGTAATAATGAACGTTTCAGAATTTGTTCCATCCTTTTCTGGGTTCGCTTTAAATCCAGGAGCACTTATAACAGTGAAGTTAGGATTAATATTAAGTGCTTCTTCTTTCGTTTCTGGGCGAATAAACATGTTTTGGGCAAATAGGTTATGCCAAGGTAATTCATTGATTACACGTAAATCTAAACGTGAAGATTTATCTGCACCTGCATAGCCATTAAAGACATAAAGTTGTGATTTTTGGTTTAAATAGTCAATAACTTGATCATATAAATTTAAAAAGCTACTCTCTGAAATAGGTTGATTGACTGATCCCCAATCAATGTCTTGTTCAGTATCTGCTTCTTCAACAATGAATTTGTCTTTAGGTGAGCGTCCGGTATACTTTCCTGTTTCCATTCTGATAGCTCCAGATTCAGTTAGTACACCTTCGCCTGATTCTAGAATGTGTCTGTATAATTCAGTTCTAGAAAGTTGTTTGTGCGTAGTTTCTTTGTTAAGAAGATTAGAAAGTTCGATTGATTCTGTAATTGACTGTATTGCCATAAATGACGACCCCCATGTCTAATATTTAAATTGTAAGCATTTTCATGGAATTAGTATAACACATTAAAATATATAGTCTATACTAATCAGAAAATTTATTTAAAAAATTTATGACATTTGAAATATATTCCGTTGCATTGACATAATCTGAAAACTCTAGTATCATCATTTTTGACGGATTCTCTTATCCTGAGTGGTGGAGGGACATGGACCCAATGAAACCCAGCAACCTCTTTCTATTTTGAAAGAAAGGTGCCAAACCGTTTGCAGACCAATATTGTCTGAACGATAAGAGCGAATGGACGAGTGTGCCTTCTCTCTATATGTTTATTGAGAGTGGGCACTTTTTATTTGCGCTGAGGAAGAGACCGTACAACTTTATTTAAAGGAGATTTTTTATGTTTAAGAATAGAAGACTCTTCACATCTGAATCAGTAACAGAAGGGCATCCAGATAAGATTGCGGATCAAATTTCTGACGCAATTTTGGACGAATTATTAAAAGGTGACCCTAAAGCTAGAGTCGCTTGCGAAACAACAGTAACAACAGGTATGGCACTAATTGCTGGTGAAATATCAACATCAACATATGTTGATATTCCAAAAGTAGTAAGACAAACTGTAAAAGATATAGGATATACGAGAGCGAAATATGGTTATGACTTCCAAACGATGGCAATTTTAACGGCTATTGATGAACAATCTCCAGATATAGCTCAAGGAGTAGATTGTGCTTTAGAAGATAGAGATGATTTAACAGATCATGAAATAGAATCTATTGGAGCAGGAGACCAAGGTCTTATGTTCGGGTATGCAACAAATGAAACTGAAACTTATATGCCTTTACCTGGTTATTTAGCACATCAATTAGCTAAAAGATTAACTGATGTACGTAAAGATGGTACGTTAGATTACTTACGTCCAGACGGTAAGACACAAGTGACAGTTGAATATGATGAGAATGAAAAACCTGTAAGAGTTGATACAATTGTTATTTCTTCACAACATCATGAAAAAATAGAGCTTGAAAAAATTCAACAAGATATTAAGGATCATGTAATTTATCCAATCGTTCCTAAAGAGTTGTTAGACGATGAAACTAAATTCTTTATTAATCCAACTGGTAGATTTGTTATTGGTGGACCACAAGGTGATGCAGGCTTAACTGGAAGAAAAATTATCGTAGATACATACGGCGGTTATGCAAGACATGGCGGTGGATGTTTCAGTGGTAAAGATCCAACAAAAGTTGATAGATCAGGCGCTTATGCAGCTCGTTATGTAGCGAAAAATATCGTTGCTAGTGGACTTGCAGATAAATGTGAAGTTCAATTAGCATATGCTATTGGTGTAGCACAGCCAGTTTCTATTTCAATAGAAACATTTGGTACTGGTAAAGTTGATGAAACAACTTTAGTAGAAAAAATAAGAGAAGTGTTTGATTTAAGACCTGCTGGAATTATTCAAATGTTAAACTTAAGACGACCAATTTATAAACAAACTGCAGCATATGGACATTTTGGAAGAACGGATGTTCAATTGCCATGGGAATCATTAGATAAAGTAGACTTATTAAAAGATTTACTTAAATAAGTTGTAAAAACTCTGTAAAAATCTTACCGATTTGTACAGAGTTTTTTTATTAGTGTTTTAATTAATTTACCATTAAAGTGGGGAATAACTATTCAGATGTACGAAGTATTAAAAATAACATTACAATAATGGATATATTTAATGATAAATACTGAATTTATTTGTTTTTTTTACTATAATAGAAGTAATACTTATGAAAAGGAGCGATCTACAATTATGAGTCAATTAGAACCGATTCATTATGGATTAATCGCAGCAGTTATCATTGCGATATTATTTATTATATTATTCTTTGTTTCATTAAAACAAAAGAAAAAATCTTTGACTAAGATTCAAGAAGCTCATAAACAACAAAGCGAGTCGCTAAAATCTGAACACAAAGAGAAGTTAGATCATGAAAGAGTAGAGAATAAAAAGGTTCTAACTAAACAAAAAGAATCACATCAACAAGAAATTTCACAAAAAGAAAGAGAAATTGACTCATTAAAGTTATTTTCTAAGAATGAAGGGGAATATATAACTGATAGACATTTATTAGAGCTGAGAGATCAGCTTGTCAATGAGCGTAGAATTAGACCTGAAGATATGCATATAATGGCTAATATCTTTTTACCGAAAGATCCTTTAGGTAAAGTGAGACAAATTGACCATTTAGTATTAACGAGAACAGGTATTTACGTAATTGACTCAAATCTAGTAAGTGGTCATATCTATCATGGTATTACCGAACAGCAGTTTAGTGATTTTCCAGTATTAGGACAAGTCTTTGAAACATTGGATTTAAATCCGAATAAAGAACAAACGTTATTACTAGAAAAACAATCAAATAATAAAACTGCAGCATTTCATTCATATACTAGTGAAGTTAAAGAAGTTGATGACACAACTGAAGAATTACAAAGACAACTTGAGCTTAAATATACACCAACACCAATCATCTACTTCCATCCTAATGAAGTGAGTGAAGCGACTATTAGCAATTACTCACAAGACCCTAACATTAAAGTGTTAGTAGGAGAAAAACAATTACAACATTTCTTTAATAAATTTGTTTTTCATGGCAGATTCCAGTATAGTGTGGAAGATCTTGAAAGAATTATGGATGAAATTGAAAAGTTTAATCCGTAATAACAAAGCGCTGCATAATATGTAGCGCTATTTTTTATATTATAAAAAGGTGGTTATAAAATGGGTAACGAAAAATTTGATGTTAAGAATCCTGCAACTGGTGAAGTGATTGAAACGTTAAGAAATAACAGTGAAGAAGAGATTAACGAAAAAATTGAACGTTCGCATAAAGCCTTTCAAACTTATAAGAAAAAACCGGCTCATGACAGAAGTGCTTTATTGTATAAATGGCATGAGTTAATTTTAGAAAATCAAAAAGAAATTGCTTTAATTATGACTCGAGAAAGTGGTAAACCTTTAAAAGAATCTATGGGTGAAGTTAAATATGCGACTGACTATATTTTATGGTTTGCGGAAGAAGCGAAACGCACTTACGGGAGAACGATACCTGAACATGTAGAAAATAAGAGATTAGTTGTAACGAGAGCGCCAGTTGGAGTAGTTGCAAGTATAACGCCATGGAATTTCCCGGCAGCAATGATGACTAGAAAAGCGGCACCAGCATTAGCAGCAGGTTGTACATTTATATGTAAACCTGCACAAGATACACCTCTTACAACTATGAAACTAGTTGATTTAGCACATGAAGCGGGATTTGATAAAGATGTTATTCAATATGTGAATGGGTCAGGAAAAGAATTAGGTCAAATATTTACTAAGCATCCATTAATATCAAAAATCACGTACACGGGATCAACGCCGGTTGGTAAACAATTAATGGAGCAATCTAGTTCAACACTTAAAAAAATAACGTTAGAGCTCGGTGGTCACGCACCATTGATTGTTCATGAAGATGCAGATATTGATAAAGCTGTTAAAGGAACTATAACTTCTAAATTTAGAAATGCTGGTCAAACGTGTGTCTGTGCAAACAGAATTTATGTTCACGAATCCGTAAAAGAGGCGTTTGAAAAAGCTTTAAAAACAGAAGTAAGCAAATTAAAAGTAGGTAACGGTCAAGATGAGTCAACAGATATTGGACCCGTTATTAATGCGGATGGCTTTGAAAAAATACAATCACATATAGAAGATGCAACAAGTAAAGGTGCACGTCTTGTAACGGGGGGAACAAGTTATAAAGACGGTGGTTATTATGTTACACCTACTGTACTGGCAGACGTAACAGATGATATGAAAATTATGGTAGAAGAAACATTTGGACCTGTAGCACCCATTCAAACTTATAAAGAAATTGATGAGGTCATTGAAAAAGCTAATGATACACCATTTGGTCTTGCAGCGTATTTCTTTACAGAAAACTATCGTATTGGTATACAATTGTATGAGAACTTAGATTATGGTGTAATTGGTTGGAACGATGGAGGTCCAAGTGCAGCTCATATACCGTTTGGTGGCATGAAAGAAAGTGGTTTTGGTAGAGAAGGTGGCTCTGAAGGTATTGAACCGTATCTTGAGACAAAGGTTGTTTCAATATTAATTTAAGTTTCTAAGAAAAAAACAGGAGGCAATACAATGACACAGAAATTAGTTGAGTTATACAACGGCAATACGATACCAGCGCTAGGATTAGGTACGTTTAGAGTAGAAAATAATGATGAGTGTCGAGAAGCGGTCAAACATGCAATCATCAGCGGCTATACACATATAGATACTGCTCAAATATACAATAACGAAGAAAAAGTAGGGCAAGGTATTAAAGAGGGCTTAGAAGAATCAGGCTTAAAAAGAGAAGATTTATTTATTACAACTAAACTTTGGATGTCTGATTATGGTAGAGAAAATGTTCAATTAGCATATGAAGCATCATTAAAAAGATTAGGATTAGATTATGTTGATTTATATTTAATTCATTGGCCTGGTCAAGACACAGCATTAATTTCTGAAACTTGGAAAGCGATGGAAGATTTATATAACGAAGGCAAAATTAAAAATATTGGCGTTAGTAATTTTCATGTAAATCATTTAGAAGAATTGTTGAAACAAGCTTCTATCAAACCAGTTATTAATCAAATAGAATGCCATCCTTATTTAATTCAAAAAGATTTAAGAGCTTATTTAGAAGCACAAAAGATCGTTGCGCAATCTTGGTCTCCGCTCATGAATGGTCAAATTTTAGAAGACGAAGTTGTTAAAGAAATTGCAAATGAATTAGGTAAAACACCTGCACAAGTCATTATAAGATGGAATATTGATGAGAACATAGTCGTAATTCCAAAATCAGTTACACCATCTCGTATAGAAGAAAATTTAAATGTATTTGATTTTGAATTATCAGATAGTCAATTATCAAGATTGAATGCATTAAATAAAGATGAAAGAATAGGTCCAGATCCAGAAACATTTTCAGCAGAATAAAAGAAGCACTAAAATTAGTTTCTATAAAAAAGCGTCTGGGACATAAATGTCCTAAACTATAATGATTTTGTAAAGTGCATGTTTGCCTGGGGGTATGGCTCGAGCCTGTAGTCTCTCGCTCATACTATTCCCCCGGGCGTCAGCACTTTACAAAATCAGAAATATAAAATCACCCAATCCGAAAATGATTCCAACGGATTGGGTGATTTATTTTAAGTTGGGATTTATGTATCAAATTCTTCACTACTAATCTTAGTATATTTAAATGTGATAACCTAAATAACATGAACCTATTGATAGTATGATCGTTAATAATATGTAGATCGTCATTTTTTTATATGATTTTAATAAATATTGTTCGTAGACTTCTAAAAAGTGTGTGGAAAATGTCGTGAATCCTCCACAAAATCCTATCGCTATAATTGCGTAACTATATGAGTCAGAGTTTAAATGTTGTGCAGCAAAACCAATGATTAAACTACCAATTATATTTACAACTAAAGTTGCTATTGGAAAAGAAATAGTATAAACTTTTGTGAAAATATCATTAACTAACTGTCTACAAACTGCGCCAATACCTGAACTCATCATAATAAATAGTAAAGTCATGAATGAATTGTTCCTTTCTTATAGCCTATTGCTATAAAGATAAATCCAAATATCATACTCAATATCAAATATAAGATCGCTATGATAATATGACCATTTTTTAATAGGACAACTGTTTCTAAACTAAGAGATGAATATGTAGTAAAAGCACCGATGAAACCTGTTGTTATCATTTTTTTAATATTTGGATGTGTTTTAAAGTAACTTATAAAATAACTTGTCATAACGCCCATTAGTAAAGCGCCTAATACATTTATGATTATAGTAGATAGGGGAAATGTTGTATTGTGAATCATGACTGATGTTAAATACCTTAAGCCACCGCCAAAAGCACCACCTATAAAAATTGCAAGATAGACCATATATAAACCTCCTCATTAAAAAAAGAGAAACTTTACGTTTCCCTTAAATTATTCCAAAGAATCTTATAATAACAATAATATGATAAATAATAACGATGAATAAAGCAATTGGTAATAGTTTGTTCAATTTAGAAATTGTTTTGTGTTTATCAGTTTGATACTTTATTGATTTGTCAGTCGTAATAACTGCAATAAATAATAATATACCGTTTAAAATACTGCTTATTAAAACGAGGGAAACTAATGATCCAAACATCGTTTCTACGAGTGGATTCTGTGCACTTAAAAATAAACTGATAATAATGAGTACAACTGATATATAAAAATAGCGTTTAGCTTTATCCATGATGCCCTCCAAAAAGTCTATATAATCGTTTATATTAACATATAAATTATTTTAATGCATCTAATAACTGCATGACTTCATCAAAGTCATCCATTTTTTTACAATGGCTAGGAATGATAAAAAGTGGAGGTTTCATATCAGTTTTTAAATCGATTAGTTTTGAGTGAGTTTCAATAAAAAGTTCTCCATTATAAGCTTTACGCAACAATCTTTTAGTTGGTAAGTTGTTTTTTTCAATATTTGAACGACACCATGCAGCGTCACTACACATGAAAATCATGAGGTTTGAAAACTTCATCATTAAACCAATCTGTCCAGGCATTGCTCCAGGTAATTCGTAACTGACTAACGCATCTTGATTAAAAACTTTAAAACCTTTACCTAAAATAGGATGGTCGGTTTGAACAAAATCTTCTACGAATTCAATCCGCTCTTTAAAATCATCAGGCATAACGTGGAAACTTAATTGTAGATTATTATTCGTCACTTGTTGTGTAATAAAGTTATGATATGCTTCATTAGAAGTGATAATAGTAGCATTTTTAAAAGCATTTAAATACCCTATGTGGTGGCTTGCAAAGTTTGTGATAATACAATAATCAATTTCATCAGGATGAACATGATCTTTTAATAATTGACTAGGCAAAGTTTCATATATTTTATAATCCTGCCTATGAAATAATTTTAAAGTTTTTAACTCTGTACTTGGCTTAACATGCTCAGAGAACCCTGTATTAATTAATATTTTAAAATCATTTATTTCTAAATAATAAGAAAAAATATAATACCGTTCAACTAGACTTTTATTACTATTGAGGAGGACTGCTTCGTCACCTAGAAATGATCCAGTAGTATAAAGTTTGAACTGTTTTATTGTTTCTGAATTCTCAGCCATCAAAAATCACCACCTAAGTAATTATATTTATATTACTTACAATTATTTCAAAATATATATTTAAGTTAATTATGACATAAAACCATCCAAAATACATTTATAAGAACTCAATATTGTTATTTAAATCAAATGATTTAGTAAGCGATTGCAAACTATGGTACGATAAATTCACATAAGTTAGAAAGGAATGAATTTCATGAGTAATCTTAAAGTACAAGTTTTTGCTGATGGTGCAGACATCAAAGAAATGAAGCAAGCGTATCAAAATAAAGAAGTAGACGGTTTTACAACTAATCCTAGTTTAATGAAAAAAGCGGGTGTAACAGATTATAAAACATTTGCTGAAGAAGTAGTTAAAGCAATTCCAGATGCTTCAATATCATTTGAAGTATTTGCGGATGATATAGAAACGATGGCTAAAGAAGCTGAAATATTAAAACAGTATGGTGAAAATGTATTCGTAAAAATTCCAGTAGTGAACACTCAAGGTGAATCAATGATTCCACTTATTAAACAGCTTTCTGAAAATGATGTAAAAGTTAACGTTACTGCTGTTTATACGATTGAACAAGTAAAAGAAATTGTAGAAGTAATTAAACCAGGTGTTGAAACATATGTTTCAGTATTTGCTGGAAGAATTGCAGATACTGGAGTGGATCCACTACCACTAATGAAAGAATCAGAAAAAGTGTGTCATAGTAAAGAAGGCGTTAAATTGTTATGGGCTAGTTGTAGAGAGTTATTTAATGTAGTTCAAGCAGATGAAATTGGTGTAGATATTATTACATGTCCAAAAGATGTTGTTGCTAAAGTACCTAACATTGGCAGAGACGTTAATGAATTATCAGTAGATACCGTTCAAGGATTTGCTAAAGATATTAAAGCAAGCGGATTAAGCATTCTTTAAAATATAAATAAAAGCAACTCATAATCTTGAGTTGTTTTTTTATTTATATTTTAAAATGTAGGGATACCTAAAACTTAAATAAGCAGAATAATTTATATTATTTTACTATAACTAATTCATTAACTTGTCTTAAGTTTTGTTATATAATCAAATTTCAGTGAAAAAATGGAGTGTTGAATATGGCAAACAATTTAAGAATTGCTCAAAGAGGAGCATATATTAGTTTAGTTACTTATATAGTGCTATCTATTTTAAAATATATAGTCGGTACAAGTTATCATTCATCAGCATTAAGAGCGGACAGTTTAAATAATTTAACAGATATATTTGTTTCTGTAGCAGTTCTTATCGGTTTAAAAATTTCAATCAAGCCTGCAGATAAAAATCACCCGTATGGACATATGAAGACAGAAAATATTACGACTTTAATCGTTTCATTCATAATCATGTTTGTAGGGATTGAAGTTATTTCTACTAATATTCCTAAGCTTGTACAAGGAGATTATAGTGAACCAAGTACTTTAACAATTTGGGTAAGTATGGCAAGTGGTATTATCATGTTTTTCGTATATTTATATAACTCGAATCTATCTAAAAAAACAAAAAGTACATCGTTAAAATCTGCTGCTAGAGATAACCTTTCAGATGCTTTAGTAAGTATGGGTACAGGGATAGGACTTATTTTTACTCAATTTGGATATCCAATAATGGATATTATATTAGCCATTATTCTTGGGGGCATTATCGTTTATACAGGTTTTACAATATTTAAAGAATCTATCTTTACTTTGAGTGACGGTTTCCATGAAAAGGATTTAAATAATTATGTAGAAGCAATAGAAGATATACCAGGTGTAATCGATATTCCATCTATTAAAGGTAGATATCACGGAAATAGCGTCTTTTTAGATGTAACAATAGTTGTAGACAAAAACTTAACACTAGATGAAGCACACGATATATGTGATTTAGTTGAAAACCAATTAAGAGAAGCCGGCGTTTATTCTTCATATGTACATGCAGAACCAAATTTATAAAATATTTACTTAATAAATAAATTATTAAAATAATACAAATAAATATGATACTATTAAAGTATAAGTGTTTGGCAATATCTTAAGGGGATGTTATGAATGCAAATACTCGGAAAAGGCTATGAAAATGATCATCATTATTTTCATGTGATATCAGATCAAAATCACCTCATTAAAGTTCGAGTTCCAGAAGATATGGACGATGATGATTTGAGAAACTTGTTAAAAGCAGTTTGTAATGATTATGATGAGAGTAATAGCTAAATCACATAAATTATTTAATGAAGTCATATATATCATAAGGCTTATTAAAAGAACTATAGAAAAGAGTGGCGATAAAGTCTTAGACTTTGTCGCCATTTTTTTATAATATAGATAAAATTTTATTTAGGAGTTGATTCTATGTTAAATTTTATTTTGAATTTATCAAGTCATGGCTCACATGATAAATAGAGCCCGTGAATTTATCAAGTCAGGGTCCACATGATAAATAGGAATAAGTTTTTAAAATAAAAAACTGCCAACAAGTTCACTTTTAGTGACTTTGTTGGCAGTCTGAGAGTTCTTCTAAACTTTTTTCTTATTTTTTCTCCAAATGAAATATTCAACAATAGCAACGATGATAAGTGACGCGCCGAATAGTGGCATTATGATACCTAACACTATTAAAAATGCTATGAGTCCAATTGGAACTCTGCCTTTCATTTGAGGAGGTGCTCCAAAAGAACCAGCATTTTTTCGTCTCATCCAAGATAAGAATCCAAATACAATTCCTCCAATAAATGTTAAGCATACGAGTAGGTTAATCACTTTATTTGCTGTACCGAATAGGTGTCCTTCATGTAATGGGATACCAAAGCTAAACCATTTGCCGACAATACCATAGTCTTCGTAATCCACTTGATCAAGAAGTTTTCCAGAGTATTGATCAAAATATGCTGTTGTTTCTTCTTTAGGAGCTACATCTAAACCAGTAACACCTGTATTACTACTTTTCGAAACTGTAAATACGCCTTTATCATCTGCTGGATAAACGATTGAAAATGGCTTTTTAATATTTTTGTTTTCTGCTTGCACAATGATGTTTTCGATACTTTGTTGTCCTTCAGCACCTATTAAGCTATTAGATGCGCCGTGATGCTCTGCATGTGGATCTTTTTTAGATGTAGGTTTTTCTTTATTTCTAGTCGCCCAAGGTAATTCATTATCTTCAGATTGAGGTGGGTTAGATTTTAAAGCTGAATAACCTAACTTAGGATGGTCTTCTGCAAACTGATTAATCTGTTTACCCATAAATGCCGACCATGGTAATCCCGTTAAGACGATAACAAAGATAGGGATCGCAATAATTAATCCTAAAATGGCATGTACGCGTCTATTAAACAAAAATGAAGTTTTCTTGTTTGTTTTTTTCAATGCTTTAGATTTAAACGTTAAGTAAACACCAGAAATAATCATAAAAATAGTCCAACATGCTGCTAATTCAACTAAATAGTTTACAAAACTACCACCAACCATAAGTGAGCTATGTGTTTCACGTAGTACGTTGGCATATGTATATTGAGCATTTTGATTAGCAACTCTTTGGTTATGTTCATCTAAAAATATATATCTAGACTCACCATCATCATTCCCAATTGTTACTCTATTATTATATGGTTCATCCATTATACTGATCTTTTGAATTTCATAACCTTTATAAACCTCTTTTATTTCTTGTACAGCGTCATCTAAAGATTGATGGCCTTTAGTATCACTATCTGAAAAGAACTCATGATGATATATGTTATTTTCAACATTAGTGTAAAATAAATAACCGATACCTGTAAGAGAGAGGGTTAACAATAAAGGTGTTATAAAGAAAGCTGCGTAAAAATGTAACCTTCTTAATGGATTAAAAATTTTATTCATAATTGTAACCTCTATTTCAATTTTATATATTAACTCTATCTAAAGTTATAATTTTTTATATCTAATTACAATACGGAAAATAAGTTAATTATGAACCTTTGGTGAATATCAGAAATATCATGTAACAAATGACTTGAAAATGTAATATTAAAATACTCTAAAAATTCAGTATAAAATGTTAAAATTGATGAAACGAGATGAGGTGAATAGCTTTGTTAAAAAATTTAGAATTATACAACGATAAAAAAAGTCGTAAACAAATAATTGATCAATTCTATAGTGGATTAAATCAAGAAAATATACATGAAGCTGTAACAAGTTTGGAAGAGAGAAAACATAAAGATTTTCCTCACGGCGCAGTATATTTTCAAAATGATTTATCTACAGAAAAACAAAATGATTTAAGCTTGAGCAAATTAGATGGTTTGTTTATAATCAATGAGGATGATACACAAAAAGGGGCAGTTATTCCTCTGCAAATCATTGTGCAATTTCTAGCTTCAAATAGAGAACAAATAGCACAAGAAAAAGCGCTGAGTCTAATTCAAATAGAGAATATTATCGACCGTTTAGAGTTGACGCTTAAATCAGAAGAACTATAATCAAATTAAGCCACGTTTAACGTGGCTTTTATTTTTTAGAATGGAGTGTAAAATATGTACGATGCAATAATATTCGATTTTGACGGTACAATTATAGATACAGAAATAAATTTATTTAACACTTTAAATAAACACATTAATGACAAGAATAATGAACCCATTAGTCTTGAGGAATACAAAGCTTCGATTGGCTCTGTCTCTAAAGAATTAGATCATAAAATCCTCACCGCTTTAGGCTCAGAATTAGCTTTAGAAGAAATGTTCAAAGATCATTATGAAGGAACAAAACGATTGCCTATGAAACCAGTAGTGAAAGAATTGGTAGAATACGGTCACCAAAATCAAATCAAAATGGGTATAGCAACAAGTAGTTATAAAGAACACATTATGCCAAACGTTTTAAGATTAGAATTAGATAAATATATAGATGTCGTCAAAGGACGTGAAGATGTCGCGTTTGTAAAACCAAATCCAGAATTATATATTCAGGCTGCTCATGAACTAAATGTTAAACCTAGTAAATGCTTAGCTATTGAAGATACTACAAATGGTGCCAAAGCTGCAATTGACGCTGGCATGGATGTTATTGTCATTACTCATGACATAACAGAAGATTTGAATTTTGATTCGTTAGACCTATTGCATAAAAATATAGAAGCTAAAGACATTATTAATCTTTATTTATAATGTTTGAAGAAAGCATGTCGTTGTCTAAATGCATGTGGCGTTATGTTTCGATATTTTTTAAATACTTTTGTAAAATGAGCTTGATCGTAAAATCCAAATTCAGTAGCAATATGTGCAATGGATTTTTGAGGATTGTTAAGTAATTCAACTGAAGCATCAAATAATCTGCGGCGTTTAATATTTGTGTAGTTTAAACTATATGGTTGTTGATGGATTGTTTGAGATGAGTATATATCAAATGCTTTTCGAATATTCTCTTGTAGAAGATAGAGTAATGTGTTGATACTATATGATATTTCAGTACTTAAACTGGAGTCTTTAAAAGGTGAATATTTAGCTAAAAGGTTTAAATGATATTGAGTTATATACTCATTTTTAGAAAAAGGTAAATTAGTATAATCTTTTGAAATGAGGTTATTGTATAGATTATTGGCGATCGTATAAATGAGAAGATAGTTTAAGCTTATTATTTTTACATCGCCATTTAAAGCATTGATATAACTATATTCATCAAAAGGTACGATGCTATAAAAGCCTTTTTTTACATAAGAATATTTATTGAGTGAATAGTAGAATACTTGGATTTCTCCATCTGTTACATAGAGTAGTGATAAGTTTTCACAATTATAAATACATGAATACTCTTTGTTTAGATTATACACTTGAAACGAAAACATAATATCAAATCCTTCATAGTCTGATTTAAGAAAAATTAACAACGCTTACTTTATTTAATGTTATAATTAAAATATTAATGACTTTTTAGAGGTGTACAATGAATAATGAACAATACAAAGCCATTGTTTATAAAAAATTATGGTTCATAAATAAAAAAGAAAAAAATAGAGCTCATGAAAAGTTGAATAGCACTGATCAAGAACTTTTATATGAAAAATATGGTAAACCAAGCAAATTTGTTAATCATTTTGTAGAAAATGAAATTATAGATAAGGCTGCTCCACCAAGTAGTTTATATAAAATCATAACTTTAGGTGGATTGTTGTTCGGTAATGTATTGATGGCAGGTATACTTATTACTGCTACGTTATTAATATTGGGGACGTTCACTTTATATTTCACTAAATCCATGAGCGAAGCATTGACTTTACAATTATTATATCTCGTTATCGGTTTAGTATTGTTGTTCATAGGATATAAAGGGATTAAGTGGATTAATGCTTATTTTACTAGGCGTTTACTTATAGCTAGAAGATTTAAAGATATTACGTAGATTAACTAGGGGGGTTCATAGATGAGCTTGTTATATTTTGATGAATGGCGTGATACACGTGCAACAATAAGGTATATCGCACAAATTATGGGGAAATGTTGTTTAACTGTAAAACAACCTGAACTATTGTATAAACACGTGATGTTAACCGTTAATCAAGTTGGGTTATCTACAGGCGTATTAAAAAAAGACAATCATGAATTTGAAATCACTTTAGATTTATTAGATCAGCTATTAGTAGTTAAAGTAGATGGTAAAGAAGAAACGATCATCGTTAAATCTGGACGAACAATAAAAGAATATTATGATTTTGTGTTTGATACGTTATTGGATAATGATATTGAAATTAAAATTAATACGAAACCTTACCATATTCCTTACGAAAAAACATTGGATAAAGATGATAAAGAACGAACATTTAATCCTAAAACTGCTTACCATGCATTAAGGTTGATGCAACAAGCTCAATATGATCATTATCAATTTTTACATTCAAGAAATATTAAAGATGTAAAAACAGGATTATTTTGGGATAAATTTGATGTAACATCTATATTTTATGTAGAAGGTAATCATGAATATACAGTTTCACTATGCTATTACTTTGGGGATAAATATAGAGAGTCTCCTTATTATGTTATTAAGATTAATCCATTTAAGCAAGATAAAATTAACTTAAAACAAGTAGAACCATCGTATGCAGAATACAATGGTAAAGATGGTAGCTTTTTAATTTATGAAGAAGACTTAGAAAGTATTATAAGAAGAGACGAAATGTTGCTTACTTTCTTTAACAGCGCATATCAAGCATTGTTATCAGGCGTGAGTAGTAAACTGTCACATCATGAAAAATAAAAAAAATGATTCCGGATATAAATGTCGTAAACTCTAATGATTTTGTAAAGTGCGGACGCCCGGGGGAATAGTATGAGTGAGAGACTACAGGCTCGAGCCATACCCCCAGGCAAGCATGCACGAACAAAATCGTAGGTTTTATAAAAAACAACTCATTTCTAGCTGAATAAATCAGTGAAATGAGTTGTTTTTTATTTTGAGAAAGGGAATAATGTCCTAGGATTTTTCAGCGAATGAAGCATCATGAGTTGAATATGTGATGCTTTTGATGTTGTAGCAGTCTTAATGATTCTCCCATTTTTCTGCTTATAGTATGGAAATCATGACAAATAACTTTTGAGGTATTATTGATAAACAGAAGCCTCGTATAACATTTATACGCTTCAATATTTGTGATGTGTTTACTATTTATGAGCATATAATGAATATGATTTTTAGCACTCGTTGGAAATAGAACAAAGTCTTGAGTAGCATAAATCATGATAGGAATAAGCTTAGAAATTCTGAGAACGTATTTTGCGTATTGTTCTCTAGTCTTCATGCTAGCACCTTCAATTTTTAAAGCATCATTTATAAGTAGATGAATTGAAAGGTTCGTATTGAGGATTGATTGATCTAAATATTCGATTTGGAATTTATATTGAGGATCTTCTGATTGTTTAATGATTGTCATATTCGGATTGATTTTGGATATCATATAGCCACCCCTAAATATCATTATACTAAATGAACAAAATAGGTGATTGTAAAAAGAAGTTATATCGTTGTAACTAAAATAAATAATGTGACTTTAATTTGTTTCTAGCATTTTTTCTATAATATTTAATAGTAGATTCACTTTTATCCATATATATTGCAATTTCTTGCGTAGAAAAACCTTGTAACGTTAAATTAAACCACGTGAGTTCCTCAGGTGATAAAAATTCAAGCATACTATACAATTCACAATGATAATGTTCGACATAACTTTGATCGAGCATAATATTGTCCGAAGTAGGAATGAAGCGGTCCATTTCTTTGCTGTATTTTCTAATACAATCAATTAAGTAAAACTTTAGTTTAGTATAAATATATTTATCCATCGCATTTGTTTTTAACTCATCAAAAGTTTGTAATAACTCCCATAGTTTTATAAGCATGAGTTGAAAATAATCATCATAAGCATATTTTATATTGTAACGATGCAATAAATAATGTATCATCTTTTCATATTTCATATAGTAGTGATTAAAATTATTGTTTTCCATGTTGTCCTTTGAGGTGAGCATGCACACAATTATTTCCGGATAGAAGTATTGTAAGTGATAATAAAAAAGCTTTAAAATTTGTGATTAATGATAAAATCGAAGTAAAATAACAATAGTTGTAATAAATACAACCAATATTATAAAAAAGTGCATTTAAAGTTACGAATATCAAGAAAATAAGTGCTGAAAATATAGATTTAAATGATTTACAATTCTTATATAAACGTGTATATTTGGGTATATATGGACATATGTTTTATTGGGGCAAAGATTAGGAGGCTCATCATATGGATTACGAACATCTAAATTTGGAACATTTTTTTGCAAGAAACAATGAATTAAATAAAATTAGAGATAATGCAGATTTTGTTATGATTAATAATGTAAACAGATTTATGAATTATAGAAATGGCGAAGAAGAAGGAACGATAAACCTTAGTCATTATAACTATAAAAATAGATCAGCAGCAATGTCATTTATATTTATGGATTACACACCGTATAAATAAGCAAACATACTTTTAAAGCATGTTTGCTTTTTTTGTTGAAATATAATAGTAATTAAAACGTAACATATTTATTTTTGAATAATAAGTAGTAATCCTATAGAATATAGAGAGTGAACTTTTTGCGATTATAAAAACAAGTTAATAGATTATAATTGGTCGTTGGTTTACAAATTTTGAGGTGAAACGATGAAAAATGCCAGGCTAGAAACAATTAAGAATATAGTTGTATTATTATTAGTTTTATCAATTATTGTTGGCCTGTTTTATTATTTGATTTCAGATCATTTGAAGTTTTATGAAGTAGATAAACAAGAAGATAATGTCGAAGTACCATTAACTTTAAGTAAAGCAGTAAATAAACAATATAAAAATGATACTAGAATGCAAGTAGCAACAGAGTCAGGCAATTGGAAAAACGCTTCGAGAAGTGAAATTCATGAAGTGATGGATGTAGAAAAAATCTTGAACGATGAAAAGCAAGTCTATCAATTCTTGAATCTATCAGAATATCAAGGTATTGAAGAAAAAAGAATACATCATATGCTAAGAAAACAAGAAGTACTTGAGCAATATACAACAGAATTTTTAAAAGCAGCGAAGAAAGAGCATGTGAACGAAGTGTATTTAATTTCTCACGCTATTTTAGAAACTGGTAATAACAACAGTGAGTTAGCGAACGGAGTATTACTTACGGATAAAGGTAAAGTAACGAAGTCCAAAGAGAAATCTGATGGTAAAAAGTACTATAATTTTTATGGTGTAGGTGCATTGGATAATGATCCAATTGGAACTGGTGCTAGATATGCTAAAAAACGTGGCTGGGATTCGCCACAGAAAGCCATTTCTGGTGGTGCTAAATTTATACACGATCATTATCTATCTAATCCAGAACAAAATACACTATATAGTATGAGATGGAATCCAGAGAAACCAGGCGTCCATCAATATGCTACAGATATTAAGTGGGCTCAAAGTAACGCGCGTATCATTGCAGACTTCTATAACGAGCTGAAGACAGAAGGGAAGTACTATATCGTTTATAAATATAAAGATACAGACAAGAACCTTTCGGTAAAAGCTTTAGATGCAAAGCTTGATAAAATAGAAAAACAAAAACAAAAATAAAGACCAAGTAAAAAGAGCGTAAATTCTTAAAAAGATAAGAATTTACGCTCTTTTATATTGTTTAAAATTATGAAGCTTTGTCTGAACTGCTACCTGATGAAGGTGAGTTTGAAGAACCGCCTTGTAAGTCTTCAATTTTCTTAGCATCTTTCGCTTCGTCTGGAATTTTAATTTCATCGATATCATTTAGTTTGTCATAAGTGACATTTGTTTTCATATTCGCTGTTTCATCATCTTTAGTTAATTTTGCATTAAGCTTATATGAATCAATTTCACTATCTTTATTTACTTTTAATATTGCTTTACCTGAGACTTTATCAACTTCAGATTCAAATTGTTTAAGTTGGTCTTTGTTTCCTGAAGCATTCGCTAATTTAGTGAAATCTTCTTTGTTTTTGATGTTGTATGTAAGTTCATATCCATCATCAACTTTTTTAGCTTTAGCGTCTTTAAATGCACTTAAAGTTTTAGCGTATTTTTCATAATTTAACTGATCTAATGAGCTATCTATGTTCATGTTTTCAATTTGTGATGAAAGGTCTACCCATTGATCATCAACTTTTGCTAACATTTTTTTACCTTGAACATAAATCGTCATTTTTTGACCTGCTTGATCCATATTTAATTTTGCTGTGTTTTTTTCATCGACATCCATGCCAACTTTAACAGCTTGACCTTCTTGATCTTTAGCAGAAACTTTAATGTTGTTATCAGTATGATAACTTTTTACATCTTTAGCATTGCTTTGTAAGTCTTTTACAACTTGACTAGAACTCTTTGTTTCTTCTTTCTTCTCAGATTTATTATCTGAATCAGATCCATTTCCACAAGCTGCTAATATTAATGATGAAGATAAAAATAAACTACCTAATATTCTAAATTTCATTTTACTTCCTCCTTTTATTTAAACAATGTTAACATTAAGCATTTATTAATAGCAAAGTTTTGTATAATGACCTTTGCTATTAATAAAAGTTATTTAATTTTTTTCTTAGGTGAAAGTAATAAAATAGCAATTATTGCTACAATAACTTTAAATAAAAATTTCATTTTAATCACTCCGAAAGTGTTTGAGGTTGTGGTCCTTTTTGTTTTCTCTTAGTTGGATCAAGCTTTTTCTCTATATATCCTAATAGTAAATCACTTAATACTGCTAATAAAGCAGTAGGTATTGCACCTGCTAAAATAAGTGATGTACCGTCCGTAGCATTTGTACCTCTAATGATAATATCACCAAGTGTTGATGATCCTATAAATGAACCAATTGCTGTAACACCAATTGCAATAACAAATGCAATTCTTATGCCACCAATCATGACTGATAATGAAAGGGGGAGTTCGACCATTGTCAAAATTTGTTTAGACGTCATACCCATTCCTTTACCGGCATCTTTTATACTTGCATCTACATTATTAATACCTGTATAAGTATTTTTAATGATTGGAAGCAATGCGTATAAAAATACTGTCATAACAACAGTGTTAGCGCCAAGACCCATTACGAGCATTAAAATTGCGAGAAGTGCAAGGGCTGGTACGGTTTGAATGATGTTCGCTATAGAAATAACAAAACCTGACAACTTGGAATATCTAGCAATAAAAATTCCAATAGGTATACCTATTATAACCGCAAATAGTACACCATAAACTGAAATGAGTAAATGATTTAGAAACAGTTGAAATATATATCCGCCATTTGTTGAATAATAACTTACTAATTGTGACCATACATTACCATCAACCATTATGACTCACCATCCTTTTCATCATCAAAATAATTGTTCTTCTCTAAAAATTCTTCCGCAACTACAGCAGGTTCTTTAAGGTTATTGTCTGCTTCATAGTTTAATTTTTGCATTTGTTCAGTCGAAATTTTTCCTTTTAATTTGTTCATAGCACGATCTACATATGGTTTTTCTTTAATTAAAGATTTTGAAACTAATGGACTTGCGTCATAAGGTGGGAAGAATTTTAAATCATCTTCTAGTACAACTAAATCATAACTTGCAATTCTACCATCTGTTGTATAACCTAACACGACGTCCATTTTACCTGTGTTGAGTGCATCATATACTAAACCTATTTGCATCGGTCTTGTACGTTTAAAGTCAAAGCCATATTTTTCTTTAAACGCTGGATATCCGTCACCTGGACGTTTCATCCAAGATGAATCGACGCCTGCTTCTAACTTATTCGCAACTTTTTTCATATCTGAAACTTTTTTAAGATTGTACTTTTTTGCAGTTTCTTTAGTAACTATCATGGCATAAGTGTTTTCGAAGCCGTATGATCCATACCATTTTTGATCATAATCTTTATCAAAAGCATTTCTAACTACATTTAATGCTTTTTCACGATCAGTTATAGGATCTTTACCTAATGCGCCCGTTAAATCTGTTCCAGTATATCTAGCACTTGAAATGTTAACGTCGCCACTGTTCTGTGCATTAAATGTCACTGTTGATGAACCTAAATTATTTATAAGTTGAATATTTTTTTCAGTAACATTATCTTTTTTTGCTTCATGTTCAATCATCAGTTTATCTATATGTCCTACTATTTGTGATTCACTCGTATTTTGCATGCCAATCTTTATTGAATTTTTATCACCTGAAGCTCCAAGGAAAGGTAAGGAACATCCAGATAAAATGACTGATAAAGCCATGATTGGCAATAACAATTTAAAATATCTTTTCATGTTTCTACTTCCTCCTTATCTTGAAACCTTTAATCCTTTAGGTGTTACCCAATATTCTATTTTAGATAGTACAAAGTCCATAATAAGTGCAATTAATGTAACGCTTATAGCACCACCAATGATTAGATCAGGTTGGTATAAATTTAAACCATTAAAAATAAAGTCACCTAAACCACCGGCGCCGATGAAACTCGCTAATGTTGCCCAGCTAATTGCATAAACACTCGATAAGCGAACACCACTCATAATAACTGATATAGCTAATGGTAATTCAATCATGTACATCTCTTGAAACTTAGTCATACCCATACTTAATCCTGCTGCTTTTACATTTTCATCTACATTATTTATGCCTATAAAAGTGTTGTTTAAAATAGGTAATAATATATAAATGAATAGTGCGAGTATTGCAGGTAGTTTACCTACACCTAAGAAAGGTATCATTAAAGCTAATACTGCTAATGAAGGGACTGTTTGTAGAACACTAGCTATAGATAATACCACTTTGGCAAGCGTTTTAGTTCTCGTTAACAATATGCCTAAAGGTATCGCTACAAGAATAGCTAATAGTAAAGCGAATAATGAAATATAGAAGTGTTCTAGTGTTTTTTGTATAAGTTCATTCCCATTAACTTGTAAAAATTCAATCACTAATATTCACTCCTTATTGTATTTCATTCTTTTGTGCTTCTTCTTCTGATAATCCCCAAATTGAATCGTAAACGATATCTACTAAACTAGATCTTGTAATAACGCCTTTTATGTAATAATGATTGTCCACGACAGGAATTAACCTAACATTTCGTTTTAGTATTGTACGTACAGAATCTTGAAGCATCGTACCAGTTTTTACAGTGTATATATCACGATGCATAATATCTATGATGTCAGAACCTTTACGATAACCTTCATTTAAATCTTCAACATCAAGATAACCAACCAGTTTACCTTTATCGTTTGTAACAAATAGCGTATCGACACGTCTATCTCTCATAACTGTTACAGCTTCATCGATTGTTTTCTCAGAAGTAATTGTGATAGGACTCTTCATAGCATCGTCAACAACTCTTAAGTTAGGTCTGTCTTGGATTAATCTGTTTTGTCCAATAAATTCACGAACAAAATCGTTTGCAGGGTTTTTTAAAATATTATTAGGTGTATCAAATTGAATGATTTCACCTTCAGACATAATGCAAATCCTGTCAGCTAATTTAATCGCTTCATCCATATCATGTGTTACAAATATAATCGTTTTGCCTAATTTTTGTTGCAATGTTTTAACAAGGTCTTGCAACGTGTCTCTTGTAATAGGGTCTAAAGCCCCAAATGGTTCATCCATTAAAATGATATCTTGGTCAGCAGCCAAAGCTCTTACAACACCAATACGTTGTTGTTGACCCCCAGATAATTGAGTAGGATATAAATCTAAATAAGACTCAGGCAAGTCAACGAGTTTAATAAGTTCTTTTGCTTTTTTCTCTTTATCTTCCTTACGCCATTTAAGTAGTTTCGGAACTAAAACGATATTTTCACGAATGGTCATATGAGGCATTAATCCGATTTGTTGGATAACATAACCTATATTTCTTCTTAAATTCACTGAGTTCATTTTACTTAAATCTTTTCCGTTTAACGTGATAGTACCACTCGTAGGTTCTATCATACGGTTGATCATTCTTAATGCAGTAGTTTTCCCGCTACCACTAGTGCCGATAAATGCTATAAATTCCCCAGTTTCAACTTCCATGTTGATACTGTTTACAGCTTTTTTACCGCCACGATAAACTTTAGTCAAATCTTGTATAGATAACATAACACTTCTCCTTTTTCAAAAATTCAAAATATTAACGCTTACAATTATAACATATTTGTTGCATAATTATAAAAGCTACTCCCAACACGATCATTATGTTTATCGTTATTTGAAAAAAGGAATATTTACGTAAATGCGCGATTATGCGAATCAAAATTATGATAAATTTATATAAAGAGAGATTTTTGTTTGTGAGTTCATTTTTTGTATATGCTTAATTTTGCATATCATACGTTTTAAATTATGGAGGCGATTAATTTGAAAGTTGCAATTATTGGTATGGGAACAGCAGGCGTTAGTACGCTCAATCAATTATCCAAGCATAAAAAATTTAAAAATATAACTGTAGATATTTTTGATAGTGCTGAAGATATGGGAATGGGGAAGCCATTTCAAAATGACAGTGATAGATTATTGATTAATTTACCTGCAAATCAAATGTCTTTAAATCCAAATAATGAAAAAGATTTTAAGAAATGGTATAAGAAAAATGATGAATTTGATTATGGTAAAGCTAAATATTTACCTAGATTAGTATTTGGTCATTATATGAAATCTATCTTAAATGATTTATTGGATAAGCATGATAATATTTTTGTTCATAAACATAAAGTAGATAGTTGTTATGTAGAAGAAATTAAAGATGAACGTGGACAATATAAAATAGATGTTTGTTATATAGAAGATGATGAAGCGGTTTGTCAAAAATATGATTATGTATTTTTAACAATGGGCATGTTACCTTACAAAGATCCATACGGTTTATCAGGGATAGAAGGGTATATTGAATCACCTTATCCAACTACTCAAGCTTTACGTAATGTGAAAGAAAAAGATGATATCGCAATTTTAGGTACAGGACTAAGTTCTATAGATGTCATTAGATATGTTATGGAGAATCATAAACGATTACCTATTGTGGTGACATCTAGAAGTGCACAATTTCCTACTGTACGTGGTATTAAACATGAAATTAATCTGAAATATATTAACGACAAATCTATTGAGAAATTGCAAAAAACGCATAAAGGTATGGCGCCTTTAAAAGAAGTAGAAAAATTATTTGAAAAAGAATGCAATTATCAAAATATTAACTTGCATAAGATGCTGTACCGATTTAAGAAAGATAATGTTTATAATCTGAAATATGATTTGAAACACGAAGATGAAGTAGGGCATTTTCAATCTTTCGTTGAAGAAGTAAAACATCATATGATTCCAATTTGGAATGCCATGACCATTGATGATAAAACGATATTTTTAGAAAAATATGGCCAACATTTCAAGCGCAATACTAATCCTATGCCTCAATCTTCAGCTAAACAATTAATTGAATGGATTGAAAATGGTGATATTGTCGTCAAAGAAGGTTTGGAAAATGTGCGAAAATACTATGGTAAATTTAGATTGAAATATAAAGGTATAGAAAAAGAAGATCGTTACCATTATGTGATCAATGCGACAGGACCGAAAAAGAATTTATCAGAGTTAAGTGAAGATGAACATTTTATAAAAGGTTTAGAAAACAAACAAATAATTGCTGCGCATCCATTTGGAGGCATTCTTGTATTACCATATTCAAATGAAGTTATCAGTCCGAAGTTTGGCACAATGCCTAATTTAAAAGTAATAGGTCAATTAACGAGTGGGGTAAACTTTGATGCGAATGGTGTTTCATTATTAGTAGATCAATCGGTTAGAGCAGTAAATGATTTATATATTGAATTAAAAGAAAGAAAAAATACTCAAAAGATTCAATCTAAAAAGAAATAAATATATAAGAATCTTCATTTGTAATTCTTAGTTAAATGGTATAGAATGACTACATCAGTGATTACTGATGCATATAATTAAATAAGATATTCTTTCGGGGCAGGGTGAAATTCCCAACCGGCGGTATTAAAGCCCGCGACCCATAAATGAAATTTTGTTTATGGCTGATTCAGTGTAATTCTGAAGCCGACAGTATAGTCTGGATGGGAGAAAGAATAAACGACAGCGTATTTATACGTTTATTTCGTTATATTAAAATGTTAATGTCTTTAATCATAAAGGCTTATTTCTTGATACATTTTTTACTCCCAACCACCGAAAAAATTAATTTTTTGGTGGTTTTTTTTAATTTTAGGAGGAAGTTAAATGAATCAATATTTAGATTTTGCTATAGACTTAGCAGAACGTTTGCAAGGTCAGACCGCAACGAACCCTTCAGTAGGAGCTGTAATCGTTAAAAATAATAGAATTATTGGATTCGGTGCACATTTAAAAAAGGGTGAAGCTCACGCAGAAATACAAGCTTTAAAAATGGCAGGTGCTGAAGCAACTGATGCAACAATATATGTGTCGTTAGAACCTTGTTCGCATTATGGCTTAACACCACCATGTTCTAAAGCAATTATAGATAGTGGTATTACTTCAGTAGTATATGCAGTAAAAGATGGTTCTCTTAAATACAGTGGACACGATATGTTACAAGAAGCCGGCATTGAAGTAACTTACGAACCAACGGAAAGAGCACAAGCTTTATACAATGACTTTTTTCATCAGCAAGAAACGAAATTACCTCATATAACAGTAAAAGTTTCTACAAGTTTAGATGGGAAAGTAGCAACTGATAACAACGAAAGTAAATGGATTACTTCTAAAGAAGTGAAACAAGATGTTTTGAAACTAAGAAGTCAACATGATGCCATCATGACTGGTGGTATGACGGTTCGAATAGATAATCCTTTATTAACTACTAGAAGTAAAGGGTTAAAAGAACCAAAACGTTTCGTCTTAACACGTCAATCAGAATTTGATGACAACTTGGATATCTTTAAAGATCATGATAATCCTGTAGTTGTGATAACAGAAGGTTCCGATTTTGAAGTGAAAGAAAACCAAAACATCGAAGTTGTTCATAAAGATTTATCGAATCTAAAAAATGTTCTAAAACATTTATATGATGCTGGATATGCACAAGTTATGGTAGAAGCAGGGCCAAAACTTGTAAGTGAATTTATCGAACAAGATTTAGTAGACCAATTGATTATTTATCAAGCCCCGAAAATGATTGGTGGTCAAGGGAAATATCAATATTATCGAACAGATGATGTTTACCCATTATCCAATAGCAAGTTATTTAAAATTATATCAACAGAAATCATTGGTGGAGATCTTAAAATAATTTTAAGAAAGAAGTGACAAGATGTTCACAGGAATAATCGAAACAGTTGGTGTAATAAAAAACGCAACGACACAAAGTGGTGTTAAGACTTTAATAATTGAAGCTCCTGAAATAACTGATGATTTATCTCTTGGTGATTCAGTAGCAATAAACGGCGTTTGCTTAACAGTTACTGAAAGACAAGCATCAATATTTAAAGTAGAAGTTATTACAGGTACAATCTCTGTCACATATTTAGAGCACTTAAAAACAAATGATAAAGTAAACCTTGAAAGAGCGATGTTAGCTAATGGTAGATTTGGTGGTCATTTTGTAAGTGGTCATGTAGATGGTAAAGGTGTCATAAAACATATCTCTAAAAGAAAAGATGAATGGATAATTGAAATAGCAACTGACGCACAATTGTTAGGACAAATGATTGATAAAGGTTCTATAACAGTTGATGGCGTTAGTTTAACGATATTTAAATTGTATCAGCACAAATTTGAAATTCATTTAATACCTGAGACAAGAGAGCGTACCGTTTTTGTTCATAAAAAACAAGGTGATGAAGTCCATATCGAAACAGATTTATTGTTTAAATATGTCCAAAAAATAACGCATCAAAATAACTCGAATTTATCACAAGAGAAATTATTAAATCTAGGATTTTAGGAGGCTTTATAATGTTTGATAATGTTGAAGATGCTATAGAAGAATTAAAGCACGGTAAACCAATCATTGTAGTAGATGATGAAGATAGAGAAAATGAAGGTGACCTTATAGCAATATCTGAATATTTAACAGCAGATACAATTAATTTTATGGCTACTCATGCTAGAGGGTTAATATGTGCGCCTGTCAGCCGAGGCATAGCTGAACAATTAAATTTAAACTTAATGACTGAAACAGGAGATAAGTTTAAGACAGCATTTACTGTAAGTGTTGACCATGTGTCTTCTACAACAGGTATAAGTGCTTTTGAAAGAACCGACACTATAAAAGGTCTTATTGAAGAAACGTCACCAAGTGCATTTGTGAAACCTGGACATGTTTTTCCATTAATCGCTCAAGATAATGGTGTGCTTGAAAGAGTAGGGCATACTGAAGCATGTGTTGATTTAGCAAAATTATCAGGTGCTAAACCTGCTGGCGCTATTTGTGAAATTATGAATGATGATGGCACAATGGCTAAAAGAGAAGATTTATATCAATTTAAACTTAAACATCAATTAAAAATGATTACGATAGAAGCACTCGTACAATTCAGAAAAAGAAATGATCAAATTATAAAATTCGAATCAAAAGTTCAATTACCAACAGCTTTCGGTGAATTTGATATGTATGGTTTTACATCTGAATTAGATCAAAAGGAATATTTAGCGATAAGTGCTGGCAAAATAGAAAATGGTATGAATGTTCGCATACATTCTGAATGTGTAACAGGAGATATTTTCCATAGTGCGAGATGTGATTGTGGTGAACAATTAGAATATTCTATGAAATATATACAAGAACACGGTGGTATGATTTTATATCTACCTCAAGAAGGTCGCGGTATAGGATTGATTAACAAGCTTAAAGCGTATGAATTAATTGAACAAGGTTACGATACGATATCTGCTAATAAAGCTTTAGGGTTTGAAGCGGATTTAAGAGATTATACTGAAGCTAGTCAAATATTGAAATACTTTAATATAGAAGAAATACAACTTATCAGCAATAATCCTGATAAATTTAATCAAATTGAAGAGCTCGGTATTAGCATTACAAATAGGGTGCCGGTCGTTATGAAACCAAATGAAACAAATGAATCTTATATGAATACAAAAAAAGACCAAATGGGTCACTTATTATAAAAAGAATGGGGCAAATTAAAATGAACTTTGAAGGTAAAATGAACGGATCAGAATTAAAAGTAGCAATAGTAGTGAGTAGATTTAACGATTTTATTACAGGACGCTTATTAGATGGTGCTAAAGATACATTAGTACGACACAATGTAGAAGAAGATAACATTCATGTTGCATACGTTCCAGGTGCATTTGAAATTCCATTAGTTGCTAAAAAATTAGCTAAGTCAGGTAAATATGATGCTGTTGTTACATTAGGCTGTGTTATTCGTGGTGCTACAACACATTATGATTACGTATGTAATGAAGTGGCTAAAGGCATATCTAAAGTAAACGATGAAACAGAAGTGCCGGTTATCTTTGGCGTTGTTACTACTGAAACAATCGAACAAGCTATTGAAAGAGCGGGTACTAAAGCAGGTAATAAAGGCGGAGATGCTGCATTAGCTACAATTGAAATGGCTAACTTGCTTAAAAATATTGAAAGCCAAGTATAAATTATAAAAGCGACAAACATATGTTTGTCGCTTTTATGCATTATTTTTTCTTTAACAATGAGATGCCACCTACGATTAAAATAGAAACACCAGCTAGTAGTGTTGCTCCAAATGCAATTTTGCCTTTGTTTTTCTTATTAAAGATATCTAATAGCATTAAGTTAATATTTTGTGGTCTTTCTGCTAAACGTCTCATGAAATATCCGAACCAATCTTGCCCGAATGGAACATACATACAGAAGTTATAACCTTCACTAGCTATTTGATACGCATAATCTGTTCTGAATCCAAATAACATTTGAAATTCAAAGGAATTTCTATCTATATTATTATCTTTTACAAATTGTTTAACATGATTAATGATATTATGATCGTGTGTTGCAATGGATGTGAAAGCTTTAGCAGTTAGCAGTCGTCTTTCAATTAATTTAATATAATTTTGGTCGATTTCTTCTTTAGTTTGGTATGCAATATGTGAAGCTTCTTTATATGCACCTTTTACTAAACGTAATCTGACGTCTGAATATTTTTCCATGATATTCATTGAATCGTATAAATAAGCTTGGATAACAGTACCGACATTTTTAAATTCACCTTTAAGTCTATCAATTATTTCAGTAATACCTACTAAATCTTCAAACTTTTCAGCATCTATGTTAACGAATGTATTCCCGTATTCATGTGCTTTTAATAAAATTTCTCTTGTATTTTGATAGGCAAATTCTCTATCAATATTGAGGCCTAATTGCGTTAGTTTGATTGAAACATGCGCATCAATATTTGCATTATAATTTCTTCGCATAATTTCGACGATGTTTTGTTGTGCTTCTAATGCTTCTTGACGAGATGTAACGAATTCTCCTAAATTATCTAACGTACATGATATTCCCTTCATATTTAATTTTTCAACTGTCTCGATTGTTGAATCAATATCAACTCCCGCTACTACCTTGTTTGCACCGAGTGCAGGACCCATTCTCTTAGCTGATTCATTCATGAATTTATTGTTAGATAATGCAATAAAAATATCTTTTACGACAGGCATAGCAAGTCCTCCTTAATGATATATGTAATTTCTTATATTTTATCATGGAAACAATGAATTAGTTAAGCGTTTACATTTTGAATATAATGTAAAAATATTCATTTAATGAATTCTAACACAAAAAATAACCCCTTTAAAAGGAGTTTACTTATTTACCTGTTCATATGTAGGTGAAATTGGTTCGGCAGCGATACTCATTGCATGTGGAAGAAGTGTAAGTATTAACATTGATATAAGTAGTTTTTTAAAGAAATGCATTTGATCATGCTCCTTTAAATAGTGTCGTTGATTACAGTTTCAATATAACATCATTATATGAAGTGATTGCTAATTCAATGTAAAGTTTCAATATGCATTAATATTAATTTAATGTTAAGAAAAGCGATAAATCTTTAAAGTTTCTTAATAATTATAAGGGTTTTATCATGATATAATTGTATTATTAGAAATGACTATAAAGGAGTTATTATAATGTTTAGGGATATGGCATTTTATATGTTCGGGAAACCGTTAGACAGCTTCGTACAATTATTTATTTTTGAACCTATTGTAATTGGCATTCTTGCAATTTTGATTGCTATGATTACAAAAAGGTCATGGACAGTATTTGTTACAATCATTGCATTAAATATCATTGATAATTTCTTACTCGTTAATTATCAATTTAGTGGGCAAGGATTTGGAACAATTTTTACACAAAATATTGTATTCTTCTTTGAGAAATTTTTCTCTATGTTTTATGAGATTATCATTGCATATATTATCGTGAAATTACCAATTATGCATAGCAAATTTAAAATAGCTTAAATTAAAACGCACCCTTTAAAGTGAAAGATTTAAAGGGCGCGTTTTTAATTTTGTAATATCAATCTTCTTTATAGAGTCTAGCTTTTTCTATATATGAATCATTGATTCTTTTTAATTCGTTATAATCTTCCTCAGTTAATGATCTAACTACTTTAGCGGGACGGCCAAAAGCTAAAGTGTGTGGCGGAATTTTTTTACCAGGAGGTACTAGTGAACCAGCGCCGATAAATGCATATTCTCCAATTTCAGCTCCATCTAGAATTGTGGAATCCATACCTATTAGTGCATGTTTACGGATAATGCTAGAGTGTAAAGTAACTTTATGTCCAATAGTTACGTAATCTTCTAATATGAGAGGTTGGTCAGGACTTTGATGAAAACAACATAAATCTTGGACATTGACACCTTTACCGATAATCGTTGGCGCAACATCTCCTCTAATAACAGCATTAAACCATACTGAACTATTTTCGCCAATGTTTATATCACCAATTAATGTAGCATTTTCAGCTATGTAACAACTAGGGTCTATAATAGGGCTTTTGCCTTTGAAAGATTTAATCATGTAAGATTCTCCATTCTTTTGAAAAAATTTGTTATACTAAGTTTAACAAAAATGTAGCGATATAAGTAAAAGGAGTAAAATATTATGTGGAAATGGGAAACTGAGAAAGAAGCTAAAGGTATTGTTGTAATTGTACATAATATGCTTGAACATACAGGAAGATATGCATATGTCATTACTAAGCTACGAAGAGAAGGCTACCATGTAATAATGGGAGACCTAAGAGGACAAGGCCAAACTTCACGTGTACATAGAGGACATGTTGATAATTTTGAAGAATATCATGAACAAGTTTTGGAATGGCTAGCAATTGCAGAAGAATATCATTTGCCTGTATTTACACTTGGTGTAGGTTTAGGAGGACTGATTTTACTTAACTTGTTAGAAAAAGTAGACATTAAAGTTGAAGGTGTACTATTAATATCTCCACTAGTTGCTTTCCAACAAAATATATCTACAAGAAGAAACTTTTTAGCTTCAAGTTTCGGAACAGTTGCTAAAGATGCAAAGTTTGATACAGGAATTAAAGTAGAAAGTTTAACACGTAATAAAGAAGTAATTGATGATACAAATAAAGATGCTTTAATGTTAAATAAAGTAAGCTATCATTGGTATAAGACGATTTTAGAAACGATGAAGAGTACGATGGAAAACATTCATCATATCTCTCCAATACCTACATTACTTATGTTAGGTACTGATGATAAAATAGTAGATACAGAATCTATAAGAACAATTGGAAAAACAATCAATACGAATGAACTTTATTTTAAAGCATGGCATGGCTTGAATCATGAAGTACATAACGAACCAGAGCGTGATAATGTCATGAAATATATCATTTCATTTATGAATAATCGTATACATTATGTTGGTTTATTAATAGATGATGAAGCGTAATGGTTATAAAATATTGTGATTGAGCTTAAACGACTCTAATACGGGTATATTGTAGATATAGAGAACGTTGGAGGCGAGTTTATGACTGAAAAAGTAAATAATGTGAGTGACTTAATTCTATTAGATGATATTCAAAAAAATATTAATAATATATTTTACGAAATTGAAGAAAAGTTTGGAATTGAAAAAGAAGAATTTCTAACATTAATCATGTTGTGGAATAATGGATCGATGAGTCTTAAAGAATTAGATAGCTATATCGATATCAAGACATATAAGAGAACAAGACTATATAATAATTTAGTTAAAAAGGGTTGGATTAAAAAAGTCCGTCCTGAAAATGATGAAAGAACTGTAATTGTTGAAGTAAATGAAGAATTTGCTGAGAAAAAAGAAGCGATTATTGACTTCGCATGTGAAGAAATTAAGAAGAGAAAAGGTCATTTTGAAAAACAATTTGAATCAATTGTGAATAATTGTAACGTATAAAAAGAAAATATCTCTTCATTAGGTTATCGCCTAGTGAAGAGATATTTTTGTATTTTATCTTTTTTCGATAGCAATAATATAAGGTGGGTTATTCTTTTGATTAATGAATTGATAATGCAGTACATGGGCTGTTTGTTGATCGATTGATTTTACAAATTCCATTACTTCATTAGACTCTACTTGACCTTCGGGATGTCCAGGATATACAACCAACACAATAATGCCATTTTTTTGAGTGATTTCAAAGAGTGATTCTATCGCTTTAATAGTAGTTGATGAATTTGTTGTAATTTTTTTATCGCCTTTAGGCAAGTATCCTAAGTTGAAAATTGTTGCATCTATATAATTATGATCTTTACTTATAATAGAAGCAGCGTTTTCATGTCCTGTTTGATAATAATGAATGTGATTAAAAGTCTTTGTTTTTTCTTTAGCATTATTTATAGCATTTTCTTGTATATCGAATGCATAGACTTCACCATCTGTAACTTGGTTTGCAAGGAATAAAGTGTCGTTACCATTACCACATGTTGCATCTACGACAATGCTTTTAGTAGTAATATGAGAAGCTATTAGTTTTCTCGCGTATGGAAGAATACCATCAACGATCATGATTTAATGTGTTCTGCCTTTATAAATTTAGATCCTTGCATTGTGCCACGTTCTTTTAGTTCATTATCAATAGCATTTAATACTTCCCATTTATTAACACTCCACATAGGTCCAACCATCAAGTCGATTGGTCCATCTCCAGTTATACGATGAATAATCATTTCTTCAGGTAATATTTCGAGTTGATCGCAGACTAATTGTGTATAGTTATCTTGCGTCATAAATTCAAGCATACCTTTTTCATACTGTTTAACCATAGGCGTTCCTTTTAATAAATGGAGTAAATGAATTTTAATTCCTTGAACATCCATTTGAGCAACTTCTTTAGCTGTTTCCATCATCATATCGTAATCTTCACCTGGTAAACCGTTGATGATATGTGTACAAATATTGATATTATGTTTTCTAAGTTTAGCTATACCTTCGTAGTAACATTCCATATCGTGTGCACGGTTAATCAAATCGGATGTTTCTTGATGTACAGTTTGTAAACCTAATTCAACCCATAAATAAGTTCTTTCATTTAATTCAGCTAAATATTCTACTACATCATCTGGTAAACAATCGGGTCTTGTAGCAATTGACAAACCAACTACATTTTCTTCGGCTAAAGCTGCTTCATATTTCTCTCTTAAAACTTCTACTGGTGCATGTGTATTCGTGAAAGCTTGGAAATAAGCGATATATTTTCCTTCAGACCATTTTTCATGCATTTTATCTTTTATTTGTTTGAATTGCACATGTATTGGTTCTGCTCTATTACCTGCAAAATCACCACTGCCGGCTGCTGAACAGAAAGTACATCCGCCGTGTGCAACTGTGCCATCACGGTTAGGACAATCAAATCCACCATCTATAGCAATTTTAAATATTTTTTCACCAAATCTATTTCTTAAATGATAATTCCATGTATGATATCTTTTGTTATCAAACGCAAAACGGAATCGTTCTGTCATTTTATTTCACATCCTGTTCTACAAACTTATCTAAAGCATTTTAACATATAATATTGAACTTTTGCAGAAAAAGGTTTAGACTATTCGAATTGACAAAATCTGAGAGGAGGGTTGAAACCCTTGAAAATGCCTAAAATCGTTAAAATGTTAATTATAGGTATGGCTATCAATATTACGGGATCAAGTTTTTTGTGGCCGCTTAATACTATATATATGAATGAAGAATTAGGGAAGAGTTTAAGTACTGCTGGTGTCGTTTTGATGATTAACGCATTCGGTAGTGTTATTGGAAATTTATTAGGTGGAACTTTATTTGATAAAATCGGAGGGTTTCGATCTATTATTTTCGCCTCTATATTAAATATTTTGAGCTTAGTTGGTTTGAACTTCTTAAACGATTGGCCATGGTATCCATTTTGGTTAGTCATATTAGGGTTCGGCGGCGGTGTTATTGTGCCAGCTATTTATGCGATGGCAGCTACAAGTTGGCCTAATGGAGGTCGTGCAACATTTAATGCAATTTATTTAGCTCAAAATTTAGGTGTATCTATCGGTGCAGCAGCTGGAGGGTTTGTTGCTGATTTCAGCTTTAGTTATATTTTTATGGCTAATTTATTATTATATGTTGTCTTTATCATCATAGCGCTTAAATATTACAATATTGATTTAGACATCCATGTAAAACATGATGAAGGCATAACAAGTGCCGTTCATGTAAGAGACAAAAGGAAATTCACTGCACTTATATTATTATGTACGATGTTTAGTTTATGTTGGATCGGTTATGTTCAATGGCAAACGACTATCGCTACATATACTCAATCTGTAGGTATCTCTTTAAAACAATACAGTTTATTATGGACGATTAATGGTGTGCTTATTTTAGCTGGTCAACCTTTAATTGCACCAATCATAAACAGACTTAAAGAAAAATTGAAATTACAAATGTTTATAGGACTTACGATTTTTATTGTCAGTTACTTAGTTACAAGTATTGCAGAACAATTTACGATGTTTGTAGTAGGAATGGTAATTTTAACTTTGGGTGAAATGTTTGTATGGCCGGCAGTACCAGCTATCGCAAATCAATTAGCACCGAAAGGAAGAATGGGCGCTTATCAAGGAATCGTCAATGCTTTTTCAACAATAGGTAAAGCGTTTGGTCCAGTTGTCGGTGGTGTACTTGTCGATGTATTCGATATGAAAGCGATGTTCTATAGTATGATATTACTTATTCTAATTGGATATTATTTCTTATACATTTATGATAGAGGAATTTCGAAACAAGATTTGCCATAAAGTTAAATAAAACTTGCAAAATATATAGAAATTGCATAATATTAGGATGTATATAAGGCGTAGTCGCTTTAATGTGAATCTTAAGAGAGTCAGTGGTGCTGAGAACTGATGATATCCATTAAGTGAACTTATGAACAATTAATTATTTCTTAAAAGCAATCTTAAACCATATAAATGAAGTGCACTTTTTAGTGAATTCTGGGTGGTACCGCGGCATAATCATTAAAGTCGTCCCTACTGTTATTATGGTTGGGATGGCTTTTTTTATTTTATAGGAGGAACAAATAAATGAATTATAATCATCAAGAAATTGAAAAAAAATGGCAAGGATTTTGGGAAGAAAATAAAACATTTAAAGCTGACGATAATGTTGGACAGAAAAAATTCTATGCATTAGATATGTTTCCTTATCCATCTGGATCTGGCTTACACGTAGGTCATCCAGAGGGTTATACAGCTACTGACATTGTTTCAAGATATAAAAGAATGCAAGGCTATAACGTACTTCACCCTATGGGCTGGGACGCATTCGGTTTGCCAGCAGAACAATATGCTATAGATACAGGGAATGATCCTAAAGAGTTTACAGCTAAAAATATTGCTACATTTAAACGCCAAATTCAAGAATTAGGTTTCTCTTATGATTGGGACCGTGAAGTAAACACTACAGATCCAGAATATTATAAATGGACACAATGGATTTTCATTCAATTATATAATAAAGGATTAGCTTATGTAGATGAAGTAGCAGTTAACTGGTGCCCAGCATTAGGAACTGTACTATCTAATGAAGAAATTGTTGACGGTGTTTCTGAACGTGGTGGACATCCAGTCGTGCGTAAACCTATGAGACAGTGGGTATTAAAAATTACAGAATACGCTGATCGTCTATTAGAAGACTTAGAAGATGTTGATTGGCCAGAATCTATTAAAGATATGCAAAGAAATTGGATTGGTAGATCAGAAGGTGCAGAATTAACATTTAATATTGATGATACTGATCTTTCATTTGATGTATTTACTACAAGACCTGATACAATATATGGCGCTACATTTGCCGTTCTTTCTCCAGAGCATCCTTTAGTAGATCAAATTACAAGTGAAGATGAAAAAGAAGTAGTAGAAGCATATAAACTTTCTGCATCTCGTAAATCTGATTTAGAAAGAACAGATTTAGCAAAAGATAAAAGTGGTGTGTTTACAGGTGCATTTACTACTAATCCATTCACTGGCAAGAAAATGCCTATTTGGATTGCAGATTATGTATTAATTAGTTATGGTACAGGTGCTGTAATGGCTGTTCCTGCTCACGATGAGAGGGATGCTGAGTTCGCTGAGAAATTCAATTTAGACATCATAACTGTTTATAATGAAGACGGTAAAATGATTGATTCAGACGTGCTTAATGGCTTAACTAAAGAAGAAGCGGTGCCAAAAGCAATTGAATTGTTAGAAGAAAAAGGTATCGGTAAGAAAAAAGTAAGTTATAAATTAAGAGATTGGTTATTTAGTAGACAGCGTTATTGGGGAGAACCAATTCCTGTAATACATTGGGAAGATGGTACGATGACAACTGTTCCAGAAGAAGAATTACCACTGTTACTTCCAGAAACAGATCAAGTAAAACCATCAGGTACTGGAGAGTCACCACTTGCTAATATTGATGAGTTTATTAATGTAGTCGACCCTAAAACAGGAATGAAAGGTCGCAGAGAAACAAATACGATGCCACAGTGGGCAGGTAGTTGTTGGTATTATTTAAGATATATTGATCCACATAACGATGAACAATTAGCAGATCCAGAAAAACTAAAACATTGGTTGCCAGTAGATTTATATATCGGTGGAGTTGAACATGCAGTTCTTCATTTATTATACTCAAGATTCTGGCATAAAGTGCTTTACGATATCGGCGTTGTACCAACAAAAGAACCATTCCAAAAATTATACAATCAAGGAATGATTCTTGGTGAAGGTAATGAAAAAATGAGTAAATCTAAAGGCAATGTTGTAAATCCAGATGATATTGTTCGTTCACATGGTGCAGATACATTACGTTTATACGAAATGTTTATGGGACCACTTGATGCAGCAATTGCTTGGAGTGAAAATGGATTAGATGGTTCACGTCGTTTCTTAGACCGAATTTGGCGTTTACTTGTTTCTGAAGACGGGAACATTACAAGTAAGGTCGTAGAAGAAGCGACACCAGAGTTAGATAAAGTTTATAACCAAACTGTTAAAAAAGTTACAGAAGACTTTGATACATTGAACTTTAATACAGCAATCAGTCAAATGATGGTATTTATAAATGACTGTTACAAACAAGATCATATAAACAAATCATATGTTGAAGGATTCTTGAAAATGTTATCACCAATTGCGCCACATATTTCTGAAGAATTATGGCAAAAATTAGGTCACGCTGACACAGTAACATATGAAGAATGGCCAGTATTTGACGAAGCGCTATTAGTAGATAACGAAGTAGAAATAGTTATTCAAGTTAACGGTAAATTGAAAGATAAAGTAAAAATTTCTAAAGATTTAACTAAAGATGAAATGGAAGCAGTAGCTTTAGATAATGATAAAATAAAAGAAGCTATTGAAGGTAAGACAATACGTAAAGTGATTGCCGTACCTCAAAAATTAGTTAACATCGTTGCAAATTAATCAATTAGGAGTGTTCTAGCTATGAAAGAAATTACAGTAACAGAATTAGCGAGCAAAATAACATCTAATAATCCAATAAACATTGTTGATGTGCGAGAAGATTATGAAGTAGCATTAGGTATGATTCCAGGTGCGAAACATATACCGATGGGCGAAATACCAAATGAATTAAACCATTTTGATAAGAACGAAACATACTACGTTGTATGTGCAGGTGGTGTTAGAAGCGCTAATGTTGTTGATTATTTAAACGACCATGATATTGATGCTGTTAATATAGAAGGCGGCATGAATGAGTGGGGCGATGACGGTTTAGAAAATAAAAGAGTTTAAATAAAATAAATCACCCAATCCGTTGGAATCATTTTCGGATTGGGTGATTTTATATTTCTGATTTTGTTATTCATATATTGAAGCATTATATCCTGCTACATAACCCGTGACTAATGCGCTCGTTATATTATATCCACCTGTATACCCATGAATATCTAAAACTTCTCCAGAGAAAAACAACCCAGAACATATTTTAGATTGCATCGTATGAGGTTCTATTTCTTTAATATTTACGCCACCACCTGTTACAAATGCTTTATCAATAGGTAAAGTTCCGTTAACAGTAAATGTAAATGCTTTAAGATTTTGTACAAACGTTTTGATGGCTTGCTGTGATAAATGATGATATGTCACATCTATGTCTACTTCAGACTGTTCTAATATAAAGTGTAAATATCTTTCTTGAACGAGACCTTTTAAAGCATTCTTTATTGCTTTATTAGGCTCATCTTTTAATTTTTTTACGATTTGTTGCTCTAACTCGTGTGCACTTATTTCTGGAAAAGCATCGATAGACATCTGTATTTCATTTTTCTTTTGTGATTGTTGTTCTTTGTAAATAAATTGACTACATCTCAAAGCTGCTGGCCCTGAAACACCAAAGTGTGTAAACAACATATCCATGTGATGTGTGATTCTAGGTTTGCCATTTTTCTTTAAAACAGAAAGTCCTATATTTTGCAGGCTTAGTCCTTGTAATGTTTTGTTTTTGATGAAGGGTTCACTAGATTTTATAGGGACTTCTGTTGGGAAAAGATCAGTTATTGAATGTCCAATATGTTCTGCGAATTTATAACCATCACCTGTAGAACCTGTATGTGGTACGCTACATCCACCTGATGCAATAATGACAGTGCGTGAGGGGATAAACGTTCCATCTTGTAATGTCACACCTGTAATTTGTTGATTTTCACTTTCTATTGATGATACGGTAGTCTCTTGACGTATTTCTACACCATTTTCTTTAATGGCATTCACAAGCGCTTCGACAACGTCTTGTGCACGGTTAGATACGGGAAACATACGACCATGATCCTCTTCTTTTAACTTTACTTCACGAGACTCAAAAAATTGTATGATAGATTCATTGTCAAAAGTTGAGAAAGGGCTATATAGAAACTTTCCATTTCCGGGAATGTTTTTTATAATTTCTTCATAAGGTAAACGGTTTGTAACATTACATCTACCGCCACCTGAAATACGAAGTTTACGACCTAGTCCTTTTTTCTTTTCGATTAATAAAACGCTGTTCCCTTGAGCACTTGCACTATAAGCAGCCATTAAACCACTAGGTCCAGCGCCAATTATTATTGTATGATACATAAGTTACCTCCATAAGTCGATGTAATAATATTTTAACGAATATTGTGTCTTTAAAAAAGTAGTAGAATAGAAATAAACCTGTTATTATTAAATTTAAAAGTAAATTAGATAGGGATGAAATTATGTCAGAAAGTAAAGCGCTCGTAAGAGGAACCTTCCTTCTTACAGCTAGTATTTTAATAACGAAAGTCATAGGTATACTTTATTTAATACCTTTCTACGCGATTATTGGCGACGAAAAAAATCTTGCACCATTTACATATGCTTATCAACCATACACAATCATGATAACAATCGCAACTGCTGGTGTACCGTTAGCAGCAGCAAAATATGTATCTAAATATAATGCGCTCGGTGCATATAAAGTAAGTAGGAAACTGTATCAATCAAGTTTTATTGTTATGTCCATTTCAGGTATTATCGGATTTCTACTTCTATACTTCTTATCACCTACAATTGCTCAATTAA
The DNA here is from genome assembly GCF_029024305.1 of Mammaliicoccus vitulinus. Classification (NCBI taxonomy): domain Bacteria; kingdom Bacillati; phylum Bacillota; class Bacilli; order Caryophanales; family Staphylococcaceae; genus Mammaliicoccus; species Mammaliicoccus vitulinus. The sequence goes on from NZ_CP118974.1 coordinate 1,002,407, forward strand.
CATTAGCAAATAAAGGTGGAATAGAAGGCGGTTGGCAAATAGATGATATTACGACTGTTATTAGAACAATCAGTTTCGTAGTATTATTCATTCCTTTGTTAGCAACATGGAGAGGTATTTTCCAAGGTTTCAATTCAATGGGTCCAACAGCAGTTTCAGAAGTTACTGAACAAGTTGCACGTATTGCTTTTATTTTGGGCGGTAGTTACATCGTATTATACGTGATGGACGGTTCAGTCCTAATGGCTAACCAAGTTGCGACATTCGCAGCAGGAATAGGTGCCATAATAGCTCTATTAACATTACTATATTTTTGGGTTAAAAGAAGGCATTTCATTAAAGCTGAAGTTGAACAAGATACGAGTGATATTGATGTTTCGTATTTCAAAATTTATAAAGAAATTATTAAATATAGTATACCGTTTGTTATTGTCAGTTTATGTTTCCCAATTATTAACTTAATTGATCAGTTTACGCATAATACTGGATTAGCTATGGCAGGTGTAAATAGTGAATTGCACGATATATACTTCACGATGTTGAGTATGACTACAAATAAAATTGTTATGATTCCAACTTCATTAGCAGCTGGTTTTGCGGTTAGTTTAGTTCCTTTTATAACAAACACTTACAACTCGGGTAGAATCGATGCTATGCATCATCAAATAAGAAAATCTTTAGGCGTATTACTTTATTTAACTGTACCTGCTTCATTGGGCATTATGGTACTTGCACAACCTTTATATAACGTGTTTTATAGTTATAGCCCAATGGGAACTGAAATTCTATTTTGGTATGCACCAGTCAGTATTTTAATCGCCTTATTATCTGTAACAGCTTCAATGTTACAAGGAATCGATAAACAAGCTTTAACAGTATGGATTGTAATCGTATCTTTAATTGTAAAAGCTGTAATTAATTTACCGTTAATTATGATGTTCCATACTTTAGGTGCGGTGTTAGGTACTGCAATTGCATTACTCATTGCAGTGATTTTAAACTGTTTAGTACTTTGGAAATATGCAGACTTTAAATTTAACATTACAATTTATCACACGTTAAGAATTACTTTCTACACGATTATAATGGTTCTATTAGTAGAATTAAGTTATTTTATCGTATCACTATTTATTGACCCAACATCTAAATTAGGTGCGTTAATTGTACTTATTGTCGGAGGTTGTGTCGGTGTAGTTGTATATGGATTTTTAACAATGCGCGCTCGACTAGCAGATGAATTTTTAGGCGAAGTCACTTCTAAAATTAGACGTAAAATTAAGTGGGTGTAAATGATGAGATTAGATAAATTTTTAGCAAATTCAGGAATTGGTACACGTAAAGAAGTGAAAAAATTCCTTAAGAAAAACTTAGTAAAAGTAAATGATGTAATCGCTAAAAAACCTGAAATGCATATTAATCCTGAAGAAGATATTATAACATTTGATGATATTCCTATTGAATATGAGCCAGTTGTTTACTTAATGATGAATAAACCAGCAGGGTATGTATCAGCTACAGAAGATGACGAACATGAAACAGTGATCGATATTGTTCCTGAATATATGCACTTAGATTTGTTCCCTGTAGGTCGATTAGATAAAGATACTGAGGGATTACTGTTGTTAACGAATGATGGCAAGTTCTCTCATCAGCTTATGAGTCCAAAGCATAGAGTTCCTAAAAGATACTATGCAGAAGTTGATGGACATATTAACGAAGATGCAATAAAGAAATTTGAAAAAGGAATTGATTTAGGCGATTTCACATCTTCACCTAGTGAATTGGAAATAATCGAGAGTGGGGAAAGTTTCAAAGCGATTGTGACAATTTATGAAGGTAAGTTCCATCAAGTTAAAAGAATGTTCCATTCAATAGACTGTGAAGTCACATATTTAAAACGACTACAAATTGCAAGTTTAGAACTCGATGAGCAATTAGAATTAGGGGAATATAGACATTTGATGGAAGAAGATTTCAAACTTTTAAATTTATAAGGTTAAAATGTTTATAACTATATTGTAAGGGTATATTAATTAATATTAACTAAATAGAGGTGGATACAAATGGCTAAAAAAGCAGGATTATTTAGAACATTAGTTGTATTAGGAGGAACTGCAGCAGCAGTCGTATTATCTAAAAAAGATAATAGAGATAAATTAAAAGATGAATACGGTAAGTACAAAGAAGACCCAGAGAATTACAAAGAAAATGCTAAACAAAAAGCAAATGATTTAAAAGGGAAAGCACAAGACGAATATTCTAAATATAAAGAAGACCCAACTTCTTACAAAGAATCAGCTAAAGTAAAAGCTAAAAGTGAATTACAAAAAGCAAAAGAAAATCCTAAAGGATATGCTTCTAATGCTAAATCTCGTCTTAAAAAAGAAGATCAAGAGCCAATCGATCAAAGAGAAGCTAAATTTGATGATGAAGGCGGAACAGCTAATAACAATTTAAGAGTTGTTACAGAAGAAGACTTAAAAAAATAATAGAATAACGAAAAGACCGATAGTTTTTCCGGTTATAGACTGTCAACAAAGTCACCGACTTTGTTGGCAGTTTTTTTATCTATAAGCTTTGAACAATCATATTTTTATCTCGTATTTTAGTCAACAGAGGTTGTGTTGGTAGATTTGTTGCCGAATTTCTTGTGGGAAATAATTTTATTAAAATTATTTCATTATATATGACCATAGCCGTACGTAAAAGGAAATAACTTTTGAGTTAAAAAAATAGAAAATTATCAGTATTTCTATTTCATATTTACAAAAATATCATGTATTATATAGATAACTATTCAACTTAAGAAAGAGATGATTTTCGATGTGGAGAAATAAAGTTAAAGAATATGAAGAAGATATTATTAATGATTTAAAGGGGCTCTTAAGCATCGAAAGCGTTAGAGATGATGCAGCAAGTACATACGACGCGCCAGTTGGACCTGGTCCAAAAGAAGCATTGAATTATATGTATCAACTAGGTGAAAGAGATGGATTTTCTTATGTAGATATCGAAAATATTGTCGGAAGAATTGAAGCAGGTAAAGGTGACGAATTATTAGGTATACTTTGCCATGTTGATGTTGTACCTGCTGGAGCAGGTTGGGATACTGATCCATTTGAACCAGTTGAAACAGAAAATACAATAATAGCTCGTGGTACTTTAGACGATAAAGGGCCAACAATAGCAGCGTATTATGCAGTTAAAATACTGGAAGATATGAAAGTTGATTGGAAGAAAAGGATACATATCATTGTAGGTACAGATGAAGAATCTGATTGGAAATGTACAGACAGATATTTTGAAACAGAAGAAATGCCTTCTGTTGGTTTTGCACCGGATGCTGAATTCCCATTAATTCATGGAGAAAAAGGTATCGTAACATTTAATATACTGCAATCAGGATATGTTGAAGATAATGATGAACCAGAAGTAGAATTAAAAGCATTTTTCTCAGGAGAAAGATTTAATATGGTTCCTGATACTGCTCAAGCTAAATTACTCATTAAAGAACAAATGACGAATGTCGTACAAAAATTCGAATCATTTTTAAATGAGCATGAAATTGAAGGAGAAACTTCAATTGATGAAGGGTTCTTAACATTAATTGTACACGGTAAATCAGCTCACGGTATGGATCCTACGCTAGGAATCAATGCAGGTTTATTACTGATTCAATTCTTAAATGAATTAAATTTAGATAAATATGCGAGTTCATACGTTAAATTTGCTAATGACTATTTAGTTGATTCTCCAAAAGGCGAAAAAATGGGTATGAAATTTGCTACTGAAGAAATGGGAGAAGTAACAACTAATACAGGTATAATGAGTTATACAGATGTAGACGGTGGTCAATTTGGCGTTAATTTAAGATATCCAGAGGGCTTTAACTTTGATCAGTCTTTATCTCGTTTCTCTGAAGAAGTCACTGAAAAAGGCTTTGAAATAGAAATGGACAAACACCAATTACCTCATTATGTTGATAAAAACGATCCATTTATAGAGAAGTTATTATCAGCTTATAGAGAGCAAACTGGGGATCAATCCGAACCATTCACAATTGGTGGCGGAACATACGCTCGAAATTTAGATAAAGGCGTCGCTTTTGGTGCGATGTTTAAAGAATCAGAAGATTTAATGCATCAAAAAAATGAATATATTACAAAAAAACAATTATTTAATGCAACTGCAATTTATTTAGAAGCAATATACAATGTCTGTGTAAAGGGTGAAGAGTAATGACATATATTTTTATAAACGATGAATTTGTTGACGAATCAGAAGGAAAAATCAATTATTCTGACAGAGGATATAACTTTGGTGATGGTATTTATGAATATATACGTATTTATGACGGCAAAGTATTCACATCTAAAGAACATTATGAAAGATTGTTTAGAAGTGCGAAAGAAATCGGTTTAAACTTAGAAGGTTATTCTGTTGAAGGATTAACAGAAGTAACAAAAACGTTAGCGGCAAAGAATAACGTCGTAAATGGTGGGGTATACATCCAAGTTACACGTGGTGTTGCACCTCGTAATCATCCATTTCCTGATGCAAGCACTAAACCAGTATTTTCTGCTTTTTCAAAAAGCTATGATAGACCATATGAAGAATTAAAAAATGGTGTAAAAGCGATTACTGTAGATGATATTAGATGGTTAAGATGCGATATAAAGAGTTTGAATTTACTAGGTAACGTGTTAGCTAAAGAAAAAGCGGCACAAAATGGTGCTTTCGAAGCAATCATGCATAGAGATCAAACTGTTACAGAAGGTAGCTCAAGCAACGTATATGCTGTTAAAGACGGCAAAATATATACACATCCTGCAAACAACTTAATATTAAATGGTATTACGAGACGTATTATTAAAAAATCAGCAGAAGCATTAAATATTCCATTTATTGAAGAAGCATTTACATTAGATTTCCTAAATGATGCTGATGAAGTAATTATTTCAAGTACATCTATTGAAGTTATGCCAGTTATTCAAGTAAACGATAACAAAATCGGTGACGGTAAAGTAGGTCAAATTACGAAACAATTACAAAAATCATTTGATAATTATATAGAGTCGGAAGCATAAAAATATTTTAGTGTAAATTTAAAATCTCAACCAAACCATATGAATACTGAATTTATTAGACATATTATATATGAATAGGTTCAAAATACTCGAAAGTTTTCATTTATGAGGTTGAAATCTTAACCAAAAGATAATAAAATTTAATACAAGCGCACTAAAATAACAAAAATTAAACGAAATTTTTAAGATTAAAATATGACTCTTGAAAAGTAATATTCTTGAGTCTTTTTCTTTTTCTGAAAGTGAGGTGGATAGGTTGGAACATTTTTATCAATTAGGATGGACGTTAGACTCAGCAGGTGGAGCATCTGGTGAAGCATATATGGCAGAACAAGATGGCCGCAAGCTCTTCCTAAAACGTAATTCAAGTCCTTTTTTAACAGCGTTATCTGCTGAAGGTATCGTACCTAAATTAGTCTGGACTAAAAGGATCGAAACAGGAGAAGTTGTAACTGCACAACATTGGAAAAATGGTAGAGAGTTAGTCCAAGATGAAATGAATTCTAACCGTGTTGCCAAACTTCTTAAAAAAATACATTCTTCTAAACAATTATTAAATATGCTTAAACGCATGGAAATGAAACCTATGCATCCAGAGCTATTATTTAAGAAAATCAATAGTTCTTTATCTAGACATGTCTTAACAAATAGAACTGTAAGAAAGGCATTGCTATATTTAGAAGATAATATGCCTACACTTGATAGCAGATTTTATACTGTTATACATGGCGATGTTAATCATAACAATTGGTTATTATCAGACCAAGATGAACTGTTCCTAGTCGATTGGGAAGGTGCAATGATTGCAGATCCAGCTATTGATATCGGCATGATATTGTATACTTATGTCGATGAAAATGACTGGGCAGATTGGTTATGTAAATATGGAATTAACGACACTCATGATTTGAAAAAACGTATGAAATGGTACACGTTAATTCAAGCTATCGCGATGGTAGAATGGTACGAAGAGAAAAAGCGATATAATGATATGAATGATTGGTTAAACTTCTTAAATGAAGTGATGACAAGAAATGTATTTATATAAGGAGCTACTTTGAATGAGAATGAGAAATAAACCTTGGGCTGATGATTTTTTGAAAGATCATCCCAATTTAGTAGATGTAGATCAAAATCATCAATATAAAATGGCTGAATGGTTTGATAAAGATCAGCCAATTCATATTGAAGTTGGAACTGGTATGGGAAGGTTTATCACTGAAACAGCCAAGCAAAATCCTAATATTAATTATGTAGCAATTGAAAAAGATAAAAATGTTATGGTCAGAGTTTTAGAAAAAGTTAAAGAAATGGAATTAGACAATCTCAAATTAATCAATCAAGATGCAAAATTGTTAACTGAGTATTTTGTCGAAAATGAAGTTTCAAGAATATATCTTAACTTTTCTGACCCATGGCCTAAAACACGTCATGCAAAACGTAGATTAACACACTCGTCCTTTTTAGAAATATATCAGCATATTTTGAAAAAAGACGGTCAAATACACTTTAAAACTGATAATCAAAAATTATTTGAATACAGTTTAGAAAGTATGTCGCAGTATGGTATGTCATTTGATTATATAAACTTGAATTTACATGAAGAAGAACCAGAAGATAATATTCGTACAGAGTATGAAGATAAATTCTCAAACAAAGGATTTAGAATTAATCGAATGGAAGCAAGTTTTAAATAAAAATAAGAGGTTGGGACAATTAATTTGTTCCAACCTCTTATTTTTATTTATTCTTTTGCCCCACATATTATATTTCTCCTCACAACTTTATTAAATATCCAGGCTACTAATCTTGAAAGATGTTCGATAAACCAATTAATGATAAAATAAAATTAAATGATTGGAGGGGAAAATTATGTTGAATATAGGTGATTTTAAATTGTATCCATTACAAGGTGGTATTACTCAAATGGATGGTGGTGCGATGTTTGGTGTTGTACCTAGAGCTTTGTGGTCGAAAAAGTATCCACCTAATGATCTTAATCAAATACCTCTCGTTACACATCCGATATTTGTTCAAACTGAAGGACACAATATTATTATTGATGCTGGTATGGGTAATGGTAAGTTAACTGATAAGCAAAAAAGGAACTATGGTACGACTTATGAAAGTGATATCGAACATTCATTAAAACAATTTGATATTGGCATAGACGATATAGATATTGTAATTATGTCACATATGCATTTTGATCATGCGTGTGGTCTGACTACTCCTGATGGTCAATCTGTATTTAAAAATGCGACAATTTATACGTCTCAAATTGAATGGAATGAACTAAGGTCACCAAACATTAGAAGTAAAGCTACATATTGGGAAGAAAATTATAAAGGCATTGAACATCAAGTTATGACATTTGTTGATAGTATGGAAATTATTCCTGGTATAACTATGCGTCATACGGGTGGACATAGTGCTGGTCATAGTGTTATTGAATTGGAAAGTAACGGTATGAAGGCTGTTCATATGGCAGATATTTTACCAACATTAGCCCATTTAAATCCGTTGTGGGTTACAGCTTATGATGATTATCCAATGGATTCCATTGATGCTAAAGAAAGACTTCTACAAAAATATATTAAAGAAGATTATTGGTTTGTATTTTATCATGATGCAAATCATTTTGCTGTCCGTATTGATGAACAAACAAGGGGAATTAAAGAAGACATTAGAAGGGATGATTTAATTGAAATATAATTTTGATGAAGTAATAGATAGAAGGGGTACTGCAACTATAGCGTATGAAGGTCAACGGAAAGTATATGACTACGAAAATTTAGAGCCATTCTGGATTGCTGATATGGATATTAAAACGCCTGACTTTATTATCGATCATTTAAAAAACAAATTAGATCAAGCGCATTTTGGTTATTTAGTATGGAAACAAGAAGAATACTTAAATGCAATTAAGCATTGGTACAAAACGAGATTTTCTGTGAACGTCCAGAAAAATGATATTTATTATGTACCAAGCATTTTGTTTACGGTAACTGAAGTCATTCGTGAATTTACAAAAGAAGGTGAAGGCGTATTAATTCATACACCTGCATATAATGCATTTTTAAATTTGATTGAAGGTAATAAAAGAGTAGCAGTCGAATCACCATTAATAACAACAGACAATGGATATGAATTGGACCATGAACAATTTGAAAAGGTGGCAGCACGAGAAGATGTTAAAGTACTTGTTCTCTGTAATCCACATAATCCTACTGGTAAAGTATGGACGAAAGAAGAATGCGCCTTTATGAAAGAAGTTTGTGAAAAGCACGATGTCTTTATTGTATCTGATGAAATCCATATGGACTTTGTAAGAAGTGATAAAGGATTTTACTCAATGGCAAATGAGATGAAATTAGATTCACCGATAGTAGTTGTAACGGGGTTAGGAAAAACATTTAATTTAGCTAGTTTAGCAAGTAGTTTTATGATGACAAAGCATAGATACTTCACATTACAATTCAATAGAAAGCTTGCAACTTACTATGGTTTAGCTGCTGCTAATACACTTGCAGTTGAGGCTGTAAAAGTAGCGTATACACAAGCAAGTGATTGGGTAGACCAATTAAATCAACATATTGATAAAAACATGACGCTATTAGAGGAATTTATAAAGAATGAGATGTCCGACCAATTAAGTTTCATTAAACCAGAATCTACATATTTAGCTTGGATTGATTTTGCTAAAAGTGGATTTAACGAAAGTGACGTTCAAAAAGCGTTACAATCGGTAGGGAAATTAGCAACCGGTATTGGAAATTCATATGAACTTGGTGAGAGTCATCACTTTAGAATGAATTTAGCTTGTAGTGAAGATAAATTGATTAGTGGATTAGAAGCTATTAAAAAATCGTTTGATGCTTTAGAAAATGATGAAATATAAAAAACATGATGTACAAATAAGTACATCATGTTTCATTAAATGATATTAAATTTCGTAAATATCAATGACTTGGCCATTAAAAGCATCAGCAATGAATTCGTAGTGTACAAGTTTGTCATCTTTATTTACAGAAATGCCACCATGTACTACTTTTGTTTCAATGCCGAATTTTTGGTAGGTCTTTGGGATATGTAAGATATAAGATGCTTCAACATTGTTAAATTCTTTTTTTACTTGTTTAAGTATTTCTTCACAATTATAAAGTTTAAATTGTTTGAAGTAGATGATACTAGCAAGAACACTTATTCCTGTAAAAACAGAAAAGATTAATATGACGAAGCGTAACTTATTATTTTGCATGACCATGCCTCCTTTTTCTTAAATTTAGTTTAACACAAAGCTAGTATGATAGATAAATATTTAAATGAGGAGATTCATAATGACACAAATTAGACAAGAAACACTCACTAGAATGAAAGAACTCACTGAATTACACGCAGTTCCTGGATTTGAAAATGAAGTACGTGAATATTTAAAAGAAAAAATGGCACCATATGTTGATGAAATCATTGGAGATAATATGGGGAGTATTTATGGTGTTAAAAAATCTAAAAAAGAAAATGCACCTAAAGTATTAGTAGCAGCACATATGGATGAAATCGGGTTTATGGTTACTGAAATGACAAAAGAGGGTATGTTAAAATTTACAGCACTTGGTGGCGTTTCATCAGATGTGTGGTTATCTCAAACTTTACAGTTAAAAACCCGAGAAGGTCGTTACTATAACGGAGTAGTTGGAAGTATACCTAAACATTTTAGAACGGGTAAAGAAACAGGCGTTTCTATTGCTGACATGTTATTAGATGTTGGAGCTGAGAGTTTAGACCAATTAAAAGAAATGGGCATTAAAATTGGCGATACGATAGTTCCCCGTACAGATTTTGAAAGATTAACTGAAAATAGGGTGTTAGCTAAAGCTTGGGATAATAGATATGGATGTCTCGTCGGCTTAGAGTTGTTAGAACAATTGAAGGATAAAGAACTAGATGTCGATTTATATGTTGGCGCAAACGTTCAAGAAGAAGTTGGTTTAAGAGGCGCTTCAGCAAGTGTTAACCTTATTCAACCTGATTTAGCTTTAGTAGTAGATTGTTCACCTGCAAATGATATGAAAGGTCATATCGGTTTATCTGGAGCTTTAGGTAAAGGTGTGTTAATTAGAATACTAGATCGTACGATGATTCTTTCAGAAAGAATGAGAGATTATTTAATTGATACTGTAGAAGAAAAAGAGATTGAACATCAATATTTCCAATCACCAGGTGGTACAGATGGAGGAGAAATTCATAAATCTTTAACAGGTATTCCAACAGCAGTAATAGGTGTATGTGCAAGGTATATTCATACGAGTAAAGCTATTTATGATGTAAGAGATTACTTAAGTGCAAAAACATTGCTCGAAGAATTAGTATTAGATTTAAGTTCAGAAAAGATTGAATATTTGAAATTTAATTAATCCAGATTATAGTAATTGACAGTAGTTGGATTTCGGTCTAAACTATGTTTATTCCGATTAGGATACTAAGAATAGAGGGATGTATAAATGAAAAAAGGTATATTTTTAATTATTGCATTAATAATAGTGTTAGCTGCTTGTGGGAACGGCAATGACTCTAAAGAAAGTAGCAGTAAGAAAGATGATAAAACATTAGTAGTTGGTACAGAAGGTACTTACTCACCGTTTAGCTATCATGATAAAAATGACAAGTTAACGGGTTATGATGTAGAAGTTACTAAAGCAGTAGCAAAAGAAATGGGTTATAAAGTTAAGTTTAAAGAAACACAATGGGATTCAATGTTTGCAGGTTTAGATGCAGGACGCTTTGATATGGTTGCGAACCAAGTAGGTATTAATGATGAGAGAAAAGCTAAATACAAATTCTCGGATCCATATACTTATTCAAAAGGTGTATTAGTAGTTAATGAGAATAATACAGATATTAAGTCATTTGATGATGTAAAAGGTAAAAAGCTTGCTCAAACTTTAACATCTAATTATGGTCAACTTGCTAAATCTAAAGGTGCAGATATTACGAAAGTAGATGGTTTCAACCAAGCTATGGATTTATTACAATCTAAACGTGTTGAAGGTACATTTAATGATAATGTTTCATATTTAGATTATAAAAAGCAAAAACCAAATGCTAAAATCAAAGCTATTGAAGGCGATGCAGAACAAAGTCAATCAGCATTTACTTTTAGTAAAAAAGAAGATGACAAAGTTATTAAAGACTTCAATAAAGGCTTGAAAACATTAAAAGATAATGGCGAATTAGAAAAAATAAGTAAGAAATGGTTTGGCGATAATGTTTCAGAGCCTAAATGATGAACAACTTCATGCATTAAATGCTGCAAAACAAGCATTTTTACCTATGCTAGAAGGTTTAGTTAAATATTCTATACCTATAACGTTAGTTACTTTTGTTATTGGTTTAATTTTAGCTTTACTTACTGCTTTGATGCGTATTTCTAGTAGCAAAGTACTTAAAGGGATTGCCCGTTTTTATGTTTCAATCATTAGGGGTACACCTATGATTGTTCAATTATTCATTATCTTTTATGGTATCCCCGAATTAGGTAGATTGGTAACAGGTAATGCAGAGAATCAACTCACCTTGTCACCGGTTATAGCTGCAATTATAGGTCTGTCACTTAATGTAGGTGCATATGCATCTGAAATATTAAGAGGTGGCATTATGTCGATACCTAAAGGACAGACAGAAGCAGCGTATTCAATTGGTATGAACTATAAACAAACAGTGCAACGAATTATACTACCTCAAGCAATTAGAGTGTCCATACCAGCTTTAGGTAATACTTTCTTAAGCTTAATAAAAGACACTTCATTATTAGGTTTCATTTTAGTAGCTGAAATGTTTAGAAAAGCGCAAGAAGTGGCATCTACTACGTATGAATTTTTAACAATTTATGTATTAGTTGCGATTTTATATTGGATCGTATGTTTCATTATATCAGTCATCCAATCTTACTATGAATCTTATATTGAAAGAGGGTATCGCTCATGATTGAACTTCAAAATATAAAAAAATCTTTTAATGATGTAGAAGTAATCAAAGGGATTAATCTTTTAGTAGATAAAGGTGAAGTGATCACTTTAATAGGTAGATCTGGTTCTGGTAAAACGACATTGTTAAGAATGATAAATGCTTTAGAGATTCCAACTGAAGGTACAGTGTTTGTAAATGGCGAAACATATACATCCAATAATAAAAAAGCTCAAATTAAAGTTAGAAAACAGTCTGGTATGGTTTTCCAAAATTACAACTTGTTTCCACATAAAACAGCGATTGAAAATGTAATGGAAGGCTTAATCACTGTTAAAAAAATGAACAAGCAAAAAGCTTATGATGAAGCACTCCAACTTTTAATAAAAGTTGGGTTAGAAAGTGTTAAAGATCAAAGACCACATGCTTTATCTGGAGGACAACAACAACGTGTTGCAATTGCACGAGCATTAGCTATGAACCCTAAAGTTATGCTTTTTGATGAACCGACATCAGCATTAGATCCTGAACTTGTTAATGATGTTCTTAAAGTTATTAAAGATCTAGCAAACGAAGGTATGACAATGGTCATTGTTACGCATGAGATGCGATTTGCAAGAGAAGTTTCAGATAGAATGATATTCATAAATGATGGATTGATAGGTGAAGAAGGTGAACCAGAAACATTGTTCACTCAGCCTAAAACAGATGCATTAAAAAAATTCCTTAATGTTATAGAAGTATAGTGAATTCTATAAAAGTACATGTAATTATTTGAAATTAAATAATTACATGTACTTTTTTATAGTATAATCTTTTTTAAGGAGTGTGAATAAATGGAGAAAGTAAAATCATTTTTCAATAGAACAATAATCGATGGTCTTAGTTTTATGGCTTTAGGTTTATTTAGTACTTTAATTGTTGGACTCATTATAGAAACGCTAGGTCAGACTTTAAATACATACTTCGATACATCGATTATGATAGAGATAGGAAAATTAGCTCAAACATTAACTGGAGCTGGGGTAGGGGTAGCTGTTAGTTATGGATTAGGCGCCTCACCATTGATTATATTTACAACAGCTGTTACAGGAATGTATGGTTACGAGCAAGGTGGCGCTGTAGGTAGTTATTTAGCTTCAGTAGTTGCAAGTGAATTAGGTAGATTTTATTCTGGTAAAACTAAAATTGATATTATTTTGTCACCAATTTTAACGCTATTTATTGGTACATGTATTGCGAAATTTGTAGCACCTTTTATAGATATATTTATGAAAGAATTGGGTAGTTGGATTCAATTAAGTACTGAACAGCAGCCTTTGTTAATGGGGATGTTCGTAAGCTTTTTAGTAGGTATCACTTTGAGTAGTCCGATTTCCAGCGCTGCGTTAGCTTTAATGCTCGGCTTAAGTGGCACTGCAGCAGCGGCGGCGACAATTGGCGGATGTTGTCATATGATTGGCTTTGCAGTAACGAGTTATAGAGACAACGGCATTTCAGGGGTAATTGCTCACGGTATAGGAACAAGTAAATTACAAATTCCTAATTATTTAAAACAACCATTTATATTAATTCCCCCTGTAGTTGCAAGTTTAGTAGTGGCACCGATTATGACGGTCTTTTGGCCGATGGAAAATAATGCAGCAGGCGCAGGTATGGGGTCAAGTGGGCTTGTAGGTCAAATTATGACGATCAAGACAATGGGTAGCTCAACTGAAGTCTTGTTACAAATCGCATTTTTCCACTTTTTATTACCGGCAGTAATCTGTTTATTTGTTTATCAATTATTAAGAAAGTATCATATAATAAAAGATGGTCAACAATCTCTAATGATAGGAAGTGTCAAAAAATGAAGCAATTGACTTCAATTGAAGAATTTAAAACTTTAATTAATGAACCAACTATATTTATGTTTACAGCATCTTGGTGTCCAGATTGTCACTTTATTGATCCGGATTTACCAGCACTTGAAGAAAAGTATAAACAATATCAATTCGTATCTGTAGATAGAGATGAGTTTATTGACTTATGTCAAGAAGTGGATGTTATGGGTATTCCGAGTTTCATCGCTTATGATAAAGAACAAGAATTAGGAAGATATGTAGGCAAAGAACGTAAAACAATTCCTCAAATCAGTTCATTTATTGATGGATTAAGCGAATAAAATAATAGAAAAAAAGCAGGTCGAAAAAAAGTTTCTTTTATTTTCGATTTACCTGCTTTTTTATTTTATTTAAGTTGATTTATATATGTTTATCACTGTTACATAACTGTGTTTTGTTGTAAACTATATAGAGGTATAAAAATAGGAGTGTTAAGTATGAACGTCTTTCAAATGAGAGATTTATTAAAAGATCGCTTGAAATCATTAGATGCAAATTTCAAGTTTGATAGAGAAAATGAAAGCTTAAGAATAGAAAGAATAGATAATCAAAAAGGACTCTCTGTAAAACTAGCTCCGATTATTGCTAAATATAAGGATAAAGGTGATAAAACAATAGAAGAAATTGTTTATTACGTAACAGAGACAATAAACGCAATGCAAGATGAATCTACTAAAGAAATTAATAAAATTGAAATTTTACCAGTTATAAGGTCTACAAGTTTCCATAAAGAAACTAAAGAAGGTAAACCTTTTTTAATTGATGAACACACAGCTGAGACGAACGTTTATTATGCATTAGATTTAGGGAACACTTATCGCTTAATTGATGAATCCATGCTAGTAGAACTTAAATTAACTAAAGAACAAATTAAAGAACAAGCGCTATTTAACATTAAAAAAAGAAAAACAACATATAAATCTGATGAAGTCCAAGGTAATACATTTTATTTTGTAAATACAAATGATGGTTATGATGCTTCTAGAATCTTAAACCAGACATTCTTACAAGATGTTTATAAAAACATTGAAGGGGAAATGTTATTAGCTACGCCACATCAAGATGTATTAGTTATTTGTGATATAAAGAATGAAATTGGCTATGATATCGTTGCTCAAATGACGATGTCATTTTTCCAAAATGGACTTGTTCCAATCACTTCATTATCTTTCTCTTATACACCTGAAAAGCCTTTAGAACCAATCTTTATATTAGGTAAAAATCATTCGCGTAAGAGAAATCAAGAAGTGATTGATCGTCTTGAAAAGAATAGAGAAATATTTAAAAATATGAAAAATAATAAAAAATAAACAATACAAACTGTAAGGAGTTTACAAAAATGAATTTATTTTATAACAAAAATGGCGTTGGCGATGTTCTAATGGTTACGATAGACCCTGTAACAGAGGGATTAGTGTATGAATACGAAAATGATATCACGATTATTAAAAGTGAAAGCAATGTTGTAGGTTTCAACATATTTAATGCTTCTAAATATGTTCAGTTAGAAGGTAATGGAAACATTAAAGTTCAAGAAAAACATATCAATAGTATACAAGATTTATTAGAAAAGAATCATATCGACTATAAGCTAGAAGCTGATTTATCATCTAAATTTGTAGTAGGGTATGTAACAGAAAAATCAAAACATCCAGATGCTGATAAATTATCTGTCTGCCAAGTTGACGTTGGAGATGAAACATTACAAATTGTTTGTGGTGCACCAAATATTGACCAAGACCAAAAAGTAGTAGTAGCTAAAGTAGGAGCTGTTATGCCTAGTGGTATGATTATTAAAGATGCAGAATTACGCGGTGTTCCTTCTAGTGGTATGATATGTTCGATGAAAGAACTTGATTTGGAAGGTGCTCCAAATGAAAAAGGTATAATGGTATTAGAGGATAGTTATACTGTAGGAACACCATTTTTTGAAGACGAAAGGTAGTGAGCCTATGAGTTGGTTTGATGATATATTCGGACAATCCAAAAGTAATCAAAAAAACGAAAAACCAAAAAATGATCAAGAGTCTTTAGATCATAATCCAGAAGACGAGTCTCAAAACGAAGAAATATATAAAAGACCTAAAGGCAAATTTAGATTCCCAATTCAAATGGAATATGAAGAATCTACTGATGAAAATGAAGAACAACAGTATCATTCAGAAAATGAAACAGAACATAAATATCATGATCACAGATTTTATGATGAAAATGAAGCTTCATTTTCTTCTAATAGAAGAAGACGTAGAAGAAATCAAAATGTTGAACAAAAACCTTCGAAAAACACATCGAAAAATCATTATGAAGATGTAAGTAAGGATTATAACAAAAATAAAAATACATCTACTCATAATAATAAAAAAGCTAACAAGAACAATGAAGATAAATTGTTTGAAGAAAGACTGAATTCTTTACATCAACCTAAATTTAGAGCCACTGAAGTGCCTTCAGCTATTTTCGGCATGCGCAAACAAAAAGAAGTGCCAAATAGTGGACTGAAAGATCATAGCTCATCAAGTCATTCTGATGAACCTAACAAAGAAAATCATGACAATAGTCATAAAAAGCAAAGTAGTGAAATCATCCAAGATGTCCCTACTTATTCAAAGATGGACAACACAATTAACATAGAAAATATATATGCGTCACAAATTGTTTCTGAAATTAGAAAAGAACGTGAAAAGAAACTTCAAAAGAAAAAACAGTTTGAAAAAGCATTAAAAGAAAAAAGAGAACAAGAACTCAAAAATCTTGAATCACTTGAATCAGATGAAGAAAAGTCACAAATTAAAAATCAAGATTATTTCTTTAAACAACAAGCTTCATTCATTAAAAATAAGCCGACTGAATATCCTGTTAATGAAAATGATGAAATGGAATCAGAAAGTGAAATTAACAGTGAAAATGAACACAATCAAAATGAAATGGATTCTACTAACGATGAAATCAAGATGTCATTACAACCTGATGTAAATGACCTAACTACATATGAATTTAAAGAAATTGATTTGGATTTTGATGAAGAAACAAATAGTGAACAACAAACAGAGAATGATCAAGATAAGGCTGAACCAGAACTAGAAGAAGAGAGATACCAGGATAAGACTGAGATAGAACCAGAATTAGAAATAGAAGCAGAAAAAATTGTTAATGATTTTGATGAAGAAAAGGTAGAAGATTCTACATTCGAAGAAGTTGAATCAGTTGAGCAAATAGATAAACAACAGAGCAATAAAAATGACAGTCTTTATCAAGAAACAATTGAACCAAGTTCTGATGCAGAGATGTATGAGCTACCAGACGAAGAACAAGATGTAATCGAAACAGTAGAAACAAATGATAATGAAACATTGAATGATGCTGAACTTCGAAATGAAGACGATACATTAAATTCAATAGATGAACATAATCAATTTGTAGAAGATGATATAAGTTTTGAAGATTTTGAAGAAGATGAACCTGAACAAGCAACTTCTGATGATGAAACGTTGGAATTATTAGATGAAAGCTTACTGGTAGATGCTCAAGATATAGAAGAGTATGAACAACAAGAAGAATTTGAACATCCAGAAGATATAGAAGAGCGTGAACAACCAGAGGTAGTTGAGGAAGCTGAAGTAGTAGACCAACAAGAAGAAGTTGAGAAACCTGAAGAAAAAGCTTCGTATGAACCTGTACTCAAACCTAAATCAACAAGAAAAACTTCACCATTTAATGTTGTGATGACACCTTCAGATAAACGAAAACATCAAACATTTAAAAAAGATGTAATGACGAGAGATACAAATGATACAAAATCTCATGATGACAAAGATAACGATTCGAACAATGAAGTTGAACAAGCAACTAAGCGTAAAGGACCATTATTTGTTCTTCCACCAGTATCAATATTAGATGATATTGTGGAACAAGAAGATAATAGTGAATGGCTCGAAGAAAAGAAAAAAGAATTAGACGAAGCTTTTTATCATTTTAATGTACCAGCTCACGTTGTAAATATGATACAAGGTCCGACTGTAACAAGATTTGAATTATCAGTTGAAAAAGGCGTAAAAGTGTCGAAAATTACAGCACTTCAAGATGATATCAAAATGGCTTTAGCTGCTAAAGACATTAGAATTGAAGCACCCATTCCTGGTACAAGTTTAGTTGGTATAGAAGTTCCAAATCAAAGTCCCAAAAAAATACCTTTAGGACAAATGATTACTTCTAAAGCTTTTCAACAATCTGAAAGCAAGTTAACTGTTGCAATGGGCTTTAAGATTAATAATGAACCATTATTAATGGATATATCTAAGACACCACATGCGCTTATAGCTGGCGCGACAGGTTCTGGTAAATCTGTGTGCATAAATGCAATTTTAACGAGTCTATTATATAAAAATCATCCAGATGAACTAAAATTATTACTTATTGATCCTAAGATGGTGGAACTTGCACCATATAATAATTTGCCGCATTTAGTAGCGCCAGTTATAACAGACGTGAAAGCTGCAACAGCTAGTCTAAAATGGGCTGTTGAAGAAATGGAAAGAAGATATAAGCGTTTTGCAGAATTACACGTCAGAAATATAACGGCGTTTAATAAGAAAGCAAATTACGAGCAAAGAATGGCAAAAATCATTATAGTTATAGATGAATTAGCAGATTTAATGATGATGTCTCCACAAGAAGTGGAACAATCTATTGCTAGAATTGCGCAAAAGGCTAGAGCCAGTGGTATTCATATGATTCTTGCGACGCAACGACCTTCAGTTAATGTAATTACAGGCTTAATAAAAGCCAATGTACCGACTAGAATTTCCTTTATGGTATCATCTTCGATTGACTCTAGAACTATTCTTGATGTTGGTGGAGCAGAAAAGTTACTTGGTAACGGTGATATGTTGTATCTTGGTAATGGTATGAATAAACCAATAAGAGTTCAAGGTGCATTTGTATCAGATGATGAAATTGATGAAACGGTCTCAAATGTAAGCAATCAGATGAAACCTAACTATTTATTCAAAGAAGAAACATTGCTGAAAAAAGTTAACGAACAACCGGCAGATGCGCTCTTTGATGATGTGTGTGAATTTATGGTTAATGAAGGTCACATTTCTACTTCGCTGATACAAAGACATTTTCAAATTGGATACAATAGAGCCGCTCGAATGATAGACAACCTTGAAGAAAGAGGTTTTATTTCGGGACCTAATGGCTCTAAACCAAGAGATGTTTTAATTACTAAAGATATGATGGAAGAAACAGAAACTAACATTTAAGAAATAGAAGGAGTGACATGAAATGACATTATTTCATTTTGTTGGAATTAAAGGAGCGGGTATGAGTTCACTTGCACAAATCATGCATGACATGGGACATAAAGTCCAAGGTTCTGATATAGAAAATACCGTTTTTACAGAAATAGCATTAAAAAATAAAGGCATAAAAATATTACCTTTTGATGTTGAGAATATTCAAGAAGGTATGACAATCATTGCAGGTAACGCTTTTCCAGATTCACACCCTGAAATCGCTAAAGCATATGAGTTAGGTTTAGAAGTTAAACGATACCACATCTTTCTCGGTGATTTTATGTCTCAATACACATCTGTTGCAGTTACTGGTGCACATGGTAAGACATCAACGACTGGTTTATTATCACACGTTATGAATGGAGACCAAAAGACTTCATTTTTAATTGGTGATGGTACTGGTATGGGTATCCCTGATAGTTCTTACTTTGCATTTGAAGCGTGTGAATATAGAAGACACTTTTTAAGTTACTATCCAGATTATGCAATCATGACTAATATTGATTTTGATCATCCAGATTATTTTAAAGATTTACAAGATGTAACGAACGCTTTCCAAGAAATGGCTAAAAATGTTAAAAAAGCTATTGTGGCATGGGGACATGATAGCGAACTTAAAAAAATTCAAGCAGATGTTCCTATCTATTTCTATGGATTTGAGGACGATAACGATGTATATGCTAAAAATATACATACTTCATCTAAAGGTACAACGTTTGATGTGTACTTTAAATCTAAAAACGAGCTAATTGGTACATTTACGACACCTATGTATGGAGATCATCATGTGCTTAATGCGTTAGCAGTAATTGCTATATGCCATTTAGAAAACTTAGATATTGATAATATAAAAGAAGCATTGTTAACATTTGGTGGCGTAAAAAGAAGATTTAGTGAAAGTTTTTACGATAACCAAATTTTAATTGATGACTATGCACATCACCCTAGAGAAATTAATGCTACAATTGAATCAGCTAGAAAAAAATACCCAGAAAATGAAGTCGTAGCAGTATTTCAGCCACATACATTTTCAAGAACTGAAACATTCTTGAATGAATTTGCTGATAGCTTGAACCTTGCAGATAAAGTATATTTATGTGATATATTTGGATCGATCAGAGAACAGCAAGGTGAATTAACGATTCAAGATTTAAAAGCTTTAAGTCCAAATTCAGATTTAATTAGTGAAGATACAGTTTCACAACTACAAAAACATACCAATGGTGTTATACTATTTATGGGTGCTGGAGATATTCAAAAAATTCAAAAAGCCTATGTTTCTACCCTGTCAGTTTAATATTGATATGTTTATATTTAGTGAGTGAGGGTATTAAATATTAGTAAATCAAATAAAGATTAGTTTTATAATTATTAGGAGGCGTTCAGTATGGATTGGATATTACCAATAGCAGGAATTATTGCTGCTGTTGCATTTTTAGTAATATGTGTCGTTTTAGCACTATTCTTAATGCAACTATTAAAAACAGTTAAAGGAATTAATGAAACATTAGATGGCATTCAAGGCCAAATACAAGGTATTACACGTGAATCTACGGATTTACTTCATAAAGCAAATCGCTTAACTGAAGATATCCAAGATAAATCATTACGTTTAAACTCTGTTGTAGATGCTGTTAAAGGTGTTGGAGATTCTGTTCAAACACTTAATAATTCAGTAGATAGAGTGACTAATTCAATTACTCACAATATCTCACAAAATGAAGATAAAATCTCTCAAGTAGTACAATGGTCAAATGTTGCAATGGAAGTTGCAGACAAATGGCAATTAAGAAGAGATCGTAGAAGTAATGTATCATACAAAAGTGATGTAAAATCTTCTGAAGAATTCGAAACACAAGTGCCAAAAGACTACAATGAAAAAACAACATCAGGTGATAACTTGGATGAAGATAAAATTGGTGCAGGATTGAAAAAATAAACTAAATGCACTTATAATCTAGGTTATAAGTGCATTTGTTTAATTTAATTAGGGGGAAATAAAGATGGAAAACAAATATAATAGAGATTTATATACACATGGTTTAGAAACGTACGAAGCAGAATATAACAAGAATACAAACGGTAGAGACTTTGTATTTGGCGTAGTTTTAGGTACAGTTATAGGTGGAATTGTTGGTTTGTTACTTGCACCTAAAGCAGGTAAAGAATTACAAGATGACTTAAGCGAGAAATCAAATAAAATATTAGATGATGTAAAAGCTAAAACTGAAGAAAAGAAAGTGCAAGCACAATCAAAAGCAGAAGAAATTCGTACACAAGCAGAAGATAAAAAAGCAGAAGTACAAACAAAAGTTGAAGAAAAGAAAGTACAAGCTAACGAAAAAGCTGAAGAAGTAAAAGCGAAAGCTGATGAAAAGAAAACAGAAACAAAGAAAAAAGCAGAAGAAGTTCAATCAAAACAAGCTGAGAAAAAAGCTAATAAAGGTGTCGTAACAGCAGATGATGTTGAAAACGAAGAACTTAAAGCTCAAAAAGGCGCAATTAAATCAGAAGTAAAAGACGAAGATTTAAAAGGTCCTAAAACAGTTGTTGAGAAAAAAACTTTTGACAAAAAATAAATAGTAATAATGAAACTACCAAAAAGTCATTTTATGACTTTTTGGTAGTTTTTTGTAAAAATTATTGTCAGTATTAGTATTTAATGAGTCAAGTCGTTGTTTTTATATTGTAAAGATGCCATTTATAACTTAAAATATAGTATAATAATTTGAATAATAAGAAATATTTAAAAAATTTAGATGTTAGGGTTGAATCAACACATTTATATTGTTATACTAACATCTAATTACTTATATATTTTATCGCTTTAAAGTATGTGAGTTAAATTGTTTACATGAGGTGAATAGGATGTCAAATGAATTAGAAAGTTTAAGAGAAAGAATTGAAGTCATTAATGATGAAATATTAGCTTTATTGCAAGAGCGTGGTAGTTTAGCTAAAAAAATAGGTGAAGAAAAACGTAAACAAGGTACTCAAGTATATGATCCACAACGTGAAAAAGAAATGTTGAATCATTTAATTGATAATAATAAAGGACCATATAACGATAATACTATTAAGCAACTATTTAAAGAAATCTTCAAAGCATCTACAGACTTACAAAAATCAGAGAATGAAAAACATTTATATGTTTCTCGTAAATTGAAGCCAGAAGATACAATTGTTCAATTTGATAATGGCGCAATTATCGGTAACAATAAAAAAACATTCGTATTTGGACCTTGTTCAGTAGAATCACAAGAACAAGTTGATACAGTAGCGAAAGACCTTGCGGATAGAGGCGAGAAATTCATTAGAGGTGGCGCATTTAAACCTCGTACTTCACCATATGATTTCCAAGGTTTAGGCGAAGAAGGATTAAAAATTCTTAAAAATTCAAAAGATAAATATGGTTTAAACGTAGTAAGTGAAATTGTTAACCCAGCACACTTTGAAATGGCTGATGAATACTTAGATGTATTCCAAATTGGCGCAAGAAACATGCAAAACTTTGAATTATTAAAAGAAGCAGGTAAAACAAATAAACCGATCTTATTAAAACGTGGACTTTCAGCAACAATCGAAGAGTTTATATATGCAGCAGAGTATATTCATTCTAAAGGTAATAATAATATTATACTTTGTGAACGTGGAATTAGAACTTATGAAACAGCAACAAGAAATACATTAGATATTTCTGCTGTTCCAATTTTAAAACAAGGTACACACTTACCAGTAATGGTTGATGTAACACATAGTACTGGACGCAAAGACATTATGTTACCATGTGCTAAAGCAGCATTAGCAGTAGGTGCAGATGGTGTTATGGCTGAAGTACATCCAGACCCATCAGTAGCATTGAGTGATGCAGGACAACAAATGGACTTAAATGAATTTGATTCATTCCATAAAGAAATTGTTCAAGCAGCTAAATTATACGAAAAATAAAATACTAAACCTTTCTGTAAAATGATTAATGAGTAGGTTGAGACTGTCGAAAAGTGATTCAAACTTTTCGGCAGTTTTTTTAGTTTCAACTACAAATAAATTAACTAGAATTTCTAGCGATCATAACAATTATGTCATATGTTCATTTGTTTTCTGAAAAAGAATATACAATTTACACATTTCCTAAATTTCTTGGAGCAATTATGTCGACAACACTGCTGTAATCTCTTATAATGGGTAATTGTGAGTTCGCTTTCATATGTTTTGAAAACAACATGAAAACGTGCTAGAATGAACTGGAAAACGTTTTCAAAGATAGGAGGATATTATGACTATAACAATATATGATGTTGCAAGAGAAGCTAAAGTATCTATGGCAACAGTTTCTCGTGTTGTAAATGGTAACCAAAATGTTAAACCGACGACACGCGATAAAGTAAATGAAGTAATTAAAAGATTAAATTATCGACCAAATGCGGTCGCTCGAGGATTAGCTAGTAAAAAAACGACTACTGTAGGGGTTATAATTCCTGACATTTCAAATGTTTATTATTCTGAGTTAGCTCGAGGCTTAGAAGATATTGCTACTATGTACAAATATCATACGATTATCTCTAATTCTGATAATGATAGTGATAAGGAACAAGAGATTTTTAATAACTTATTAAGTAAACAAGTTGATGGCATTATTTTCCTTGGTGGTACGTTAACTGATGAAACAGTTGAACTTATTGATAAATCATCTGTTCCTGTTGTAGTATCAGGTACAAATGATAAAGATTCAAAGCTTGCTTCAGTTAATATTAATTATACAGAAGCTAGTAAACAAATTGCTGAAACACTTATCAGTAATGGTGCTAAGAAATTCGCATTTGTTGGTGGCGGTTATTCTGAAAAAGCGCAAGATGATGCAATTAAAGGTTTAGAATTTGCACTTCAAAATGCTGGTCTTGCTATTGAAGATAACGCTAAATTTGTAGGTAATGAAACTTATAAAGATGGTAGCCGTGCTTATGAAGCAATTTCTAAAGATAAGCCTGATGTCATTTTATGTATTAGTGATGAGCAAGCAATTGGTATTGTACATGCTGCACAAGATGCAGGAGTTAAAATTCCAGAAGAATTACAAGTTGTCAGCTTTAACAATACGAGATTAGTTCATATGGTTAGACCGCAATTATCAAGCGTTACGCAACCATTATATGATATTGGTGCAGTTGGTATGAGATTGTTAACTAAATATATGAATGACGAACAAATTGATGAACCTAATGTTATTTTACCGTATAGAGTTGAATACAGAGGTACTACTAAATAAATTATAATATAGCTTGGGACATAAGTACCCATGTTCAAAATAAAAGACATCTTCACTAGGCTAAAGTCTAGTGAAGATGTCTTTTTTAGTAAGTAGCGTGATCTGTTTTAAAATCTTACGATTTTGAAAGTGCATGCTTGCCTAGGGGTATGGCTCGAGCCTGTAGTCTCTCACTCATACTATTCCCCCGGGCGTCAGCACTTTGCAAAATCGTGGAGAATATTATAAAGATTGTTTGCTATTTATCATGTGAGCCCTGACTTGATAAATTCAATGGCTCTATTATTTTTTAAACCAATCTAATATTCTGATCTTAGTGTTATTGTTCTTCTCGGATATTTCAGTTCTTCTTGGTATATCCATATAATCTTCTTTTTCATCTACCCAAGTTGTTGGAAGTGGCACGGGGGCAAGCTTCTGATATTTTTGTAACCATGTTTGAGGAATTGGCTTATTGGGTGTTTCTAAATCATTTAAAGCAAACCAAACATGAGACCATGCTCTAGGTACAACTCGCCAAATGTTATACCCACCGCCACCAATCATAATTATTTTCCCATCACAATATTTATCTGCTAAGTCTTTGACGATATAAGGTATTTTATATAATGTATCTAAAGTACAGCTTAAATGTGTGAGAGGGTCTAAATAATGGATGTCTACACCGTTTACACTGATTATAATATCAGGTTTGTAGGCTTCGCATACTGCTTCGATTGTTTCTTTAAAAACATCAATGTATGAGTCGTCTTCTGTATATGCGTCTAATGGCACATTAACAGTTGTTCCAAATCCTTTACCATCTCCACGTTCTGTCAGAGCACCAGTACCTGGGAACAAGTATCTTCCAGTTTCATGTATAGAGTAATTCATTACATCTTCGTTTGTATAAAATGACCATTGAACGCCATCTCCATGATGCGCATCTGTGTCTATATACAATACGCGTTGATTATATTTTGATTGCATATACTGTATTGCAACTGCACTATCATTGTATATACAAAATCCACTTGCTTTACCTTTAAAACCATGATGGAGCCCACCACCTAAATGACAAGCTCTTATTGCCTCTCCAGTCATTACAGCATCTACAGCAGTTAATGTACCACCAACAACTCTTGCGCTATTTTCATGCATGTTTACGAATTGAGGTGTATCTTCGCTATTCAATCCATATTTTTCATATTCATCTAAAGGTAATTCGCCATTGCCAGCTTTTTTAATTGCTTCTATATAGTTAGGTTCATGTACGAGTTGGAGTTCTTCATCAGTCGCCACTCTTGGTGCAATGATATGTTCTGAAGTTAAAACATCTAAATCGAATAGAAGATCTGTTGTTAACTTTAAACGCATTTGATTAAAAGGGTGACTATCAGAAAAACGATATTTCAACAAATCTTCCGAATAAACATATTTAACATTAGTCATTTTTTATACCAAATGGATAGATGACATGGTAATTTTTCTCTTCTAATAGTTGATATATTTTTTCGGGATTCATTGATTTAACTCGTAACATGAGATACCTTTTATTAACATCATTTTGATCAGCATAGGCAAGGACATTCAAAATATCGATATTTTGTTCTTTGAAAATATGTGTAATATCATGAAGTGCACCAACTTTATCGTCAATGTGAACTTCGATAATGGACCCTGGCATTGTAACGCCAGTAAGTTCTAAAAATGTATTAAGCATGTCTTTTTGAGTGACAATACCTATCACTTTATTATCTCTAATAACTGGAATAGAACCTATAGACATTTCATAAAAATCGAGTGCGATATCTTCTACAAAATCTAATGGGTGACAGCGTATGACATTGCGTCTCATAATTTTTGAAACGGATAACGATAAACTTTTATTAGGTTCATCGTCCGATAATATACTAGGTAATGCCATTTTAATATCTCTATCTGAAATTATCCCAATCAGTTGGTTTTCTTCATCAACAATCGGTAAGTGTCTGATTTCTTTTTGCGTCATAAGTACTAAAGCATCTTCGATAGATTGATCACCTTGAATAGTAGTGCAAGGCGATGTCATAATTTTTTCAACTAACATAAATTTACCTCCTCTAAAAGAAAAATCTATTCATAAATCTTAATTTATCAAAAGCTTCCATTTGCTCTTGTTTAATATTTTTACCAATTCTAGCCATTAAACTGTTGGCAGGATGACTGATAATTTCAGGGTCATCAGTAGCAAATACTTCTAATCCACCTTCAGCCATCATTTTATGCATGATTTTTTGATATTGATATACATCTAAACCACTATTTTTTAAATCCCAATGCCAATAATATTCTGTTGTGATAACAATGAAATCTTCCATTTCTGGCGCTTTCATTGCTAATTTTAACATTTTTTTACCTAAGCCATACTTTCTATATTTTAAAGAAAGCTCAATTGCACCAAGTTCTATAATATAGGGTAAATTACCATCTGACCATCTCTCTAGAGGGTCGGGATAAAGGTAAGTTGTATAACCAATAATGTGTTGATCAACGCGTGCAATGATGATTCTGCCTTCTGGAAGGTCTGAAATTTCAATGATGGCTTCAAATTGTTCTTTAGGAACTCTGAAACTATTCAAACCTTCGTCAAAAGTCATGTTCTTTAAACTTTCTGAATTTACCGGACCTTCTATAATGATGTTAACGTCTTTATTGTATGTAACCGTATCAGATATAAAAGTCTTTTTATGTTTCATGTTGTACCTCCTCTCTTTAAATATGATATCCTATATTTGTAAAGTTTATTTTGAATAATCAAATTTTTTTGAAAAGTATCATCTATTTATATTATAATAGAAATAGGCTTTATTGGAAACGATTACATTTATAAAAGGGGAGATTTAAATGAAAGTCGAAGTATACGAAGCATTAAAAGATAATTATAACCTTGCTGATTATGATGAAGCAGTTAAAAATCATAATTGGAAAGATATTGAAAAGAATTTCAGTTGGAGTGAAACTGGAAAAATAAATATGGCCTATGAGTGCATCGACCGTCACGTCGATAATGGTAAAGGGGACAAGACTGCACTTCATTATAAAGATCAAAATAGACAAGAGAGTTACACTTTTAAAGATTTACAAATCGCTAGTAATAAAGCTGCAAACGTTTTGAAAAATAAAGCAAATGTTAAAAAAGGTGATAGAGTATTTGTTTTCATGCCTAGAACACCTGAATTATATTTTTCATTATTAGGTACTTTAAAAATTGGTGCAATTGTTGGACCGTTATTTGAAGCATTTATGGAGAAAGCAGTTAAAGATAGACTTGAAAACAGTGAAGCAAAAGTTATTATCACTACAAATGATTTAGTTGGAAGAATTCCGAAAGATGAATTACCTAACCTTGAACATATTGTTGTTGTAGATGATGAAGTAAGTGATGAATATATTGATTTTAATAAAGAGTTTGAACAAGCTGACGAAAGCTTTGATATTGAATGGTTAGATAAAGAAGATGGCTTAATATTGCACTACACATCAGGATCAACAGGACAGCCTAAAGGTGTTCTTCATGTTCAAGAAGCGATGGTAGTACATTATATCTCTGGTAAATATGTATTAGACCTTAAAGAAGACGATGTTTATTGGTGTACGGCTGACCCAGGTTGGGTAACTGGAACATCATATGGTATTTTTAGTCCATGGTTAAATGGTGTAACGAATTGTATCGTAGGTGGTAGATTCTCTCCTGAAGGCTGGTATGATTTTATTCAAACATATGGTGTAACAATATGGTACACGGCTCCGACAGCTTTAAGAATGTTAATGGGTGCTGGTGATGATATCGTGAACAAGTATGATTTATCATCATTGAGACATGTGTTATCTGTTGGTGAACCTTTAAACCCTGAAGTTATTAAATGGGCACATCATGTGTTCAACCATAGAGTACACGATACTTGGTGGATGACTGAAACAGGTGGACATATGATTGTCAATTATCCATCTATGGATATTAGAGCGGGTTCAATGGGTAAACCGTTACCTGGTATTGAAGCAGCAATCGTTGATGATCAAGGCAATGAATTACCACCGAATAGAATGGGTAATTTAGCATTGAAAAAAGGTTGGCCATCAATGATGAGAACGGTATGGAACAACCAACCTAAATATGATTCGTATTTCATTAATGATGAATGGTACGTTTCAGGTGACTCAGCTTACAAAGATGAAGATGGTTATTATTGGTTCCAAGGTAGAGTTGATGATGTGATTATGACTGCTGGTGAACGAGTAGGACCATTTGAAGTGGAATCTAAACTCGTAGAGCATCCTGCAGTAGCAGAAGCTGGCGTTATCGGGAAACCAGACCCAGTGAGAGGTGAAATCATTAAAGCCTTTATCGCTTTAAGAGATGGCTATGAAGAATCTGACGAACTTAAAGAAGAAATTAGAATTTTTGTTAAAGAAGGATTAGCTGGTCATGCAGCACCTCGTGAAATTGAATTTAAAGATAAATTACCTAAAACACGTTCAGGTAAAATTATGAGACGTGTATTAAAAGCTTGGGAATTAGATTTACCTGCTGGAGATTTATCTACATTAGAAGATTAATATTAATAAAGTTCACGTCATTTAAATGGCGTGTTCTTTTTTGAGTTTAAATGAATTAAAAGTTAAATAATATGTGATTATATATCGACTTTTTGCTATGAGTTGTTTATTCTAAAGTTGTTAGACTAAGTCATGATACATATAATTTGTAATATAAATTTAAGGAGTGAACGTATTGAGTCATTTAACAGATTTAGAAATTGCAAAACAAAGTACTTTAAGACCAATTAGTGAAATAGCTGAAAAGGTAGGTATACCATATGAAGCATTAGAACCTTATGGTCACTATAAAGGAAAAGTTGATATTACAAAGTTAAAAGATTTAAAAGAAAAAGGGAAAGTTGTATTAGTTACAGCTTTAAGCCCAACACCAGCTGGAGAAGGAAAATCTACAGTTACGGTTGGTTTAGCAGATGCTTTCAATCAATTAAATGAAAATGTAATGGTTGCATTAAGAGAACCTTCATTAGGTCCAGTCTTTGGAATGAAAGGTGGGGCTACTGGAGGCGGTTATGCTCAAGTATTACCTATGGAAGAAATTAATTTACATTTCAATGGTGACTTACATGCTATTACAACTGCAAATAATGCCCTTTCAGCATTTATTGATAATCACATATATCATGGCAATGAATTGAATATTGATTCAAGGCGCATAGAATGGAAACGTGTACTTGATATGAATGATAGAGAATTACGTCAAGTAATTGTTGGACTAGGTGGCCCGACACGTGGTGTACCGAGAGAAGATGGATTTGATATTACAGTTGCTTCTGAAATAATGGCGATTTTCTGTTTATCAAAAAGCATTAAAGATTTAAAAGAGAATTTAGCGAACATTACAATAGGTTATTCTGTTGATCAAAAGCCTGTTACAGTAAGAGATTTAAAAGTAGAAGGTGCATTAACTTTAATCTTGAAAGATGCAATTAAACCTAATATTGTACAAACTATAGAAGGTACCCCAGCATTTGTACATGGTGGACCATTTGCGAATATTGCTCACGGTTGCAACTCCATTATTGCGACAAATACGGCTAGGAAATTAGCGGATATCGTTGTTACAGAAAGTGGATTTGGCTCAGACTTAGGTGCAGAAAAATTCATGAATATTAAAACACGTAAAGCAGAGTTTGATCCTAGTGCTGTTGTTATTGTCGCGACAATTAGAGCGTTAAAGATGCACGGTGGCGTTGAAAAAAATGAACTTAAAAATGAAAATGTTGAGGCAGTTAAAAAAGGTCTAGTCAATCTAGAAAGACATGTCCAAAATATTAAGCAATTTGGTGTTGAACCTGTAGTTGCTATTAACGCTTTTATACATGATACAAGTGAAGAAGTTCAAATTGTGTTAGATTGGTGTCGAGAAAACGGCGTTAAAGTTGCGCTTACAGAAGTATGGGAAAAAGGTGGAGAAGGTGGCATTGAACTTGCTAAAGCCGTGTTGCAAGTATTAGAAGAGCCACAGCAGTTTGCGCCGATTTATGATTTGAATATGTCTATTGAGGAAAAAATTGAAACAATTGTTCAAAAAGTATATGGTGGAAATTCTGTGCACTTTAGTGACAAAGCGTTAAAACAGCTTAAAACGATTAAAGAAAACGGATGGGGTAACTATCCAGTATGCATGGCCAAAACACAATATTCATTTACTGATGATCCTAAAAAAATGGGAGCACCTTCAGATTTTGATATCACAATAAGAGAATTATCTCCTAGAACTGGCGCAGGATTTATCGTTGCATTAACAGGGGATATTATGACGATGCCTGGTTTACCTAAAAAGCCAGCAGCATTGAACATGGATGTTAATGAAGATGGATCTGCAGTTGGTTTATTCTAAATGATTTAATAGCAAAAAAAGAGTCTGGACAAATTAATTGTCTCAGACTCTTTTTTTTAGCTACTTTATTAATTTAGTCGCTACTTGGTGGTGCAGTGCTTGTACCACTGGATGGTTTACTATTACTTGAATTACTACTTGATTTGTATGACCACGCTTCTTTAGAATTCTTAGAAACTTTTTCTTTAGGTTTAACTTTTGATGATGTATTCGGATCAATAGATTGACCTAGACGTTTTAATACGTAGTCTGATTGAATATCTTTCTTAGATGTATCAACCTTATCTGATATTAAAGTAGATGAAGCTTTAGGTTCACCACTACTACAACCGTCTGTTGAATTAGTGTATTGGCAAATTGTATCTTCTTTAACTGTACTTGGTCTAGTGAATTCACTATCATAACCTAGTTTTTCTCTATCAGTAGAAGACAATGCGTTAACCATATCTCTCCACATAAATAATTGATAGTGACTATCTTCATCAAATGTAATAGGTTGATCATAACCCATCCATATACCAAGTGTTACTTTTGGTGTGTAACCTACAAATAAACTATCTTTAGCGTCTTGTGATGTACCTGTTTTACCAGCCCAATTACCATCAAATGTATCTTTAATTTGATAACCAGAACCGTCGTCAAGGACACCTTCTAAGATGTTTGTCGTTAAATATGTTGTAGATTCACTAAATATACGTTTAGGATCTTTCTTATGCTGATAAATGACTTCACCGTCACGTGATTTAATAGATTCAATCATGTAACTGTCATTATATTCACCTTTATTAGCTAATGAGCTATACCCATTTACATCTTGTTCTAGCGTGAAATCAGCTGTACCAAGTGTAAGAGCTAATCCATCTTGCACATCTTCAGGTACTGTCATACCCATTTTATTTAAGTTTTCCCAAGGTTTATAGTCTTGTACGTTACTATATAACCTCAATGTACTTAAGTTCAATGAATTTCTTAATGCATAGTCTACTGTTACTGGACCGAATTCTCTTCTATCGTAGTTATCAGGTGAATACCCTAGATAATCGAATTTTTTGTCCAATAGTGCAGTATTTGGTGTGATTAAACCATTTTCAAATGCAGGTGCATAAGTTAATAATGGTTTCATCGTTGAACCTGGTGAACGTTTAGCTCTAGTAGCATGATTGATTTGTGATTTTTCATAATCTCTACCACCAACAAATGCTAATATTTTACCAGATTGATTTTCTTTCAGAAGGGCACCAACTTCATGTTGGAATTCTTTAGAAGCTTTTTTACCTTCACTATTAGTGTAATCTGCTTCTCTATCCCAAGAATATCTTCCCGAATTGTTTTTAACGTCTTGAAGTTTGTCATACATATCTTTTTCAATTGTTGTATCGACACGGTAACCTTCATTACGCATAGCTGTATTTGCTTTTTCGGTATATTTTGTCATAAGGACAGGTGTTTGATCTAATTCTTTTTTAGAGATGTTGTCCTTTTTAGCTAAATGATACTTAAGTATATCAATTGTACGACTTTCCACTTCCTCAGTTAAGAACGGATATTTTTGATTCGGTTCTTCAACTTTATCAACAAAAGATTTTTTGATGTCGAATTTTAAAGCTTCATCGTATTCTTTTTTAGTGATTTTTTCTTCTTGATACATTCTTTTAAGTACATAGTGTTGTCGGTTTATACCGTATTGTAAAGATTCATCATCTTTTAAATCACCATTTGGTAAGAAAGGTGTGTAAGTATATGGATTCTGTGGTAATCCTGCTAGATATGCAGATTGCGCTATGTTTAAATTTTTAGCTGACTTACCAAATACACCTTGAGCTGCAGATTCAATACCTGCTATATTCGAACCATTAGAATTACGGCCAAATGAAACAACGTTTAAATAACTATCAATAATTTCATCTTTTGATAAATTCTTCTCAACATTCATTGAAAGCAACATTTCTTTAGCTTTACGTTCAAATGATGTTTCATTCGTTAAAAGTTGATTCTTAACAAGTTGTTGCGTTAACGTACTACCACCTGAAGAATTAGCACTACCCAAAACTTCTTGAACTGAAGCTCTTAAAAAAGCTTTAGGTACAATACCGTTATGGTTATAAAAATCTTCGTCTTCTGTTGAAATAAGGGCGTTTTTAACGTTTTCACTTATTTCATTTCCTTTAATAACATCCCTTTGGACATCACTTTTTAATCGACCAAGTGACTCTCCAGAACCAAAATAAACAGATGTACTTTCGGTCATTGAATAAAGTTGTTGCTTAATTTCTTTCTTTGACATCACTTTTTCATCTTTGACAAGTCCTGCAAAGTATCCGCCACCAATACCCAATCCTAATGCTAACAATAGACAACTTATAAATGCGATGATGAAAAATAAATTGCTTATAACATTGTAAGTCGTATGGAATATTAACTTTGGAGACCATTTTGTTTCTTTAAAAGTATCTTTATATTTCTTACTTGAACGATTAAATTGATCTTTGAATTTGTTTTTAGACTGATTTGAACTCAAATTTTTACCTCCAATCTAATCATTATTATTATAACATATATACATAGTGTTGACTTTTAAAAAAGTAACGTATATACTTTGTAATTAATTACATAAGGTAATGAACTAAAGGAGAAGTAATTGTTATATTCTTTTAAAGAGAGTCAGTGGTGCTGGGAACTGATAAAGCGATAACGGTGAATACACCTTTCAAAAAAAGTTCAACGTTTTAATGTACGTAACATTAATAAGCGATAATGTATTATACATTATAAGTATGGTGGTACCGTGTACTCAAGCACCCTTACATTTTATTGTAAGGGTGCTTTTTTATATTATATTTTATGAGGAGGACTTAATAATGGCAAACGCACTTTTAGAAGATTTAAAATGGAGAGGTCTAATTTATCAACAAACAGATGAAAGCGGAATTGAAGAATTATTAAATAAAGAGTCTGTCAAAATATATTGTGGAGCAGATCCAACTGCAGATAGTTTGCATATAGGGCATTTACTACCATATTTAACTTTAAGAAGATTTCAAAATCATGGACATACACCTATTGTATTAGTGGGTGGCGGTACTGGTATGATTGGTGATCCTTCTGGTCGATCAGAAGAGAGACAATTACAAACTGATGAACAAGTTGAAGAGAATGTACGTGGAATTATGAATCAAATGCATAAAATATTTGATTTTGAAGGTGAAGATTCTGCGATATTAGTAAACAATAAAGATTGGTTAAAAGAAATTGATTTAATTTCATTCTTAAGAGATTATGCTAAACATGTTGGCGTAAACTACATGCTAGCTAAAGATTCAGTAAAGACAAGATTAGAAATGGGTATTTCATACACTGAATTTACGTATATGATTTTACAAGCGATTGATTTCGGTTACTTAAATCAAAACTATAATTGTAAAATGCAAATCGGTGGCTCTGATCAATGGGGTAACATCACAACAGGATTAGAATTAATGAGAAGAATGTATGGAGATACTGAAGCATACGGTTTTACAATTCCATTAGTGACAAAAGCAGATGGGAAAAAATTCGGTAAGTCTGAATCAGGTACAATTTGGTTAGATAGAAGTAAAACTTCAGCTTATGAGTTATACCAATTCTGGATTAACGCTCAAGACGCAGATGTTGTGAAATACTTAAAATACTTTACATTTTTAGATCGAGAAGAAATTGATAGATTAGAAAAAACAGTTGAAGAAGCACCACATTTAAGAGAAGCACAAAAAGTATTAGCAGAAGAAATGGTTGGATTCATACACGGTAGTGAAGCAGTAGAAGAGGCAAAAAGAATTACTGATGCGCTATTTAAAGGTGATATTAAATCATTAACAAAAGCTGAAATAGAAGAAGGTTTCAAAGATGTACCAACAGTTCAAGTAAGTCCAGAAACAGTACAATTTGTTGATTTCATCATTGAAGCTGGCATATCACCTTCTAAACGACAAGCTCGTGAAGATATTAATAATGGTGCTATTTATATTAATGGTGAACGTATA
Source organism: Mammaliicoccus vitulinus (assembly GCF_029024305.1). NCBI lineage: Bacteria > Bacillati > Bacillota > Bacilli > Caryophanales > Staphylococcaceae > Mammaliicoccus > Mammaliicoccus vitulinus. The sequence continues at coordinate 1,037,346 of NZ_CP118974.1, forward strand.
CAAGATGTTAATCATGAAATAACAAGTGAAGATAAAATTGAAGATGAGTTTACAATTGTAAGAAGAGGTAAGAAGAAATATACGATGGTTAAATTTAGCTAATTTGAGATTAAAAGCACAATAAAGAAATCATTTATTGTGCTTTTTCTTTTATTCATTGACCAGTATTAGTATGACATTTATTGTATAATTAAATAGAGATATATTTATAGAGAAAGGGAGAAAATTAAATGAAAAAATATTTAGGACCCATTATTGCTGTAGTAGCAGTAATCGTAATTGTAGGTTTGATAATGATCGGACCATATAATAGATTGGTAGGTTTAGAAGAAGAAGCAGATAAATCTTTGTCTAATATTGATAACCAATTGCAAAGACGTGTCGATTTAATACCTAATTTAGTTGATACTGTTAAAGGTTATACTAAACACGAAGAGAAAGTGTTTAAAGACGTATCTGATGCACGTAGTAAATTAGCTGGAGCGAACTCACCAGAAGATAAAGCACAAGCTAATGATGAAGTGAATAGTGCGTTAAGTCGTTTAATTGCGATTAGTGAAAATTACCCTGATTTAAAAGCAGATAAGCAATTTACTGGTTTAAGAGACGAACTAGCTGGAACTGAAAATAGAATTGCAGTAGCTAGAAAAGATTATAATGAATCAATCAATGAATATAATCAAGCTACTCGTAGATTCCCATCTAGTATCGTTGCAGGATTGTTTAATTTTGATAAAAAAGAATATTTCCAAGCTAAAGGTGAAGCTAAAGATGCCCCTAAGGTAGACTTTGGCGGAGATGAATCTTAATGAAGTCAATGTTTAAACGATTTTGCGTATTGCTTATCATAAGCTTTTTTTCACTAAGCTCAATTGTACAAGCAGCAGATGACAAGTTTCCTAAGTTAGAACAACCTGTTTTTGTCCAAGATCATGCGCATTTAATCAATGATAAGGATAAAGATAAAATCAGCAAAAAGGGTCAAAAATTGCAAGATGGTACGGATGCAGATATTTTGTTAATGACAATGAAATCTGTCGGACAAACACCTAGACAAGATTATGCTTTAGAAGCGGGTAGACATTACAAAGTTGGTGATCAAAAACATAACAGAGGTATTGTGATACTTTTGAATATGGACAACGGTAATGAATATAACAATAGAGGCATCGATATTGCAGTTGGAGATGGTTTAGAAGGTGTTCTTAATGATGCTAAAGTCGGTGAATTAATTGATACTAACTTTATGCCTTATCAAGAAAAAGCTTCTAGAACAAACGATGCAAAAAAAGCGAAAGCTTATTATAGTCAAGGATTAACGAAATTATATGATGCTGTTTGGGATGAAATTGCTAAAAGTTATGGTTATGACGGTAAAGAATTTACTGAAGATGAACCTCAAAGTAGTGGTTTAGGTAAAATTCCATTTGTATTCTTCATATTATTCATCATTGTGTTCTTCATTATATACTTGAAAAATGGAGGCGGAAAACCGCCTCGTGGTGGTAGTGGAAGAGGAACAAGACGTGGAATGGCAGGACCATTTATATTTGGAGGATCATCAGGTAGTTCTGGTGGTGGATTCTCCGGAGGTGGTGGCTTCGGTGGTGGCGGTGGATTCTCTGGCGGCGGAGCCGGTAGAGGATTCTAGCAAGCTATAAATGAGTTTAGGTCATCATTATCCAATCTCAAAATAAAAGATCTCTTCATTAGGTTATAGCCTAGTGAAGAGATCTTTTTACGTTCTGAAATATTAGGTATATATTTAATTTTGTTCTTTTAAAGTTATATTTGTATTATGTTCTTTACCATTTCTTATATATTTAATTGTGATTTTATCTCCAGGTTTCTTCTCTTTATATATATAATTTTTGATATCTGACACATCTGAAACATTATGCCCATCTACTTCAATAATAACATCATCTTTTTTAAGACCGTTATTTGCCTTTTCATCAACTTCCGAAATATATACACCTTTATCGGTTGTTAATTTTAATTCTTTTTTGTATTGGCTTGGAATATCATTAATAGAAATCATACTTATACCAATATAAGGTCTTGTCACTTTACCATCATCCATTATGTCTTTAATGATATTGTCTACTTCATTACTAGGTATTGCAAAACCGATGCCTTCTACATCAGAGCGAGATATTTTCATTGAGTTAATACCAATTAAGTTACCATTTAAATCAATTAATGCACCGCCAGAGTTACCAGGGTTGATGGCTGCATCTGTTTGTATAACAGTTGCTTCAGTAACACCTTCAGAAGTTTGTACGTTCATTGTACGTTCTTCAGATGAAATGATACCTTGTGTAACACTGTTAGCAAATTCTAAGCCTAATGGATTACCTAAAGCAAACACTGTTTCGCCAGCTTTTACTTTAGAAGAATCTGCGAATTTAAGTGGTTTAATGTTATAGTTTCCTTCTATTTTTAAAACAGCTAAATCTGTCATGACATCAGTACCTACAAGTTTAGCTTTAACGGACTTATCATTGTGAAGTCGTACTTCAATTTCGTTTGCACCTTCGATAACGTGGTTGTTCGTAACGATATAAGCACTGTTTTTATCAGATTGATAAATGACACCAGTACCAGTACCTGTTTCTTGAGAATCGCCAGATTCACCTGAACTTTTACCTCCGAAGAATGATTCTAATCCACTTGCTTTTTGCTTGTTAATCACACCAACAATCGACGGAGATACTTCCTCAATCATTTTGGATACGGATTTATTACTCGATTTATTATCTTTAATATTACCGCCTTTTTCATTCGCTGGAGCTTTCGTTATTTTTGCTTCGTCATTGTAATTATTGACGACATCCATAATTTTAGTACCGCCGATATATAAAGCAAGTATTAAAACGGCACCAACAATTCCTGATAAAAATGGTATAAGACAACTTTGGTACCAAGGAATCTTATTTTTCTTCTTATAATAATAATCATTAGAAGTTGTTTGATTTAATTTTGGATTTTGGTTATCCCCATTATGATTCTGATCCATTTACATGCCTCCTTAAACATTGTCCATAAAATAATTATTATAGATATTGCATTAAATTGCCAATGATATGATGTTTTTTAATTGTTACAATATTTTGTATGAAAACTTGAGACTATAGTAGTAGAGTGATAAAATATGAATATCATTAAGAAGAGAGTGGTCAATAAATGTATAAATTTGCTAGTACTGTTTTACATATTGTTTTCCAAAAGTTTGGTAAACAAGTTATAACAATCAATAAAGAGAAGGTTCCAGATGAACCGTATATCGTAACTTGTACACATACAGGTTATGTCGAAGTCATCATGTTAGCGTTAAGTTTGTATCCAACTGAAATTAATTATATGGCTAAAAAAGAATTGTTTTCTAAAGACTGGTCAAATAAGTTCTTTCATTCTGTAAATGCTTTTCCTGTAGATAGAGAAAAGCCTGGACCAAGTACATTAAAAATTCCAGTGAAACTACTTAACAAAGGTAAAAGTGTTGGCATTTTCCCTTCAGGTCATAGAGCTGAAGCAGGAGGAGCACCATTAAAAAGAGGTGCAGCAACAATAGCAGTATTAAGCAATAAACCGATTGTACCTGCAGCTTTTGAAGGTCCTAACCAAGTGAAATCAATGTTTGGCTTTAGACAAAAATCATTTATAAAATTCGGAGATCCGATTGATCCAAGTACTTTTTCAAGTGATTTAAAGAAAAGCGAAAAGATTGCAAAAGTAATGGAGTTATTAGAAGAAAGAACGAATACATTACAAAAAGAAGTTACATATATAGCAAGTAAAGCGCAGCAAAAATCATTAAAATAATATAGGGAAAAGCTCATATACTTTCTGAAGTGTATGAGCTTTTTTTCTTTTTAGAGCGTGAATATTTATAAAGCGTTTACATTGTAGAGTTACTATAATTCTACTGTTTTCACTGAGAAACTATGCTAAAATTATAATCAGAATGTTCAAAAAATGGAGGCATATTATGAAACAAGTATTATTTGATGTAGATGGTGTGTTTTTGAGTGAAGAAAGATGTTTTGATGTATCAGCATTAACAGTTTATGAGTTGTTACATAGTGAATCATTTTTAAATTTAAAAGGGTCTATCCACTTAAATGATTTAAAAGAAAATGATATCGAGCAAATAAGAAAAGATATATTTATTGATGATAAAATTTTAAATCAACTTAAATCATTAGGCTTAAATTCAAATTGGGATATGCTTTTCATTGTTATTAGCACACACTTAATTGAATTGTTAAAAAAAGAAAATGTTACAAATTTAGATTTGAGTCATGACAATTTTAATGAAGAAACATTACAAAGCTTCGCAAAAGATTTAGAAGGAGCACAAATTGATTTTGAAACACCACTTCAATTTTTATCTAAAGCAACATCAGGTAAAGAAAATATTTATCAAGATTTGATCGCTTATGCAAAAGATCAATTAAATGTAAATGATGCTTCAATTTTTGAACTCAAAAGTAAATTCTGGGATATTGCTCAAGAAGTATATCAAGAGTGGTATTTAGGTACTGAATTGTACAAAGAAGTTGAGCATAAGACACCTAGAACAACATACAAAAACGGTTATATTAAAGAAGAAGTCGTGTTGGCAGATATAGACGCAGTCACACAACTACTTGAAGATTTAAAACAAGCTGGTTATCAAATAGGGATAGCTACTGGTAGACCTAGAACAGAAACATTAGTACCATTCGAAACAATAGGGTGGTTAAAGCAATTTGACGAGTTCCATATCGGTACTGCTTCAGAAGTGTTAGAAGCTGAAACAACATACCCAGAACTTAAACCATTAGGTAAACCTAATCCATTTAGTTACCTTATTGCAAATAGTGGTAACAATCCAGACAAGTACTTAACGTATATAGAGAACCAAGAAAATATCTTTGAAAATGAAGACATATATATTGTTGGTGATTCATTAGCAGATTTATTAAGTGCTAAAAAGACTGGCGCTACATTTATAGGTACATTAACAGGCTTAAAAGGCCAAGCAGCTAAAGCAGAATTGGAAGCAAATGATGCTGAACATATTGTAGATAATGTATTAGATATTAGAAGCGTATTATTATAATAAGCTAGATTAATGTAAAAGAGCGTAAATTCTTATTCTTTTAAGAATTTACGCTCTTTTTATGATATATAATATTTCTTTAGGCAAGCATGCACTTTCAAAATCGCAAGATTTTAACCTAATAAAAATATCTCTTCGCTAGGCTATAACCTAATGAAGAGATATTTTGTTTGAATTACAATGAATTATTAAGTTCTACTTTTTTAATACTTTGGAATCCATCTATCGCAAATAAATCAGCGATTGTTTCGTCTGAAGCTTCATCATCGATTGATAATATCATCAATGCTTCTCCGCCTATAGAATGTCTTCCTAAATGCATAGAAGCGATATTAATACCATGTTCTCCTAAGATTTGTCCCATTTTACCTACGATACCTGGACGGTCGTTATGATGTATTAATAACATATGTTTTTCTGGTTTAAAGTCTACAGGATAATCATTGATACGGACAATTCTCGGACCATATCCATTTAATACAGTAGAACCGATTTTTATAGAATGATCTTTATTCACTAATTCTAATTCAATATAGTTACTGAATCCGTGTTTTTTACTATTTTTTTCAATTTGGTAAGTTACACCTTGTTCATTCAGAAGTACAAGTGCATTGATCAAGTTAACGTGATCTCCTAAATCTTGTTTTAAGACGCCCATTACAAGTTGTCTTGTAATTAAACTCGTATCATCCAATGCTATTTCACCATGATATTTAATTTTTAATTCTCGTGGTCCTTTTTCGAATAGTTGAATACCAACTTCACCGGTAGTTCTACTTAATTCAACGAAAGGTCTTAATTCTTCTTCAACTTCACCTGTCATTTGCGGAGCATTAACTGCGTGAAAAACGTTGTTGTTTTCAAAAATATCTATAATTTCATTAGCAACAGATACAGCAACTTTTTCTTGAGCTTCGATAGTAGAAGCACCTAAATGTGGTGTTACAATAATTTTCTCATGTTGTGTTAAAGGTGTATTATTTGCTGGTTCTTCAGTAAATACATCAAGTGCTGCTTTTGCTATTTTACCTTCATCAAGTGCTTTAATCAGTGCATCTTCATCGATGATACCACCTCTAGCAACGTTGATGATTTGTAAGTTTGGTTTAGCAATATTGAAGAAATCTTCATTTACAAGACCTTTTGTTTTAGGTGTAAGAGGGGTATGAACAGTTATGAAATCAGCTTGTTCAGCTATTTCTTCAACTGTTGCTCTCGTAATATCTAATCTTTTCGCATCATCACTTGATAAATATGGATCAAATGCAAGGATGTTCATACCGAAACTTTGAGCGCGCTTAGCAACGCCAAGTCCGATTCTACCTGCACCGATTACACCAAGTGTTTTTTTGTATAATTCAGTTCCGCGATATTTTTTTCTATCCCAATTGCCTTCTTGTAAAGAGCGGTGTGCTTCTGGAATGTTACGAGCCATTGATAGAATCATTGCCATTGAATGTTCAGTAGCTGATATTGTGTTTCCATCAGGAGCATTAATAACTAAAATACCTTGTTTAGTAGCGTGGTCGATGTCGATATTATCAACACCAACACCAGCTCTTGCTACAACGCGTAAATTCTTCGCTGCATCTAAAATAGGTGGTGTTATTTGTGTTTGGCTTCTTACGATTAAAGCATCATAGTCACCTATAATGTTAATAAGTTCTGATTCACTTAGACCGGTATTGATATCTACTTCGAATTGTTCATGGTCTGTTAAACTTTTTAAACCTTCTTCTGATATTGGATCTACTACGATTACTTTAAACATATTGATTAACTACCTCCTGGAATTTTGTAACACCTTTACCGAGTACTGATTCTTCACGTATTTCTGTAAGTATCACTTCTAATGCACTTATAAATTGCAGCATATCATTTGGAGAAACTTTACCCATATGACCAACTCTTAAAATTGTACCTTTTAAATGTTGTTGACCACCTGCGATTGTTATGTTGAATCTACTAAGTAATTCGTCTTTAATTTGTTTAACTTCATTTTTGTTTGGTACAAAAGCAGTTACTGTTGGAGAAGCAAATTGATCTTCAACTAATAATTCCATATCTAAAGCTTTTAAACTTTCTCTTACTGCTGTTTTACAAACTTCATGTCTTTTAATTGTGTTTTCAAATTTTTCTTCACTAATTAAATCACAATAAGCTTGAACACCTCTTATAAGAGATACAGCTGGTGTGAAAGGTGTTGAATCATCATTTAAAGAAGTTATGTATTTATTTAAATCTAAATAAAATCTTGAAGTCGTCACTTCTTTAAAACGTTCAATTGCTCTATCGTTATACGCTACAAAAGCAGCTCCAGGAGGTAACATAATTGCTTTTTGACTACCTGAAACGAGTACGTCGATAAGATCTTTTTCCATGTCTACTTGAACTGCGCCGATAATACTTACACCATCTACTACAAAATATGTATTAGGATTAAATGTTTTTACTAATTTTCCTAATTCATGAATAGGGTGCTTTACAGAAGTTGAAGTTTCACAGAATTGTGTAAATACCGCTTTAATATCCACATTAAGTGAGTTTAAATATGTTTCAAATTCTTCTAAATCGACACCTTTTCCCCATTCAACTTCAAAAATATGTGCATTGAAAGGATAAGAAGAAGCTATTTTTCTGAATCTATCGCCAAAAGCGCCTGAAACGATAATGACAATATCATCTTCTGGATTAACTGTATTAACCATAGCTGCTTCTAAAGCACTCGTACCTGACGAAGTAAGAATAGCTACAGGGTGCTTGGCCCCAAAAATTATTTGTAAATCTCTTGATGCTTGATGAATGATTTGACTAAATTCTTTCGTTCTATGCCCTGTCATAGGTAGATTCATTCTTTCTAAAATCTCCCTTGGAACAGTGGTAGGACCTGGTGCGAGTAATAAAGAATCGTGCTGATACATATATATACACTCCTTACTGAATTTATGTTCTATATTGTAGCAAAGAAAATAATAAAATAATAGTGAATATATTGAAAATTCAGATTAAAACGCTTTCATTTTGAAAACTTATTAAAATCTTATTTCACCTGATGCTACAACTTGAACATTTCCAGCTAAAGCACGTGTAACCATACATGATTCTTCTGCTTTTTGAACAAGCCTATTTAACCGTTTTTGTAAATTTTCGTCCGGTTCTTCACTTAAATAAATAATAGGGAAATGTTCAATTTTTTTATAAGTAATAATGTCATTTTCAACTTCAACATGACCTTTAGATTCTACTTCAATTCTTTCGATTTCAATTTTTGAACGTTCGATCATAGCTGCTAAAGTAATCATATAGCAAGTAGAAGCAGCTCCAAGTAACATTTCATCTGGATTAGTACCAATTTCTGGTCCATCCATTACTTCTGGAATAGATACGCGTGTTGATAAGTTATTTGTAGTTATATGACCAGAAGCATTTCTGCCTTTAGTCCAAGTTCCTTTTAAGTTAAAAATATGTGTTGTCATAGTCATGTTCCTTTCTTTAAATAAAAATATTTGGGTATAATCTATAGTATGACTGATTATTAAGGAGTAAACAATGAATCTGTATAATCCACATTCTATAATTAAAGTAGCACATAGAGGTGTGCCATCGCTAGTCCCAGAAAATACAATCGCATCTTATAAACATGCACTTACATTAAATATCGATATGCTCGAAATAGATATACATAGAACGCGAGATAATAAACTCGTTATTATTCATGATCCTACAACAGATCGTACTTCATTAGAAAAAGGCATAATCAAGAACTTAACATATAAAGAACTGGAAAAATACGATGTAGGTAAATGGAAAGGGGAATCTTTTGTAGGAGAACGCATACCGCTTTTTGAAGATGTTTTACAGTTAATTAAAAATGTAGATATTAAATTATTAATAGAAGTCAAACAACCGGAAAAATATCCAGGTATAGAAGAACAAATTCTTAAATCTATAGATGAAAATGGCATCAATGAAGAACAAATTATCATACAGTCTTTTAACAAAAAATCAATTCAGAAATTCCAAGCATTAAGACCAGGAATTAAATTAGGCGTCCTCATAAAAAAGAAAGATAAGTTTATAAGTAAAAGTACTATAAGAAAAATAGGGGCGTATGCGAACTATATCAATCCAAATTACAAAATCGTCACAAAAAGATTTGTAGAAGCGGCACATCAATCCAACATGAAAGTATTACCATATACTATAAATGATAAGCAGGCAGCTCACGATATGCTTGCGATACATGTCGATGGCATTATAACAGATTACGCTCAAAGTTTAGAAGAATGGTTAGAAGAGTAGGTGAGGTTGATAGAAGACCTTTGAAATATGAACATATTAAAAAAGCTTTTTATAAATTTAGACACAAAAAAACCACTTTCAAAATGAAAGTGGTTTTCACAATAACGATTAACGAGAGTAGTACTCAACGATTAATTGTTCATTGATTTCAGCTGATAATTCGCTACGTTCTGGAACGCGTACGAAAGTACCTTCTAATTTGTCAGCATCGAATGTTAAGTAATCAGGAACGTGGTTACTTAATTCTGTTGATTCTAACACGATGTTTAATTTTTGTGATTTCTCACGAATACCAATAGTTTGACCTGGTTTTAAAGAGTAAGATGGGATATCTACACGAGCGCCATCTACAGTTACGTGACCATGGTTAACTAATTGACGAGCTTGACGACGAGTACGAGCTAAACCTAGTTCGTATACTACTGCGTCTAAACGAGAAGCTAATAGTGCCATGAAGTTATCACCATGAACACCTTTCATGTTACCAGCTTTATCGAAAGTGCTGCGGAATTGACGTTCAGTAATTCCGTACATGAAACGTAATTTTTGTTTCTCTTGTAATTGTTGACCATACTCAGATAATTTAATACGTTGAGTTGGACCGTGTTGTCCTGGTACGTAAGGACGTTTTTCTAATTCTTTACCTGTGCCGCTTAATGAAATACCTAAACGACGTGATTTTTTCCAGTTTGAACCTCTAAATCGTGACATAATGAAGTTCCTCCTTTTTCTTGTTTAAATGTTATGAAGAAACAAGAAAGAATGTTAAATGCTCATAAGGATATGTTATGTTTTTGTGTCTTCACCTTGCAGCCGCGGTTACACAACACACCTTCTTTGGGAATAACATAGAGCCCTATAATATTTAACTGCTACTTTCGTTAATTCACACAAACGATATTATACCTTTTTGGCAAGGTGATGTCAATTTATATTTTATATATGAATATGCTTTTCAAGAATTTGAACGAGTAACTCTAAACCTTCAAGATCCGCTTTATCAAATCTTGATTTAATCGGCGCATCAATATCTAACACACCAATAATTTCTTTGTTATAGTATATAGGTATAACGATTTCAGATTGGCTGTTAGCATCGCAAGCTATATGTCCGGGGAATGCATTAACATCTTCTATAAGTTGGGATTTCTTTTCAGCAACTGCTGTACCACAAACACCTTTTCCGATTTCAATATCAACGCATGCTGGTAATCCTTGAAATGGCCCAAGCTTTAGTGCATTATTTTTTATAAGATAGAAACCTACCCAATTTATATTAGGTAAGAATTGATTAATAAATGCTGATGAATTACTTAAATTAGCAATTAAATCTTTCTCACCTGATAATAAGCCGTCAAGTTGTCTACTAAGTAATGTATAATTTGGTTGATTTTCCGGCATTTTTTATTCCTCATTTCATCATTTTTTTGAATTATATATCTATTTTATAATTTTGGATATATTTTGCATAGAAAAAGGTTTGTTGGATAATTATTTTACGTTATAATAAAGAGAACGATTTAGGAGGAGAATACATAATGGCAATTTATATAACACTTGCAATTATTATCATTATATTAATTGGTATTGGTATAATGTTATGGTTACGTACATCAAAGCGAAATTTGATTACTGAAACCGAGCAGCGTAAGCAAAAAATTAAACAATTACCTTTTCAAGATGAATTAGCTAAACTTAAAAAATTAAACATACATGGTGAAGCTAAGGATAAGTATGACCAGTTTAAAAGAGAGTGGCAAACTGTCTTACAAGAAGATTTAAAAGTTGTAGATGCAAAAATTCAAGACGCTGATACAGAGTTGGATAAATTTAAGTTTTCTCAATCAGAAGAAAGCATTGCAGATGCTAACAAAATCATGGATGGTATAGAGAAGAAATATACGCGTTTAGCTCAGAGTGTTACAGAATTAATGACAACAGTAGAAACAAGCGACCGATTATATGACGAATCTAAACAAATTTATAGAGAAACAAAAAGAGAAGTATTGGCCAACAGACATCAATTTGGAGATGCTGCAGAGCTTATCGAGAAAAATATAGAAGCATTCCTACCTAGAATTGAGCAATATGAGGAGCTTGTTGCAGATGGACATTATATTAAAGCGAGCGGCCATATAGATCAACTCAACACTGATATGAAACGCATGCAAGAAGATATGAATGAAATTCCATTGTTAATCAAGGATGTCCAAAAAGAATTGCCAGGTCAATTCCAAGACTTGAAATTTGGTTGCAGAGATTTAAAGGTTGAAGGATATAATCTTGAACATGTTAAAGTGGAAGGTACATTACAAACTTTACGTGGCAAACTTAACTTAGTTGAACCATTAATTGGTAGACTAGAGTTAACTAAAGCTGACAGGATTATTAATGAAATCAATGATACTTTAGATGATATGTATGATCTGATTGAACATGAAGTTAAATCTAAAAATACAGTAGAACAATCTAAAGAAATCATTACAGATGAATTATTCCACGCTAAAGATATGAACTACACACTTCAAACTGAAATTGAGTATGTTAAAGAAAATTACTACATTTCCGAGGAAGATGTTCATAAAGTAAGACAATATGAAAATGAAATTCAAAATCTTATTAGCGTGTATGATGAAATCTTAGGAGAAATGGCTAAAACTAATGTTCGTTATAGTGAAGTGGAAGACAACTTACTATATATAGAAGAACATGTTCAAGTGATAAATGATAATCAACAAAAAATTCAAAATCACTTAGTATCACTTAGAGAAGATGAAGCGGCGGCTCAACAAAATACGTTACGTGTTCAAACTAAAAAAGAAGAAATATATCGAAATTTATTGGCTTCGAATTTACCAAGTGTACCTGAAAGATTTGTTATTATGAAGAATGAAATCGATCATGAAATTCGTGAGGTTAATAAAATTTTCAGTCAAAGACCGATCAATGTACAATATGTTAAAGATAAAGTCAGCAATATTGTACTACAAATGAATAAATTCGAAGATGAAACTACGGATGTGTTAATCAACGCAGTTCATGCAGAGACTTTAATTCAGTACGGTAATAGATATAGAAAAGAAAATAATGAATTGAATAAGAGTCTTAATGAAGCAGAAAGACTCTTTGCTAACAATAGATATAAACGAGCAATAGAAATTGCAGAGACAGCACTTGAAAAAGTTGAACCTGGAATTAGTAATAAAATTGAAGAAGATGTCAATAAACGATAATAAAAGTTAATCTCTTCATTAGGTTACGGCCTAATGAAGAGATTTTTTTATATCTCGATTTTGAAAGTGCATGCTTGCCTTATAAATATGGTTCGAGCCTGTAGTCTCTCTCACATACTATTCCCCCGGGCGTCAGCACTTTGCAAAATCGTGGAGAATAATCCAAGTGAAATCTGGGCAAAACGCACGAAGAATTGATATTGTGCGATTCTTGTTCCACTCCTTTTTTATGAGCTGATAGGTATATCTATAGCAAATGAGTTGTGGTATCATTATATAATGAAAAAAAGAGGTGACAGTATGATATATCTTGATAATGCTGCAACTACAAAGCCTAATGAGGATGTTATTCAATCTTATACGCAGATGAATACACAATATTATTTTAATCCTAATAGTCCTCATACAGCAGGTGTGAAAATTGCTCATTTAATTGATAAAGCAAGAGAAAATATTAAACAATATTTAAACTTGAACGACAAGTTCGACATAATTTTTACAAGTGGTGCTACTGAATCGAATAATATAGCATTGCAAGGCATGGCTCAAATGAAAAAAAGGTTTGGTAAAACGATATTAACAACTAAAATCGAACATCCTTCTGTATTGGAAACGATGAGAGCGCTTGAAGATCAAGGGTTTAATTTGAAATATATCAATACAACAAAAGATGGCAAACTGGATATTGAATCTTTAAAAAAATTACTCAATGATGATGTTGTACTTGTTACATGTATGCATGTGAATAATATAATGGGGCAAATTCAACCAATTGAAGAAATTAGCGAAATTCTACAGAAATATCCTAAAGTTCATTTCCATGTAGATGGGGTTCAAGGCTTCGGTAAAGTACCTTTGAATATAAATCTAGCAGATAGTTATAGTTTGAGTGCACATAAATTTCATGGTTTGAAAGGATCTGGCATTTTAGCCATTACGCAAATCAAGATGATTCAACCTATTATTTTTGGTGGTGGACAAGAGTATGGCGTAAGAAGTGGTACTGTAAACGCACCAGTAAATATCGCTTTAGCAAAAGCTATGAGACAAATGAATGATCGTAAAGATGAAAATATAAAAGCATTAACTCAAAAGGGCACTGAAATACGAAGCTTTATTGAAAAATATGAAGGTGTGCGCATTAATTCACCTAAAGATGCTGTTCCATATATATTAAATGTATCTTTTCCAGGCGTAAAAGGTGAAGTATTAGTTAATGCGTTTTCTAAATATGAAATTTATTTATCTACGACGAGTGCATGTTCTTCTAAAAAAAGCTCTCATAATGAAACGTTAAAAGCGATGGGTTTGAGTAATATGATCATCGAAGGAAGCATAAGATTGAGTATCGCACCTGATTTAACAAATGAACAAATAGAAGCATTTAAAGATGCCTTTAACAAAGTATATAAAGAGGTAAAGGAGTTATTAAAATATGAATTATGATCACATATTAGTTAGATATGGTGAATTGACTTTAAAAACAGGTAACAGAAATATGTTTGTTAATAAATTAAAAGCAAATTTAAAAAGTAGGTTAATGCCACTTCAAGGCTATAATGTTCGTGCTAATCGTGACAGAATGTATATCGATGTACATGAAGGTGCAGATATTGAAGAAATGATGAGCCGTATTCAGACTGTATTTGGCGTACACTCTGTAAGCCCAGTTGTAAGAATTGAAAAAGAGTTAGATGCGATGAAAGAAATAGCTTCAAAGTTTGCTGACGACTTTAAAGATGGCGATACATTTAAAATTGAAGTAAAAAGAGCTGATAAAACATTTGAGCTTGATACATTTCAACTGCAACAAGAATTAGGTGGACATGTTCTTCAAAACACTGAAAATGTAACTGTAAATGTTAAACAGCCAGATCATAGAATAAAAGTTGAAGTTCGTAAAGATGCAATTTATATGTATAATCGTGTGCTTGAAGGTGTCGGAGGATTACCAGTTGGAACAGGTGGTAAAACATTACTCATGTTATCGGGTGGTATTGACTCACCAGTAGCAGGTATGGAAGTTATGAAAAGAGGCGTAACAATTGAAGCTATTCATTTTCATAGTCCACCATATACAAGTGAGCAAGCGAAACAGAAAGTTATTGATTTAACAAAACAACTTGCAAATTTAACAAATGATATTAAACTTCATATTGTTCCTTTTACAGAATTGCAGAAACAAATTCATAAAGTAGTAGAAGAAAGCTATACGATGACGAGTACTAGAAGAATGATGTTAAAAGTTACTGAAAAATTAGCACATGAGATTGGTGCTCAAGCAATTGTTAATGGAGAAAATCTTGGCCAAGTTGCGAGTCAAACGTTAGGTAGTATGTATGCAATTAATAGTGTGACATCTATGCCGATTTTAAGACCGTTGCTTACATTTGATAAAGAAGACATAGTTAGAAAAGCGAAAGCAATTAATACTTTTGATTTATCAATACAACCATTTGAAGATTGTTGTACAATATTTACACCTAAAAATCCGAAAACTAATCCGAAACTTGAAAAAGTTGAATACTTCGAGTCTAAATTTGATTTTGAAGATTTAATTGAAGAAGCGGTTAAAAATGTAGAAACCATTACAATTTCCAAGCATGATGATATGCAACAACAAAAAGATGAATGGATGGATGAACTACTTTAATATTAACGTTGGGATGTCGTTATCTTAAAGTAGAGGAGATATCCAGATGGAATTTGATTTAAATATTTTACTCATAGTCATTATATTTGGTTTAATAGCATCATTTATAGATTCAGTAGTTGGTGGAGGAGGACTCATTTCTTTGCCAGCGCTGTTAGCTGTAGGTATGGATCCTGCTACAGCATTAGGTACAAATAAATTAGCGAGTTCATTTGGTACTTTTACAAGTACTATGAAATTTATAAAAGCTAAAAAAGTAGATTTTGATATAGTAGGCAAACTATTTCCGTTAAGTTTTATAGGTTCAATATTTGGTGCGATTACTGCTACATATTTACCGCCAGAATATTTAAAGCCGCTCGCAATTATAATATTAGCATTAGTAACGATTTACTCAATTGTTAAGAAAGATTGGGGCGATATTAATAAATATAAGAAATTGTCACTTAAAAAAGCCATTTTATTTATTATAGGCGTCGTTATTATAGGGTATTATGATGGATTTATAGGTGGTGGCACCGGGTCATTTTTCTTATTTATGTTGTTACTAATAGGTCTAGACTATTTACATGCAGCGGGTAATGCGAAATTTTTAAATTTAGCTTCTAATCTAGGTGCATTGCTCTTGTTTATGGTATTAGGTCAAGTAAATTATGTTTATGGATTTAGCATGGCTGCTTCAATGGTCATAGGATCATACTTAGGTGTTACTTTTGCTATTAGAAAAGGTGTTTCTTACGTTAAAGTTTTATTTATCGTCGTTACAATTTCATTAATACTTAAAAATGTGTATGACTATGTTAGCAGTCACTTCCTATAAAAAAACCAGCGAATAGAATCGCTGGTTTTTTTATGTCGACAAAGTCACTTAAAGTGAACTTGTTGGCAGTTTTTTTATTTTAAAATCGTGGAGAAAAATATATTTATTGGTATATATAACAATATTATAGTGAAATCTTCGATTTTGCTCGTGCATGCCCGCGGAAAGCATGCGCATAAAAAATGCCGGCAAAGTTTAAGACTTTGTTGACTAAATATTTATAAGAATTTTCGTTGGACTTTACTCCAAAATGAGTTTTGAGGTAATTTAAGCGTTCGTATATATTTATCTTGAATTTTTAATGTTATAAAGTCAGTTTCTTGAATACTTAGTGCTTCGTTATCAAGACCCATTATCGGGTAATAATTACCTTCTTTGTCGAGTGTAATTTTCAGTGTTCTCGTATCACCTAAAACAACTGAACTACTAACTGTTCTGAAATTATTATTATTTAAAGATGCAATTTCTGTCAATTGCATACTTCTTATTTTAGGATCTATAATTGCGCCATCTAAAGATTTGTTATACCCTGTTGAACCAGTAGGTGTAGATATTAACAAACCATCGCCGTTAAATGCTTCAAAATACTCATCATCGATAAATATTTCCATTTTCATAGGCTTAATGACACTGGATTTAATATAAAAATCATTTAAACACATATAAGACATTTGATCGTTTAAATTCACTTCTAAGATTGGGTATTTTCTTACCATAACCTCTTCTGAATCTATAGAGTTTATTAAATGTGGAATATCATCTACACTGAAATCAACATATAAATAGTTTTGATCTAATCTTGTCTTTATACCAATGTATACTTTGTCTTTGCTGAAATTCGTTTTTCTACATGCTTGTAAAAAACTCCCGTCACCTCCGACTGAAGCAATAATATCTGCATGATCATAGTTTGAAACAAATTCAAATCCATGTGGTTCCATTTCATTTTGAATTTTTTCTCGAGTCTCTAACACGTCCCGATCTTTTGAAGTGAATAGATAAATTCGTTTACTAGAAGTCATAATTTGTTCCTCCCAAATGTTACAGTTACTATTAAAGTCTGTTATTATTATATATGTAAATATATAAAATAGAAAGGAAGATAGTATGTCTAAAAGAATTATAGCCATCATCATAGCAGCTATTTTAGTAATAGGCGGTATAGTTGTGAGTGCTGTTGGCATATTTATGGATGATTCATGGAAGAAAACAGCGACTGATTCAGATGGGATTAGTGAATCTGTTCAATCTGGTAGCGATAGCAGTAGTAAAATTGTTAAACTATCCGTAAATGGAACCATTGAAGATACAGGCCAAGAAGAATCATTGTTCGGCGGTGGAGGATACAATCATCAATCATTTTTAAAACAATTAGATAAAATTAAAAAAGATAAAGATGTTAAAGGTGTACTTCTAGAAGTGAATTCTCCAGGTGGAGGAACATATGAAAGTGATGAAATACATAAGAAATTAGAAGAAATAAAAGCTAAAGATAAAAAAGTGTATGTTCAAATGAAGAATATGGCTGCTTCAGGTGGTTATTACATTTCGACACCAGCAGATAAAATTTATGCAGGTTCTCAAACATTAACAGGTTCTTTAGGTGTTATTATTTCTAGTACGAATTATGCGGAATTAGCTGATAAATTAGGTGTTAAAGATGAATCTGTTACATCAGGTAAGCATAAACAAATATTAAATCCTATGAAAGATATGACTAAAGAAGAACGTAACATAATGCAATCCATTATTGACGATAGCTATAAGCAATTCGTAAATGTCATTAAAGATGGTAGACATATGTCTGAATCAGATGTTAAGAAATTAGCTGATGGTAGAATTTATTCAGCGCAACAAGCTAAATCTAATGGCTTAATTGATGAAATTGGCTATGAAGATGATGCGATTAAAGCTTTAAGAGGCGACATAAAATCTAAAAACGCACAAGTTGTAACTTATGGTGCATCATCTGGATTTTTAAACTTCCCAATGGCAGCGAAAAGTAAATTGTCTTCTATGATAGGTTTAGATGATTTAAGTAAATATGAATCTTTAGTTAAAGCAAATAATTCACCACAACCAATGTACTTGTATGGTGAGTAAGGAGGGATTTTAAATGACTGAAGCAAGTTACGAGCAAATCGCTACAACGCGTGAACAAAGTGATATTGAGCGTACAGTAAATAAATATATGTCTGAAATAAAATCCATCGTATTTGCAGGATTCTGGATTCGTTTTTTCGCGTATATCATCGATATATTAGCTTTAGCAGGATTTAAAGGTATCGTCTTAAGTCCTTTATTTGCATTAACGAACATTCAAGATGAATATTTATTTGTACCATATTTCAGTGTTGAAAATATCATAAGTGCTTTAATATTTTATTTATATTTTGTACTTATGACTTACAAGTTTAAAGGAACACTCGGTAAAATGTGCTTAGGATTGAGTGTTTATCGTGAAGATGCAAAACCTCTCAAATTTACAGATGTGTTATTTAGAGAATGGATTGGAAGAATCATTTCAGGTGCATTGTTAGGATTACCATATTTAGTAGTTGCTTTTACTAAAAAACATAAAGGTATACACGACTATTTTGGTGACACTGTTGTGCTCAAAAACAAATATATTCAATTGAGAAATGACTTCCAAAAGGCAGCAAGATAATCATATTATAATCAAAAGAATTTTAAAGTCTCTTTAATCATGATAAAATATATTTATCAAGATTAAGGAGGCCTTTTTTTATGGCGCAAGTTACATTCAAGAATGAACCAGTTACGATATTAGGTAAGGAAGTTACAGTAGGTTCAGTAGCACCAGATTTTACTGTATTAGCAAATGATTTATCTGAAAAGACTTTAAAAGACTATGAAGGTAAAAAGAAACTTATTAGTGCCGTACCTTCTATAGATACAGGAGTATGTAGTCAACAAACTCGTAAATTTAATGAAGAAGCTGCAAATGAACAAGATGGTGTTGTTTTAACAATATCTAACGACTTACCATTCGCACAAAAAAGATGGTGTGCAGCAGAAGGTTTAGAAAATGTTATTACATTAAGTGATCATCGCGATTTATCATTCGGTGAAAACTTTGGTGTTATCATGAAAGAACTTCGTTTATTAGCGCGTTCAGTATTTGTTTTGGACAAAGATAATAAAGTTGTTTATGCTGAAGTAGTGAGTGAAGGTACTGACCACCCTGACTATGATAAAGCTTTAGAAGCTTATAGAAATTTAAACTAATTAACAACCATAAATCGCTGTCCATTACATTGGGCAGCTTTTTATACGAAAGAGGGCAATTATGACTGAAGAAAAGAATATAATGGAAGTATTATTTGAAAAACTTGATGTAAAAAGTAAAGACCTCCACGATGAAAATGGTCAAAGCTATATTGAAAACTTAGGTTTGGCTTTGGAAGAAATTTATACTAATCAAAGAGACTTATTAGAACAATCTACTTTACAAGAGCGTAGAAAAGCCTTCCAGTTTGCTTATTTAAGCTTATTAAAGGAAGAAGTTATTCAGCCAAATCACCAAATGACGCCTGATTCTATCGGGTTTATATTAAGTTATCTCGTAAACTTGTTTAACAAAAACAAAAAGGAACTTAATATAGTCGATATCGCAAGTGGAACAGGGCACTTAAGTGCAACTATAAATGAACAAAATCAAGAGAAAAAGGTTATGCATCATCTCGTTGAGGTGGATCCTGTCTTACAACGTTTGAGCATCCATTTAGCTAACTTTTTAGAAATACCATTTGATGTATATCCACAAGATGCCATTATGCCGTTACCATTAGAAGAAGCAGACGTTATAGTAGGTGATTTACCAGTTGGTTATTATCCAGTCGATGAACGCAGTAAAGAGATGAAATTAGGCTTTAGTGAAGGACACAGTTATAGTCATTACTTATTGCTAGAGCAAGCAGTTACTGCAACTCGACCAGGAGGGTATGTATTTTTAATTGTTCCTACAAAATTATTTGAAGGCGAAGAAGTGAAACAGTTACAAAAATATATTGCTACAGAGACAGAAATGCAAGCATTTTTAAACTTTCCTAACTCATTGTTTAAAACAGAACAATCTCGTAAATCACTCTTAATTTTACAAAAGAAAGATCCTGGAAATACTAAGAGTGTTGAGGTATTGCTAGCAAACATCCCAGACTTCAAGGCACAAACTCAGTTGCAAACCTTTTTAGCTGAAGTAGATGAATGGATGAAAGAAAATCATTCTCTATAAACTGTATTAATGCTTGATTCATATCTGTATTAGTGTTTAAATAGTATAGAAAAGTATTATCAGGAGGAAGTCTAAATGACAAAAATAATAGCAATTAATGCCGGTAGCTCATCTTTGAAATTTCAATTATTTGAAATGCCTGAAGAAAAAGTTATAACTAAAGGGCTAATCGAGCGTATCGGGTTAAAAAATTCAGTTTTCTCAATTTCGGTAAATGGAGAAAAAATAACTGAAACATTAGATATTGAAAATCATGATGTTGCAGTTAATATTATGTTAGATGCATTAAAAGAACATAATATCATCAATGATATTAATGATATTCAAGGTTCAGGACACCGTGTCGTACATGGTGGGGAACTATTCCCAGATTCAGCCCTTGTAACAGACGAAGTATTGGCTGAAATGGAAACATTAACGGATTTAGCGCCATTACACAATCCTGCCAATATAATGGGTATTAAAGCTTTCAGAAAACTGCTACCAAATATTCCGCATGTAGCTGTATTTGATACATCATTCCACCAAACGATGCCTGAAGAATCATATTTATATAGTTTGCCATATCACTTTTATAAAGATTATGGTATTCGTAAATATGGTTTCCACGGTACAAGTCATAAATATGTATCACAAAGAGCATCAGAATTATTAGATCGTCCTTTAGATCAGCTTAGAATTATTTCTTGTCATATCGGTAATGGTGCTTCTATCGCAGCGATAGATGGTGGTAAATCAGTAGATACATCAATGGGCTTCACACCATTAGCAGGTGTTACAATGGGAACGCGTTCAGGTAACCTTGACCCAGCTTTAATTCCATATATCATGGAGAAAACCGGGAAAAATGCAGAAGAAGTATTAAACATTCTTAACAAAGAATCTGGACTACTAGGTATATCTGGATCTTCAAGTGATTTAAGAGATATTCAACAAGATGCAAATGAAGGTAATGAACGTGCTAAATTAGCATTAGATGTATTCGCATCTAGAATTCATAAATACATGGGTTCTTATGCAACGAGAATGCACGGCTTAGATGCGATTGTCTTTACAGCAGGTGTAGGTGAAAACTCTGATACAGTGCGCGCTAAAGTATTAGAAGGTTTAGAGTTTATGGGTGTTTATTGGGATCAACGCTTAAACACTGGATTACACGGTGAAGAAGGATTTATCAACTATCCACACTCACCAGTTAAAGTTATTGTAATTCCAACTGATGAAGAAGTTGTCATTGCACGTGACGTATTGAAATTTGGTAAATTAGCATAATAAAAAGAGTCTCACATATCAATGTGAGGCTCTCTTTTTATGTTTAAAGTTAATTCGAGTGGATATAACTAATTAATACCTATATTGAGGAGGGTACTTATGAGACCAGAAAGAGCGCTAATGCGATTAGTTAGAATAGTCACACGAAGAGTCGTTAAAGAACAATCGAGAAAACAAAAGCAAAAAAATAATCAAAATTCAAAAGATCAAAATGGAGATAACAAATAAGTTGTTTGCATATAAAAAAGCGTTCAGCTTAATGGGCTGAACGCTTTTTGTAATTGTATTAAATTATTTACCTTCGTGATGTTCATCGAATAATTCTTTAGTAGCTACAACTGGTTCGAAATCATCAGGCATTGTTTCAGTTCTAATAACTAAAACATCACATGGTGAGTTTCTTACGATTGATTCAGAAACTGAACCGACTATAAATCGTTCAACAGCATTTAAACCTGAAGTACCACACATGATAAGGTCTACATCAAATTCAACGGCTAATTTTTTTGGAATAACAGTTTTAGGTGAACCGAATTCAAGTTTAGTTGCTACATTATTTACACCATTTTTTTCAGCAAATTCTTTATATCCAGATAATAAACTTTCAGCAAAGCTTGTTGCCTTATTTACTATTTGAGTATCGTAGGCTTCGACACTTGCATATGAACGAGAGTCTACAACGTTGACGATTGTTAATTTAGCATCATTACGCTTAGCGACAGCTACAGCTTTGTTGAATGCCCATTCTGACTCAGTTGAACCATCTACAGCTATTAAAATATTTTTGTAACTTAACATTGAAACCGCCTCCTAGTTCTTTTGTTTAATTATATCATAATTTTCTGAAAATATAACAATATAAACTTTTAAATAATAGAATTTCTTGTCCAACTTTATGAAAAATGTGTTAAGATATCAATGTAGTAAGAAGATTTAGAAAATTAAGAAAATATTGATAATATAAAAATTGAATAATAATGATTGCGCTTTCAAATTAGTGGCGTTAAGATTGAATCAAGGAGGAATGTAAAATGATTATAGGGGTACCAAGAGAAATTAAAAATAATGAAAACAGGGTGGCATTAACACCTAGTGGCGTAGCTAGTTTAATAGCACAAAAACATGTGGTTAAAGTTGAAACAGAAGCTGGAATTGGTTCACAATTTACTGATGAAGATTATAAACAATCTGGCGCAGAAATTGTTAACCAACAAGAAGCGTGGAATGTAGATATGGTTATGAAAGTTAAAGAACCACTTAAAGAAGAATATCAATTTTTCAAAAAGGATTTAATTTTATTTACATACTTACATTTAGCAGCAGAAGAATCTTTGACAAATGCATTGTTAGAAAAAGAAGTGACATCAATAGCATACGAGACTGTACAGTTAAGCGATCGTTCATTACCATTATTAGCTCCAATGAGTGAAGTTGCAGGTAGAATGTCGACACAAATCGGCGCTCAATTTCTTCAAAAAACTAATGGTGGAATTGGTATACTATTATCGGGTGTTCCGGGTGTTAAACGAGGCAAAGTGACAATAATCGGAGGCGGTCAAGCTGGAACAAATGCAGCTAAAATGGCAGTTGGTCTAGGTGCAGATGTAACGATTATCGATTTAAATCCAACACGCTTACAACAATTAGATGATTTATTTGGTTCTAGTGTACAAACAATGATGTCATCACCATTAAATATTGAAGAAGCAGTAGTGGAAAGTGATTTAGTAATTGGCTCAGTACTTATTCCAGGAGCAAAAGCACCAAAGCTTGTAACTGAAGATATGGTTAAAAAAATGAGACCAGGTTCAGTATTAGTAGATATCGCAATTGACCAAGGTGGTTCATTCGAAACATCAGATAGAATTACAACACATGATGATCCAACTTACGTTAAACACGGTGTTGTTCATTATGCAGTTGCTAATATGCCTGGAGCTGTACCTCGAACATCTACAATTGCATTAAACAATGCAACTACACCATATGCAATTCAACTAGCAAACAAAGGCTATGTGAAAGCTTGTCAAGATAACGAAGCTTTAGCAAAAGGCTTAAATACGATTCATGGTAAATTAACTTATGAAGAAGTAGCGAAAGCATTTGATAAAGAATATACACCTTATCAAGAAGTATTAAAATAAAACAAAGTCTAGACATAAATAACCTAGATTAATATAAAAGAGCGTAAATTCTTATTTTTTAAGAATCTACGCTCTTTTTATTATCATGATTAAATTTGGTAGCCATTAAAGTTAAACCAATTTATTTACTTTAGATTTCGTCCGAATCGCTCACTGAACATTGTAATCCTAATTTTACTTAATTATTCCTCGCGATTTTGTAAAGTGCTGATGCCCGGGGGAATAGTATGAGAGAGAGACTACAGGCTCGAACCATACCCCTAGGCAAGCATGCACTTTCAAAATCGCAAGATTTGTAAACGAATAGTTATGGATGTTAGCAATTCTATACGATTTGTGTACCGTGTACTTCATCGAAAGGGATGTCTTCTACAAGTGTTGATAGGTTATCTCTATTTAATCCGCCACCTGGCATGATTGTGATATTTCCTTTAGAGTGAATTAACAATTTGCCAAGATGATTTAGATTATCAAATATCGAACTTTCACTTGGTCCTCCATGTGTTAATAAACGTTCGAATTGCTGATTAATTAACCAATCTAATGATTTAAGCTGATTGTAAGGATTAATTGTATCAAATGCCATATGACAAACGGCTGGAACGTTGCCAGATGTTTCTTTTAAAGCTTTCATTTTCCATTCATCTAAGCGTCCGTTTTCATCTAAGCAGCCAAATACAAATGCATCTACATTTAATTCCTTTAGCTGAATAATATCTTGTCTCATAACTTCATATTCAAAGTAGCTATAGTTGAAATCTCCGCCGCGTGGTCTAATCATAATTGCGACTTCTACATTGTTCTGATGACACATTTCTACTGCGATTTTAACTATACCGTAACTTGGCGTTGTTCCTCCTACTGATAGGTTGTCACATAGCTCTATTCTATTTGCACCATTTTTAATAGCGTGCTCAATTTGAGAGATTGTTTCTACACAAGATTCTTTGATCATTTTTGATAACTCGTTAAAATTTTATGACCATCTTTAGTTACAACAATATCGTCTTCAATTCTAACGCCAGCAACACGAGGAACATAAATGCCAGGTTCAATCGTTAATACCATTCCTTCTTTGAATTCATCTGCATTTGTACTAGAAATGTCAGGGAATTCGTGAACGCTTAATCCAAGTCCATGACCAAGTCGATGAGGGAAGTATTCACCGTATCCAGCATTGCTTATAATGTCTCTTGCTACTTTATCGCAATCTGAAATTTTAGCGCCAGGTTTAATCATTTTTATAGCTTGTTTATTAGCATCAAGTACGATATTGTATATTTCTTTAGCTTTATCTGATGGTGTACCAAACGGAACTGTTCTCGTTATATCAGAACAATAACCTTTATAAATGACACCTAAATCAAAGAGTACATATTCATTGTTGTTTAATGTTCTATCTCCAGGTGTACCGTGTGGGGCAGCTGCGTGATCTCCAAATAGCACCATAGTATCGAAACTCATTTTAGAAATGCCATGTTGTTTCATTGTTGTTTCAATGTGGTTTAATACTTCGATTTCAGTTACGCCTTCTTCTAATTTATCTACACCAGCTTGAATAGCTAAATCTGCATACTTAGCCGCTTCTTGTAACAATTCAATTTCATTATCTGCTTTAACATTTCTAATGTCTTTCATTACTTGGTCAATATCAATGATTGTTTCTACATTAAAAGCTTTTTCAACTTCGCGAAGTCTTTTTACTGATAAGTGCTCAGATTCAATTGCGAATGTTTTATAAGATTGCTGATCGATTAAATCAAAAGCTGATTCAGTATCTAAATAACCTACAATATTGCCTGTAAACCCAGCATTTTTAGCTTCTTCAACTTCCATTTTTGGACAAAATAAAGTTTCATCGCCATCTTTACTAATTAATAAACTAAATAGACGTTCATGAGGTTCTGATAAATATCCCGTTAAATAAAATATGTTTAATGGTGTTGTTATCCATGCTGCATCAGCACCTTTTTCATTTAAAAATGTTGTGATTTCATTACGTTTCATAATTTTGCCTCCCAGTTCTCTTTCTTACAATATTATTTTAGACTTCTTGATTCATTAATTCAAATTTAGGGTATATAATATACGGAAAAGACAATGTGAGGAGGGAGATTCATGAAAGTATCATTTCATGGACAATCAGTAATCTATTTTGAAAGTAAAGGATATAAAGTGATTGTGGATCCATTTATTACAGGAAATCCACTGTCGGATTTAAAGGCAGATGAAGTAGAAGTTGATTATATCATTTTAACTCATGGTCACGGAGATCATTTAGGTGATACGGCAAGTATTGCAAAAAGAACTGGTGCAACAGTAATTGCGTTACCAGAAGCACTTGATTATTTATCAAATAAACATGGTCTTGAAAACGTACATCCAATGAATATTGGTGGTAACGTTGAATTTAATTTCGGTAAAGTTAAATATGTACAAGCATTTCATAGTAATAGTTTCACAGAAGAGAATGGTGAAATTGTATATTTAGGTATGCCAACTGGTATTGTTTTAGAAACGGAAGCTGGTACCATTTATCACACAGGAGATACTGGGTTATTTAGTGACATGAAGTTAATCGCTGACAGACATCCAGTAGATTTATGCTTTATTCCGATTGGAGATAATTTCACAATGGGAATTGACGATGCTAGTTATGCAATTAATGAGTTTATTAAACCTAAAAAAGTCGTTCCGATACACTATGATACTTTCGATTATATTAAACAAGATCCAAAAGATTTTGAAAAAGCTGTAACCGAAGCGGAAGTAAGTATTTTAAAACCTGGTGAATACGTTGAATTATAATATAGATATTCAAAATGACTGCTTATAAAAGCAGTCATTTTTCTTTTGTAAACATATCACAGAGTGTCGATAAAGTTTTAGACTTTGCTGGCATTTTTTTATGCGCATGCTTTCCGCGGGCATGTTCTCAGCCTGTAGTCTTCGAATCATGCTGTTCCCGCAGGAGTCAGCGCTAAAAAAATACCGAATATTAGCAAATCATATTATAAAAATGATTAAATTTTATTTAGGAGTTGATTCTATGTTAAATTTTATTTTGAATTTATCAAGTGAAGGTCCACATGATAAATAGCAATAAATCTTTATACTATTCTCCACGATTTTGTAAAGTGCTGACGCCCAGGGGAATAGTATGAGTGAGAGACTACAGGCTCGAGCCATACCCCTAGGCAAGCATGCACGAACAAAATCGTAGATTTTAAAACATATCATGCCATTTACTAAAAAATCGTCAACAAGTTCACTTTAAGTGACTTTGTTGACAGTCTGAGATATCCAAAATGACTGCTTATATAAGCAGTCATTTTTCTTTTGTAAACATATCATTTAAGTGCTTAAGAATGTATAATAGTAAGTAATTCATTAAAATTTGATAGAGGGTATAAACATGACGAAACATGAACAAATTATTAAGTACATTGAGTCGTTATCTGTTGGACATAAAATCTCTGTCAGGCAGATTGCAAAAGATTTAAATGTATCAGAAGGAACAGCTTATCGTGCAATAAAAGAAGCGGATAACCAAGGACTTGTTGCTTCAATCGATAGAGTAGGTACTGTTAGAATTGAACGCAAGACTCGAGAGCAAATTGAAAATTTAACGTTTAACGAAATCGTTAAAATAGTAGATGGACAAGTATTAGGTGGAAAGCAAGGTTTATATAAAACGCTATCCAAATTCGCAATAGGTGCGATGGAGCTCAATGATGTTGTAAAATATTTAACGAAGAACACTTTGCTTATAGTTGGTAACAGAGCTGATGTGCAAATGGAAGCTTTAAAAAGAGGTTCTGCTGTACTTATCACTGGAGGATTTGAAGCAAACGAGGAAATCATTGAATATGCTGATGAATATGAACTGCCCATTATTTCATCAAATTACGATACCTTTATAGTGGCAAATTTAATTAACCGAGCTATATATGACCAAATGATTAAAAAAGAAATACTCATGGTTGAAGATATTATGATACCGATAGAATCCACATCTTATCTTGATGACACACAAAAAGTTAAAGATTGGAATGAATTATCACAGCTTACTTCACATACTCGTTTTCCTATAGTTGATAATGAAACGAAAGTTGTTGGTATTTTAACGAGTAAAGATATTGTAAATGAAGAGCCAGATAAAAGTGTTAAAACATTAATGACTAAAACACCAATAGTTGCACATTTGAATACAACTATTGCGACATGTGCACATTTAATGATTTGGGAAGGTATTGAATTATTACCGGTTGTTTCAAATTCTAAAGAATTAATTGGTATCATTTCAAGAGAAGGTGTATTAAAAACGATGCAGTTAATGAGTAGACAGCCACAAATCGGTGAAACGATTCATGATCAAATTGCAAAACAAATAACGATGAATAATGATAACGTTGTTGTAAACATTTCTCCTCAACTGACAAATCAGTTTGGGATGATGACGAAATCAGTATACCTCGCAGTTATAGAAGAAGCTTTGCGTTATGAAATAAGGAAAATGAAAAAATCAGAATTTATGATTGAACATATAGATATATATTATTTAAAAACCGTACAAATTGATGATGATGTAGAAGTTAAGGTTACGACATTAGATATAGGTCGGTTGTTCGCGAAATTTGAAGTAACGATGGTGAGTGGAAGTGCGACTGTAGCTAAAGCGTTGCTCATGTGTCAAATTCTCGAAAAATAAAAAAGCGTTATAATAACGCTTTTAAATGTATTATTTATGCTTTTGTTGTTCGAACTCTTCCCATGCTTTATTTTCGATGGGTAAGTTACCTTTAAAGTATTTGCTCGCTTTATAACCATAAATCATATTCAAAATACCAAAGAATAATAATACTAAAACAATAATATACGTTACTAAAGTTGGAAATAACAATACTTGGTCAACTGCAAATGCAATCATAAATATACCAAAATAAAACCTTGAGCGAGCTTTATGATAAGCTTTTCTAACGTCGCGCTTAGTTCTAAGTGAACGAGCAAGATTTAAAATAGCAAATATTAAAGCTAGTATCATGACTGTTACTGCTAAAGCAACGAATGTAGACATAATTTCAGGTGACATTTTCGATTCCTCCTACCAAGTCGAATTATATCAATTAATAAAATATAAGTAAATATATAGAAAGAAGGATAACAATGGAAGAAATATTAAATAAAATTAAGCAATACGAAACAATTATTATACATAGACATGTGAGACCAGATCCTGATGCTTACGGTTCACAATTAGGATTGAAATATATTTTACAAGATACTTTCCCTGAGAAAAAAATATACGCAGTCGGACAATCGGAACCTACGTTGGAGTTTATAGGTGAGTTAGATGATATATCTGATGATACTTATCATGACGCATTAGTTATCGTATGTGACACGGCTAACGCTCCTAGAATTGACGATGAGCGCTATAGTACAGGTGAAGCATTAATTAAAATTGATCATCATCCACCAGTTGATTCATATGCGGACATTAATTTCGTGAATACAAGTGCATCATCTACAAGTGAAATGATATTTGATTTAAATACAGCGTGGAATTTGAATGATTCAAACGTAAGTGAACGTGCAAGTAGAGTATTATATTTAGGTATCGTCGGTGACACTGGAAGATTCTTATTCGACAATACGACGACACATACGATGGAAGTAGCCGCTCAATTAATGACTAAAGAATTTGAACGCAATAAACTACTCAATCAATTAAGCGAACGTGATCCTGAGTTATTACATTTTCAAGGTTATATACTTCAAAACTTCAAATACGATGGCGAAGGTTTTTGTTCTATTAAAATTACGAAAGACATTCTTGAACAATTTGATTTAAAACCTAACGAAGCATCATTATTTGTTAATACTGTTTCAGACATTAAAGGACTTAAAGCTTGGGTGTTTGCAGTAGATGAAGGTAAAGAAATTAGATGTAGAATCCGTTCTAAGGGTATTCAAATTAATCATATAGCTGCTAAGTATAACGGTGGAGGACACCCTAATGCTTCTGGCGCATCAGTGTATAGTTGGGAAGAATTTGAAGCATTAGCAGCTGACATTAAATCTGAAATATAGGAGGTATAGCGCATGGTAAGTCATTTAAATATTCATTCGTCTTATGATTTGTTAAATTCAAGCATTAGAATTTCGGATGTCGTAAAAAAAGCTAAAAATGAAAATTATCAAGCGCTTGCTTTAACAGATTTAAATGTCATGCACGGCGCATTACAATTTTATGATGAATGTATCAAAGAAAATATAAAACCGATTTTTGGTTTAACGATATATTTAGATGACCAACTTAATCAAGTTGAATGTGTTGTATTAGCCAAAAATAATATTGGTTATCATAACCTCATTAAGCTATCGTCAGCCTTATCTATAAAAGAGCGTTTCTCAACACCTGTTGAATGGTTAAATACTTATTCAGAAGGATTAATCATTATTGCAAAACATCTTGGCCCAGATAATGCTTATTTATTCAACGCCATTAGTATAGATGATGAAGATAAATACCTTTCTCATGATTCTACAGTTGATTCAATGCATAAAAACGTCTATATAAAATCTACGCTATATTTAAATCAAAATGATGGAGATAGTTTGATTGGGTTAAAAGCTATTAAAAATAATGAAAAGTTAACAATGAGTGACTTTAATAAAAATTTGAACCACCATTTTTTAACGAACGATGAGATAGCCGCACTCGATGTTGCAGACGATTACATCCAAAACAGTGATGAAATAGCGCAAAAGTGTCATGTTGAAATTACATATCACCAAGATTTATTACCAAAGTTTAAAACACCAGAGAATAAGACGAGTAATGACTATCTATGGGAATTGCTCTTAATTAACAAAGAAAAATATCCCCAGTTTAATGAAGTATATGAAAAAAGATTAAAATATGAATATGACATCATTATTTCAATGGGGTATGCAGATTACTTTTTAATTGTTAGTGATTTAATTCAATATGCGAAAGAACAAGGTGTACTTGTTGGTCCTGGACGTGGATCATCGGGTGGTTCTCTTGTGAGTTATATTTTAAATATAACAACTATTGACCCTATAGAATTTGATTTGTTATTTGAACGATTTTTAAATCCTGAACGTGTAACAATGCCTGATATTGATATTGATTTTCAAGATACAAAAAGAGATAAAGTCATTCAATATGTTCAAGAAAAGTATGGAGATAATCGTGTAGCAGGGATAGTTACATATGGTCACTTACAAGCAAGAGCGGTTGCTAGAGATGTTGGAAGAATACTCCAATTTGATGATGCAACGTTAAATTATATTTCAAAATTGATACCTCATAAACTCGGCATTACTTTAGATGAAGCATATGAGAATGAGGAATTTCAACAATTTGTTAGTCAAAATCATTTACATGAAAAGTGGTTTGAACTTAGCAAACAGCTTGAGGGATTACCTAGACATACTTCTACACATGCCGCGGGTATTATTATAAATGATCAATCATTACATCAGTTTATACCTACCATGATGGGTGATACAGGTGTGTTAACACAATGGACAATGACAGAGACTGAAAAAATTGGTTTGTTGAAAATAGACTTCCTTGGATTGAGAAATTTATCCATCATCCAGCAAGTTGTTAATCAAGTTAAATATCAAGAAAAGCAAAGCGTTGATATTGAAAAAATACCTTTTGACGATCCTAAAGTATTTCAACTTTTATCAAAAGGGGAAACGACAGGTATATTCCAACTTGAGTCTCAAGGTGTGCGAAGTGTATTAAAAAGATTAAAGCCTGATCATTTTTTAGATATCGTCGCTGTAACTTCTTTATATAGACCTGGTCCAATGGAAGAAATTCCGACATATATTAAGAGACGTAGACAAAATGAAAAAATCGAATATTTACATCCTGATTTAGAAAGTATTTTGAAATCAACTTATGGTGTTATTATTTATCAAGAACAAATTATGCAGATTGCGAGTAAGTTCGCAGGTTTTTCATATGGTGAAGCGGATATTTTAAGAAGAGCGATGAGTAAGAAAAATAGAGCGGCATTAGAAAATGAAAGAAAGCATTTCGTTAATGGAAATATAAAACGAGGTTACGAGGAATCCACAGCAATTAAAATATTTGATTTAATACTTAAATTTGCTGACTATGGTTATCCGAAAGCGCATGCTGTTGCATACAGTAAAATAGCTTACATTATGACATTTTTAAAAGTCCATTATCCGACATATTTTTACGCTGCTATCTTGTCGAATGTAGTAGGTAACGAAGTGAAAACAGAACAGATGGTTACTGAATTAAAAAGAATTGGTGTTAAAATTTATCCACCATCAATTAATCATAGTGAATGGTTCTATAAAGCTACTTCAGACGGTATTTACACATCACTTGGTGCTATAAAAAGCGTCGGTTATCAAAGTGTTAAAAGTATCGTTGATGAAAGAAAGACAAATGGTCAGTATAAAGATATGTATGATATCGTCCATAGGCTACCTAGTAAAGTGAAAAGCAAAAAGATGATACAAGCACTGATTTATGCTGGTTCATTAGATGATTTTGGCCAAACTAGAGCTACTATGCTTCAGTCGATTGACGATATATATGAAAGGAGTGAATCAGTTGGAGATGCCAATAATTTACTTGCTGAATTAGGATTGAATGTAAAAAAAGAATTTAAAGAAGTTGAAGAAATGCCTGATCTCATGAAAAGTGAATATGAGAAAGAGTATTTAGGATTTTATGCAACAGAGCATCCAATACTTTCTTTATTTAAGCAACATCAATACTTATCCATTTATCCAATTGGCATACAAAATGATAAAGTACCTATGTTGGTCATGATATCTTCATTACGAAAAATCAGAACTAAAAAGGGTCAAAATATGGCTTTTGTCAATTTAATAGATGGTGTCAATGAAGTGGAAGGTGTCATATTCCCTGATGCGTATAAACTGATTGAATCAACTGAAATTACAAATGTGCCGATTATTATTAGAGGTAAGTTTGAGAAAAGAAATGGCAAAACTCAAATTATCATAAATGGTATTGAAACTTTAGACGCATTTAAGCAACAAAAATTAGAAACGACAAAAGAAGTTGTCGTTCGAAATATTACCACGCTTGATGAATGGGTAACACGTTCAGAGGCGAGTGATATTAAAGTCACATACTTTAATGATGATAATTATACTTCAAAATCACTTGGATATTTAAATTTAAACAAGGGTAATTTTGAAGAATTTATTAATATAGTAGGATATGAAAATGTGCGTCTTTTATAGTCTTTATTAATTAAATAATGTATGATATAGTATTCTTCATGGTGGTCTGACCACTGTGGAGAATTTTTTAATTTAAATAATAAAATTTCATGTATAATAATAGGATAGATACATATTATGAAGGGATGATTATTTTGTCATTAAGAGACGATGCTTTATATATGCATAAAGAAAAACAAGGTAAATTAGGCGTTTACGCAAAAGTTAAAGTTACAAACAAAGAAGAATTAAGTCTTGCTTATTCACCAGGAGTAGCTGAACCTTGTAAAGATATCCATGAAGATGTACGCAAAGTATATGATTACACGATGAAATCTAACGCTGTTGCAGTTATAACTGATGGAACAGCCGTATTAGGGCTTGGTGATATTGGTCCTGAAGCGAGTATCCCAGTAATGGAAGGTAAAGCTGTATTATTTAAAAGCTTTGCTGGCGTAGATGGTATACCAATTGCGTTAAACACAACGGATGTAGATGAAATTGTGAATACTGTTAAACTTTTAGAGCCAAACTATGGTGGCGTTAACTTAGAGGATATTTCAGCTCCAAGATGTTTTGAAATTGAAGAAAGACTTAAAAAAGAAACTAAAATACCTGTATTTCATGATGATCAGCACGGTACAGCCATTGTAACAGTTGCTGGATTAATAAATGCACTCAAAATTACTGACAGAAAATTATCCGATATAAAAGTTGTTTTAAATGGTGCTGGTGCTGCCGGTATCGCGATTATAAAATTATTATATAGTTATGGCGTAAGAAATATGATTATGTGTGATTCCAGAGGTGCAATTTATGAGGAACGACCATATGGAATGAATCCAACAAAAGATTTCGTAGCTAAATGGACAAACAAAGATAACGTCGAAGGAAAATTAGAAGATGTGATTAAAGATGCTGATGTTTTTGTAGGCGTATCAGTTGAAGGTGCCCTCACTAAAGATTTAGTTGAGACTATGGCAGAAGACCCAATTATATTTGCTATGGCTAATCCAGTTCCTGAAATTATGCCTAATATTGCAAAAGAAGCTGGTGCAAAAGTAATTGGTACTGGACGTTCAGATTTTCCAAATCAAATTAACAACGTATTAGCATTCCCTGGCATTTTTAGAGGTTCTTTAGATATTAGAGCAACTCATATTAACGAAGAAATGAAGCGTGCTGCAGTTGAGGCGATCGCTAATTTAATTTCAGAAGACGAATTGAGTTCTGATTATGTTATTCCTGGACCATTTGATCCGAGAGTTGCACCATATGTCGCTAGAGCTGTTGCTAAAGCTGGTATGGAATCAGGTGTAGCACGTATCGAAGTCGATTTAGATGAAATTGAACGTAAAACTTATGAATTAGCAGATTTATCATAATTTCGGAAGGAGACTCCACATTGGATAAAGAAAAGCAAAAAGGATTAATCAAGATTGTTGAACAAATTCAATCAATTATTGTTGAAGAAAATATTCAAGTGGGCGAAAAGTTACCTTCTGAAAGATTTTTAAGTGAGGCACTTAATGTAGGACGTTCAAGTATTAGAGAAGCACTTAGAGCTTTAGAACTTTTAGGTGTGATACACACAAGAAGAGGTGAAGGTACATTTTTAAGTGATATGTACCAACACCAACTTTTTGATTTAATCGGAAGATTTTTGATTCATAACGAATCGCAATTAGATGAAATAAATGAGCTTAAATGGATGATAGAAAGCTTTTGTGAAGAACATAGTACTACTGAAGCGAAGTCAAAAGAAGAACTTGTTTCTTCTAATAATAATCAAATTATGTATATGATTTGGAAACTACTCTCTCAATATAGTGATAGATTTGAAAGAGACAATTGTAAATAAGATCAGGGGGATAGTGACATGTTTAAAGACTTGTTCAATCGAAACCAAAAAAAGAAGAAATATGTAACTGTTCAAAACAGTAAAGATAATGACGTGCCTGAAGGTATTATGACTAAATGTCCCAAATGTAAAAAAATTATGTACACGAAAGAACTCGTACAAAATTTAAATGTTTGTTTTAATTGTGATCATCATATTTCTTTAACCGCTCATGACAGAATTAAAGCTGTAAGTGATGAAGATGCATTTAAAGAATTTGATGTAGGTATGACTGCTTCCAATCCATTAGAATTTCCTGGATATGAAGATAAACTTGAAAAAGATAGACAAAAAACAGGTCTAAATGACGCCGTTGTAACAGGTGTTACTAAAATAGAAGGTATCCCTTATGGTATTTGTGTTATGGATTCTAGATTTAGAATGGGTAGTATGGGTGCAGTAGTAGGAGAGAAGATTTGTAGAATTGTAGATTATTGTACAGAACATAACTTGCCTTTTGTATTATTCACAGCCAGTGGTGGCGCTAGAATGCAAGAAGGTATTATTTCGCTTATGCAAATGGCTAAGACAAGCGTTTCAATTAAACGACATAGCGATAAAGGATTGCTCTTTATTTCTTATATGACACACCCAACAACAGGTGGCGTTTCAGCAAGTTTCGCATCAGTTGGAGATTTGAATTTTGCAGAACCAAAAGCATTGATAGGATTCGCTGGTAGAAGAATTATTGAACAAACGATAAGTGAGAAACTACCTGATGATTTTCAAACTGCAGAATTTCTGTTAGAACATGGACAGCTAGATAAAGTTGTACATCGTAAAGATATGTATAAAACTTTAAGTACTGTTCTTAAGATGCATTATAACGAGGTGAGTAACAATGCTTGAATTTGAAAAACCTTTAGAAGAAATTAAAGAAAAAATAGTTTCACTAAAAGCTTATCAAGAAAAACATAGTGTCAATTTAGCAGATGAAATTGAAATATTAGAAGCGACTTTAACTAAAGAAACAGAACAAATCTATAAAAATTTAAAGCCTTGGGATAGAGTACAAGTTGCTAGGTTACAAGAACGACCAACAACTTTGGATTACATTCCATACATATTTGATGAGTTCATAGAACTACATGGTGACAGAACATTTAGAGATGATCCTGCTTTAATAGGTGGATTGGCTTATTTCAATGGCTTACCAGTAACCGTTATTGGTCACCAAAGAGGTAAAGATACGAAAGATAATATTTACCGAAACTTTGGCATGGCTCATCCAGAAGGTTATCGTAAAGCTTTACGCCTTATGAAACAAGCAGAAAAATTCAACCGTCCTATCATCACATTTATTGATACTAAAGGTGCTTATCCAGGTAAAGCTGCTGAAGAACGAGGTCAAAGTGAGTCAATCGCTAAAAATTTAGTTGAAATGGCTTCTTTATCAGTTCCAGTTATATCAATCGTGATAGGCGAAGGTGGAAGCGGTGGAGCACTTGGTTTAGGTGTAACAAATCGTTTACTAATGTTGGAAAATAGTACGTATTCCGTAATCTCTCCAGAAGGTGCAGCAGCATTGTTATGGAAAGATTCTGGTTTAGCTCAAATGGCAGCAGAGACGATGAAAATTACAGCTCCTGATTTATTCAAATTAGGTGTAGTTGATGAAGTTGTAGAAGAGCCATTTGGTGGTGCGCATAAACATTTAGAAAATCAAGCTACGCTTATTAAAACGTCACTTGAAAATCATCTATCTGAACTGAAAGCTTTAACTGGTGAAAGTTTAGTTGAAGACCGCTTTAATAAGTATCGTAATATAGGAAGTTATGTTGATTAATAATATATTAGAAAAAGAAAAGTCTTGTTAACAAGACTTTTCTTTTTCTTTGTTATATGTATATATGCATAATAGAAATGAATATTAAGCGTTTGCAATTTTTGAAAAATTACAAAAGTTGAAATCTTTGTACAAGAAGACGTTTACATATTTAAATAACAGTAGTTTTAATGGAATCAAGCAATTATTTGTGTTATTTTTAAATTAACAAACATATAACAAGAGAGGTCTGTATATTTATGAAAAAAATTGCAGTATTGACGAGTGGTGGAGATTCACCAGGGATGAACGCAGCAATTCGTGCGGTTGTTCGTAAAGCTATTTATCATGACATTGAAGTTTATGGTGTTTACCAAGGCTACTTAGGCTTAATAAATGATAATATTGAAAAGCTTGAATTAGGTTCAGTAGGTGACATGATTCAAAGAGGTGGAACATTCCTTTATTCTGCAAGATGTCCAGAATTTAAAGAGAAAGAAGTTCGTGCTAAAGCTATCGAGAACCTTGAAAAAAGAGGTATTGAAGGTTTAGTTGTTATTGGCGGCGATGGGAGTTACCGAGGTGCACAAAGATTAAGTGAAGAAGCTAAAAATCTTCAAACTATCGGTGTTCCAGGTACAATCGACAATGATATAAATGGTACAGACTTTACAATCGGATTTGACACGGCTCTTAATACAATTATTGAGTCTGTTGATAAAATTAGGGATACAGCATCAAGTCATGAACGTACTTTTATTATCGAAGTTATGGGAAGAGATGCAGGAGATTTAGCATTGTGGTCAGGACTTGCTGCTGGAGCTGAAACAATTTTAATTCCAGAAGTTAAAGCTGATATTGAAGAAATTGCTGAAAAAATCCAACAAGGTATGGATCGAGGCAAAAAACACTCTATTATTGTATGTGCTGAAGGTGTTATGAGTGGCAATCAATGTGGTGAAGAGTTGAAAAAATTCATCAACATTGATACGCGCGTTTCATGTCTAGGACATATTCAAAGAGGTGGAACACCTTCTGGTATGGATAGAGTGTTAGCTTCAAGGTTAGGTGGATATGCAGTGGAACTGCTTATGCAAGGAGATAGTGCAAAAGCAGTTGGTATCCAGCAAAACAAGCTAACTTGCACACATTTTGATGAAATATTCCAAGCTGAACATAGTATTGATAACAAAATGTATGAATTAGCGCATCAATTATCTATTTAAATAAAGAAAATTTACGGAGGTCATTTTAAAATGAGAAAGACAAAAATTGTATGTACGATAGGTCCAGCATCAGAATCAGAAGAAATGTTAGAAAAATTAATGCTTGCAGGTATGAACGTTGCGAGATTAAACTTCTCACACGGTAGTCATGAAGAACATAAAGGTCGTATCGATACAATTAGAAAAGTAAGTGCAAGATTAAATAAAAACATTGGTATTTTATTAGATACTAAAGGCCCAGAAATCAGAACTAATAATATGAAAAATGGTTTAATTGAGCTTACTAAAGGTAGTGAAGTTACAGTTAAAACAACTGAAATAGAAGGTACACCTGAAGCATTTTCTGTTACTTACGAGAAATTAGCTGAAGACGTTGAAGTTGGTTCAACAATTCTTCTTGATGACGGTTTAATTGAACTAACTGTAAAATCTGTTGACGTTAATACAGGCGATGTAGTTTGTCATGTAGAGAATACAGGAGAATTAAAAAATAAAAAAGGCGTTAACTTACCAGGTGTTAAAGTAAATCTACCAGGTATTACTGATAAAGATGCTAGTGATATTCGTTTTGGTATCGACCAAAATGTTGATTTTATTGCGGCAAGTTTCGTTAGACGTTCATCTGATGTTTTAGATATTCGTTCAATTTTAGAAGAAAAAGAAAATAACACAATTAAAATTATTCCTAAAATCGAAAATGAAGAAGGTATCGATAACATTGATGAGATCCTTCAAGTTTCAGATGGTTTAATGGTAGCTCGTGGTGATATGGGTGTTGAAATTTTACCAGAAGCAGTTCCTATGGTTCAAAAACAATTAATCCAAAAATGTAATAAATTAGGTAAACCTGTTATTACAGCTACTCAAATGTTAGATTCAATGCAAAGAAATCCTCGTTGTACAAGAGCTGAAGCGAGTGACGTTGCAAACGCAATTTATGACGGTTCAGATGCAGTTATGTTATCTGGTGAAACAGCAGCTGGATTATATCCAGAAGAAGCGGTACGTACTATGCAAAATATCGCAGTTGCAGCTGAAGAAGCACAAGATTACAAAAAATTATTATCAGATCGTTCTAAAATGATCGATACGAATTTAGTTAATGCTATTGGTGTATCAGTTGCACATACGGCTTTAAACTTAAATGTAGAGTCAATCGTTGCTGCTACTGAAAGTGGTGCTACTGCACAAACAATCTCTAAATATAGACCACAATCACATATTATTGCAGTTACACCAAACGAAACAACTGCTCGTCATATGACATTAGTATGGGGTGTATTACCAGTAGTTAAAAAAGGTAAACAAACGACTGATGAATTATTAAATAATGCAGTTTCGACAGCAGTTAATACTGGATTAGTTGATAATGGTGACTTAATCATCATTACAGCAGGTGTACCAACTGGTGAATCGGGTACAACTAACTTAATGAAAATACATTTAGTTGGTGATGAATTAGCTAAAGGTCAAGGAATTGGTCATAATTCAACAGTAGGTAAAGCTGTCGTTGTTAATTCAGCAGAAGACTTAAAAGGTAAAGATTTAAGTGAATCAATCGTCGTAACACAATCAACTGATGCAGAAATGGTTCCTTATTTAGAAAATGCTAAAGGAATTGTAACTGAAGAAGGTGGATTAACATCTCACGCAGCTGTAGTTGGACTTAACTTAGGTGTTGCAACGATCGTTGGCGTAGAAGAAGCTCGTCAAAAAATAGTAGATGGCACATTAATCACATTAGATCCAAAACAACATAAAATTTATGAAGGATATGCTAACGTACTATAATTTCATATCAAAAATAAAAGCGTCTAGGACATTAACATCTTAGATTAATATAAAAGAGCGTAAATTCTTGGTTTTCAAGAATTTACGCTCTTTTTACTATAATGATACAAGAAACAGCATATTAGTTTGGGTAGTCTTGCAACATACAGCATGCACTTTCAAAATCGTAAGATTTTATAAAAATAACGTCTCATTTCACTGAATAAATCAGTGGAATGAGACGTTTTGTATTATTGAGGTTTAAACCCTTTTCTCTTCTGATTAAAATACATCAAAGTTAAAAAGATGAACCAAATAGGTGTAATCAATATAGCAATTAAAGTAACTTTATTCGTCATTAATAGTACGAATACAAATATAAAGAAGATTAAAGTTATCCATGCTACTGGAACACCACCAGGTAATTTAAATTTTGATGATTTATTTAACTCTGGAGAAATTTTACGATATCTAATATAAGCAATAATAATCAATGACCATACGACTAAAAATAATACTGTTGATACAGAAGTTACATATTTAAATACTTCTCCAGCATCTTTAATCATATAGTTTAGAAGAACAGATATCATTAATAAGAAACAACTGAAAAATGTTGCTTTATAAGGGACGCCTGATTTATTTGTTTGCCCAAACCTCTTATTAGCTTGTCCATTTTGAGAGAGACCATACAGCATTCTACTATTAGAGAATATACCGCTATTACAAGATGAAGCTGCAGCTGTAAGCACAACGAAATTAATAATTGCTGCTGCAATTGGTATGCCTATAAGACCAAATAATTTAACAAATGGACTCTCTGCAGGATCTATTTGATCCCATGGTGTAATAGACATGATGATAATTAATGACCCCACATAAAAAATCATAATGCGGATAGGTACGCTATTAATCGCTCTAGGAATTGTTTTGTGAGGGTCTTTCGTTTCTCCGGCTGTTACACCGATTAATTCAATTCCTACAAATGAGAATGCAGCCATTTGGAATGATAGGAAGAATCCATTCATACCATTTGGAAAGATGCCATCGTGGTCCCATATGTGCGTGATAGATGCTGTACCATATGGTGTGTTATAAGCCATGACAATCATGATAACACCTACAATTATTAATGCTACGATTGTCGTAATTTTGATGATTGAAAACCAAAATTCTAATTCTCCAAATAGTTTAGCAGTCATTAAGTTCATCGTCATTAAAACGAGTATTGTAAATAATGCTGTAATCCATGTCGGAATGTCTGGAAACCAAAAACTTATGTATTTTGCTACTGCTGTAACCTCTGCCATACCTGTAACAATCCAACAGAACCAATAAGTCCATCCTGTTACGTATCCAGCAAAGGGACCTATATATGTATGCGTAACATCTGCGAATGAGTGAAAATCAGTATTTGAAAGTAGTATTTCACCTAAAGCTCTCATAAATAAAAATAGAATTAATCCTATAATAATATAGGTAAGTAGTATTGAGGGACCAGCTGAATGAATGGTTTCGCCTGCGCCTAAAAACAAACCAGTACCAATTGCCCCACCAATTGCAATAAGCTGTACATGCCTATTGCTTAATTCTCTTTGTAAATTGTTAGACATAAATCAAAATACCTTCTTTCATATTCAATTTTTTATGTTTTTATTATGCGCTTACTGTCAGAAAATAGCAATTAAAAATTGAGCTAAAATCGAGTATAAATAAGTTATAAGAGTGATTTATTATTTTTATCATATATAATAATAAAAATGAATGGTTAATGAGCAATTATGTATAAATCTGATTTATATGGTAAGATATAATTAACTTAAAAATCCTGTATTGTTCACGTTTTGAAGGCGTATTTAATTTATTATATGAATATTATAAAAATGATAAATTTACATTGGTTTATTTTTATTCATATACAATTACTAACTTTTTTAAAGTTTCAAAGGTCTTCGCATTCACAAATGACCAGAAATTATATATAATGTAATATGAAAGCCATTACATATATGGGCAATTATTTAGTAAGGGGGATAAATTTATGGCACAAGTAGCAAAAGGGTTAGAAGGTATCATTGCTTCTGAAACTCAAATTAGTTCAATAATAGACAATCAATTAACTTATGCAGGTTATGAAATAGATGATCTAACTGAAAATGCATTGTTTGAAGAGGTAATGTTTTTACTTTGGAATTTAAGATTACCTAATAAGGCAGAATTAGAAGAATTGAACAAGAAGTTATTTGATTATATGACTTTAAATCCAAGAATGTATAGTCATTTTGAAGATTATGCAACGGATAAAATTCACCCAATGACAGGGTTACGTACTTCATTATCATATTTAGCGCACTTTGATCCAGAAGCAGAAGTGTTTGATGAAGAATCTAATTATGAACGTGCAATTCGTATTCAAGCGAAAATAGCTTCATTAGTAACGTCGTTTTCACGAGTAAGACAAGGTAAGCAAATTGTGAAACCTAAACAAGACTTAACATACGCAGCAAACTTCTTGTATATGTTAAAAGGCGAAGTTCCTAGTGATGTTGAAGTTGAAGGTTTCAATAAAGCGTTAATTTTACATGCAGATCACGAATTTAATGCTTCTACATTTACAGCAAGAGTTGCCGTTTCAACATTATCAGATATGTATTCAGGGGTAACTGCAGCAGCAGGCGCGCTTAAAGGACCATTACATGGTGGTGCAAATGAGCAAGTTATGAAAATGTTAACTGAAATTGGTACTGTAGATAAAACAGATGATTATATTAAAGAAAAAATAGCAAACAAAGAAAAAATTATGGGCTTTGGACATAGAGTATACAAAAACGGAGACCCTAGAGCTAAATATTTAAAAGAAATGAGTCGTCGAATAACGGACGAATCAGGTCAAAAAGAATTATTCGAAATTTCATTACGTATAGCTGAGATCATGAAAGAAGAAAAAGGCTTATTACCTAACGTTGACTTTTACAGTGCTACTGTATACCACAGCATGGGTATTGATCATGATTTATTTACACCAATCTTTGCAATTAGCCGCATGTCAGGTTGGACAGCTCATATTTTAGAACAATACAGAACGAATAGAATTATGAGACCAAGAGCTGAATATACTGGTGAACGCAACCGTAAATACGAAGCGATTGAAAAAAGGTAATATAGTTAATATAATATA
The DNA here is from genome assembly GCF_029024305.1 of Mammaliicoccus vitulinus. Classification (NCBI taxonomy): domain Bacteria; kingdom Bacillati; phylum Bacillota; class Bacilli; order Caryophanales; family Staphylococcaceae; genus Mammaliicoccus; species Mammaliicoccus vitulinus. Next base: position 1,080,247 of record NZ_CP118974.1, read on the forward strand.
AATAACACATTTAGATGGAGGAATAATATAATGACAGCAGAAAAAATCACTACAAACCAAGGCGTATTAAATGTTCCAAACAACCCAATCATACCGTTTATTATCGGAGACGGTATCGGACCAGATATCTGGAATGCAGCAAGTAGAGTATTAGATGCAGCAGTAGAAAAAGCGTATAACGGCGAAAAGAAAATCGAATGGAAAGAAGTTTTAGCTGGTCAAAAAGCATTCGATGAAACTGGCGAATGGTTACCAAATGAAACTTTAGAATCAATTAGAGAATACTTAATCGCTATTAAAGGGCCATTAACAACTCCAATCGGTGGAGGTATTCGTTCACTAAACGTTGCTTTACGTCAAGAGTTAGACTTATTTACTTGTTTACGTCCTGTACGTTGGTTTAAAGGTGTTCCTTCACCAGTGAAACGTCCAGAAGATACAGATATGGTTATCTTCCGTGAGAATACAGAAGATATTTATGCTGGTATAGAATTCCAAGAAGGCTCAGATGATGTTAAAAAAGTTGTAGACTTCTTACAAAATGAAATGGGAGCTAAAAACATTAGATTCCCAGAAACTTCAGGTATCGGTATTAAACCAGTTTCTAAAGAAGGTACTGAAAGATTAGTAAGAGCAGCTATTAACTATGCGTTCGATAATAATCGCAGAAATCTTACTTTAGTTCATAAAGGTAATATCATGAAATTTACTGAAGGTGCATTCAAACAATGGGGTTACGATTTAGCTGAACGTGAATTCGGAGATCGTGTATTCACTTGGCAACAATATGATAAAATTGTTGAAGAACAAGGTAAAGATGCAGCGAATAAAGCACAAGAGAAGGCTGAAGCAGAAGGTAAATTACTTGTTAAAGATTCTATTGCAGATATCTTCTTACAACAAATCTTAACTCGTCCAGCTGAATTTGATGTTGTTGCTACTATGAACTTGAATGGTGACTATATCTCTGATGCGTTAGCAGCTCAAGTTGGTGGTATTGGTATTGCACCAGGTGCGAATATTAACTACGAAACTGGACATGCTATTTTTGAAGCAACACATGGTACAGCTCCAAAATATGCTGGTTTAGATAAAGTGAATCCATCTTCAGTATTATTAAGTGGCGTATTAATGTTAGAACATTTAGGTTGGCAAGAAGCTGCAGATAAAATAACTCAATCTGTTGAAGCAACGATTGCTTCTAAAGTAGTAACATATGACTTTGCTCGTTTAATGGATGGCGCTACTGAAGTTAAATCTTCAGAGTTTGCTGACGAATTAATTAAAAATTTACCATAATATAGTGTTAATTGAGGAAGGTTATTTATAACCTTCCTTTTATTATAAGGAGATGATCAATATGACAAGAAAAAAGATATCAATAATAGGAGCGGGATTCACTGGTGCAACAGCAGCTTTTATTGCAGCTCAAAAAGAGTTGGGTGACGTTGTTCTAGTCGATATGCCACAATCAGAAGATCCAACTAAAGGAAAAGCGCTCGATATTGCTGAAAGTGCACCTGTCTTAGGGTTTGATTCTAAAGTGATTGGTACATCTAATTATGAAGATACTAAAGATTCTGATGTTGTCATTATTACTGCTGGTATAGCGAGAAAACCTGGTATGTCTCGTGATGATTTAGTACAAACAAATCAAAAAGTTATGAAATCAGTAACAGAGCAGATTGTGAAATACTCGCCTAACACGATTATTTTAGTATTAACAAATCCAGTAGATGCGATGACGTATACTGTATATAAAGCATCAGGTTTCCCTAAAGAACGCGTTATCGGTCAGTCTGGTGTATTAGATACTGCTAGATTTAGAACGTTTGTTGCAGAAGCTTTAGGTTTATCTGTCAAAGACGTTACAGGTTTTGTATTAGGTGGACACGGAGATACAATGGTGCCTCTAATCAGATATTCTGCAGCTGGTGGTGTGCCATTAGAAAAATTATTATCTCAAGACAAAATTAAAGAGATCGTAGATAGAACTAGAAAAGGTGGCGCTGAAATCGTAAACCTTCTAGGAAATGGTTCAGCATATTATGCGCCTAGTGCAGCTTTAATAGAAATGACTGAAGCAATTTTGAAAGATCAAAAAAGAGTGTTGCCATCAATAGCTTATTTAGAAGGTGAGTATGGCTACGAAGATATATATTTAGGTGTACCTACAGTTTTAGGTGCCAACGGTATAGAAAGCATTATTGAATTAGACTTAACTGACGATGAGAAACAGTTATTGGACGAATCTGTAGAATCCGTCAAAACTGTTAGAGATATTTTGCAATAAACAATAAGATAAAGGCTGGTTCTGTAAAGAACCGGCCTTTATGTGTAGATAGTGTTAACTTTTTGTAAAGTTCTCTAAATATGCATTATTTTTTTAATAATTTAAGTTATAATTGTATTAAATCGCTTAAGGAGGACCTTGCATGTCACAAAAAGTATTGGTAGTAGACGATGAACAATCAATCGTCACATTGCTGAAATATAATATAGAACAAGCTGGTTACCAAGTAATCGTAGCTTATGATGGTGTTCAAGCATTAGAGAAAGTGAACGAAGAGAAACCTGATTTAGTCGTATTAGATGTCATGTTACCTGAGAAAGACGGAATTGAAGTATGTAAAACGATTCGTTCTGATAAAAATCAAGTTCCTATTTTAATGCTTACTGCAAAAGATGACGAGTTTGATAGAGTATTAGGTCTAGAATTAGGTGCAGATGATTATATGACGAAACCTTTTTCACCTCGTGAAGTGGTTGCACGTGTTAAAGCTATTTTACGACGTGTCGGTCTAGTTGAAAGCCGTAACTCAGATGACGATGAAGATATTGTTTTGGGATCTATTAGAATTAGACCTGACTTTTTCGAAGTATACAGAAACGAAGAATTATTAGAATTAACACCGAAAGAATTTGAACTTTTACTTTATCTAATAGAAAGACAAGGTCGTGTCATAACACGTGAGCATATGTTAAATTCAGTGTGGAATTATGAATTTGCTGGTGACTCTAGAATAGTCGACGTACATATTAGTCATTTGAGGGATAAACTTGAAGAAAACCCTAAACAACCTCAATTTATTAAAACAGTTAGGGGTTTAGGCTATAAGTTAGAAAGACCAAAGAACAATGATTAAATTTTATAATAAATTATTAATTATACTTACAACGGTCACTGTTGTAAGTTTTCTTATATTAGGGTTTTTCCTACATAATTCTAGTTATGATTTAATTTCTAAACAGCAACAAAAATCATTAAAGACTGAATCTAAAAATATATATGATATTGCTAAAAAAAATCCGAAAAATATAGATGAAATATTAGATGTGTTTAATCAAGATATTATTTTAGAAAAAAATGATAAAATGATTTACCATTCTAATAATGTTGATACAAAACTATTTAAAAATGAAAAAGAACAAGCACTTTCAGATGCAAAAACTTTTGATGAGTATTTTGCTGTTGATAAAACAGATTCTGAAGTTATGTTTGCTAAAAAATATGGTGATTATACTATAGCTATAGCTAAACATACTGACACTATATCCATTATTCAAAAAGATATTTGGAAGTATTTATTGCTTGTCCTATTCTTTACGTTACCACTTATATATTTCGTAGTTAGGTATATCAATACATCTTATATTCATCCAATTAAAGAAGTGACATATGCCACAAAATTATTAGCGTCTGGAAAATATCGAGTTAGAGTTCCTGAAAGTAATGTTAAAGAAACTAAAGAATTGTTTATTAATACAAACGAACTTGCTAGAACTTTAGACGATTTAAATAATGAACAAAAATTACAAAGAAATAGATTAGAAACAACATTAGAAAATATACCTAGTGCCACTTTGATGGTAGATAGAGAAGGCGTAATCGTCATTGCGAACAAAACGTATCATGATTTATTTGATAGAGTAAGAAATGCTGAAGGTCAACTGTTTAAAGATGTTATGCCAAACGTTGAAATCACACAAATGATGAACGAGGCATTAAAATTAGAAAAACCTATGTTTGAACAAGTTGAACTCTATATTAACAATGTTCACAATAAATTCTTCGAAGTTTCAGTTATACCTGTATTATCTAGAAAAAAACGAAACTTGTTAGGTTTAGTAGTTGTTATGCATGATATAACAAAATTGAAAAAATTAGAGCATATGAGAAAAGATTTTGTTGCTAACGTTTCTCATGAATTGCGTACACCTATCACATCTATAAAAGGGTTTGCTGAAACATTGTTGGACGGTGCAAAAAATGATCCAGAATCATTAGATATGTTCTTAAATATTATGCTTGATGAGTCTAATAGGATTCAATCGCTTGTTCAAGATTTATTAGATTTGTCAAAAATAGAACAAAATGACGAAATACCTAAAGAACCTATATCTTTAACAGAAATAGCTGAACATTCCATAAATACGGTTTCAACCGTTGCAACGAAAAAAGATATAGAATTGGTTAACAAAATAGATCAAAATGTTGTTTCATTAGGTGATAAAGATAAAATGACACAAGTTATGATTAATTTATTATCAAATGCTATTAGTTATTCACCGAGATCAAGCCAAATCATCTTAACGGTTAAGGATGTAGGAGATGGACAAATTATTTCAGTTCAAGACAATGGTATCGGAATATCAGAAGATGAACAAAAACGAATATTCGAAAGATTTTATAGAGTGGATAAAGCAAGAAGTAGAGATTCAGGTGGAACAGGACTTGGATTATCGATTACAAAGCATATAATTGAAGCACACAATGGACAAATTAAAGTGGAATCAGAAGTTGGACAAGGTTCTCATTTTATCGTGAAGCTATTTAACGAATAATCTTCATACAAAATTTACAATCTATTCATACTGAATTAATCATTGATAGATAGAATAAATATAGACCCCTTCATTTTGATGATTGAGCGAAATACATGTGTATTTCGCTTTTTTTATTTTATGCTAAACAATCTGATTATAGTGTGAGATATGATAAAATGAAATCAATATAGTGATGGAGGTATCCTACAGTGGAAAAATTGGTACTTATCGATGGTAATAGTTTATCATTTAGAGCGTTTTTTGCATTGCCCTTATTAACAAATAAAGCAGGCGTTTATACAAATGCAATTTACGGCTTTACGATGATTTTAGATAAAATTATAAAAGAAGAGGCGCCTACGCATTTCATGGTTGCGTTTGATGCAGGGAAGACAACGTTTAGAAATAATATGTATAGCGAATATAAAGGTGGTCGTGAGAAGACACCTGATGAATTAAGAAGCCAATTACCATATATCCGTCAGTTGGTAGAGAGCTATCATATTAAACATTATGAGTTAGAAAATTATGAAGCGGATGACATCATTGGTACACTTTCTAAACAAGCTGACGAGAAAAATTTAAAGACAATCATTATTACGGGTGATCGTGACTTAACACAGTTAGCGAGTGAAAATGTAACGATTTATTATACTAAAAAAGGTGTAACTGACATTGATCATTATACGCCTGATTTTATTGCGGAAAAATATGATGGTTTAGTACCAAACCAAATTATTGATATGAAAGGTCTCATGGGAGACAAGTCTGATAATATTCCTGGTGTTCCTGGAATTGGAGAAAAGACTGCTATTAAATTATTGAAACAGTATGAAACAGTAGAAGGTGTTTATCAAAATATTGATGAATTAAAAACATCTAAAATGAAAGAAAAACTTATAGATAATGAAGATAATGCGAAGCTAAGTAAAGAGCTTGCAACAATTAATAGAGATAGTCCAATAGAAGTAACGATAGAAGACTTAAAGTTAACTGACGATAACGATGAAGAAAAGATTAAACTATTTAAAACTTTAGAATTCAAACAGTTGCTTGATCAAATGGATGCAAGTACTGAAGCTTATGATGATCGCGTAATAGAATATCAAGAACATTTAAATGATTTTGATTTTGAAAATATTACTGAAGCTGCTATACATTTTGAAACTAATGAAAATAACTATTTAAAAGCTGATGTTCTTGGCTTTGCGATTCATGCTAACGATCAAGCTTATGTTGTTTCGGCAGAAGAATTAAAAGAAAATAAAGCATTACATGCTTGGTTAGAAAATGAAAATGTTCATTTTTCAGTTTATGATGCTAAAAAGACGATTATATTGTGTGAAAGATTAGGTATTAAAGTGAATGGCATTCAATTTGATACGATGTTAGCGAGTTATATATTAGATCCTTCAAGAACAATTGAAGATATTTATTCTGTTGTATCAGAATTTGGTGTTTATTACGTACCTAACGATGAAAGTATATATGGCAAAGGTAAGAAATTGCATGTTCCTGAAAACGAATTTCTTTTTGAAAGTATTGCCAAAAAAGTGACTGCAATATATGAGTCAAAAGAAAAAATGATTGAATTGCTCAAAGAAAGAGATCAATTTAGTCTTCATGATGATTTAGAGTTGCCATTAGCTAGAGTGTTAGCTGAAATGGAACATATCGGTATTACAGTCGATAAAGAGACGTTAAAAGAAATGCAAGAAGACTTAAAAACACGACTTGATAAATTAATTGAACAAATTCACAGTCATGCTGGAACTGAATTTAATATAAATTCACCTAAACAGTTAGGTGTCGTATTATTTGAAGATTTAAAATTACCTATTATTAAAAAAACAAAGACTGGGTACTCTACAGCAGTTGATGTTTTAGAACAATTAAGAAATGAACACCCAATTATTGAAGATATTTTAGTGTATAGACAACTTGCTAAGTTGCAATCGACTTATATCGAAGGTTTACAAAAAATGATTACTTCTGAAGGTAAAATTCACACGAGATTTAACCAAACATTGGCTCAAACTGGTAGATTAAGTTCAATAGAACCTAACTTACAAAATATACCGATAAGACTAGAAGAAGGCAGAAAGATTAGAAAAGCATTTCGTCCTAGCAAAGAAAATCACGTTATATTCGCTGCCGACTATTCACAAATTGAATTGCGTGTCTTAGCTGATATAACTGGTGACGAACATATGAAAGAAGCCTTTACTGCAAATGAAGATATTCATACAACTACTGCAATGCGTGTGTTTAACGTAGATAAAGATGAAGTAACGTCGAATATGAGAAGACAAGCAAAAGCAGTAAACTTTGGTATTGTATATGGCATCAGTGATTATGGTTTAAGCCAAAGTCTAGGCATTACGAGAAAAGCTGCTAAGAAGTTTATAGATGATTATTTAGATAGTTTTCCTAAAGTAAAAGAATATATGGATACTATTGTTCAAGATGCTAAACAAAAAGGTTATGTTGAAACATTGCTTCATAGACGTAGATATACGCCAGATATTACGAATAGAAACTTTAATTTAAGAAGTTTTGCTGAAAGAACAGCAATGAATACACCTATTCAAGGTAGTGCAGCTGATATTATCAAATTAGCTATGGTTCAATTTTCTAATAAAATGAAAGAAACTGCCTTTAATGCTAAATTATTATTACAAGTGCACGATGAATTAATTTTTGAAGTACCTGAAGAGGAACTAGAAGCATTTAAACCATTTGTAGAAGACATCATGGATAATGCTCTCGAATTATCTGTACCTTTAAGTGTAGAGTCTAGTTATGGTGAAACTTGGTACGATGCAAAATAAGTAATAGAAGGAAGACTGAATATGCCAGAATTACCAGAAGTTGAAAGTGTTAAAAGAGTCATCACACCTAAAATATTAGGTGCGACGATACAAAAAGTAACTTTTTCAGATAAAGTTAAAATTGGAAAAGAAATCGGTAAAGAAACAATTGTTAAGGGAACTTCTTTAGAATTATTTAAAGAAAGAACTGAACATTATAAAATTGCCAGTGTATATAGAAGAAGTAAATATATTTTTATAGAAATTGAGAATGAACAAGATAACAAAATTATTATGTGTCATTTTGGTATGACTGGCGCTTTCTTTACCGTTCCTGACTTATCTAATATTGAAATAGATAATCATAGAAAGCATTGGCATGTCATTTTTGAACTAGATAATGGTTTACAACTTATTTATACAGATATACGCAGATTTGGTGAGTTAAGAGCATTGGATGAGTTAACTGAATATCCATCTGTACTTAAAATCGCACCAGAGCCTTTTGTTCAAGAGGCGTATGAACATTATCTCGACAAAATCACATCAAAGAAATTTATGAACAAGCCAATCAAAGTTGCTATTTTAGACCATACAGTTATTGCTGGTTGTGGAAATATTTATGCTTGTGAAGCTTTGCTAAGAGCAGGTGTGTTACCAACGAGAACGGTAAAAGATTTAAGTCAAGAAGAGCGAAAAAATGTATTTGATGAAGTGGTCAATGTTTTACAAGAAGGTATAGAAAACGGTGGATCGAGTATATCGGATTATTATAATGCTGATGGTGAAAAAGGAACGATGCAAGATAAGCATAATATATACGGTAAAAAGGTTTGTGGTCAATGTGGAGGCCCAGTAGAACAAAAAGTGATCGCAACTAGAAATACGCATTATTGTCCAAATTGTCAAAAGTAGGTGAAACAATGGCGAGTGTAATAGGGTTAACAGGTGGAATTGCCACTGGAAAATCGACCGCTTCAAACATATTAAAAGAGCGTGGATTTTATATAGTAGATGCAGATATCGCAAGTCGAAAAGCTGTCGCAAAAGGTAGTACAGGACTTAAACAAGTACAAGAAGTATTCGGTGATCAAGCAATAATAGATGGAGAAATGAATAGGCAATATGTAGGATCGGTAGTTTTTAAAGACGAAGCGATGCGACTAAAGCTCAATAATATCATCCATCCAATTGTTAGAGACATTATGGATGCAGAAAAGAAATTCGGATTAGAAAAAGGTAAAAAGGTAATTATGGATATACCTTTACTGTTCGAAAACAAATTACAAGATACAGTAGATGAAACGTGGTTAGTTTATACTACAGAAGAAACGCAAATTTCTCGTCTGAAACAACGCAACCAATTGAGTGACGACGAAGCAACTTCTAGAATACAATCACAAATGCCAATTGAAGAAAAAAAACAATTAGCAGATGAAATAATAGATAATAATGGAACATTAGAAGAATTAGCACAAAATATAGAAACATTAATTGAAAGCAAGCATTTATGATGCACTTTTGTTAAAAAATAGAACGCCTAATCTGTTTGAATTATCATACGGATTAGGCGTTTTTATGTTGTGGATTTTGTAGTGTATATGTAGAGATGCTGCTTTATGTATACATAGATAAGCTATTTAAAAATTTTCTCAAAAACATAATAGAAAACGTTTTCAATAAACTTTTAATGTGATATACTAATTGCAATAAATAGTATATCACATTAAAAGGGGTTCTCGACTATGAAGAAAAATATTGCAATTAATGGTTTAGGAAGAATTGGAAGAATGGTATTAAGAGGTTCACTTAAATCAGATTATTTAAACATTGTGGCTATTAATGCTTCTTACCCACCTGAAACAATTGCACATTTAATAAAATATGATTCAACACATGGTAAATTAGATGGCGATATTGAAGCGGTTGAAGATGGTATTGTTATAAATGGTCATAAAATATTACTTGTTTCTGAAAGAGATCCTAAATTATTACCATGGAGAACTTTAGGTATTGATATTGTTATTGAAGCGACTGGCAAGTTTAATCATGGAGATAAAGCTATCTCTCATATTGATGCTGGTGCTAAAAAGGTTATACTAACTGGACCTTCTAAAGGTGGACAAGTTCAAACAATCGTTAGAGGGGTGAATGATGATTCGCTTGATTTAAAAGAGTATGACATTATTTCTAATGCGTCATGTACGACAAATTGTTTAAGCCCAGTTGCAAAAGTTCTTAATGATTCATTTGGTATTGAAAATGGATTGATGACAACAGTGCACGCTTTCACGAATGATCAAAAAAATCTAGATAATCCTCATAAAGATTTAAGAAGAGCACGTTCTTGTGCAGATAGTATCATACCTACATCGACAGGCGCAGCGAAAGCTTTATCATTAGTACTTCCTGAATTGGAAGGCAAGATGCATGGTATGGCATTAAGAGTACCAACTTCGAATGTCTCTCTAGTAGATTTAGTTGTAGATTTGAAAACAGATGTAACTGTCGAAGATGTAAATGATGCTTTACGTCGTTCAAGTAAAGGTGCATTAAAAGGTATTATGGATGTGAGTGATGAACCACTTGTTTCTATAGACTTCAACACAAATCCTCATTCAGCAATTGTTGATGAACAATCTACAATGGTTATTGGCTCAAATAAAGTTAAAGTGTTAGCTTGGTATGATAACGAGTGGGGCTACTCAATGAGAGTTGTTGAATTAGCTGAACAAGTTGCTAATATACTATCAGAAGTTAAAGAACAAAAAATTTCATAATGAATATAGATTGTGCAAAGAACGTAATGTGGTAAATTTAATGCCACGTTACGTTCTTTTTGCTTAAAAATTATCTTTTGTAGCGTAAATGTATTAATGTATACCATATGTAAAATAGTGAGCATTTAAAAAAATACGAAACTACTGTATAATTTGTATATGAATAATAAAAGTATATAAGAGGTGAAACGAATGAGGTGTCCTAATTGTAAATATGAAAATTCTAAAGTAGTAGACTCTAGACACGCTGATGATTTAACTGCGATTAGAAGAAGAAGAGAATGTGAATCATGTGGATTTCGTTTCACAACTTTTGAAAGAGTAGAACTAACACCTTTAATTGTTGTTAAAAAAGATGGTGCTAGACAAACTTTTAATAGAGATAAAATATTGAACGGACTCGTTCGTTCATGTGAAAAAAGACCTGTGGCTTACCAAAAGCTTGAAGAAATTACAAATCAAGTAGAAAAAGAATTGAGATCTGAAGGTATAACAGAAGTATCTTCTAACGATATAGGTGAAAAAGTAATGGAACACTTAATGGAAGTGGATCAAGTTTCATATGTAAGGTTCGCTTCAGTATATAGAGAATTTAAAGATGTAGATCAATTATTAAAATCGATGCAAGGAATATTGAAAGACCGAAAGTAAGGTGAGTATTAATGGCGGAATATTTTAATGGCGTAAAACCTAGCGATGGATTTTACGTTAAATCAAATTATAATTATACACATGTCCATCAAGATATATTAATCAGCTTATACACGCCATTAATTGGGACAGATGCGATTGGTGTTTATTTATATTTATCACAGTTTAATTTTCATAATGAGACAGAAGCATATAATCATTACACAATAATGAATGATTTGAAAATAAATTTATCTAGCTTTAGAGATTCATTAGATTTATTAGAGGGTATTGGTTTGCTCAAGACTTACTTTAAGACTAATCAAGAAGAGCAAACATTTATATATATGTTGGAACAACCTGCAACTACTGAGCAATTCTTCAATGATCCTTTGCTATCTGTATTTTTATATCAACAAATTGGCAAATCTAGATATCTTTCACTGAAAAATAGATATAAGGATAGCAGTATTTCAACATCTGCATATCATGAAGTTACAAAAAGTTTTACAGATGTGTTTAAAGTGCCTAAACTATCAGAAATAGAACAGCAAGATGATATTCAAATCAAACCGGATGTGAAAAATAAAGGACTAGATTTATCAGATGTGCGATTTGACTTTGAAATGTTAGAGCTGTTATTAAACAATCATTTGATATCTAAAGAAATATTGAATAAACAAACGAAAGAAGTCATTATTCAAATTGCAACTTTATATGGCATTACGCCTGTAGAAATGAAATCAATTATTCTAAAATCTATTACGGAAAACCAAACCATTTCGTTACAAGATTTAAGAAAGCACGCACGCTCCATTTATCAAATTGAACATGAGGGAGAACTTCCAACATTAGATTTGAAAAAAGAGAGCGTGAAAGCTAAACAAAATGATGCTAAACAAGAAGTAGATTCTTTATTATCGTGGTTTGAGCTGTTAGACACTACAAGTCCAATTGAGATGTTGGCGTCATTTACAAAGTCAGAACCAACTATTTCACAAAAAAGAGTTGTAGAAGACGTTGTAACGAGAGAAAAATTGCCATATGGTGTCATGAACATATTATTGCAGTATGTAATGTTTAAAAATAATATGCAATTACCTAAAGCATACATTGAAGAAATTGCTTCAAATTGGAAGAAGTTAAAACTAACATCTGCTGAAGAAGCGTATCATTATATTAAAAATCTTGATAAACAAACAGCTGAAAAGAAAAAAGAACGAAATAATAAAGCAAATAACACATTTAAATTGAAATCAATTGAAAAAACACCTGAATGGTTATTAAAACAAAAGTCAGCTGAAACGCCAAAAGAAGAACAGAAAAATAATGAATCTGATGCTGCTTTTGAAAAACGAAAACAAGAGCTTCAAAAAGAAATGGAAGCTTTTTGGAAAGAAGGTGATCATTAATGGAACCACTAGGCCAACATTTGAAACAAAATAAAGATTTTCAAAAGAGACTAGAAAAAATAAAAAGAGAAACGTTAACGCATAAAGAAGTTAAAGCATTTTTAGATGAGCATCGATCAGAATTAACGAATGAAATAATTGAAACAGATTTAGATCAGTTACAAGCCTATAAAGACCAATCAAAATGCTGCGAAAAATGCAGTAGTTACCGTAATTGCATTAATTTTGTTAAAGGGCATGTCCCGGAATTATATATTCAAAATGATCACATAAAGACAAGGTATTTACCTTGTCCGAACAAAATTGAATATGATGAACGTAAATTTGAATCAAATCTTGTGACATCATTCCAAATGCCTGAAGAAACGTTGAAGGCAACGATTAAAGATATATACGTTGATAATGAATCTAGAATGGTTATTATTAAAAAAGCTATGGAAATATGTAATAAAATCGTTTCAGGCGAAGACACTAAAGGCCTCTATATTCATGGACCATTTGGATCGGGTAAATCATATATTTTAGGAGCGATATCTAACCAGCTTAAGTTGAAAAAGCAAGCTTCTACAATTATTTACTTACCTGAATTTATAAGAGTGTTGAAAAATGGTTTTAATGACGGTTCGTTTAGTGAACGATTTGAGTCCGCTCGTGAAGCGAAAGTGCTCATGCTAGATGATATCGGGGCAGAAGAATTAACACCGTGGGTAAGAGATGAAATTTTAGGACCTATATTACACTATAGGATGGTTCATAAACTTCCTACATTTTTCAGTTCTAATTTTAACTTCGACGAATTAGAGTTTCACCTTAGTAAAACAAGACAAGGTGCTGAAATTACGAAAGCGAGTCGTATTATGGAAAGAATCAAAACCATTACTGAAGATTATGAACTAGAAGGCAAAAACTATAGAGCTTAATTTTAGCTTGATATTTTAGATTAGAGTTGTATAATTGAGTTATCTTAAATGAATATAAAAATTTAGAGGACATGACGTCTATAAAGCATTCACAGAGAGTCTCATATCGCTGGAATTGAGATAATGCAATATAAATGGTTACTCCCTCATACATGATGCGTTAATCCGCATTCGGCTCAAGACCGTTATCTTATGTAGAGTTATCGTGCTTAAATAAGCGCGTTAATGAGGGTGGTACCGCGAGAGATTTCGTCCCTTTGGATGAGGTCTCTTTTTTATGTTCTTTAATAGAAAAAATGAGGAGGAAGTCGTTATGAGTGAAATAAACATTAAATTTCCAGATGGTAGTGTGAAAGGGTTCGAGCAAGGCACAACTACAGAAGAAATAGCCCAATCTATTAGTCCAGGTTTAAGAAAAAAAGCTGTTGCCGGTAAATTTAATAACCAATTAGTAGATTTAACAAGACCTTTAGAAAATGATGGAGAATTAGAAATTGTTACACCAGGTAGCAATGAGGCATTAGAAGTATTAAGACACTCTACTGCACATTTAATGGCTCAAGCTTTACAAAGATTGTATGGTGACGTGAAGTTTGGTGTGGGTCCTGTTATTGAAGGTGGATTCTATTATGACGTAGACACTGAACATAAAATATCTAGTGACGACTTCGAAACAATTGAAAAAGAAATGAAACAAATCGTGAATGAAAACTTTAAGATTGCGCGTAAAGTTGTAAGTCGTGATGAAGCAAAAGATTTCTTTACAAATGATGAGTACAAATTAGAATTAATAGATGCAATTCCTGAAGATGAGAACGTAACACTTTATTCTCAAGGTGAATTTACTGATTTATGTCGAGGCGTTCACGTACCTTCAACTTCAAAAATTAAAGAATTTAAACTTTTATCAACTGCAGGTGCTTACTGGAGAGGCGACTCTAATAACAAAATGCTACAACGTATTTATGGTACTGCTTTCTTCGATAAAAAAGAATTAAAAGCTTATCTAAAAGTATTAGAAGAAAGAAAAGAACGTGACCATAGAAAAATTGGTAAAGAGTTAGAGTTATTTACTACGAATCAAGATATTGGTGCTGGTTTACCATTATGGTTACCAAACGGTGCAACAATTCGACGTGAATTAGAGCGTTATATCGTGGACAAGGAAGTCGCAATGGGTTATGACCATGTTTATACACCAATTATGGCAAATGTTGATTTTTATAAAAAATCTGGTCACTGGGATCATTATCATGAAGATATGTTCCCTACAATGGACTTAGGAAACGAAGAACTTGTTCTTAGACCGATGAACTGTCCTCACCATATGATGATTTATAAAAATAGCCGTCATTCATATAGAGAATTACCAATTCGAATTGCAGAATTAGGTATGATGCATAGATATGAAGCGAGTGGAGCAGTATCTGGTTTGCAACGTGTCCGCGGTATGACTTTAAATGATGCGCATATCTTTGTTAGACCTGATCAAATCAAAGAAGAATTCAAACGCGTTGTAAACATGATTCTTGATGTATATGATGATTTCGGATTCGAAGATTATACATTTAGATTAAGTTTACGTGACCCAGAAGATAAAGAGAAATATTTTGACGATGATGATATGTGGAATAGAGCGCAAGCTGTTCTTAAAGAAGTTATTGACGAAATGGAGTTACCATATGAAGAAGCAATTGGTGAAGCGGCATTCTACGGTCCTAAATTAGATGTTCAAGTGAAAACAGCAATGGGTAAAGAAGAAACTTTATCTACTGCGCAACTTGATTTCTTATTACCAGAAAAATTTGATTTAACTTATATCGGTAATGACGGTGAAGAACATCGTCCTGTTGTCATCCATAGAGGTGTTATTTCAACTATGGAAAGATTCACTGCATTTTTAATAGAAGAAACAAAAGGCGTGTTCCCAATTTGGTTAGCGCCGAAACAAGTAGAAATTATTCCTGTTAATGCTGATTTACATTATGATTACGCTAGAACATTACATGATGAATTGAAATCTCAAGGCGTACGTGTTCACATCGATGATCGTAATGAAAAGATGGGTTATAAAATACGCGAAGCTCAAATGAAAAAAGTTCCATATCAACTCGTTGTTGGTGACAAAGAAGTGGAAAATCAAGAGGTAAATGTCCGCCAATATGGTTCTAAAGATTCGAAAACTGTCGAAAAAGATGAGTTCATCTGGAGCTTAGTAGATGAAATTAGATTGAAAAAGTAATAAGCTATTGAAATTCATTGTGTCATCGGGTATAGTTTTAATAGTAAATTTAATTAAATATTCCTCAGTAATGAGTTAGAGGTTGCAATATTCAATAGTAATTATTCAGAAGCGTAATGGCGCATATGTTGAAATAATGAAAGGGGATATTGCCGAAATAAATAGTAACCATGATGCTATTTATTGGGCCAGTGTTTAATAAATACTGGACTGTCACACTAAGTGATGTGCTACCAATTTGTATGGAATGAACATATATAGGTCGCATATCTTGAGGATATGCGACTTTTTTAGTGGCTCGATTGTGGAATGGAGAAAGGAAATAACAATGTCTCAAGAAAAATCAACAAACAATGTTCAAAGAAAGCTTAAAGATAGACATATATCAATGATCGCTATTGGCGGTTGTATAGGTACAGGTTTATTTATGACTTCTGGCGGTGCTATTAGAGATGCTGGACCAGGAGGGGCGCTATTAGCATATGCAATAGTCGGATTAATGGTGTTCTTTCTTATGACATCTCTAGGAGAAATGGCAACGTATTTACCGGTTTCAGGATCATTTAGTACGTATGCGACACGATTTGTAGATCCTTCATTAGGATTTGCGCTAGGTTGGAATTACTGGTTCAACTGGGTTATTACAGTTGCAGCTGATATTACGATAGCTTCTCAAGTTGTCAGCTATTGGGAACCGCTTGAAATTATTCCATCGTGGCTATGGAGTGTAATATTTATGGCCATTATATTCGGTTTAAATGCTCTTTCTGTTCACGTGTATGGAGAAAGTGAATATTGGTTTGCCTTCATTAAAGTTGCTACAGTTATTATCTTTATTGGAGTCGGTTTATTAACAATATTCGGTTTGTTAGGCGGAGAATATTTAGGATTCAATAACTTCGTAGCAGGTGACGCACCATTCTTAGGTGATTCTAATGTTAATACATTCTTGCTCGTGTTAGGTGTATTCTTAGTAGCAGGATTCTCCTTCCAAGGTACAGAACTCATCGGTATTACAGCTGGTGAATCTGAAAATCCTGAGCGTGCTGTGCCTAAAGCGATTAAACAAGTATTCTGGAGAATTTTATTATTCTATATTTTAGCAATTTTTGTAATTGGTATGATCATTCCTTATACGAACCCTAATTTAATGGGTGGAGATGAAGTGGCTAAATCGCCATTTACACTCGTATTCGAAAACGCTGGTTTAGCATTTGCAGCTTCATTTATGAACGCAGTAATTTTAACATCCGTATTATCAGCTGGTAATTCTGGTATGTATGCTTCAGTGAGAATGCTCTTCTCTATGAGTAAAGATAAACTTGCTTCACCTGTATTTTCAAAAACAAATAAATTCGGTGTTCCTTATACAGCGCTTATGGCTACAGCAGTCGTTGTTGTCATTATATTTGCGATTGAGCACTTAAGTGGTGGTGCATATGAATATATTATCGCTGCTTCAGGTATGACAGGATTTATTGCTTGGTTAGGTATAGCAATTAGTCACTATAGATTTAGAAGAGCTTTTGATATTCAAAATTATGATAAAACAAAATTAAAATATACAGCTAAATTATTCCCATTCGGACCACTATTCGCTTTTGCACTTTGTGCGGTTGTAATTGTTGGTCAAGATGTTGATTTCATTCAAACAGGTGAGTTTGAACCTAGAAGATTCTTCATCACATATATGGGTATTCCAGTATTTTTAGCATTCTTTATATTCCATAAAGTGAAATATAAAACAAAAATGATTCCACTAAAACAAGTTGATTTAAGTCAAGACGTGGATATGCAAGTATTTGAAAAGAATATTAAATAAAGATTGACATGAACGTTTATAATTGGTAAGATAAGTCTTGTTGAATACGAAACGGACCAAGTAGAAGCATACCCGCTTCTCACCTGTAGTGACGCGTAAAGCTGTTAGCAGGTACAATAAACCTTTAATGTTTATGGATGAGAGCGGGTGCATTGTGCATTCGTTCTTTTTTTTCTTGGACGACTTCGTAAAATTCTAGGAGGTGTCAACCATAGCTAAAGATCAGACTCAAATTAATGACAAAATTCGTGCGAAAGAACTTCGCCTTATAGGTCAAAATGGTGAACAAATTGGTGTTAAATCTAAAATTGAAGCAATTGAAATGGCTGAAAGAGTAGATTTAGACGTAGTAATCGTAGCACCAACTGCAAAACCACCTGTTGCAAGAATTATGGATTATGGTAAATATAAATTCGAACAACAGAAAAAAGAAAAAGAAATGCGTAAGAAACAAAAAGTAGTTAATGTTAAAGAAATTCGATTAAGTCCAACTATCGAAGAACATGACTTTGAAACAAAATTAAAGCATGCTCAAAAATTCTTATCTAAAGAAGATAAAGTTAAAGTATCTATTAGATTTAGAGGTCGTGCGATTACGCATAAAGAAATTGGTCAACGTGTGTTAGAACGCTTTGCAGAATCTTGTAAAGATATAGCAACAGTTGAGCAAAGACCTAAAATGGAAGGGCGTTCAATGTTCTTAATGTTATCGCCAATTTCAACTGAAAAATAAACCGAAATAATAGGAGGAAATCTCAATGCCTAAAATGAAAACTCATCGTGGAGCAGCTAAACGTGTTAAAAGAACTGGTTCAGGTCAATTAAAACGTTCTAGAGCGTTCACTTCACATTTATTTGCAAACAAATCTACTAAAGCGAAACGTAAATTACGTAAAGCTTCATTAGTTTCTAAATCAGATACAAAACGAGTTAAACAAATGTTAACGTACGTAAAATAATAAACATAGCGGACTAATGGTCCATTTTAAGGAGGAATTATAATGCCACGTGTTAAAGGTGGAACAGTGACGAGAGCTCGTCGTAAAAAAGTTTTAAAATTATCTAAAGGTTACTTTGGATCAAAACATACATTATATAAAGTTGCTAAGCAACAAGTTATGAAATCAGGTAACTATGCTTACCGTGACCGTCGTCAGAAAAAACGTGAATTCCGTAAATTATGGATTGCACGTATCAATGCGGCATCTCGTCAAAACGACATCAGCTATAGCCGTTTAATGAATGGTCTTAAATTAGCTGGTATTGATATCAACCGTAAAATGCTTTCTGAAATCGCTGTTTCAGATGAAAAAGCATTTGCTGAATTAGCTACTAAAGCTAAAGACGCTTTAGCTAAATAATAGCTGTTCATATACGCAATTTAAACTGTCGATAAAGGATTGAACTTTATCGACAGTTTTTTTATGAAAAAAGGGAGGAATAGCCCCATCTCCTTTACGCTTTATATTCCCTTTGATAAAATAGTGTAGAAAAAAGAATAAGGAGAATAATATGTCTAAATTTGACGAAATGATAACAGTTGTACCAAGAAAGACAATTTTTAATGATGAAGCGTATCAATTCGATGGCTTTAAATCAATTCAAGATGAAGAAACAAAATATATTTATGAAACAATTAATCAATATGAAACAAAGAGACGTGGAGATATGGAGGAAGACCCTTCATATAAACAATTGATTTCGTATTGCATATTAGAAAATGAAAATGACGAAGTATTGGTTTATGAACGTTTAACTGGTGGTGGTGAAGGTAGACTTCATGGCTTAAGTTCAATTGGCGTAGGAGGACATATGAATGATGTTCCTGGCGCTACTAATGTTGAAGAAGTTATAAGAGAAAACGCAGCACGTGAACTAGAAGAAGAAGTTGGTTTAAATAAACAAGATGTAGAAAATATGGAATTAATCGGCTTTATCAACGATGATCAAAATGAAGTTGGAAAAGTTCATATAGGTGTTGTCTTTAAATTAAAAGTTGATAAAGAAAGTGTAGAAGCTATCGAGACTGATACATTGAAAATCAATTGGGTTAATCAATCAGAATTGTCGCATAATGAAAACTATGAAACATGGAGTAGTCTTATTATAGACGGCATATATAGAAGAGGTGAGTAACCTTGAGTGAAATCATTCCATTTCCAAAATTGAAAAATCAGCTCATTACGAGTATTAATCAAGCAATAAAAAATGGACAGTTTGATGAAGCTTATCAAACGTTTGAATTATATGAACAACATTTTGCGATGGATGAAGAACTTTCATTAAAAAAATGTGAAGTCTTAAAAGAGTGTGGCCATTATTTAGAATTAAGAGAAGAAGCAAGTATATTGTTAAATCAAGGACATGATTATTACGATAAAATTGTTGTTTATTTTGTCGAAAGCTTATATTATTTAGAACAGTATCAAACAGTAGTTGAAATCATTAATCAAATTAAAGATGAAAACATTGAACATTCTACTAGAATGTCGCTACTTCCAATTCAAGATATGGCAAAAGATAAACTCGACCAAAGACAGCTTAAAGCTTCAGAGGTATTAAGAACGTTTCAAGAAACACAATTTGAAGAGCAAATTAATCTATTGATAGATTTAATTGATAATCACTTAGGTGTATTTAATTTAACGTTAGCTCAAATTATAGAGAACGAATCACTGCATCCTAATGTACAAAGTTTAATTTTAGAGTATTTGAGATTAGGCGAATGGTCTGCAGATGTAAAATTTGAAAAGCTAAACGAGATTATAACCGTTAACCCCATCGAATTAGATGGCATTGAAAGAACAAACATTAACAAAAATATCATTCCTAAAATAATAGATCAACTTGAAATTGATAGTCCTTCATCAATTGAATTAGCTAAAAGTTTACTGAATCAACACGCTATAGTAATGTATCCAATTACGTTTAGTGAGATAAAAGATGAAAATTTAATTGCGTGTTACTTGAAACTTTTATCAGAACGTTTTAATATAGACGCTAACTACAAAAGTGTAAATCAAGATGATTGGCAAAAATTTATTGATTTTATTCAAAAATTGTAATGAATATAAACACTATAGTTGAAACATCAGAAAGCTATGTTATAATTAAAGAGTTGAAAATTAATAAAATTAGGATAATCACGGAGGTTTTTATTCATGACAGCAACATGGGAAAAGAAAGAAGGTAACCAAGGTTTATTAACTGTTACGGTTCCTACAGAAGAAGTAAATAAAGGTTTAGACAAAGCATTCAAAAAAGTTGTTAAAGAAATTAATGTACCTGGCTTCCGTAAAGGTAAAATGCCAAGACCATTATTCGAACAAAGATTTGGTGTTGAATCATTATACCAAGACGCATTAGACTTCATTTTACCTGAAGCATACGGTAATGCAGTTGAAGAAGCAGAAATCAATCCAGTTGATCGTCCGGAAATTGACGTTACACAAATGGAAAAAGGTAAAGAACTTATCTTTGAAGCTACTGTAACAGTTGAACCAGAAGTTGAATTAGGTGACTATAAAGGTCTAACTATAGAAAAACAAGATCGTGAAGTAACTGACGAAGAATTCGACAAAGCATTAGAAGACGCAGTGAGTCGTCAAGCTGAATTAACAGTTAAAGATGGCGAAATCGCTGAAGGCGACGTTGTAAACATTAACTTTGATGGTTATGTTGACGGTGAAGCTTTTGAAGGCGGACAAGCTGAAGGTTACGATCTTGAAATTGGTTCTGGATCATTTATTCCAGGATTTGAAGAACAACTTATTGGTCTTAAAGCGAATGATAGCAAAGATGTTGTTGTCACTTTCCCTGAAGAATATCACGCTGAAGAGTTAGCTGGTAAAGAAGCAACATTCAAATGTGAAATTAATGATGTGAAATCAAAAGAAATTCCAGAATTAGATGATGAATTAGCTCAAGAGCTTGATGAGTCAATTAAAACTGTAGACGAGTACAAAGAAAAATTACGTAAAGATTTAGAAGATGCGAAAGTAAATCAAGCGGAAGCAACTGAAAAAGAAGAAGCGATCACTAAAGCTTCTGACAATGCTAAAGTTGAAATTCCTGAAGCTATGATTAACACTGAATTAGATCGCATGATGCAAGAATTCGAACAACGTATATCACAACAAGGTTTAAACCTTGAATTATACTATCAATTCTCAGGTCAATCAGAAGAAGAACTTAAAGCACAAATGAAAGAAGACGCTGAAAAACGCGTTAAAACTAATTTGACTTTAAAAGCTATCGCTGATGCAGAGAATATTGAAGTTTCTGATTCAGATGTTGAAGCAGAATTGACTAAAATGAGTGAACAATTTGGATTATCTGTTGAAGATATTAAATCAACATTAGGTAATAACGACATTTTAATTAACGACCTAAGAATCCAAAAAGTTATTGACTTATTAGTTGCTGAATCAGTTGGAGAATAATTGTTATTCAGTATTAAATTAATTATAGTAGCAGAATTTTTCTGCTACTATTCTTTTTTTAGTTCGTTTAATTTGAAAAAGTAAAAAACATTTAGTATAGTCTAAAAAGAATAGGGGTGTAAAAATGTTTAAATTTAACGATGGTGAAGAAAACTTAAAATGTTCTTTCTGTGGTAAAGAGCAGGATCAAGTTAAAAAACTTGTAGCTGGTAGTGGTGTATATATTTGTAATGAATGTATAGAACTTTGTTCTGAAATAGTAGAAGAAGAATTGAAGTCACAAGAGCCAGAACAATTTACTGAAGTTCCTACACCTAAAGAAATTATGGAACAATTAAATGATTATGTTATTGGACAAGAAAATGCTAAAAAATCATTAGCAGTTGCTGTCTATAACCATTATAAACGTGTTCAACAACCTTCAGAAAGTGAAGATGGTGTTGATTTACAAAAAAGTAATATCGCATTAATTGGACCTACTGGTAGTGGTAAAACATTACTAGCTCAAACATTAGCTAGATCTTTAAATGTTCCATTTGCTATTGCAGATGCAACGAGTTTAACAGAAGCTGGTTATGTAGGTGAAGATGTAGAGAATATATTATTAAGATTAATCCAAGCAGCAGACTTTGATGTTGAAAGCGCTGAAAAGGGTATTATATATGTTGATGAGATTGATAAAATCGCACGTAAATCTGAAAACGCATCTATAACAAGAGATGTTTCCGGTGAAGGTGTTCAACAAGCATTGCTTAAAATATTAGAAGGTACTACAGCAAGTGTACCGCCACAAGGTGGCAGAAAACATCCTAACCAAGAGTTTATTCAAATAGATACAACTAATATTCTATTTATTCTTGGTGGTGCGTTTGATGGTATTGATGAAGTTATCAAACGTAGATTAGGTGAAAAAATAATTGGTTTCAGTAGTTCAGGTGAAGAAATTAGCGATGAAGAATCATTGTTATCACAAATCAGACCGGAAGATTTACAGTCTTATGGTTTAATCCCTGAATTTATCGGTAGAATTCCAATTGTAGCTAATTTAGAAACGTTAGATGTTGATGCATTGAAAAACATTTTAACTCAACCTAAAAACGCATTAGTAAAACAATATACTAAAATGCTTGAATTAGATGATGTTGAATTACAATTCGATGAAGAAGCACTAACAGCGATAAGCGAATTAGCTATAGAACGTAAAACAGGCGCGCGTGGATTGCGTTCTATTATTGAAGAAGCTTTAATTGATATCATGTTTGATATTCCATCAAGTAGCGATGTTAGCAAAGTTGTCATCACAGAAAATACAATTAGAGATAATAAATTACCTAATTTATTTGATAGTGAAGGTAACTTAATAAATGATGAAAAGACATCAGCATAACTATAAATGATCTATAAGAGGCTGGGACAAATTATTTGTCTCAGCCTCAATCATTTATAATGGGTGGTACAATGAAATCTTATTTCAACATTAGATTTCTGTTTCGCTCCGTTTGCTTTGTTTAAAATATAAGCAATATAAGATATAATAAAAGAAACAAACTTGTAGGAGAAAACAATGAAAATTAATCCGAATAACGTAGATATTATAATAAGCGCAGTTGATCCAAAGCAATATCCTGAAACTGGTTTACCTGAGATAGCGCTTAGTGGACGTTCTAATGTTGGTAAATCAACGTTCATTAATACACTAATCTCAAGAAAAAAAGTAGCAAGAACTTCATCTAAACCAGGGAAGACGCAAACATTGAACTTCTTTAACGTAGATGAACAACTTATTTTTGTAGATGTGCCAGGCTATGGTTATGCAAAAGTAAGTAAAAAACAAAGAGAACAATTTGGTAAAATGATAGAACAATATTTAACGACTAGAGACGAATTGAAATGTGTAATTCAGCTAGTAGACATTAGACATAAACCAACACAAGATGATGTATTGATGTATAATTACTTAAAACATTTTGAAATTCCTACAATCATTATCGCAACTAAAGAAGATAAAATACCTAAGGGCAAAGTTCAAAAACATTTAAAAATTATACGACAAACTATGGAAGTTGATTCTGAGGATAAGTTAATAAGTTATTCATCTGTTAAAAAAGAAAAGACAGACAATATTTGGGCGTTATTGTCACAATATATTTAAACAAAATCCTCACATTCCTAGATTAGAAATGTTATAATTTAGGCATTGGACATAAATTAATGGGGGCGTTAGAAGTGCATGTTGTTGTAGTAAGTGTAAACTATAAGACTGCAGACGTTGCGATGCGTGAAAAATTAGCGTTTAATGATCAAGAAATAGAGAACGCGCTCGTAGCTCTAAGTAATAAAAAATCAATATTAGAATGTGTAATCTTATCAACATGTAATAGAACTGAAGTATATGCTGTTGTAGATCAAATGCACACAGGTAAATATTATATTCAGTCATTTTTAGCTGACTGGTTTGATCAATCATTAGACACAATTAAAGCTTATACAAATGTGTTAACTGAGAATGATGCAGTGGAACATTTGTTTAGAGTGACATCAGGTTTGGATTCAATGGTCCTAGGTGAAACACAAATATTAGGACAAATGAAAGATGCGTTTCAAATTGCACAAACTGAAGTTACAACAGGTACAATGTTTAATCGATTATTCAAACAAGCAATTACGCTAGCTAAGCGTGGTCATCATGAAACAGATATTGCATCTAATGCTGTGTCGGTTTCTTATGCTGCAGTAGAGTTATCTAAAAAAGTGCTAGGTAAATTAGACAATAAGAAAGCACTGATCATTGGTGCTGGTGAGATGGCAGAATTAGCAGTTGCAAACCTTAACGGTAGTGGCGTAAATGACATTACGGTAATCAATCGTACTGTTGCTAAAGCAGAAGCATTAGCAATGCAGTATAAAGGCGTAGCTAAAGGCATCAATGAATTACAATGTTCATTGATGGAAGCTGATATTGTTATTAGTTCTACAAGTGCAGAACATTATGTCTTAACTAAAGAAATGATGCAAGATGTAGAACGTTTTAGAAGAAACAAGCCACTTGTATTAATTGATATTGCTGTGCCTAGAGATATTGACCCTGCAGTAAATGATCTAGATTTAATGTTTAACTATGATGTAGATGATTTGAACGGTCTAGTAGACGCAAACCTAGCAGAACGTGAACAAGCAGCTCGTGAAATTGAATTACTCATTGCAAAAGAAATAGATAAACATGAAGAATGGGTAAACATGTTAGGTGTTGTACCTATTATTACAGCGCTTAGAGATAAAGCGTCACATATACAACAAGATACTATGGAAAGTGTAGAAAGAAAGCTTCCTGATATGACTGAAAGAGAAAGAAAAGTTATATCTAAACATATGAAGAGTATCGTTAATCAACTATTAAAAGACCCGATTACACAAGCTAAAGAATTATCAACGGATAAAAAATCAAAAGAAAAATTAGAATTATTCCAAGAAATCTTTAATATCACAAATGAAGTAGAGCAAATTAATGAAACTAAGAAAGAAATAAAGAGAGGTCAATTGTCTACAAGCACAGTTGAATCTTAATTTAAATATATGGTGATGCTATGCAAGATATAATTGCGGTACGTTTGCATGAAATTGTATTAGTCATTTACATGATATGTTTAGGGTGCTATTTCTATGACTTTATTCAAAAAAATTCTAAAGTAAGAACGTTTGGGTACTACGCACTAGGGATTGTTTGGATTTTTCAAACAATCTTTTTGTGCATGTATATTGTGACAACAAAACAATTCCCAATCTTGACTATATTTGAAGGTTTTTATTTTTATACATGGATGATTATTACAGTTTCATTAGTTATAAACTATTTTAAATCAACAGATTTAACAGTATTTATTATTAATCTAATTGGATTTGTATTCTTAGTTATTCATACATTTAGACCTGAGCAATATGATACAGAAAATACTGCTTCTAATATTATGAATGAATTGCTATTAATACATATATCTTTAGCAATTTTAAGTTACGTTCTTTTTGCATTAAGTACATCACATGCAATATTGTATTTACTTCAAAGAAAGAACTTAAAAGAGAAAAAGTTTAAC
Source organism: Mammaliicoccus vitulinus (assembly GCF_029024305.1). NCBI lineage: Bacteria > Bacillati > Bacillota > Bacilli > Caryophanales > Staphylococcaceae > Mammaliicoccus > Mammaliicoccus vitulinus. The sequence goes on from NZ_CP118974.1 coordinate 1,106,223, forward strand.
CAAAAGTTCTTTAGAATGGGTAGTATTGAACAATTAGAACAAAATGTTTTTAGATTCTCTTTAGTAGGATTTTTAGTACTGCTCATCAGTTTAATATTAGGCATTCAATGGGGCTTAATTATAATTGGTAGTGAGATTTGGATAGATATGAAAGTGATAGGATCATTAATAGTCTTGTTATTATACGGTGTTTATTTATTTTTAAGAGTGAGAAAATCTGTTAATACTAAAACATTAGTCATAGCGAATATTATGATATTTTTAGTGTGTATGATAAATTATTTGGTGGTCTCAAAATTTTCAGGATTTCATCAATGGTTTAACTAAACAATGATGGAGGAAATTATGCGTAAAATTATTGTAGGTTCTAGAAAAAGTAAATTAGCAATGACGCAAAGTCAGCAATTTATAGATAAATTAAAAGAAACATATCCAGAATTAGATATTGAAATCAAAGAAATTGTAACTAAAGGTGATAAAATAATTGATGTTCAATTGTCTAAAGTTGGTGGTAAAGGTTTATTCGTAAAAGAAATCCAACAAGCATTATTTGATCGCGAAATTGATTTTGCGATTCATTCGCTAAAAGATGTTCCTAGTGAATTGCCTGAACAGCTCACACTTGGATGTGTACCTGAACGCGAAAATCCTTTTGATGCTTATATCGCTAATAATCACGTAAAACTTGCAGATCTAAAGCCAGGTAGTATAGTAGGCACAAGTTCTTTAAGACGTGGTGCACAAATATTAGCTAAATACCCTCATTTAGAAATTAAATGGATTAGAGGTAACATTGATACACGTTTGAAAAAATTAGAAACAGAAGATTTTGATGCGATTATCCTTGCCGCTGCAGGATTAAAACGAATGGGTTGGAGTGAAGACATCGTTACTGAATATTTAAAAGAAGATACGATGGTTCCAGCTATTGGTCAAGGTGCATTAGGTATTGAATGTAGAAGAGATGACAAAGAATTATTAGATATTCTGAAATCCGTTCACGATGATACAGTAGAAACATGTGTTACATGTGAAAGAACGTTTTTAAGTGAAATGGATGGAAGTTGTAAAGTTCCTATTGCAGGCTATGCAACTAAAGAAGGAAATGAAATTTCATTTACTGGATTGATAATGTCACCTGATGGTAAAGAAAGATATGAATGTACGAAAGTAGGTACCGATCCAGTAGAAATCGGTAAACAAGTGTCTGAAGAATTAAAAGCTCAAGGTGCATATGAAATTATTAAGAAATTAAATGAAGAAGCATAATAAGGAGTCGTTAAAATGAAGCCGATTATAGTGGTTACAAGTACAAGAACTGTTCAACGCGAAGATGTAGAGATTCGACATTATCCATTTATAGATATTGTTCCTATCCAATTTGACCAGTCTTGTTTAAAACCCCACTATGATTGGCTTATTTTTACGTCTGTTAATGCTATTAAAATTTTCGAACCGTATTTAGCGAGTATTCGTGTGAATCATATTGCAGTCATTGGATCTAAAACTAAAAAGATGGCTGAGAAGCTGAATATTACTGTTGATACAATGCCTGAATCATTCACGCAAGAAGGTTTAATAGATGAATTTAAAGATAAACTATACAATCAATCTGTATTGATTCCATGCAGCAAACTTGCGAGAGATAAACTAACGACGCAATTATCTGAATGGAGTAATCAAGTACAAAGGTTGCACATCTACGAACCTGTGACAAATACTGAAAATGTTAATAAAGTTCACGAACTTATTAAAAATAATGAAGTGACGCACGTTACTTTTTCAAGTTCATCAGCAGTATCAAGTTATTTTGACAAACATAAAGAAATCAACGATGCAGTAACAGTTTATGCAATTGGAGAAATTACACAACGAAAATTAAATACATATCATCAACCTTCTAAAATAGCATCAGAATACACTTTGGAAGGTATGATAAATACAATTTTGAAAGAGGTAGAATTATGAAATTTGATAGACATAGAAGACTTAGATCATCACAGGTAATGAGAAATATGGTGAAAGAAACATATGTCCATAAATCTGATTTAATTTATCCAATATTCGTAATCGAAGAAGACAACATTAAGAATGAAATCACATCAATGCCTGGTATATATCAATTAAGTTTAAATCTTTTAGAAGAAGAACTGAAAGAAGCTTATGATTTAGGTGTTAGAGGTGTTATGTTCTTTGGTATACCTAATGAGAAAGATGCATGTGGTACAGGTGCATTTATTGATGATGGCATTATTCAAAAAGCAACTCGACTATCTAAAAGTAAATTCCCAGATTTATTAGTTGTAGCAGATACGTGTCTTTGTGAATACACTGATCACGGACATTGCGGTGTTATAGATGAAGAAACAAACGATGTAGATAATGATAAATCATTAGAATTACTTGTTAAAACTGCAGTTTCACAAGCTAAAGCAGGAGCGGATATCATTGCGCCAAGTAATATGATGGACGGATTTGTAGCTGAGATTAGAGAAGGATTAGATCAAGCTGGATTTATAAACATCCCTATTATGAGCTACGGTATCAAATATGCATCTAGCTTTTACGGTCCATTTAGAGAAGCAGCTGATGGCGCGCCTTCATTCGGTGACCGCAAAACATACCAAATGGATCCAAGCAACCGTTTAGAAGCATTTAGAGAACTAGAAAGTGACATTAAAGAAGGTTGTGACATGATGATTGTTAAGCCAGCTTTAAGTTATTTAGATATTATAAGAGATGTACGTAATCGTTCTGACTTGCCTATTGTGGCATACAACGTAAGTGGTGAATACAGCATGACAAAAGCTGCTGCATTAAACGGTTGGATTGATGAAGAGAAAATCGTTATGGAACAAATGATCTCAATGAAACGTGCTGGAGCAGACATGATTATAACTTATTTCGCAAAAGATATATGTAAATATCTAGATGGAGGAGAATATTAATATGAGATATGAACAATCGATAGATGCATATAAAGAAGCAGTAGATTTAATGCCAGGTGGCGTCAATAGTCCGGTTCGTGCATTTAAATCAGTAGATACGCCACCAATCTTTATGGATCATGGTAAAGGATCAAAAATTTATGATGTAGATGGTAATGAATATATAGATTATGTATTAAGTTGGGGTCCTTTAATTTTAGGTCATACACATGAAAAAGTTAAAGCTGCATTACATGAAGCGGTAGATAAAGGATCTTCATTTGGCGCTTCAACAGAACTTGAAAATAAAATGGCTCAACTTGTAATTGACCGTGTACCATCAATTGAAATGGTGAGAATGGTTTCTTCAGGTACGGAAGCAACATTAGCAGCTTTACGTCTTTCAAGAGGTTTTACTGGTCGAAATAAAATTTTGAAATTTGAAGGTTGCTATCACGGACATAGTGACTCATTACTTATTAAAGCAGGTTCAGGTGTAGCAACTTTAGGTTTACCTGACTCTCCAGGAGTACCTGAAGGAACTGCTAAAAATACTATAACAGTTCCTTATAATGATATTGATGCAGTAAAAGTTGCATTCGAACACTTCGGTGATGATATTGCAGGGGTTATCGTTGAACCTGTTGCAGGTAATATGGGTGTAGTACCGCCAGTAGAAGGATTTTTAGAAGGACTACGTGAAATTACAAAAGAATATGGCTCAGTCTTAATATTTGATGAAGTTATGACTGGATTTAGAGTGGGGTATAACTGTGCACAAGGTTATTATGGCGTTACACCAGACTTAACTTGTTTAGGTAAAGTAATTGGTGGTGGATTACCAGTTGGTGCATTTGGTGGTAGAAGAGATATCATGGAAGAAATAGCACCAGTAGGAAATGTTTATCAAGCTGGTACATTGTCAGGGAATCCATTAGCTATGACGAGCGGTTATGCAACATTAAATGAATTAACAGAAGATAGCTATCGTTATTTCAATGAATTAGGAGATTTACTTGAAAATGGTCTTAAAGAAGTTTTTGCTAAACATGAAGTGCCAATAACGGTAAATCGTGCTGGCTCAATGATTGGATACTTCTTAAATGAAGGGCCAGTAACAAACTTTGATGAAGCTAATGCATCAGATTTAGAATTATTTAGCAACATGTATAGAGAAATGGCTCAAGAAGGCGTATTCTTGCCACCATCTCAATTCGAAGGGACTTTCTTATCTACTGCTCATACTAAAGAAGATATAGAAAAAACAATTCAAGCGTTTGATACTGCGCTTGGTAGAATTACAAAATCATAAAAGACGCCTCAATTTATATTTTTAAAATATTATAATTTCACATGAGGTGTTAATTCATGAATAGTAATAAGTGGAACATTATAATCGTAAGTTTGTTAGCTATAATACTGGGTTATTTACTCCAAAGTATTCATATGATTTTACCTTGGTTGTTTGGTCCAATATTCGCGAGTATTATCGTTATAAAACTAATGAAACGCTCGATTAAATGGCCAAATTGGCTAGGTAATATAGGATTGCTCATTCTTGGTGTTCAAATGGGCTCGACTTTCACACGTGATGTACTTCATGATGTGAAAGATGAATGGCTACAAATTGTATTAATGACAGTATTGATTTTATTACTCGCTTTAATTATATCAATCGTCTTTAAAAAAATAGCCAATGTAACATTTGAAACAGCATTGTTAAGTGCCATTCCAGGTGCTTTAAGTCAAATGGTCGTTATGGCTGAAGAGAACAAAAAAGCAGACTTACTTATCGTTACACTTACACAAACATCGCGAATTATGTTTGTTGTAATACTTGTTCCAATTATTTCTTCAATATTTGGTAGTCATGGCGATAGCTTAAGACATGCGGACTCAGCACCTTCAATATTTACAGTGTTAGATTTAACAGGATATATCACTTTAATAATAGGAATAGCGATTCTCTTTTTAATATTTTACAAAATAAAATTTCCTGTTCCACATTTACTGGCACCTATTTTTGTGCTTCTTATTTGGAATTTATATACCGAGCAAGTTTTTGCTTTAGATTATCCATTAATTGTTATTGCTCAAGTGTTATTTGGGATAAGAATAGGTGTTCAAATATCTGATTTAATCAATAATCTAACTAAAAAGACAGTGTTTGCAATAGCATTTCAAAATGTGTCATTAATTATTGGCGCATTTTTACTTGTATTTATATTTGATCTTTTTATGGATGAAAATATTAATGATTTGTTTTTAAGTGCTGCACCTGGTGGCATGGCACAAATTATAGTTGTTGCCCTTGAAACCGGGGGAGATGTTGCAATGATTTCAAGTTATCATATATTTAGGATATTCTTTATATTGTTATTTGTTGCACCGTTAATAAAGATTTTCTTAACATCTCGATCTAAGAAATACAGGAATTAAGATGAATCAATATTGACTTATATAGAAAGTGCTTATATTATTAAAGTAATTAAATATTTAACAAGGAAGAGTAAATCATTAATTATTAATAGAGAGTGCATGGTCGGTGTGAATGCATATTAATGATGATTGAAGGTAGCCTTAATTTGAACGTTAATTGAAACTAAGTAGGTTAATGCGTGTGCGAGCGATAATCGTTAAAGTGCAATATAAGAAATTATATTGAATTTAGGTGGTACCACGGTTTAACCCGTCCTATATTTATAGGACGGGTTTTTTATATTTTAAAGAGGAGTGATTATTAATGGAAATGGAACCTAAATATAACCCAAAAGAGGTTGAAGAAGGCCGTTATCAACATTGGCTAGATAAAGATTATTTTAAACCAAGTGAAAATAAAGACAAAGAGACATACACTATTGTCATTCCACCGCCAAATGTAACGGGTAAGCTACATTTAGGTCATGCTTGGGATACAACTTTACAAGATATTTTAACTAGAATGAAGAGAATGCAAGGGTACGACACATTGTATTTACCTGGTATGGACCATGCTGGTATTGCAACGCAAGCTAAAGTAGAAGGAAAATTAAGAGAACAAGGCTTAACGAGACATGACTTAGGTAGAGAAAAATTTCTTGAACAAGCTTGGTCATGGAAAGAAGAATATGCAGATTTTATTCGTGCACAGTGGGCTAAATTAGGTTTAGGATTAGACTATAGTCGTGAACGTTTCACTTTAGATGAAGGACTATCACAAGCAGTTAAAAAAGTGTTTGTTGATATGTATAATAAAGGTCTTATCTATCGCGGTGAAAGAATTATCAACTGGGATCCACAAACAAAAACAGCTATTTCTGATATAGAAGTAATCCATGAAGATATAGCAGGACATTTTTATCATATTAAGTATCCTTTTAAAGAAGGAGAAGGTGCGATCGAAATTGCGACGACACGTCCTGAAACGATGCTAGGAGATACAGCAATTGTTGTTAATCCTAACGACGATCGTTACAAACACTTAATCGGTAAATCTGTTATTTTACCTATAATTGGTCGTGAACTTCCTATTATCGGCGATGAATATGTTGATATTGAATTTGGTAGTGGGGCAATGAAAGTAACACCTGCTCATGACCCTAATGACTTTGAAATCGGTGAAAGACACCAACTTGAAAAAATTAATGTTATGAATGAAGACGGCACAATGAATGAACTTGCTGGTAAATATAATGGTTTAGATCGTTTTGAATGTCGTAAACAATTAGTAGAAGATTTAAAAGCTACTGGTGAATTGATTAAAATAGAAGACCATGAGCATTCAGTTGGTCATTCTGAGCGCAGTGGTGCTGTAGTTGAGCCGTATTTATCTACACAATGGTTTGTGAAAATGGAACCATTAGCAAAACAAGCTTTAGATAATCAAGAGACTGATGGACGCATTAATTTTGTTCCAGATCGTTTTGAAGGTACATTTAATAGATGGATGGAAAACATTCGTGACTGGACTATTTCTCGCCAACTATGGTGGGGACATCAAATACCAGCATGGTATCATAATGAAACGGGTGAAACTTACGTAGGAGAAGAACCACCTTCAGATATTGAAAATTGGACTCAAGATGAAGACGTACTAGATACTTGGTTTAGTTCTGCATTATGGCCGTTTTCTACATTAGGATGGCCAGATGAAAACAACGAAGACTTTAAACGTTATTATCCAACTAATTCATTAGTGACAGGTTATGACATTATTTTCTTTTGGGTATCAAGAATGATATTCCAAGGACTAGAATTTACTGGACAAAAACCATTTAACGATGTGTTATTACACGGTTTAGTTAGAGCTGAAGATGGCCGTAAAATGAGTAAATCACTAGGTAATGGTGTTGACCCAATGGATGTTATCGAAGAGTATGGTGCGGATAGCTTGAGATATTTCTTAGCTACTGGTTCATCACCAGGACATGACTTACGTTATTCAACAGAAAAAGTTGAAGCTGTATGGAACTTTATCAATAAGATTTGGAATGCTTCTAGATTTAGTATCATGAATATCGGCGAGTCATTTAAATTTGAAGATATTGATTTATCAGGAGAAAAATCTGTTGCTGATGAATGGATTTTAACACGTTTAAATGAAACGATAGCGAATGTAACAGACTTAAGTGATAAATATGAATTTGGTGAAGTTGGCCGCGTGCTATATAACTTTATTTGGGATGAATTCTGTGATTGGTATATTGAAATGAGTAAAATACCTATGAGCGGTGAAGACGAAGCTAAGAAGCAAATGACGCGTTCAGTATTAGCTTATACATTAGATCAAACAATGAGAATGTTACACCCATTAATGCCATTTGTAACAGAACATATTTGGCAAGCTTTACCTCATCAAGGTGAAACAATCATTCAAGCTTCATGGCCAGAAGTTAAGCCAGAATTGTCTAACGAAAACAGTAAAGTTTCAATGCAACTATTAGTTGAAATTATTAAGTCAGTTAGACAAGCTAGACGTGAAGTAAATACACCAATGTCTAAAGAAGTACCGATTCATATCGAAGCAAAAGACGAAAAAGTGAAAGCACAACTTATAGATAACAAAGATTATTTAATGCGTTTCTGTAATCCAAGTGAGTTGATCATCGACACTTCTATAGAAATCCCTGAAAAAGCAATGACGGAAGTTGTATTTGGTGCAACAGTTGTGTTACCGCTAGAAGGTTTAATCGATATGGATAAAGAAATAGAACGATTAGAACAAGAACTTGAAAAATGGCAAAAAGAATTAGATCGTGTTAATAAAAAATTGAGCAATGAGAAATTCGTTGCTAATGCACCTGAAAAGATTATTAACGAAGAGAAAGATAAAAAAGTTAATTATCAAGAAAAATACGACGGTGTTTTAGCTAGAATTGAACAATTGAAAGGCTAGGAAGGCTTATGAATTATTTAGATAGTTTACATTGGATACACGAACGTACTAAATTCGGCATTAAACCAGGCGTTAAAAGAATGAAATGGATGCTAAGTAATTTAGACCACCCAGAAGAAAAGATACACGGCGTGCACGTAGTTGGTACAAATGGTAAAGGTTCAACTGTTAGTTATTTAAGAGATGCCTTAGTAGCAAATAATTATGAAGTCGGCACATTTACATCACCGTATATTGTTACTTTCAATGAAAGAATCAGTATTAACGGCGTGCCGATAACTAATGATGACTTAGTGGACTTAGTTCAAATAGTGAAACCTATATCTGAAAGGCTTGAAGCTGAAACAGATTTAGGTCCTGCTACTGAATTTGAAATTATCACACTTATGATGTTTGTTTACTTTGGTACAATACACCCAGTTGATTTTGTGATTGTTGAAGCGGGCTTAGGGGCTCTTAATGACTCAACAAATGTATTTCAACCTATTATGACTGTATTAACGAGTATTGGGTTAGACCATACAAATATATTAGGCGACACTTACATGGATATCGCAAGAGAAAAAGCCGGTGTGATTAAACCTAGTGTACCTTTAGTTTATGCCATTAAACCAAAAGATGCCCTTCATTTTGTACGAGAAGTTGTGGAAAGTCATCACAATAAAGGCCTAGAATTAGATAGAGATATTCATGTGCTTTCTGATGAAACAGAGTTCACTTACAGATATGAAAGCTATGAGCTTGAAAACATTCAATTAAAAATGTTAGGTCAACATCAACATGAGAATGCAGCGCTTGCTATAACAACCCTTATCGAAATGTATCAAAGAGGTATCATTCAACTAGATTTTAATAAGATGATTGATGCTATCGAAAATACGAAATGGTCAGGACGTATCGAAAAAGTTAAAGACGAACCACTCGTATTGGTTGATGGTGCTCACAATAAAGAAAGCATCGATGCATTAGTCGATACTTTAAATCAGTATTATTCTGACAAGAAAATTGATGTATTGTTCGCTGCGATTGATGGAAAACCAATTGGTAAAATGATGAATCGTTTAGAAGAAATAGCAAATAGGTTCTATGTGACAACATTTGATTTTCCTAAAGCATTGCCAATCGATACCGTTTATGAAAATTTAGAACATAAACATGTCGAAAAAGTAGAGCATTACAATGATTTTATAGATGAATATGATGGAGAATTACTTGTCATAACTGGTAGTTTGTATTTTATAAGCGAAGCAAGAAAATTATTCATTAAATAACACATAATTTATAGAGGCTGGGATATGTATCTCAACTCAAAAATAATAACAACTCATTTCACTGATTTATTCAGTTAGAAATGAGTTGTATTTTTTTATAAAATCTACGATTTTGAAAGTGCATGCTTGTCTGTGATTGCTTTATGAATATGGTTCGAGCCTGTAGTCTCTCTCTCATACTATTCCCCCGGGCGTCAGCACTTTACAAAATCGTTATAAGTATTCATTTTTCTTATATTTTTTCGTTTGTTCTTTTAAGTATATGCTGTATGTTGCAAGACTGATCAAACAAGCAACATAGAAGCTCTGTAAGTTGCAAGACTGATCAAACAAGCAACATAGAAGCTCCGAAAGTTGCAAGACTAACAAAACAAGCAACATTCAGACCCTAACCTCATCCAATTATAAAAATATAGGACATAAATTCCAACTCATAATAAATTAAAGCTAACGACAATATAATCATTGTCGTTAGCTTTTTTTGTATAAAATATTCATTATATTCTGAATAATAGGGTATGAGTAATACATATTCTTAAAGGGGAGATTATTATGAAAGAAAATGTGAAGCGCAAAATCCAATTTAAAAATCCTCATACATATGCCATTTTACTATTTATTATTGCGATTAGTTGTTTGCTGACATACGTTATACCATCAGGTGAATTTGATCGTAAGACTGTAAATGATCGCGAAGAAGTTGTATCAGGTACTTACCATTTAGTAAAGAGTGAACCATCTGGATTTTTAGAAATATTTAGATCAATTCCTGAAGGTTTAATTAGTGGGGCCGATATTATATTTTACATATTTCTTGTAGGTGGCGCTTTCGGTATTATACATAAGACTGGTGCAATAACGACGGGTGTCAATGCTGCGATGAACAAGTTAGGGAAAAACGGAAAGCTGATGATACCTTTTACAATGTTTATCTTCTCATTACTCGGTTTTTCTATTGGATTAGCAGAAGAAACGATTATATTTGTTCCAATAGGCATTGCGATTGCAAGAGCACTTGGCTATGATGCAATGACTGGTGCGGCAATGGTTATAATGGGTGCGGCGGCTGGATTTCTAGGAGGCATGCTCAACCCGTTTACAGTAGGTGTAGCTCAAAAGATCGCTGAAATACCATTGTTTTCTGGGTGGGAATTTAGAACGATTATCTATATTTGTGTGTTGATTGTTGGTATTGCTTATGTAATGATGTACGGTAGAAAAGTAAAGAAAAATCCAACAAAAAGTTTAGTTTACGATTTAGAGCAAGAAGAGCAACACCAAACTGAGAACCAATCTGAGATAGGTAGATTTACTAAGCGACAGTTATTCTGTTTAATTTTATTAGTGAGTGCAATCTGTTTTAATGTTTTTGGTATTTTTACATTCGGTTGGTCATTTAATGAAATGAGCGCTAATTTCTTATTAGCAGGATTATTAGCTGGATTTATTGGTGGACTAGGGTTTAATGGAACTTTTGATGCATTAGTCGAAGGTATGAAATCAATTCTGTTTGGAGCATTAATTGTTGGTTTTGCTAAAGCTATAGTTGTCGTGTTAGAAAACGGTAAAATTATCGATACAATCGTTTATTATTTAACTAACGTCATTCAAGATCTACCAACAGGTGTTACGGTTGGTATGATGTTTATCATTCAAATGATTTTGAATTTCTTTATCCCATCAGGATCTGGACAAGCAATGACTACAATGCCACTGATGGTACCTATATCTGACTTGTTAAGTATTAACAGACAAATGGCCGTCCTTGCCTTTCAATATGGAGATGCAGTGAGCAACAGTATATTCCCAACATCAGCTTCGTTAATGGGTGGATTAGCTGTTGCTGGAATACCTTATACTAAATGGGTTAAGTTTATATGGAAATTGTTAGTTCTATGGGTTGTTATATGTATGGTAGGTATGTTTATTGCATTAGGATTAGGTTATTAAAATTTATAAATATTACAAAACTTGAAAAATCCCTTTAACTAAAAGGGGTTTTTCAAGTTTTTTTATGATGATGAATAAATTTAGTATGAATTGCAATCATATCTTTAAAATATAGAATTATATGTTTAACTTGATGTTTTGGTATATTTATATATATCAAAAAAAGGAGAATAAGCGAATGTTTTTATTCTTTTTATTAGGAGCTATACTTGCTAGTTATATGTATCAACTCGTCTCTACGTCAAACATTAACTTTAAAATGTTCTACAGCCGTTCTAAATGTGAATGCTGTCATAACAATATTTTAGTGAAAGACCTCGTACCGATAGTTAGTTATTTATATTTAAGAGGTAAATGTCGATTTTGTAAATCTACAATTCCATTTGAGTTATTCTTGTGCGAACTCCTCCTCGGGTTACTCTTTTTAATTCCCTTATCATGTGATGCGTCTTTTGATACTCTTTTATTTTATTACTTACTGATTTTTCTAGTCCCTTTGTCTATATACGATGCTTGCCATTTTATTATTCCAAATCACATTTTGGTTGTGATGGTTATAACAACTTTTATGCTTTTTGATATTTCTATCCGTCATATATCAGTTTCAATTTTTATTATCCTTTTACTGAACTGTTTGTATTTTGTTTCAAACGGTGGAATTGGCTATGGTGATATTAAACTTTTTGGACTTTTGAGCTTTTTACTATCCGCCTCACAATTTTTATTAACGTTTATGTTTACATTTATTATAGCGGGTATATTCACTTTAATTTATATGTGTTTAAGTAAAAAACAATTCAAAAAAGTTCCATTAGTACCGTTTATCACGATTGCAACACTGCTTGTTTTAATATTGAATCATCAACTTAATTATTATTTTTTAGGAGGGTCATATGGTCATTAAAATTAAAGATTTACAACATGAGGATAAGCCTAGGGAAAGATTAAAATCCTACGGTCCAGACAAATTAACAAATAGAGAATTGTTGGCCATAATCATCAATTCTGGGAGTAAACAATATTCGAGTTTAGAATGTGCAAACAAAGTATTGAATTTAGTAGAAAATACAAGAGAATTAAGGCATCTTACGTTATCAGAATTATTAACAGTTAATGGCATAGGAGAATCTAAAGCCATTACAATTTTAGCTGTTATAGAATTAGCAAAAAGAATGCATAGCAATACAGTGTTGGATAAAGTAGAAATTAACGAACCACAAGATGTAGCAAATTACTTAATGGAGAAGTTAAGGTATTTAAAGCAAGAACATTTTGTTGCCTTGCTACTAAATACTAAAAATCAAATTATCCATGAACAATCTATTTTTATAGGATCCTTAAATATGGCCGTTGTTCATCCGAGAGATTTATTAAGGGAAGCCATAAAACATTCTGCTGCATCAATTGTAATTGCACATAACCATCCTAGTGGAGATCCGACACCTTCGTTAGAAGACATTAAAACAACTAAACGTATACTATATTGCTGTGATTTAATGGGTATAGATTTACTTGATCATATCATTATAGGTGATGGAGAATTTATCAGCATATTCGAAAATGACTTTATTATGCGTGAAGACATGGAAATTAATGATTTTAATGAATAATTAAATGTTATAATGTAATTAAAAATGAGTCAGGAGTTTTTAGTTTGCAAATCATTACATTTATTTTAGTTGTTTTACCACTATTATTCATTATATCTATTTTTCAACGAAAAAATAAACGAGCAATCGTTAAAAAAGATTACGGGATTATTATGGTGTTAGGTATTATCGGTGTCTTTTTAGCATCAATATTACTCACTTTAACAAATGATGAATCATCACTTTCATTTAACGTGATACTCGGGTCAATAGGTGCAGGGATCGTATGGGGTGTTTTAGTTTCAGTTACTTTATTCGTATTAAAAAAACTATTAAACAAATAAACACAAAAAGAGCCAACTCGTATTTAATAATGAGTCCGCTCTTTTTTATTTGTCATTAAAATTATTTAATTGGATCACATAAAGTAAAGAAAACCTTGATAAATGAAGTAAATGACTAATGCAATAATGGCTAACTTTATGACCACTCTTAATAAGCCAACAAAAAATCTGAAAAAGATAATTAAAAACAAGATAGCTAAGAATATATATAATAATTCCATTTTTTTCACCTCTTTGACAAATTATATAGGACAATGAATAAAAATGCATCAGACTACAGAATGATTAAAGAGTTCAGTCCAAAGCCCGATGATGATTTATATGATATTTTTGTATAATATAGATGAATGAGAGGTGTCTATAATATTGAGATGGTTGTTCAGATTAATTAGAAATTTATTAGCGTTATTAGCTATTGTAATTATAATCGTAATTGTATATAGAAATGTTCCTGCAATAAGTGATTTGAATCCTTTTGATCATAGTAGTGATCAAGAAACTGGAGAAATGTCTCCTCAACGTGCAAATTCTACTTATACTATAGAAGATAATCCGTTGTTACAAAATGTGCCTTTAGCCCAAACTAAACAGGCTTTTAAATGGATCAACAAGAGTGAGTTTATGGACGTTTCAGGATTAGAACGTATGGGGTATGATGAGGATTATGTAGCAGGGCAACGTGGTACCGAGTATATCCTATATAAGTTTGGTGAACCTAAGATGTATGTATACCAGACTGAGCAAGATTTAATTAATGATTTAAGTGAAATGAACTCAAATATAAAATTATTACCAAAAACTGCATATTAAATTGTTTTTTCGGCAGTCTCTCACTTTATTTAAAGTGAAGTGTAAGCTAAAATAGTAATATCATTGTTATTTAGACATTTGAAGATTAAGAGGTGTTTAGATTGTCGAATTTTTTTAAAAATAATAAATTGATGTTTTTTCTTATTTCTATGGTCTTATTAATTGTGATAGTTGGTTATTCAGTGAGAGCACAATCTGCATCGCTTAGTGAACAATATGCGAGTGATACATCTTCCTTTGGTGGAAGAGTCATTTCATACCCAGTTACATTTGTATCTGACTTTTTCTCAAACATTTTCACATCTGATGAAGATGTTGATAAATTAAAAGAAGAAGTTAAAAGTACAAACCAAATTAAAGCAGATAAAGCACGATTAGAAAAAGAAAACAAAGCATTGAAAAAAGAGTTAGATATGAAAGATATTTCACAATTCAATCCAATATCTGCAACTGTTATTGCGAGAAGTCCTGATCAATGGATGAACACAATTATTATTGATAAAGGTAAAAAGAGTGGAATGAAAGAAAATATGGCTGTTCTTACGAGTGAAGGCTTAGTAGGAAGAATAAAAAAAGCTAATCAATTTTCATCACAAGTAGAATTGATATCTACAAGTGTAAAAACAAGTAAACTGTCTGTCGATATTCAACAAGAAGAAGAAAATATCTTTGGTATGATCAATCGATATGATGAAGACAAAGATTTACTTGTTATCAGCGATATTGATAATAAGTACAATATTAAAAAAGGGTCTAAAGTTGTTACAAATGGTTTAGGCGATCAACTTCCTAAAGGTATATTAGTAGGGAAAGTTGAAAAAGTAGAAAACGATGAATATGGTTTGTCTAAAGTTGCGTTTATTAAGACATCAACAAATATTAAAGATATCAGTCATGTATTTGTCGCGAAGAGAGATCCTCAAACAATACCTTCTTCAGAAGAAAGTGGTGAAGAATAATGAGATTTTACGTTATTCCTTTAATTGGCGTTATATTATTTTATTTAGATTCTTTATTAACACGACTATCACCTATACATTTATTTGGTGAAACTTTTATAATCGTTCCAAGATTAACATTTTTATATTTATTAATCATTGCAGTATACAAAAATCCTAAAGTAGCCATTATATTAGCAATAGTTACAGGTATTTTTACAGATATTTATTTCGGTGGCATTTATGGCGTGTATACTTTCGGTTATGCTATTTTTGTGATTATGATGGATAAATTATTTAAAGTATTTTATAGAGACATATTAATGATGGTTATACTTTTAATATCTTCAGTTGTATTGTTAGAAATATGGGTAATGGTCTTTTATGGATTTTTAGGTATTACGTCTTTAAATATTGGTCAGATCATTCTGTTTAGATTTATACCAACTGTTATTTTTAATTTAATATGTTTAATCATAATCTTTCCTTTTATACTTAAATTATTAGAAAGAAATACAAATTAGTTGGAGAATATTGACATCAATAGCTGTAGGTGGTACTCTATTGAAGTTGAGTAGTTTCAAGCTACATACAACCGCTCGCTTATAGGTCTTTAAAGTACGAATGTCACCTATAAATGGCGTGACTTAAAAAATTAGGAGGTGCAAGTATGTTTGCTATAATTGAAACTGGCGGAAAGCAAGTTAAAGTAGAAGAAGGTCAAACAATTTGGGTTGAGAAATTAGACGTAAATGAAGGTGATTCATTCACTTTTGACCAAGTATTATTTGTAGGTGGAGACTCAGTTAAAGTTGGATCACCTGTTGTTGAAGGTGCTTCAGTTACTGCTAAAGTTGAAAAACAAGGACGCGGTAAAAAAATCACTGTATTCAAATACAAAGCTAAGAAAAACTACAAACGTAAACAAGGTCATCGTCAACCTTACACTAAATTAACTATCGAAAAAATCAACGCGTAAGCAATGATTAATGTAGATATTAGTTTGAATCAAGAAGGGCAAGTTACAGATGTTGAGATGTCTGGGCATGCCGATTCAGGTGAATATGGCAAAGACTTAGTCTGTGCCGGAGCTTCAGCAGTAGTCTTTGGTGCTACAAATGCAATCATTGGCTTAACTGATGAAACACCTGATATAGATTACAGTGACGACGGTGGATATTTTCATATACGTAGTGTAAACTTAGAAAATGAACAAGCACAAACATTATTACAAGGCCTCATCATTTCTTTGAAAACAATCGAAGAAGAATATGGGCAATATATTAAACTAAATTACAAGTGAGGTGTAACTCATGTTAAAATTAAACTTACAATTTTTCGCATCGAAAAAAGGGGTAGGTTCTACAAGAAACGGACGTGACTCTGAATCAAAACGTTTAGGTGCTAAACGTGCTGACGGTCAATACGTTACAGGTGGTTCTATCTTATATCGTCAACGTGGAACTAAAGTTTTCGCTGGTGAAAACGTAGGTCGTGGCGGAGACGATACATTATTCGCTAAAATCGACGGCGTTGTTAAATTCGAACGTTTTGGTCGTGACAAAAAGAAAGTATCTGTATACGCAGCTGCTGAATAATCACTATATTGAGACACCAGAATTTTTTTCTGGTGTTTCTTTTTTTAATCGTATAGCGAAAATGTTATAATGTATTTTATGAATATTGATAATATGGGTGGTAAAATGAACAATTTAGATGTGTATTTAAAGTCGAGACATGATTTTGTGAATCAATTCCAGTTGTTATATACATATAAACAATTAGGCAAAGACGATGAAGTTAATTCATTACTTGATGAATTGTACAATAATCTAAAGCAAGAACAGTTGTTTTTAAATGCACCTTGTAGAAAATTTGTTCAAGAAGTATTTGAACACAAAATATCTACGTCAGGCTCTAAATGGACATTTGAAATTGAATGCTCATATGACGAATATTATCAAAAGAATCTAGAATTATCAGATAGTGTAATGTTGGATATTTATCAAACTTTAAAAAGTGTCATTAAAGAGCAATGTGATGATATTCAGTTAGGCTTGCGCTTAACAGTTGAAAAAGAATTTGTTATTTTAAATATATTTCTTAATGAAATGAATTTAAATGATGAACAATTAAAAATTATGTTTTCTGAATATAATGTAGAGATTTTATCAGAAGACGATAATGACAAAGAAATAGAATTTTTTATTAATATAAATGAATTAGAGGTGTAAACATGTTTATAGATCAGGTCAAGGTTTCGTTAAAAGCTGGTGATGGTGGTAACGGTATCGTTGCGTTTCGTCGTGAAAAGTATGTTCCATTTGGTGGTCCAGCTGGAGGCGATGGAGGTAAAGGTGCGTCTGTTATATTTGAAGTAGATGAAGGTTTACGTACGTTGTTAGACTTTAGATTTCAAAGTAAATTTAAAGCAGAAAAAGGCGGAAATGGCCAAAGTAGTAATATGCACGGTCGCGGTTCAGACGACTTAGTATTAAAAGTACCACCTGGTACAATTGTTAAAAATTCAGAAAATGAAGAAGTTATAGCAGACTTAGTTGAACATGGTCAACGTGCTACAGTCGCTAAAGGTGGACGCGGAGGTAGAGGGAATTCTAGATTTGCTTCTGCAAGTAACCCTGCGCCAGATTTTTGTGAAAATGGTGAGCCAGGCGAAGAGTTGGATGTCGTATTAGAACTTAAACTAATGGCAGATGTAGGACTTGTAGGTTATCCAAGTGTTGGTAAATCAACATTACTATCTATTGTGTCAAAAGCAAAACCAAAAATTGGTGCATATCATTTCACAACAATTAAACCTAATTTAGGTGTCGTTCAAACAAATGATGGTAGAGGATTTGTAATGGCAGATTTACCTGGTTTAATTGAAGGTGCATCAGAAGGTGTTGGGCTAGGACACCAATTTTTAAGACATGTCGAAAGAACAAGAGTAATCGTTCATATAATTGATATGAGTGGTATGGAAGGAAGAGATCCATACGATGATTATGTTACAATTAATCGAGAATTAAAATCATATAACGAAAATCTTTCTAGAAGACCACAAATAGTAGTGGCTAATAAAATGGATTTACCAGATTCAGAGACACAATTAGACATGTTTAAAGAGCAATTAGAAGAGGAAGTCAAAATCATTCCGATAAGTACTGTTACGAGAAAAAATGTTGATCAGTTACTGTATGAAATTGCAGATTTATTAGATGAAACTGAAGGCATGGACTTTGACAGTGTTGAAGAAGAAACAGGCGTTCATAGAGTTGTTTATAAACATGAAAAATCAAGAGATCATTTTGTTATTACAAGAGATGACGATGGTGCGTATGTTGTGTCTGGTAACTCTATAGAGAGATTATTCAAGATGACCGACTTTAACCAAGATTCAGCTGTAAGAAGGTTTGCGAGACAAATGCGTTCAATGGGTATAGATGATGCATTAAGAGAACGCGGCGCTTCAAATGGAGATATCGTAAGAATATTAGGTGGAGAATTTGAATTTGTCGAATAGGGCGTGTTCCAATTGAAAAAATCAAATGAATCAACAAAAAGGTTTTATTTAATTAGAGAAGATGTTTTACCAGAATCTGTTCAAAAAACAATTAAAGTTAAAAATGCTTTATTAAAAAATAACAATCTTACAATTTATGATGCAGTTAAAGAATTTAATTTATCAAGAAGTGCGTTTTATAAATATAAAGATACAATATTCCCGATTGATAGACTGGAAGAACAAACAAGAAATTTAACTTTGATTTTATACGTACAAGATGAAGTTGGTATGCTGGCGACTGTCTTGAATAAAATAGCTGAAGTTAATGGTTCTGTTCTGACGATTCATCAAAGTTTACCAATGAAAGATAGAGCTACTATTACAATTTCATTAAATGCTACAAATATTGAATTATCGTTAGAAGAATTAATGGATGCAATAAAAGAAAGCCCGTATGTAGATGAAGTAGAAATCATCGGAATGAGTATGTAAAGGAAGTTATTTAAATGTATGCATATATTAAAGGTAAAGTTTCACAGTTATATCCATCCCATATTGTTGTAGAAGCAAATGGTATTGGTTATGAAATTCAAACACCAAATTCGTATCGTTTCCAGTCACAATTGGAACAAGAAACACAAGTTTATACACAATTAATTGTTCGTGAAGACGCACAATTATTGTATGGGTTCGTCAATCTTGAAGAAAAAGATATGTTTTTAAGCTTAATCAAAGTTACTGGAATAGGTCCTAAATCAGCTTTAGCTATTTTAGCTTCTAGCACGCCAAATGAAGTGGCAATTGCTATTGAAAATGAAAATGAAGCTTATTTAACGAAGTTTCCTGGTATTGGTAAAAAAACTGCAAGACAAATCATATTAGATTTAAAAGGGAAATTAATTATAACTGAAGAGTCAGAGTTATTCCCTGAAAGTAATCATTCAGATTATGATTTGTTAGATGAAGCTTTACTAGCATTAGAAGCTTTAGGATATTCTAAGCGCGAAATAAGCAGAGTTAAAAAAGGGTTAGAAAAAGAATCGTTTGATACAGTTGATGCATGTGTTAAAAGAGGTTTAGCATTACTTATTCAGTAAATGAGGTGATTTTTTGGATGAGCGATTAATGGATGAACATGAGCATGATGAAGATATTCAAAGTGAATTGTCATTAAGACCTGACACTTTAAACCAATATATAGGTCAGCATAATATAAAGTCTAACTTAGATATATTTATTAGAGCAGCAAAATTAAGAGAAGAACCATTAGACCATTGTTTACTTTATGGTCCCCCAGGGCTTGGTAAAACAACTTTAGCACATATTATTTCAAACGAGATGGACGTTAACTTGCGTACAGCAAGTGGGCCTTCTATTGAAAGACCAGGTGATTTAGCGGCGATACTTTCTGCTTTACAACCTGGTGATGTACTTTTTATAGATGAAATACATCGTCTCAGTAGAGTAGTTGAAGAAGTGTTATATCCGGCAATGGAAGATTTCTTCTTAGATATTGTTGTTGGTAAAGGTGAAGAAGCGAGAAGTATTAGGATTGATTTACCGCCATTTACGTTAGTAGGCGCAACTACTAGAGTAGGTAGTTTATCAGCGCCTTTAAGAGATCGTTTCGGTGTGCATTTGAGATTAGAATATTATGATGATGAAAGTTTAAAAGAAATCATTAAACGTACTGCTGAAGTCTTTAATATTGAGATTGATGATAAAAGTACGAATGAACTATCTAAACGTAGTAGAGGTACGCCTCGTATTGCAAACAGGTTGTTGCGTAGAGTTCGTGATTTTGCTCAAGTAGAAGGCAAGCAATCTATATCAATGGATATAACAAAACATGCGCTTGATTTGTTACAAGTAGATAAAGAAGGGCTGGACCACATAGATTATAAAATTATGCACTGTATATTAAATAATTATAAAGGTGGACCAGTTGGATTAGATGCAATAGCTGCGACTATAGGAGAAGAGCGTATAACGTTAGAAGATGTTTACGAACCTTATTTAATTCAAAAAGGATTTATAGAAAGAACACCTCGTGGTCGTCGTGCTACAGCAATCAGTTACGACCACTTCGAATTTAAAAAGGATTAGGAAAGAGGAACAGTTTGTGAATATTGAAGATTTCGATTTTGATTTACCTGAATCGTTAATTGCACAAACACCACTGTTAGATAGAGAAAGCAGTAGGTTGCTTAAATGTAATAAAAAAACGGGTGAATTAGAAGATTTAACATTTAAAGATGTTGTAAACGAGCTTATGCCGGGTGATTGTTTAGTTTTAAATGATACTAAAGTTATGCCGGCTAGATTGTTTGGTCTAAAAGAAGAAACAGGCGCTAAAGTTGAAATGTTAATGCTTACTCAACATGAAGATAATGAATGGGAAGTGTTAATAAAGCCTGCTAAAAGAATAAAAGTAGGTCAGTCAGTATCTTTTGGAGAAGGGAAAATAATTGCGACTTGTGTTAAAGAATTAGAACAAGGCGGAAGAATAATGAAACTTTCTTATGAAGGTATTTTACAAGAAAGGCTAGACGAACTTGGTGAAATGCCTTTACCTCCATATATTAAAGAGAGATTAGATGATCAAGATAGATATCAAACTGTTTATGCTAAAGAGGTAGGTTCTGCTGCTGCACCAACTGCGGGCTTACATTTTACTGAACATTTATTGCAAGAAATAGCTGCAAAAGGTATTCATATTGCGTTTATTACGCTACATGTTGGATTAGGTACGTTTAGACCTGTAAGTGTAGATAATATTGATGATCATGAAATGCATTCTGAATATTATCAGATGACAGCCGAAACAGCTGAATTATTAAATCGCGTTAAAGCAAATGGTCATAAAATCATATCGGTTGGTACAACCTCTACTAGAACTTTAGAAACAATTCGTTCTAAAAACGAAAAATTTGTAGAGCAAAGTGGATGGACAGATATTTTTATTTATCCGGGATATGAGTTTAAAGCGATTGATGGCCTTATTACAAATTTCCATTTGCCTAAATCGACATTAATTATGCTTGTTTCAGCACTTTCAACTCGAGAGAATATACTTAATGCATATAATCATGCAGTAGAAGAAAAATATAGATTTTTTAGTTTTGGAGATGCAATGATTTTAATATAGAAAAGGAGTAACGACATGCCTGCAGTAACATATGAGCACATAAAGACTTGTAAGCAGTCTGGTGCAAGATTAGGAATTGTTCATACGCCACATGGTTCATTTGAAACACCAATGTTCATGCCAGTCGGAACAAAAGCAACTGTTAAAACGATGAGTCCTGAAGAACTTAAACAAATGGAAGCTAAAATCATACTAAGTAATACCTATCATTTGTGGTTACAACCTGGAAGTGATATCATTTCTAAAGTGGGTGGATTACATAAGTTTATGAATTGGGACGGACCTATTCTTACCGATTCTGGAGGATTTCAAGTATTCAGTTTAAGTGATATGAGAAAAATCGAAGAAGAAGGTGTACATTTTAGACACCATTTAAATGGGTCTAAATTGTTTTTAAGTCCTGAAAAAGCAATGCATATTCAAAACGATCTTGGTTCAGACATTATGATGGCATTTGATGAATGTCCGCCTATGCCTGCTGAATATGAATATGTAAAAAATTCTATCGAGAGAACATCGAGATGGGCAGAAAGATGTCTTGAAGCACATCAACGTCCTGAAGATCAAGCTTTATTCGGCATAATCCAAGGTGGAGAATACAAAGATCTTAGAGAGCAAAGTGCTAAAGATTTAGTTTCACTTGATTTCCCCGGCTATGCAATTGGTGGCTTGTCAGTAGGTGAACCAAAACCTGTTATGTACAAAATGGTTGAACATACTGCACCATTAATGCCATTTAATAAACCAAGATATTTAATGGGAGTAGGTTCTCCAGACGCATTAATCGAATGCTCTATTAGAGGAATCGATATGTTTGACTGCGTATTACCTACACGTATAGCTAGGAATGGTACGTGCATGACTTCTCAAGGTAGAGTTGTGATTAAGAATGCTAAATATCAGCAAGATTTATCACCACTAGATCCTGAGTGCGATTGCTACACATGTCGAAACTATACTAAAGCATATTTGCGTCATCTGATTAAAGCAGATGAAACATTTGGAATTCGTCTTACTACATATCATAATTTATATTTCTTATTAAAACTTATGGAGAATGTTCGCCAAGCAATAAGAGAAGATCGATTACTTGATTTTAAAGATGAATTTTTTGAACAGTATGGACTAAATGTAGATAACCCCAAAAACTTTTAAAGGAGCTTGAATATGGAAGTATTAGTACAATTATTACCTATTATTTTAATTTTCGCACTTGTATGGTTCTTAATGATTAGACCACAACAAAAACGTGCAAAAGAGCATCGTGAATTATTAAACCGTTTAGAAGTTGGTCAAAAAGTTACTTCAATCGGTGGCATTAAAGGAACAGTTAGAGCAGTTGACGAATCAATCGTTGTTGTATCTGTTAATGACAAAGGACAAGAAATTACATTTGAAAAACCAGCTATTAAACAAGTAGACCCTTCATAAAATAGTTTACTTTTTAAGGAAATTGGTTTAATATTATGTATCATATTTAATGTTAAAAGACATGGTTATCCATGTCTTTTTTTGATAGATAAATGTTTTGGCTATTCAATCACTGTTAATGTATGCTATAACATATATAGTGAATTAAATTAAGTAAGAGGTGTTATCGTGAAAAAGCGGAGTAGAATTATAGCCTTTTTGCTTCTTGCAGTGTTGGTCTTTAGTTTAATAGGAACAACTACAAAAGATATAACAAAGAATGTAAATTTAGGTTTAGACTTACAAGGTGGATTTGAAGTATTATATCAAGTTAATCCTTTAGATAAAGGTGACAAGATAGATACTGATGCGGTTAAATCTACTGCGAAGACTTTAGAATCGCGTGTCAACGTATTAGGTGTTTCTGAGCCGAAAATACAGGTTGAGGAAGGTAACAGAATACGAGTTCAATTAGCTGGTATAAAAGACCAAAATGAAGCTCGTGAAGTACTTTCTACACAAGCGAATTTAACGATCAGAGACGCTAAAGATAGAGTTTTATTATCTGGTAAAGATTTAGTTCAAGGCGGCGCTAAACAAGGATTTAAAGATAATACAAACGAAGTTGCAGTGACACTGAAATTAAAAGACGCTAAAAAATTCAAAGAAGTAACTGAAAAAGTTTCTAAGATGAATCCTAATCTAATGGTAATTTGGATGGATTATGAAAAAGGTGACAGTTACGCTAAAGAAGCTAAAAAAGAACAAGAAGGTAAAAAACCGAAATTCATTTCAGCAGCAACTGTAAGCCAACCAATCAACTCAGAAAACGTTGAAATTTCTGGTGGATTTGATGGTGAAGAAGGCGTTAAAGATGCTAAGCAAATCGCTGATTTATTAAATTCAGGATCCTTACCTGTTAAATTAGATGAAGTTTATTCGACATCGGTTGGTGCTCAATTCGGTAAAGATGCATTGAAAGAAACTGTACTGGCTTCATCAATCGGTGTAGGTATCATTTTCTTATTCATGCTTGTATATTATCGTCTGCCAGGTATCGTAGCTGTTATAACGCTAAGTGCTTATGTTTACTTAACATTATTGGCATTTAACTTTATATCTGGTGTGTTAACACTTCCTGGACTTGCAGCCTTAGTTTTAGGTGTAGGTATGGCAGTCGATGCTAACATTATTATGTATGAACGGATTAAAGATGAGTTGCGGATAGGAAGGACATTGCAACAAGCCTTCAAAAAAGGTTCGGGATCTTCATTCATTACGATTCTGGATGCTAACTTAACGACAATTTTAGCAGCCTTAGTGCTATTCGTATTCGGTGAAAGCTCTGTAAAAGGATTTGCTACAATGTTATTATTAGCAATCTTAATGAGTTTTGTTACTTCTGTATTCTTTACAAGAGTCTTGTTATCACTACTTGTTAACTCAAACTATTTCAAGAAAAAATATAATTGGTTTGGTGTTTCTAAGAAAGATAGACATGATATCAGCGAAAGATTGGACGTACATGATTTAAAATCTGTATACGACAAAATTAATTTTGTTAAACTAGCTAAACCATTACTGACGTTTAGTTTAATCACCATCATTGTCGGTGCGATTATTGTATCCATATTTAAATTGAATTTAGGTATCGACTTTACTAGTGGTACGAGAGTAGATTTACAATCTGATCAAGCAATCAAAACTGAACAAGTCTCTAAACAGTTTAAAGATATGGGATTAGAACCGTCACAAGTTACAACAAGTGGCAAAGGTAGCAAGATGGCAACAGTCCAATTTAAAGATGCGTTAAATAAATCAGAAATACAAAAAGTCAAATCAGACTTCGACAAATCGTTAGGTCATGATCCTAACGTCAGCACAGTTTCTCCAGTTGTTGGTCAAGAATTAGCTATGAATGCACTTAAAGCTATGGTTTATGCAGCGTTAGGTATTGTTCTATACGTGACATTCAGATTCGAATGGCGAATGGGTACGACTGCAGTGTTAGCATTATTACATGATGTGTTCATGATAGTAGCGGTATTCAGTCTGTTTAGACTTGAAGTAGACATTACATTCATAGCTGCAGTACTTACGATTATCGGTTATTCCATTAATGACACCATCGTTACGTTTGACCGGGTGAGAGAGAACTTACGAAAAGTTAAAGTCATTGAAAAGCCAGAAACAATTGATATGATTGTTAACTCTTCAATTAGACAAACTATGACGAGATCGATTAATACAGTGTTAACCGTGGTTATTGTTGTAGTTGCATTATTAATACTTGGTTCCCCAAGTATCTTCAATTTCTCATTAGCATTATTAATTGGTTTAGTGTCAGGTGTATTCTCATCTGTATTCGTTGCTGTCCCACTATGGGGTATGTTGAAAAAACGACAACTTAAGAAAACAGACAACGGCAAATTAGTTGTTTATGAAGAAAAGAAATCAAACGACGAAAAAATACTTGTATAAATCAATAAAGAATCCTGTCCTCGAATATGAGGCAGGATTTTTTTGTTTTATTAAAACTGCAAATAATTTTTTTGAATAGTTAACAATGGTCGTAAGCGCTAGCTTTTGTTATGCTTAATTTGTTTAGTAGAGAAAGTACTATTTTTCATGTATAATGTTTTGAGTAGAAATGAGGAGATTTGTTATGACTAAAGCGCGTTATCAATGGCTTGTATCTGAAAATAATCAAGATATTGATCAACAAATTATAAAAAAATTTAATATTTCCCCACTGTTAGAAAAAACATTAATTTCTAAAGGCTATACAACAGAAGATAAAATTGAAAAATTATTATCTAAAGAAGTTTTGTTCCATGATCCTATGTTATTAAGTGATATGGAAAAAGCGACTTCAAGAATACATAAAGCAATTGAAAATGATGAAAGAATATTAGTTTATGGTGACTATGATGCAGATGGTGTAACCTCTACGACAATTCTTGTGAAAACTTTAGAATCTCTAGGTGCGACTGTTGGATGGTATATTCCAAATAGATTTACTGAAGGATATGGTCCTAGTGAAGCGGCATTTAGAAATGCGCATGATGAAGGCGTAACTTTAATTATCACAGTAGATAATGGTGTGCAAGGTCATCATGAAATAGATGTGGCTAATGAATTAGGAATTGATGTTATCATTACAGATCACCATGAATTTGGTGAAACAAAACCAAATGCATACGCAATTGTTCATCCTATGCATCCAGACTTTGATTATCCATTCGAGTTCTTAGCTGGAGTCGGTGTTTCTTATAAACTGTCAAAAGCACTTAAAAATGATTTGCCTGAATCATTCCTTGGACTCGTTGCAATAGGGACTATTGCAGACTTAGTGAGTTTAACGGATGAGAATAGATACATGGTTAAACAAGGATTGCGCATATTAAATGAAGATCCATCACCAGGTATTAAAGCACTTTTAAGTGTAGCTGACTTTAATGACGAAGTGAGTGAACAAACAGTTGGCTTTATTATAGGACCAAGATTAAACGCTGTTGGTAGACTCGATGATGCTAGATTAGCCGGTGAGCTACTGATGAGTGAGGATTATGATGAAGCGACATTTCTTGCTGAAGAAGTGGATCATTTTAATACTGAAAGAAAAGCTATTGTTGAAACAATAACAGAAGAAGCCATGGAATTAGCAGAAGTTGAAATTCAACAAAATGCTCAATTTTTAATTCTTGCAAAAGAAAATTGGAATGAAGGCGTACTTGGAATTGTTGCTTCAAGAATCGTTGAAAAATATAATTTACCAACAATTGTTTTAAACGTAGACATCGATCAAAATCATGCTAAAGGGTCAGCAAGAAGTATTGAGCAAGTTTCAATGTTTGAATTCCTTCAAGCACATGGAGATCTTATTCAAAAGTTCGGTGGCCACCATATGGCAGCTGGTATGACTTTAGAAATCGATGCGATTGAACCTTTAAAAACAGCTTTAAATGAAGAAATGTCTAAATTAACTGACGGTAAACCATTATTGCCGCAATTAATAGTTGATGCAGAAATAGACACTTCGGATATTACAGTGGATAATATCTTTGATTTAGAAAGGTTGAGACCTTTTGGTACTGATATAGCGGCGCCAATATTTTCAATAAAGAACGTGCAAGTTAAATCTGCTAAAGGTATTGGTCAAGGTGAAAAACATCTTAAATTAACTTTAACTGATAAAAATATTGCAGCTTTGCATTGGAATTTTGGCAATTTAGTTCATGATATATCAAATGATACATCTATAAATGTTGCAGGAAGTTTAAATGTTAATGAATGGAATAGTCATCAGTCACCTCAAATCATTCTTAAAGATTTAGAATTAAGTAATGAACATACAATTTTTGATTATAGAAGTAAAAACAAACATGATTTACTTAAAATAAATCAAGACAATGCATTGTTTGTCATTAATAAATCTGAAGAAAAAGTGAATGATCAATATATTTATTACGGTGAAGGTTATGACAATGAAATCGAAACATGTGTTTTAAGAGATTTACCTGAAGATATAGAAGCGTTTAAACGTACTTTGAGTTCGATCAATGCCGAGAAATACTATTTAGTGTTTAAAGGACAATCTAATTCATATTTTGAAGGTATGCCTAATGATCAGAAATTTAAAGCAGTTTACAAAGCATTATATACTAAAAAAGAAACAAACATTCAAAGTGAAGGTATGAAGCTATGTGAAGCTGTAAAAATAAAACCTGATCATTTAAAGTTCATTTTAAATTGCTTTTACGAGCTTAACTTTATTACAATAAATAATGGTATAATTGAAATCAATAAAGATGCGGAAAAGAATGAGATTCAAAACGCACCATTATATCAAGCAAAAAAACAACAAATAGAAATAGAGAAGACATTGTTGTACAATGACAGTCAATCAGTTATTAACTGGATTCAATCATTGTTAAACAACACTGAGGAGGAAGTATAATGGATTTAAAGCAATACGTTTCAGAAGTACAAGATTGGCCTAAAGAAGGCTTGAATTTTAAAGATATTACAACAATTATGGATAATGGTGAAGCATACAAATATGCTACAGATCAAATTGTTCAATATGCACATGACAAACAAGTGGATATAGTAGTTGGACCTGAAGCAAGAGGTTTTATCATTGGATGTCCAGTATCTTACGCTATGGGTATCGGGTTTGCACCAGTACGTAAAGAAGGTAAATTACCACGTGAAGTGATCCGCTATGAATATGATTTAGAATATGGATCTAACGTTTTAACGATGCATAAAGATGCTATTAAACCTGGTCAACGTGTGTTAATAACAGACGATTTATTAGCAACTGGTGGCACAATTGAAGCAGCGATACATTTAATTGAGTCATTAGGAGGCATAGTCGTAGGTATTGCTTTCTTAATAGAACTAAAATATTTAAACGGCATTGAAAAACTTAAAGGCTACGATGTTGTTTCTTTAATTTCGTATGACGAATAAAATAACACAGTAATAAATAAAATAGTCACAACGTGACTATTTTATTTTTAATTTAATTATCACAATTAACTGTGGCGTATTACTATTAATAATTGCTATAATAGTAATATTAAAGAGAAATTATATGATGAGGTGGTGTCCCTATGAATAAAGAATATCCTTATAGTGCTGATGATGTATTATATAAAGCTAAAAGTTACTTATCTAAAGACGCATATCGTCTTGTTGAAAAAAGTTATGATTTAGCTTTTAAAGCGCATCAAGGACAAATTAGAAAGAATAATTTGCCATATATCATGCATCCTATACAAGTTGCTGGTATTTTAACAGAAATGAAACTAGATGGCCCAACAATTGTTGCAGGCTTCCTTCATGATGTTATTGAGGATACACCTTATACGTATGATGATTTAGTAGAGATGTTTAATGAAGAAGTCGCAATTATCGTTGACGGTGTTACAAAATTAAAAAAAGTTAAATATAAATCTAAAGAAACGCAACAAGCTGAAAATCATCGTAAATTATTTATAGCCATCGCAAAAGATGTGCGTGTAATTTTAGTTAAATTAGCTGATAGACTACATAATGTTAGAACTTTAAAGGCCATGCCTAAAGAAAAACAAAAAAGAATTGCTAAAGAAACGCTTGAAATTTATGCACCACTTGCTCATAGATTAGGTATTAACACAATTAAATGGGAATTAGAAGACATTTCATTAAGATATATTGATAGTGTTCAATACTTCAGAATAGTTAATCTTATGAAAAAGAAAAGAAGCGAGCGAGAAACATATATAACAAATGCCATTAAAGATATAGAATCAGAAATGGGCATTATGAGTATTTCTGGTGATATTAGTGGTAGACCAAAACATATCTATAGTATTTATAGAAAAATGGTCAAACAAAAGAAACAATTTGAACAAATTTTTGATTTATTAGCTATTAGGGTAATTGTTCCATCCATTAAAGATTGTTATGCAGTATTAGGACTTGTCCACACTTTATGGAAACCTATGCCTGGTAGATTTAAAGATTATATAGCTATGCCTAAACAAAACATGTACCAATCATTACATACAACAGTTGTAGGCCCAAACGGAGATCCTTTAGAAATTCAAATCAGAACATTTGAAATGCATGAGATTGCTGAACACGGGGTTGCAGCACATTGGGCATATAAAGAAGGTAAAAACTTAAGCAATAAGTCAGAAGAGTACTTACAAAAAATGAGCTGGCTACAAGAAATCGCTGAAACGGATAATACATCTCCTGATGCTGAAGAATTTATGGAATCATTAAAATATGATTTGCAAAGTGATAAAGTTTACGTGTTTACTCCAGAAAGTGATGTTGTTGAATTGCCGTATGGTGCAGTGCCAATTGACTTTGCGTATGCCGTTCATAGTGAAGTAGGTAATAAAATGATCGGTGCGAAAGTTAATGGGAAAATAGTGCCAATCGATTATAAACTTTCAACTGGTGATATCGTAGAAATTAGAACGAGTAAACATTCATACGGACCAAGTAGAGACTGGTTAAAAATTGTACGTTCATCTAGTGCGAAAAGTAAAATTCGCAGTTTCTTTAAAAAGCAAGATCGTTCTGCCAATATTGAAAAAGGTAAATTTATGATAGAAGCAGAAATTAAAGAACAAGGATTCAATGTAGATGATGTCCTTACATCGGAAACCATCAAAATTGTAAACGATAAATATAATTTTTCTAATGAAGATGATTTATACGCTGCGGTAGGTTTTGGAGGTATTACAGCACTACAAGCTGTGAATAGACTTTCTGAAAAAATTAGATTAGAACGCAAAAGACAGTCGCTTAATCAAGTTCAAGAAGTGAGTAAATCTATTCCTATTAAAGAGGATATTAGAACAGAAACTGGCGTTTATGTTGAAGGTTTAGATAATATGCTTATTAAACTTTCTAAATGTTGTAATCCGATACCTGGTGATGACATCATAGGATATATCACTAAAGGTCATGGTGTTAAAGTTCACCGTAAAGATTGCCCAAACATTATAAATGAAACGGAACGATTAATTGATGTTGAATGGGTTAAAAATTCAAACGAACAGAAGAGTTATCAAGTAGATTTAGAAATTACTGGATATGACAGAAATGGCTTACTTAATGAAGTGCTTCAAGTTGTCAATGCAATTAAAGTTCAGTTAGTGAAAGTATCTGGAAAAGCTGATATTGATAAGAATGCTGTTATTAATATAAGTGTTATGGTAAAAAACGTGAACGATGTATATCGAATCGTTGATAGAATTAAACAATTAGGTGATATCTATACAGTAAGCCGTGTATGGAATTAAGAGGTGAATATTTTTGAAAGTTGTTTTGCAAAAAGTAAGTCAAGCAAAAGTAACATCTGAAAAAAGTCAAAATGAAATTAATCAAGGATTTTTGTTGTTAGTCGGTGTTGGACAAGAGTCAACTTATACAGATGCAGAAATATTAGCTAAAAAAATTGCTAAAACGAGAATTTTTGAAGATAGTGAAGGAAAAATGAATTTAGATATTCACCAAGTTGAAGGTGAAATATTATCCATATCACAATTTACAATATATGCTTCTGTTAAAAAAGGGAATAGACCTGGCTTTTCAAATGCTAAAAGTCCCGACGAAGCTTTGAAAATCTATGAGTATTTTAATGAGCAATTAGCATCATATAATATTAAAGTTAAAACAGGTGAATTTGGCGCACATATGGACGTGTCATTAACGAATGATGGACCAATTACAATTATTTTTGAAAGTAAGGATGGTAACATTCAATGAACCGAATTAATTTATGGTTTAAAAAAAGGAGAATAAAGCCTGTCCCAGTCATTGGTGTAGCGGTCTTACTGATTGTATTATTAATTATTATTATAAGCTTGTTAATACCAAATGAAGATGAACCTAAAACGTTATCCATGAAAGAAGATGGGGAACTTAGGACGGGACCAGCAGCATATTATCCTATCATTTTTGATGTGAAAAAAGGTGACAACTTTGAAATTACCGATCGAAAAGGTAAATGGTTTGAAGTGAAAAATGATGACAATGAAAAGGGTTGGATTGCAGGTTGGCATACTAATTTAGATATAAAAGAAGATGTGAATCCAGTCTTAAAACCATTGAAAGATAAAGTAATCGTATTAGACCCTGGTCACGGTGGCAGTGATCAAGGAGCAGCCAGTTCTAAACATAAGGATGTAACTGAAAAAATGATTACTTTAGAAACAGCTAAAGAACTTAAAAACATGTTAGAAGATGAAGGCGCCAAAGTTAAAATGACGAGAACAACAGATGAATATGTTAAATTAAAAGATAGACAAGAAGATGGTGACGTATTTATTAGTATTCATAATGATGCACTTGATTCTTATGCACCACATGGTTTAACAGTCTATTATCATCATGATACTCAAAAAGATTTTGCGAAGACGTTACACACATCTATAAACCAAAAATCAATTCTGTCAGATAGAGGCGTTAGAAACGAAAACTTCCAAGTTATTCGTCAAACTAAAATGCCAGCTGTCTTACTGGAATTAGGTTATATCAGTAATCCAACTGATGAAGATTTAATAGTAGATCGAAAATATCGACATATCGTAGAAACAGGGATTGTTGATGGCTTGAAAGTTTACTTTTCAAATTAGATATTGACTGTTTCTGCTTATGAAGGTAATATTAATATAAATTACGAAATAACTTATACACCGCATATTCTTGAATAGTGTACAATTTAGGTGAGAAACAGAGATTATAACACATGCTGAGAGTTATAAAGATACCGCGTATACTTTTGAACACAAGAAGAGGGAACCTTATGAAAGTAAGGTCGGTTAACACCCGTTACAATGTTGTGAAGTGAGTATTCATATATAATGAATACTAATTAGGGTGGCAACACGGAAAATTCGTCCCTTGTATGTATATGCATACAAGGGGCTTTTTTTATTTTAAAGGAGGAAGTTTTATGATAAATATACCACGTGGTACACAAGATTTATTACCAAAAGATACTTATAAATGGCAATACATTGAAAATAAATTACATGAATTAATGAAATTATATAATTATAAAGAAATTAGAACACCTATTTTTGAAAGTACAGAATTATTTAGTAGAGGCGTTGGTGATTCAACTGATGTTGTACAAAAAGAAATGTACACTTTTCAAGATAAAGGTGATAGAAGTCTTACATTAAGACCTGAAGGCACAGCAGGTGTTGTGAGAAGTTATATTGAAAATAAAATGCAAGGTGAACCTAATCAACCCGTAAAATTATATTATAGCGGTCCTATGTTTAGGTATGAAAGAAAACAAAAAGGACGCTATCGTCAATTTGTTCAATTTGGTGTAGAAGCAATTGGTTCAGAAAATCCGTCAATAGATGTTGAAATTATTTCAATGCTCGTACACATCTATCAATCATTTGGATTAAAAGATTTAAAATTAGTTATAAACAGTATTGGTGATGCTGAATCAAGAGCAGATTATACGAAAGCATTACAAGCTCACTTTGAGCCGGTTATTGATACGTTCTGTAGTGATTGTCAAAGTAGATTACACACTAATCCGATGCGTATCCTTGACTGTAAAGTCGACAGAGACAAAGAAGCGGTTAAAAATGCACCGAAAATTACAGAATACTTAAATGATTATTCTAAACAATACTTTGATGATGTTAAACACTTATTAGATGAATTAGGTATTAAATATGAAATCGATACGAATCTTGTTAGAGGATTAGATTATTATACGCACACTGCTTTTGAAGTTATGAGTAATGCAGAAGGATTTGGAGCTATTACGACATTGTGTGGTGGCGGTCGTTATAATGGATTATTAGAATTGTTAGATGGCCCTAAAGAAACAGGTATAGGGTTTGCATTGAGTATTGAAAGATTATTACTTGCCCTGGAAGCAGAAGGTATTGAAATAGAACAAGAAGACTCAATTGATTTATTTATTGCTACGATGGGTGAAAAAGCCGATCAATTTTCAGTACAATTGATTAACAAATTAAGACTTGCTGGTATAAGTTGTGATAAAGATTATCTTAGCAGAAAATTAAAAGGACAAATGAAACAAGCAGACAGACTTAATGCTAGAAATACAATTGTTATTGGTGAAAATGAATTAGAACAAGATAAAGTTGAAGTAAAAAATATGGAAACTGGTGAACAAACACTTGTTTCATTATCAGAATTAGAGAATTATATAAAGGTGGAATCATAATGGATAAGAGAACAACATACTCAGGAAAAATTACAGAAGAATATATTGGACAAACAGTTACATTAAACGGATGGGTACAAAAACGACGTGACTTAGGTGGTTTAATTTTCATCGATTTGCGTGACCGTGAAGGTGTTGTACAAATAGTCTTTAACCCAGACTTTTCCGAAGAAGCTTTACAAGTTGCTGAAAAAGTACGCTCTGAATATGTTATTCAAGTTAAAGGTTTAGTAAGCAAAAGAGACGAAAAATCAGTCAATGACAAAATTAATACTGGTAAAGTAGAAGTACAAGTTTCTGATATCCTTATTTTGAATGAATCAGAAACACCACCATTTTCTATAACAGATATGAACGACATTGATGAAAATGTACGTTTGAAATATCGTTATATAGATTTAAGAAGAGAAAGTTTAGCTCAAACATTCAAAATGAGACATCAAATTACACGTTCAGTTAGAAATTATTTAGATGAAGGTGAATTTTACGAAGTTGAAACACCTGTTTTAACAAAATCTACACCTGAGGGCGCAAGAGACTATCTTGTACCATCACGTGTTCATGATGGTGAATTCTATGCTTTACCTCAATCACCTCAAATATTCAAACAGTTATTA
Source organism: Mammaliicoccus vitulinus (assembly GCF_029024305.1). Taxonomy (NCBI): domain Bacteria; kingdom Bacillati; phylum Bacillota; class Bacilli; order Caryophanales; family Staphylococcaceae; genus Mammaliicoccus; species Mammaliicoccus vitulinus. The sequence goes on from NZ_CP118974.1 coordinate 1,140,841, forward strand.
ATGATAGGTGGATTTGATAAATACTACCAAATCGTTAAATGTTTTAGAGATGAAGACTTAAGAGCAGATAGACAACCTGAATTTACTCAAATCGATATTGAAATGAGTTTCGTTGATCAAGAAGATGTTATAACAATGAATGAAGGTTTAATGAAGCGTATTATGAAAGATGTCAAAGGCATTGATATTACAACACCATTCCCACGTATGACTCATGCTGAAGCTATGGAAAGATACGGAATTGACAAACCGGATACTAGATTTGGTATGGAATTGATTAATTTATCTGACCTTGCATCAAAAATGGACTTTAAAGTATTTAAATCTGCTGTTGAAAATGGCGGCGAAGTCAAAGCGATTGTTGTAGAAGATGCAGCAAATGATTACTCAAGAAAAGATATAGATCAGTTACAAACTTTCGTAAGTATTTATGGTGCAAAAGGTTTAGCTTGGGTTAAAGTTACTGAAGAAGGTTTAAATGGACCTATTAGTAAATTCTTTACTGAAGATAATGTAGCCGAGTTGTTAAGTAGTACAGAAGCTACCAATGGTGATTTAGTATTATTTGTAGCTGATAAAAAAGACGTTGTAGCAGCAAGTTTAGCTCAATTAAGAAATAAATTAGGTAAAGAACGTGGATTAATTGATCCAAATAAATATAATTTCTTATGGGTAACAGATTGGCCATTATTTGAATACGATGAAGATTCAAAACGATATGTAGCAGCCCATCATCCATTTACTGCGCCTAAAAAAGAACATGAATCGATGTTAGAAACTGAACCTACAAATGTTGAAGCAAATGCTTATGACATCGTTCTTAACGGTTTTGAACTAGGTGGAGGTTCTATTAGAATTCATAAATCAGATCTTCAAGAAAAAATGTTTAAAGCACTTGGATTTACTGATGAACAAGCGCAAGATCAATTTGGTTTCTTAATTGAAGCATTCAAATATGGTGCGCCACCACATGGCGGTATTGCTTTAGGTCTTGATAGATTAGTCATGCTCTTATCAGGTAGAACGAACTTAAGAGATACGATTGCATTTCCTAAGACGGCAAGTGCTTCATGTTTATTAACAGATGCACCAAGTGAAGTATCTAATAGTCAATTACATGAATTACATTTGCAACTTGATTTAGATGAAAAATAATTAAAAGTTTAAATACTTGTTATTTAGAAGAATTATGATAAAATAAATTTATAAGGTAGTCATCTGAAGTGTTCGTAATAAGCTTTTAATATTTTGACCTAACACTTTTGATCAAGGGAGCTTAATTGGTTTTCTTAATAGCGCATACGCCTCGTAAGGAGGACATGCAAAATAAGAAACAGAGCACCCACCTGTATATAGCAGGCCAAAATGATCTAGCACTTAATATTACGGCACAATTGGATTCTATCGGTACGCAAGACTTTATGTCTTGCGTATTTTTGTGTAAAGGAGTTAATTAAACTATGAAGCATCAATTTTCTAGAAATGAATTAGCAGTAGGTAAAGAAGGTTTAGACTTATTAAAAAGTAAAACAGTAGTTGTGCTTGGTGTAGGTGGCGTAGGTTCGTTTGCAGCTGAAGCACTCGCAAGAACTAATATTGGTCACATTATATTAATAGATAAAGACGATGTAGATATTACAAATGTAAATAGACAATTACATGCGTTAACAACAACAATAGGTCAATCTAAAGTTGATTTAATGGAAGAACGTATTAAGCTCATTAATCCAGATTGTAAAGTAACATCTCTTCATATGTTCTATACAGAAGAGACGTATGAGGCGTTATTTAATGAATATGATATTGATTATTTCGTCGATGCTAGTGATACGATTATGTATAAAGTACATTTAATGAAAGAATGTTTAGAAAGAGACATTGATGTTATTTCAAGTATGGGTGCTGCTAACAAGACAGATCCAACTAAATTTGAAATTGCTGATATTTCTAAGACACATACTGACCCAATGGCAAAAATAATACGTCTGAAATTAAGAAAAATGGGCATCCATAAAGGGATTAATGTCGTATTTAGTGACGAAAGTCCGATTATGATTCGTGAAGACGTTAAAGAAGTTATCGGAGATAAAAATGCAAAAGTAAGAAAAGCTCAAATGCCACCATCATCAAATGCATTTGTACCAAGTGTTGTCGGCTTAATTTGTGCGAGTTATGTTATTAATGATATTTTGAAAGATATACCAGTAAAAAGAGTCAAAGATAAATAACAACGACTTTGATATAAAAAATGAGACTGGACGTATCCAGTCTCATTTTTTTAAGTTTTTATATATTTCTGCTAGCTTTTGTTCAGATTTAGAAGTGAGCTTTGGCTGATAGTACTGTTTATCTTTTAATGTATCAGGTAAATATTGTTGTTCTACATAGCTATTTTCGTAGTTATGTGGATATTTATAACCAATCGCATTTCCTAATTCTTGAGCGCCTTGATAGTGGCCATCTTTTAAATGTTTAGGCACTAATCCAGCTTTTCCATTTCTAATATCAGACAATGCACTGTCAATAGAGACAATAGCTGAATTTGATTTTGGAGATAGACATAATTCAATTACGGCTTGACTCAGTGGAATGCGTGCTTCTGGAAAACCAAGACGTTCACTTGCTTCAATAGCAGATAACGTTCTTGCAGCGGCACCAGGTGATGCTAAGCCGATATCTTCATAGCTAATGACAAGCAAGCGTCTTGCAATCGTGGGTAAATCCCCAGCTTCAATGAGTCTTGCTAAATAGTGTAAAGCGGCATCAACGTCGCTACCTCGAATGGATTTTTGGAAGGCACTCATTACGTCATAGTGCTGATCACCGTCTTTATCATGTTGAAAAGCATTTTTTTGTATGCATACTTTAGCATCTTCAATCGTGACATGACGTTTTTCATTTTCAGTATCGGCGCTAAGTACGGCTAGTTCTAACGCGTTCAAAGCACTTCTAACATCACCATAACTTGCTTTTGCAAAATACTGAATGGCTTCATCATCTACAACGGGTGCGTAACTGGCTAAACCGTTTTCTGAATCTTCAAGTGCTCTGTGTAAAGCAATTATGATATCATCTTCTTCTAATGGGAAAAGTTCAAAAATTTGCGTTCTACTTCGTATAGCTGGATTAATAGCATGATAAGGATTTGATGTCGTTGCACCGATGAGTACAATTTTACCAGACTCTAAATGAGGTAATAAAAAATCTTGTTTAGCTTTATCAAGTCTATGAATTTCATCTAGTAATAGAATAACTTGGCCAGACATTTTGGCTTCTTCGACAACTAATTGCATATCTTTCTTAGTATTGGTAACGGCGTTTAGTTGTCTGAATTTATATTGAGTACTGCCTGCTATAGCTTGCGCAATACTTGTTTTACCAATTCCAGGTGGTCCATAAAAAATCATAGAAGTTAATCTTTTAGTATTTACCATTCTTCTAATAATTGCTTTTGGACCTACTAAATGCGATTGACTGATAACATCGTCAATCGTTTTTGGACGCATTCTATAAGCTAATGGTTCGTTTTTCATTTGTGATCAACCTTTCTAATTACTCAAAGTGTACAAAAAATGATAAAATAAGTTAACAATATTCTTTAAAGAAAATAAGAGGTGTAGTACATGAAAATTTCTACTAAAGGACGATACGGCTTAACACTTATGATATCGTTGACTAAGCGTTACGGTCAAGGATGTACATCGTTAAAATCTATCGCAGAAGAAAATAATTTAAGTGATTTATATTTAGAACAACTAGTAGGACCACTACGTAATGCTGGTCTTATTAAAAGTGTAAGAGGGGCCAAGGGGGGCTATCAATTACAAAAAGCACCATCAGAAATAACAGCGGGTGATGTTATTAGATTGTTGGAAGGACCTATTACACCTGTCGAAGGTATAGAAGATGAACCTCCAGCACAACAGCAATTATGGATACGAATTCGTGATGCTGTTAAAGAAGTACTTGATAATACAACATTAGAATATTTAGCAAACTATACAAACCAAGATGAACTTGAAGGGTATATGTTCTACATTTAAATTTAACAAGACTGTCCATTAGATGAATAACTGATGGATAGTCTTTTATTTTTTTTTGAATAGTTTAAACAAAATAATGCTCAACTGTATGGATTTCATGCTTAACTGTATTAATAAAAGTTATATTACGACAGTTAAGCATGAAATTTGATAATGTAGTGTAATTTTCTCCTCTGTATAATTTTTCATATTAAGATAGTTGTAGACTCAAATAAAGGGGAGATTATATGAAAAAATTCAAAGTTTACATATTGACCGTAGTTTCAATTTTATTATTAAGTTTCGTAGGTTTACCTTTAGAAGCAAATGCTAAAACGGATGAACCTTCATCAAGAGTTATACTACCTAATAATGACCGAGAACAAATAACAAATACAACATCGGCACACTATCAATCCATTGCTTTTGCTGATATTGGAGGGACTTCAATAGCCTCAGGAGTTGTAATCGGTAAAAATACAGTATTAACAAACAAACATGTTGTAGATGCAACTAACGGAGATGCATCAGTATTAAAATTTTCACCGGCTGCAAATGGAGATGGAAATTACCCAGCAGGAACATTTACAGCGACTGATTATAAAACAGCTCCAGATGGAGAAGATTTAGCTGTCGTAACAGTTGGTGAAAATAGTGAAGGACAATCAATAGGGGATGCTGTTCAACCAGCAACAATAGCTGATACATCAACTGTTAAAAAAGGTGATGATATTACTGTTACAGGATACCCAGGAGACAAGCCAATCGCAACATTATGGGAAAGTAAAGGCAATATCTTGTCAGCTTCAGGAAGTGATGTAACTTATGATTTAAGCACATATGGTGGGAACTCAGGTTCTCCAATATTTAATGCTAGCAATCAAGTAATCGGTCTACATTACGGTGGCGTACCAGATAGTCATAACAGCGGTGTATTATTTAATAGTAGCGTTCAAGAATTTATCAATAGTAACTTGAAATAAATAAAAGCTGCTGGGACATAAATGTCCTGAAAACTTAAAAAGAACAGAAGTTCATTTTTAAAATCGAACTTCTGCTTTTTTTGTATAAAAATAGATATTCTCCACGATTTTGTGAAGTGCTGACGCCTGAGGGAATAGTATGCGAGAGAGACTACAGGCTCGAACCATACCCCTAGGCAAGCATGCACGAACAAAATCGTAGATTTCATAAAAATAACAACTCATTTCTAGCTGAATAAATCAGTGGAATGAGTTGTTATTTATTTTAACTTTTATTATTCACCGTAAACGTCATCGACGATTTTTTTGAATGATTCAAATGATTTGTATTGTTTTTCTAAATCATAAATATAACTTACAGCCATTATTTCATCTACATTATATTTATTTTGGAAGTCTAATAATTGTTTTTTAACTGTTTCTTCACTTCCAATAAATGATGTGTTTGTTTTAGATTGGGCCATATATTTTTCTTGTGGTGACCAAATGTTTTCTAATTGATCTGTTGGTGGTTGTAAAGGCAGACGTGAATTTCTCACGATTCCTAAGAACATTAAGTGCATTGTTGATGATAAGAAAGTTGCTTCTTCATCTGTTTCACCTACAATGACATTTAAACAAATCGTGACATATGGTTCATCTAAATACTCTGATGGTTCAAATAAGTCTCTATATATTTCAATAGCTTGTGACATTTGTTCAGGTGCAAAGTGTGCTGCGAATACGTAAGGTAATCCTAAACGTGCTGCTAAATGTGCAGAATCCGTTGAAGACCCTAAGACATATATCGGAATATTTGTATCAACACCCGGATAAGCTCTTACATAAGATTGATTTTCTTCTGGTCCAAAATATTTAAGTAATTGATTAATATCGTCGCCAAAAGTATATACACCTTTATGAGAATCACGTCTTAACGCAGAAGCTGTCATCATATCTGTACCTGGCGCTCTTCCTAATCCTAAGTTTAGTCTGTTAGGAAACATTGTTGCCATTGTGCCGAATTGTTCTGCTACAACGAGTGGGGCATGGTTAGGTAGCATGATACCACCAGAACCGACTTGTATAGATTCTGTATGTTCTAATGTATGTTGAATCAGTAATGCAGTAGCTGAACTTATAAGGTTAGGTGCATTATGATGTTCTGCAATCCAGTACCTTTCATAACCGAGTTCCTCTACATTTTGTGCTAATGTGACCATGTTTTTAATGGCCTCTTGCTCTGTTTCTCCCTTTCTTAATGGAACGAGATTCAATGCAGAGACTGGGAATTTAGATTTCATTTTATGACTCTCCTTACTTAATTATATATTGGAAGTATATCAAGCGTCATCGCAATGCACTATTTAATTGCTCAACAAAAGTTGACGAACTTACAAGTTAAAGATATAATAAACCCAAATTTAATGAGAGGTGGCATCAATAATAGGCATGGATATCCAATAATTTTTACGACATAAAGTTATAACGTAAAAATACCATTGTATTACACAATGATGATTGGAAGAGTATGTCTATATTTTGATGTTGCCATTACATAATAAATAGTGTAATGGTGTGTCTTCCTGTGTAATGCATGGATCGAGGAGGCAACATTATGCTATTTTTATTTGAAGAAAAACCTTTAGAGATTGAACAAAAAGTCCTTATACCTTCATTAACTTTTAACATTGAAGATAATGAACATATGGCAATTGTAGGTGTTAACGGTATCGGAAAGACCACATTATTAAATGAAATTCATTTTAATGAAAATATTGATACAGCAATGATGGAACAAGATTTGAAGGCATTTGAGAATTTAAATGTCATGCAATTTATTATGCTAGCATACCCAGAGTTATCAAGATTAAGAGAAAATTTAAGTGAACTAGATTATCTAAATCGCTTTATTGAATTAGATGGTTATGATATTGAACAAAATATTATTATAGAAGGTAAAAAGTTAGGTTTAACAGAAGGTCATTTTGATCAATTGATTTCTACATTAAGTGGCGGAGAACAAACGAAAATTTCATTTTTAAAAGTTAAATTAGATAAAGCATCATTATTATTAATAGATGAACCAACTAATCATATGGATCAAGAAATGAAAGTATGGTTAACAAAAGCTTTTAAACAAGAGCAACGGGCAATATTATTTGTGTCTCACGATAAAACATTCTTAAATGAAACGCCAGATTCAATATTAGAATTAAATAAGAATGGTGCAACAAAGTATCTTGGTCAATTAGGGCATTATAGACAACAAAAAGAAATAGAATATGAAACAGTTAAACAACAATATGAAAGACAAGAGAAAGAACAACAAGCTATAGAAGAAACAATTAAAAGATATAAAGAATGGTATGAAAAAGCATCAAAAAAAGCATCTGTAAGAAGTCCTTACCAGCAAAAACAATTGAGTAAACTGGCAAAAAAATTCAAATCTAAAGAACATCAAATGAATAAAAAGCTAGAGCAAAATAACATTATGAATCCTGATGAACAAGAAAAATCATATTCGATTCAACATCATACTTTTAAACCACAGTATTTAGTTAAATTCGATAATGTAACATTTTCATATAAGGAGAGAGTTATTTTTGAAAATGTATCGTTTCATATAAAAAGAAATCAAAATGTTATTATTGAAGGGCAAAATGGCTCGGGAAAATCCACTTTAATAAAATTAATATTAGGTCAATTAGTACCTGATAAAGGAGAAATAATCATTCACCATGAATTAGAAATAGGTTATTTTTCTCAAGATTTTAACAATTTAACGATGGAAAATACAGTGTTAGAAGAAATTATGTGTATTCCTGAAATTAAAGAAACAGATGCGCGAACAATACTAGCAAGTTTCTATTTTGACAAGGATAGAATAGATGATGTTGTTAATACTTTATCAATGGGTGAAAAGTGTAGACTACAATTTGTTAAATTATATTTCTCAAATCCTCACATACTCATATTAGATGAACCGACAAATTACTTTGATATTGACATGCAAGAAAAAATTATACAATTAATACAATCATTTCAAGGTAGTACGCTTATTATTTCACATGATAAACACTTTAAAGAAAAACTTAAAGATCAAGTGTGGACTATAAATGAACGAAATTTAACTCATGAAAATTTAAAAATTGATAATCCATTAAATGCTGAAAATATGAAAAAAAATTTAAATGAATTAGAACAATATACTCATGAAAGAAATCGAGAAACAGAGTTCTAGTCATTTTATGAAAATGGTGCTAGAATAGGTACATTGAAAACTAAGAAAGGACGTTCAACATGAAAGTATATGCAGATTATGCAGCAACTACTCCTGTTAAACCGATTGTTACAGAGAAGATAACCGAAATACTATCTGAACATTACGGAAATCCATCTTCAATTCATTCTATTGGTAGAGATGGTAGAAAGTATTTAGATCAATCTAGAAGAGAAATTGCTACATTATTAGGAGCAAACCCTAACGAAGTCATTTTTACTAGTGGTGCAACAGAGTCTAATAATACAGCTATTAAAGGAATCGCAAGAAAACGCAAGCACTTAGGAAAACATATTATTACGAGTAGAATAGAGCATCATTCTGTATTACATGTTTTTGAAGAACTTGAACGTGAAGGTTTTGAAGTTTCTTATATAAATGTAAACGATGAAGGGCTTGTTGATTTAGATGAGTTGAAACAAGCTATCAATCCTGAAACAACGTTAGTATCGATTATGTTAGTTAATAACGAAGTAGGTACTGTACAGCCATTATATGAAATCGCTGAAATTTTGGAAGAACAAAACATTGCTTTTCATGTTGATGCCGTTCAAGCAATTGGTCATATGCCGATTGAATTTGATGAAATGCCTATAGATTTATTGAGTATGACTGCTCATAAGTTTGGTGGACCAAAAGGAATTGGCGCCTTACTTGTCAAAAAAGGTATACAATTAGATACGTTTATTCAAGGCGGAGAACAAGAACTCAAGAGAAGAGCTGGTACTGAAAATGTACCTTATATATGTGGGATGGCTTCAGCTTTAGCAGTTGCAAATGAACATATGGATGAGAACAATGTTCATTTGATGAATTTAAAAGAAAAACTCATTGTCGGTTTACAACAACATGCCATTCCATTTGAGTTAAATGGTAGCATGGTAGATACAACAGGGCATATTACGAATTTGTATTTTCCATTTATTGAAGTGGAAACAATGCTTACATTATTAGATATGGCCAACATATATGTATCAAGTGGTTCAGCTTGTACAGCAGGCTCAACACTACCATCACATGTTCTAGAAGCTATGTATGGTGAGCATGAAAGAGTTAAGCAATCTGTGAGATTTAGTTTTAGTGATTTAACAACAGAAGAAGAAATAAACTATATTGTGGACGCAATTATGAAAATATACAATCAATTTAAGGAGGAAGAAAATGAATAATGAAACTACCCGTGTAGTCGTTGGTATGAGCGGGGGCGTAGATAGTTCTGTTACTGCGCATATATTGAAAGAACAAGGTTATGATGTAGTAGGCATATTTATGAAAAATTGGGACGATACGGATGAAAATGGTGTGTGTACAGCTACTGAAGATTATAATGATGTAATAGAAGTTTGTAATCAATTAGATATACCATATTATGCTGTAAATTTTGAACAAGAATATTGGGATAAAGTCTTTACGTATTTCTTAGATGAGTATAAAAAAGGAAGAACGCCTAACCCTGATGTGATGTGTAATAAAGAAATTAAATTTAAAGCTTTCTTAAATCACGCTTTGAAACTTGGTGCTGATTATGTGGCAACTGGTCACTATGCACGTGTTAACCGTGAAGGTGACAAAGTTGAAATGATACGTGGCGTAGATAATAATAAAGATCAAACTTATTTCTTGAATCAACTTACTGAAGAACAATTATCTAAAGTAATGTTTCCTATTGGTGAATTAGAAAAAAGTGAAGTAAGAAGAATAGCTGAAGAACAAAATTTAGCAACTGCTAAGAAAAAAGATTCAACTGGTATATGTTTCATAGGAGAAAAGAACTTCAAAACATTTCTATCTCAATATTTACCAGCACAAAATGGTAAAATGCAAACATTAGATGGTGTAGATATGGGTGAACATACCGGTTTAATGTATTACACGATTGGACAAAGACACGGACTAGGTATTGGCGGAGATGGAGATCCTTGGTTTGTAGTTGGTAAAAACTTAAAAGAAAATATTCTATATGTAGAACAAGGTTTTCATCATGATGCTTTGTATAGTAATTATTTAATCGCATCTGACATATCATTTGTGAATGATATTGATTTTTCACAACCTGTAAAATGTTCTGCTAAATTTAGATATAGACAAAAAGATACAGATGTAACAGTTGAAAAAATTTCTGACAATCAAATTAAAGTTACTTTTGATCAACCAGTTCGTGCTATTACACCTGGTCAAGCCGTTGTGCTTTATGATGGTGAAGTTTGTCTAGGCGGCGCAACAATTGATGAAGTATACAAAACTGAAAAACAATTAGATTATATGGTATAAATCTCTAGAGGTGTTATCTTTTCTGATGCACCTCTATTTATTTTTGTTATAATTAAAAGTAATGATATTTAAAGGAGTTACAACATGCATAGTGAAGAACAAATAGTTGAACTAATACAAGATAAAAAATTCGATCAAGCACTTTCATATTTATTTGAAAATATTGAAGCAGATCCGAACGAAGTTACGAATTATATTAATGCTGGTACAATTTTATCAGAGGCAAATGACATTGAAAGAGCAGAAAAGTTCTTCCAAAAAGCGATTACGGTTAACGAGAGTCATGGTGGCGCTTATTACAGTCTTGCAAATTTATATTACAATCAGCAACGTTTTGAAGAAGCGGTTAAATTATATCAACACGCATTGAAAAGAGGGCTTAATGACGCAGATACAAACTTTATGCTAGGTATGAGCTTTAATGAATTAGGTGCGCATACAGAAGCATTACCATATGTTATGAGAGCGTCTGAACTTAATAACGAAGATGTAGAAATCGGTTTTCAATACGGTTTAACATTGTGTCAACTTGAAATGTTTGAAGAAGCGGTTAAACAGTTGGAAATTGTCTTAGCAAAAGATCCTAAACATGTTGATGCTTTATATAACTTAGGTTTAGCAAAATATATGAAAAATGAAGACCCGCACGAAGCGCTTACTTATTTTAGAAAAGCAGTAGACATACAACCAGATCATTTATTAAGTGGGCATGCGATAAAAATGTTTGAACAATTAGCTGAAGAGGAGGACTAACATTGGAAAACTTATCTTTATTTGATCTTTCACATGTAAAAGGTGAAGTTATTAGAATCTTATTTCAAAATAGTGATAACTATTATACCGTTATAAAAGTTGATGTGATGGACTCAAATGAAGATTTCGATCAAGAAGTCACAATTGTTGGTTATCTTCCTCAAATAGTAGAAGGCGAAACATATCTTTTTAAAGGTAAAGTAATTAATCATCCAAAGTATGGTAAGCAATTACAAGCTGAAACATTCGAAAAAGAATTGCCACAAACTAAACAAGGCGTTATTCATTATTTATCTAGTGATTTATTTAAAGGTATAGGAAAGAAAACTGCAGAAACAATTGTTGATAAATTAGGTGAAGACGCACTTAAAAAAATAATTGAAGAGCCAGAAGTATTGAAAGAAATACCTAAATTAAACAAACAAAAACGAGATACGATTGCAGCAGCTATACGTGAGAATCAAGCTATAGAACGCATCATGATTAAACTGAATGAACTTGGTTTTGGACCGAAACTTGCTATGTCTATATATCAAGTTTATAAGGAAGAAACGCTTAATATTATTAAACAAACACCCTATCGATTAGTTATGGATATTAACGGTATTGGCTTCCAAAGAGCCGACCAAATTGCCGAACAAGTAGGTATTTCAAAGGACCATCATGATCGACTTGTCGCTGGAATCAGCTATTTCTTAGATCAACAATCTTTACAAAATGGTCATACATTTTTGCCTGTTGATATATTAATTAATGGTGCATATGAATTGTTAAATCATAACCAACCAGAAGTCGTGAATAAAGATCAGCTGAACAGTGTTATTTTAGAGATGAGTGAAGAAAACAAATTAATAATTGAAGATAATAATTGTTTTTTACCTTCTCTATATTATTCTGAAGCTAAAAGCGTTCAAATTATCCATCGTCTTTATCAACATCAAGAAGAACTTAAAGATATAGAAAAAAGTGATTTGCAGTTACACATTGGTGAAATTGAAGATATGAATGACGTGTCATATGCAGATGGTCAAAAGTTAGCATTAGAAACAGCGATAAACAACAAGATGATGCTACTAACAGGTGGACCTGGTACTGGTAAGACGACAGTTATAAGAGGGATTTGTGAATTGTATTCTGAAATTCATGGTGTCAGTTTAAATTATGATGATTACCAAGAAGGTACTGACTTTCCTATCGTATTAGCAGCACCTACAGGACGTGCAGCGAAACGACTGAGTGAATCAACAGGTTTAGAAGCTATGACCATTCATAGGCTAATAGGTTGGAGTAAAGATACACAACCGGACGATGTGCTTGATAATGATATACATGCACATTTAATTATTTTAGATGAAATGTCCATGGTAGATACTTGGTTAATGTACCAGTTTCTACGTGCTGTGCCAGATCATGCTCAAATAATCTTTGTAGGAGACGAAGATCAGTTACCTTCAGTTGGACCAGGACAGATTTTCAAAGATTTGATTGAATCTAAAGTGATACCTAGAGTTAATTTAAAAGAAGTTTATAGACAGCAAGAAGGTTCTTCAATTATTGATTTAGCGCACAAAATAAAAAATGGTTTACCAGTATCTATTAATGAAAAACATCATGATCGATCCTTTATTCCGTGTAGTAGTAATCAAATTGCAACAGTAGTTGAAAAAGTTGTCCAAGGTGCAGTAAATAAAGGTTATAACATGCAAGATATACAAGTGTTAGCCCCAATTTATCGCGGCCCTGCAGGTATTAATAAACTGAATGAGTTATTACAAGATATTTTGAACCCGAAAGATGAAACAACTCGCTATCTTGAATATGGAGATATCGAATATAGAGAAAATGATAAAGTGTTACAGCTCATAAATCGACCAGACGATAATGTATTTAATGGTGATATTGGCGTTGTAACAGGCGTTTATAAAGCAGAAGAAAATGCGTTAGGTAAAGATGTAGTCATTGTAGACTATGAAGGAAATGATATTACTTATACGAAACAAGATTTATCAGAAATAACACATGCTTATTGTTGTTCCATACACAAATCGCAAGGTTCTGAGTTTCCAATTGTAATCATGCCTATAGTTAGACAATACTTTAGAATGTTACAGAAGAACATTTTGTATACAGGACTAACCCGAGCTAAACAATCATTGGTCATTTGCGGAGAAGAGAATGCTTTTAATCAAGGTATACAAACGTTAGGGCATGGACGAATGACGTCATTTGATACTAAATTAAAAACATATTTTCAAACGGATACTGAAAATACAAACGAACCTAGTGAAATGAAAAACTTAATTTTAACAGAAGATAATATGTATGAAATTGACCCGATGATTAACATGAAAGATAAAACACCTTATGATTTTATGAAATAATTGACATCTAAAAATCCAGTGCTTATAATCTAATAGAATGCTAATAAAGAAGCCGAGTAAATAATATATTGTTTAAAGAGACATGTTGGTTGGTGTGAAACATGACAATATATATTGAACGCTACTTCTTATATTTAAATTGAATAAACTTAAAGTGATGACATTTTGTCATAACTAGGGTGGTACCGCGATACGTTCGTCCCTTTTTTGAGGGAGGGGCGTTTTTTATTTTATTTGAGGAGTGAAAGCGATGAAAAATTTAAAAGCAAGTGAAATTAGACAGATGTATATTGACTTTTTTGTTGAAAAAGGACATATGGTAGAACCATCAGCACCATTAGTACCAATTGATGACGATACATTACTATGGATTAACTCAGGAGTTGCGACTTTAAAAAAATATTTTGATGGTAGAGAAATACCTAAAAATCCAAAAATAGTGAATGCACAAAAAGCGATTAGAACAAACGATATTGAAAATGTAGGGTTTACAGCAAGACATCATACTTTCTTTGAAATGTTAGGTAACTTTTCAATCGGTAACTACTTCAAACGTGAAGCGATTGAATATGCTTGGGAATTTTTAACGAGCAATAAATGGATGGCAATGGATCCTGAAAAATTATATGTAACAATTCATCCTGAAGACACTGAAGCATATGATTTATGGCATGAAGTGATCGGTTTAGAAGAAAGTAGAATTATTAGAATCGAAGGTAATTTCTGGGACATTGGTGAAGGCCCATCTGGACCAAATACAGAGATTTTCTATGATAGAGGCGAAACATACGGACAAGAAGATCCAGCCGAAGAAATGTATCCAGGCGGTGAGAATGAACGTTATCTCGAAGTTTGGAACTTAGTATTCAGCGAATTTAATCATAATGCAGATCACACTTATACACCATTACCAAATCAAAATATTGATACAGGCATGGGCTTAGAACGTATGACGTCAATCGCACAAGATGTACCGACTAACTATGATACAGATTTATTTATTCCAATCATTCAACAAGTTGAAGAGGTTAGTGGATTGAAATATTTACAATCTAAAGAACAAGGTATCGCATTTAAAGTAATAGCTGACCATATTAGAACAATATGTTTTGCTATAGGAGACGGTGCATTACCAGCAAATGAAGGTAGAGGCTATGTTTTAAGAAGATTGCTTAGAAGAGCAGTTCGTTTTAGCCAAACTTTAAATATTAACGAACCATTTTTATACAAACTCGTTGATGTTGTTGCAGAAATAATGGAACCATATTATTCAAATGTTAAAGCACAAAGTGATTTTATTAAAAAAGTTGTTAAGTCTGAAGAAGATCGTTTCCATGAAACATTAGAAGAAGGTTTAGCAATTCTTAATACAATGATGGATAGAGCTAAACAAAAAGATCATGTATTATCTGGCTCAGATGCATTCAAACTATATGACACATATGGTTTTCCAATTGAACTGACTGAAGAAATTACTGCACAAGAAGGTATTACAATTGATAGTGATGGATTTGCAAATGAAATGCGTCAACAACGTGATAGAGCGAGAGCAGCACGTCAAAAAACGCAATCTATGCAAGTGCAAAATGAAGTCTTAGGTAAAATAACGACACCTAGTAAGTTTGTTGGATATGAACATATTGAAATACAATCTGAAATCACGGATATTATTTTAAATGGACAATTAGTTGAAGAAGCAGAAAGCGGAGAAGACATTCAATTTGTGTTAAGAGAAACGCCGTTCTATGCAGTATCTGGTGGTCAAATTGCAGATAAAGGTATTATTAGACATGATCAATTTGAAATTGAAGTAACTGAAGTTATTAAAGCGCCAAATGGTCAAAACCTACATGCTGGTCATATTACGTTTGGACAAGTTCATGTTGGAGAGACAGTTGAAGCAATCGTTAATAAAGCTGATCGCAAATCAATCGTTAAAAACCATTCAGCTACACATTTATTACATGCAGCTTTAAAAGAAGTACTAGGCTCACATGTAAACCAAGCAGGTTCTTTAGTTGAAAATGAAAGATTACGTTTTGACTTTTCACACTTTGGACAAGTAACAAATGAAGAACTTGAAACAATTGAACAAATTGTAAATGAAAAAATATGGCAAAACATCCCAGTGTCCATTCAAGAAATGCCGATTGAACAAGCGAAAGAAAAAGGTGCAATGGCGCTATTCGGCGAAAAATATGGCGATGTTGTAAGAGTTGTTGAAATGTCATCATACTCTATCGAGCTATGTGGTGGTATACATGTTAGAAACACAAGCGAAATTGGCTTGTTTAAAATCGTTTCAGAATCAGGTACTGGCGCAGGTGTGAGAAGAATTGAAGCGGTGACTGGTAAAAAAGCTTATGAAACATTAAAAGTTACTGAAACAATACTGAAAGACGTTATGCAACATGTGAAAGTTAAAGATCAAACGAGAACAATTGAAAAAATTGATCAAATTCAACAACACAATAAAGACTTAGAAAAAGAACTTCAACAAAAAAATAAAACAATAACTGAATTAAAATCAGGTAACATTGAAGATAGTATTGAAGAAATTAATGGTATAAAAGTACTTTCTGTATTAGTAGAAGCTGAAAATCCTAAAGTGCTCAGATCAATCATGGATGATTACAAATCAAGAATGCAAGATACTGTATTATTATTAGCAAGTGTTAATGGAGAAAAAGTTTCATTAGTATCTACAGTACCAAAAGAATTAACAGATAAAGTTAAAGCTGGGGATATTATAAGAGAAGCAGCTCAAATTACTAACGGTAAAGGTGGAGGTCGCCCAGATATGGCTCAAGGTGGCGGAACAGATCCTTCGAAAGTAACAGAAGCGTTACAGTTTGTTAAAGACTACATTAAAACTCTATAATTTTAAGTATTAATAGAATATGATATAATTAATACTAAGTTAATGGAGTTAGGGAGTGTAAATATAGATGAATAATTTTGATAAAACCATGAAGTTTAACTATGATGATTTTCCGAAAGAAGATGTCAAAACAGTACTACAAAATGTTTATCGCACATTAGAAGAACGAGGATACAATCCAGTTAACCAAATAGTTGGATACCTACTGTCTGGTGACCCAGCATATATTCCTAGACATAACGAAGCAAGAAATCAAATTAGACGCTTAGATAGAGATGATATTATGGAAGAATTAGTATCCCATTATTTAAAGCAAGAAAATGAATTCAATGCTTAAAAATAGGATAATAGGTTTAGACGTAGGAAGTAAAACAATTGGTGTAGCTGTCAGTGATGCGATGGGTTGGACAGCTCAAGGAATCGATACACTCCGAATTAACGAAGACAAAGAAGAGTTTGGAATTGATGAATTAATTAAAATAATAGATCAATATGATGTTGATACTGTCATTATTGGATTGCCTAAAAACATGAATAATTCTATCGGACCACGTGGAGAGGCATCAATTCATTTCAAGGAAGTACTTGAACAAGAAAGACCGGATTTAAAAATGGTGATGTGGGATGAAAGACTGAGTACAGTCGGAGCTGAACGTACACTATTAGAAGCAGATGTTTCTCGAAAAAAAAGAAAGAAAGTTATAGATAAAATGGCTGCTGTATTTATTTTGCAGGGGTACTTAGATTCTATTAAATAAAGATGAGGAGAATGAATAATGACTGAACATAATCATGAAGAACATTTAGATATCAACAACGAGGAAGAATTATTAACGTTAATCGATGAAGATAATAACGAAGTTTTATACCGTAAAGTTTTAGAATTTTATCATCCTGAATTCAAGAAAGAATACATCATTCTAGCTGAAGAAGGAACTGAGAACGAAGAAGAAGTTGAATTAATTCCTATGATTAATGAAGCTAACGATGATGGTGAAGGTGGTAAATTATTACCAGTTGAAACTGACGAAGAGTGGGAAATGATAGAAGAAATCGTTAATACTGAAATGGATGACGTTTAAAAATTAATATGTAATAGTACACGATACCCCTAATGTGATATAATCATTAGGGGTATTTAATTTACATAAGGAGTTACATATGGGAAAAAATAGTATATATAAAGATGCTAGATTATTATCGAAGTATATTAGTATAACGATAATCGGTATCCTCTTTTTATTATTTTTATTAATAACTATAGTCGGCTTAATTTTTGTGGGAATTAATATAAAGCCAGTAAATGCTGATAGTAATGAACAAGTCATTGTTGAAGTTAATCCAAATACAACAACTGAAATGTTAAGTCATCAATTAGCAGATAAAAAAATTATTAGAAACGTCACTATTTTCAAATATTATTTAAAATTGAATAATATTTCTAGCTTCCAAGCAGGGGAATATAAATTTTCACCTTCAATGTCACCTAGAGAAATAGCTAAAAGTTTAGAAAGTGGGAAAGTATATTTAAAAACTGCCATCCAATTTGATGTTAAGGAAGGTTCTAACTTAGAGCTTATTGCAGGCATAATTGAAGAAAATACTTCTATTAGTCGTGAAGCATTTTTGAAAAAAATGCGAGATCTAGATTATATTAAAAAATTTCAAAAAAAATATCCCGACATGTTAACAGATGAAGTGTTAAATAAGAACTTGCGCTATCCTTTAGAAGGATACTTTGCGCCTTCTACTTATCAATTTTCAAAAAGTGATGTATCAATTGATGATATTACGAATGAAATGCTAAAAGAAACTTACAATAGTACATATAAAATTTATAAAGATAATGGCGGATTTAAATTTACGTCAAATTATGAAGAAAAGAAAATTACTTTTCACGAGTATTTAACATTAACATCCATGGTTGAGTTGGAAATGAAGAAAATGACAGATAAATCAAGATATGTTTCTATGCTTATAAATAGAATCGAAAATAATCCGCAAATTGCTTTGAATTCCGATGCAACTGTACGCTATGCAACTAAGAAAGAGCCAAATGAGTCTATTTCAGAAGAAGACTACAAAGATAATTCTAAATATAATACTTATGTAAATAAAGGTTTACCAAGTGGACCGATAAGTAATGTTTCTGACGAAACGGCAAGAACGACAATTAATCCACCTAAGACAGAGTATTATTATTATACAAAATCGAAAAGTGGTAAAATTTTATTTGCTGAAACATTAAAAGAGCAAGAAAAAAATAGAGAAAAATAGGTGGATACAAAGCAAGAACGCAATGAGATGTCGTATAAGCGTTCTTGTTTTGTATTTATACTTACTATTTATTCGAAAATATGGTAAAATATCTAATGTTTATAAAACATATTACGGATATGACTGATACATACTAACTAGCCAATGGACTAGTTGGGTTTTTTATTATATTGAAGTGTAAGGAAGTTGTAACATGGACAAAGATATAGAATATATCGAACAATTACTTTTTCAAAATTCATCTCAAATAGATGAATTAAGATCATATGCTACTGAGCATAATGTTCCAATAATGGATAAAATATCAACAGAATTTGTTAAACAAATCATTAGAATTAAAGATGTGAAAAATATTCTTGAAATTGGAACGGCGATTGGATACAGTGCTATGCATTTTGCTTCATGCAATCCTAACTTGAAAGTTTGGACTATTGAAAGAAGCGAGGAAATGTATGAACAAGCATTATCAAATATTAAACATTATCAATTTGATAATCAAATTGATGTGATATTTTCTGATGCTTTAGAAGCTTATGATTTATTGCCACCTAACGAAACGTTTGACATGATTTTTATTGATGCCGCTAAAGCCCAGTCACAAAAGTTCTTTGAACTGTATGAACCATTGCTTAATAATGAGGGTATTATCATTACTGATAATATTTTATATCATGGTTTTGTAAGTGACATAGATATTGTGAGAAATAGAAATGTTAAACAAATGGTTAAGAAAGTTCAAAACTATAATCAATGGCTTATGAATCATTCTGACTATACCACTACATTGATTAACATTGGCGATGGCATGGCTATTTCTAAAAAGGAGCATACAAAATGACAGAATTATTAGTGACGCCTAAATCCGTTCAACATATTGAGAAACTAATAGAATTAGGTGCTGATGCGTTTGTCATAGGTGAAGAGAAATTTGGTTTGAGACTTGCAGGCGAATTTAAAGAACCTGAACTTCGCGAAGCAATTAAACTAATTCATAAACATGGCAAAAAAGCATATATAGCTGTAAATGGTATTTTTCATAATGAGCATATTGATGATTTAGAAGCTTATATCGATTTATTACATGAGTTGAAAGCAGATAGAATTATATTCGGTGATCCAGCCGTTGTCATGGCTATGAAACATCGTGAAAATCCTATCCCGTTAAATTGGAGTGCCGAAACGATTGTAACAAATCATTTTCAATGTAATTACTGGGGAGATAGAGGATCTCAGAGAGCCGTGCTTGCACGTGAATTAAGCATTGAAGAAGTGCTGGAGATTAAAGAAAAAAGTAATGTTGAAATTGAAGTACAAGTACATGGAATGACCTGCATGTTCCAATCAAAAAGGAAATTGCTTGGTAATTATTTTATGTATCAAGATAAAGTTATGAAGATTGAAAACAGAAAAGAAAATGACAATATGCTTCTGTATGACGAAGAGCGTAGCAATAAATATCCGATTTATGAAGATGGTAATGGTACGCATATTATGAGTCCGAACGATATTTGTTTGATCGAAGACTTAGAAGAATTATTAGAAGCTCAAATAGACTCATTTAAAATTGATGGTGTTCTTCAAACAGAGGAATATATTAATATTGCGACTGAGCAATACAGACAAGCTATTGATTTATTTAACGAAGACCCAGAATTATACGAAGATGAAAAGTTTATGTTACTTGAACCAATCGAAGAAGTTCAAAAAGATTATCGTCCTATGGATCAAGGATTCTTGTTTAAACAAACAGTTTATTAAGATTAATTAAAGGAATGATTAAAATGAAGGTTTTAGAACCTATAGGAGCTAGTCGTCACACTAAGATTAAGAAACCTGAATTACTAGCACCAGCAGGCAATTTAGAAAAACTGAAAATTGCTGTCCATTACGGGGCAGACGCAGTATTTTTAGGTGGTCAAGAATATGGATTAAGGTCTAACGCCGATAATTTTACTATGGAAGAAATTAAAGAAGGCGTTGAGTTTGCTGCTAAATATGGTGCAAAGATTTACGTCACAACTAATATTTTTGCACATGACGAAAACATTCCAGGTTTGGAAGACTATTTAAGAAATTTAAATGATACTGGCGCACATGGCATCATTGTTGCAGATCCGCTTATTATTGAAACATGTAAACGCGTTGCGCCAAGTTTAGAAATTCATTTAAGTACTCAACAATCATTGTCTAACTACCGCGCTGTACAATATTGGAAAGAAGAAGGCCTCCAACGTGTCGTACTTGCCCGAGAAACAAGTGCTGAAGAAATGCGTGAAATGAAAGAAAAAGTTGATATAGAAATAGAAACATTTATACATGGTGCGATGTGTATTGCATACTCTGGCAGATGTACGTTAAGCAATCACATGACGGCAAGAGACTCTAACAGAGGGGGATGTTGTCAAAGTTGTCGTTGGGATTATGATTTAATTTCAGTGGAAAAAGACGGTGAATTAGAGCCATATTTCGATGATAAAGACACCACGCCATTTGCAATGAGTCCAAAAGACTTGAAATTAATTGAATCTATACCTACAATGATGGACATTGGTATTGATTCATTAAAGATTGAAGGTCGCATGAAATCTATTCATTATATTGCGACAGTCGTATCAGTATATCGTAAAGTCATTGACCGTTATGCTGAAGACCCTGAGAACTTTAAAATTGATCCTAGATGGTTAATTGAATTGGATAAATGTGCTAATAGAGACACTGCACCTGCATTTTTTGAAGGTGTTCCGCATTATGAAGAACAAATGTTTGGACAACAATCAAATAAAAAAACACCTTTTGATTTTTGTGGATTAGTGTTAGACTATGACGCAGAATCTCAAATAGCTACCATTCAACAAAGAAATTATTTTAAACCTGGACAAGAAATTGAATTTTTCGGTCCAGAAATTGAAAATTTCACACAAGTCATCGATAAAATTTATGATGAAAACGGTGAGGAATTAGACGCAGCAAGACATCCACTTCAAATTTTACAAATAAAAGTGGATCGTCCGATTTATCCAAAAAACATGATGAGAAAGGGAATCGTTTGATGGGAAAGACTACAATCATAGGTATTGCAGGGGGTTCTGGTTCAGGAAAGACTTCTGTAACATCCGAAATAATGAAAAATTTAGATGGATATAGTGTTGCATTAATTGAGCAAGATTACTATTATAAAGATCAATCACATATGTCGTTTGAAGATAGACTTAAGACAAACTATGATCATCCATTTGCTTTCGATAATGAAAGATTAAAGCATGACTTAAAGAATCTAAAAGAAGGACAAGCAATTGAAGTACCAACGTATGATTATTCTAATCATACAAGAAGTGATAAAACGATTAGATTCGAACCTAAAGATGTTGTTATACTAGAAGGTATTTTCGCTTTAGAGAACGAAAGTTTAAGAGATTTAATGGATGTTAAGATTTATGTTGATACTGATGCTGATTTAAGAATATTACGTCGTTTAGCAAGAGATATAAAAGATAGAGGACGTACTATGGAATCAGTAATTGATCAATACCTATCAGTTGTAAGACCGATGCATATCCAATTTATAGAACCAACGAAAAAGTATGCGGATATCATCATCCCTGAAGGTGGTAGCAATAAGGTAGCGATTGATATCATGACAACGAAGATCCAATCACTCGTTAAAAATATTTAAATAATTACAAAGTAAAGGAAGATGGAAGAATGGAAACACAAAAAGAATTTCCTATGACACAGGAAGGTTTCAACAAATTAGAAAAAGAATTAGAAGAATTAAAAACTGTAAAACGACCAGAAGTCGTGGAAAAAATAAAAGTAGCGCGTAGTTTTGGAGATTTATCTGAGAACTCTGAGTATGATGCTGCTAAAGACGAACAAGGATTTATCGAACAAGAAATTCAAAAAATCGAAAATATGATTCGTCATGCTCAAATTATTGAAGACAATGGATCTAAAAATGATATCCAAATTGGAAGAACTGTAACATTTACTGAAATTCCAGGTAATGATGAAGAAAGCTATAAAATTGTAGGTTCAGCAGAAGCAGATCCTTTTGAAGGAAAAATTTCTAACGAATCTCCAATTGCTAAAGCGCTAATTGGTAAAAAAGTAAATGACGAAGTTAACGTGCCATTACCAAATGGTAATGAAATGAAAGTCAAAATTGTAAAAATAGATTAATTATTTTGCAATTTAGTAAAAAATACTGTAAAAACATTGAAATTAAATGTTTTTACAGTATTTTTTTTATATATAAAGCATGTTATTATGATAAGGTAAAATTGTTTTAATAATCTGTTTATTTAATAATTTTTGAAATAAGGGGTGGTAAAATTGAATATTCGTCAAATTAGCGAAACTCATTTTATGATTTACGAACAAAATGAAATTAATCCTGAAGTTAGGGATAAAATTTCAAACATAGTATCACATATTGAGTCATACAAGCATCCTGCCATATTAAGTGTAACATCTTCATATACATCCATTATGGTGGCGTTTGATGCTACAACGTATACATATGAAAAGTTAATTAAAGAATTGAATCTTCAAAACATTAATTTTGAGTCCGACAGTGGCAAGAAATCTAAAAAAGTGATTACATTACCTGTTGTCTATGGAGAACAATATGGGCCAGATTTAAACATTGTGGCGGAACATTCACAATTAACAAAAGAAGAAGTGATTAAATTGCACTCGGACGAGAATTACTTGATTTATGCAATTGGATTTTTACCAGGATTTCCATTTTTAGGGGGATTAAATAAACAGTTATATACACCGAGAAAAGAAACGCCTAGAAGCAAAATCAAATCAGGATCTGTTGGTATAGCTAATAATCAAACAGGGTTATATCCGAAAGAATCACCTGGAGGATGGCAAATTATTGGTCGTACACCTGTTGATGTATTCAACCTAGAGAGAAACCCAATGATTTTATACGAAGCAGGAGATTACATATCTTTCAAAGCGATTGAAGAACAAGAATTTCAAGAAATTGAGCGAGAAATCGAAAGTGGAAAGTTTGATTACAGTAGATTAGTAGGTGAATTAAATTGAAATGTATAAAGCCAGGTTTGTTTACAACCGTTCAAGATTTAGGTAGAACAAAATATGAAAAAGATGGTTTTTCTGTAGCAGGCGTTATGAATCAATATTTCTACAACATTGCAAACGCACTAGTTGATAATGAGGGCGCATCAGTATTAGAAATCACGATGAATGGTCCTGTTCTTCAATTTAATGCTTCAAATATTTTTGCTTTTGTAGCGCTAGATGCTGAAATATTTTTAGATGATCAACAAATTCCAGTGAATACTGCGATATATGTTGAGAAGGGACAAGTGCTCAATATAAAAAGTATTACAGCTGGAGCGAGAGGCTACTTAGCATTTCATAAACCATTAAATATTTTACCTGTTTTAGAAAGCGCTTCCACACATACGAGAAGTGGTATAGGTGGATATAAAGGAAGAACATTAAAACGAAATGATGTGTTTTATTTCAAGGATAAACCCGTTAACTATGACATTATAGGTAACACATTTAACTTAAACAATGTTCATGAACCTAATACGATACCCATTATTGAAGGTCTTCAATTCGAACAATTCGAACTAGAGTCCAAGCAGTTATTAGTGAGTCAAACGTATAGCATCTCTGACATGTCAGATCGCATGGGCTATCGATTAAATGGGGAAAAATCTTTAGTTCATATAGATAGTGCTGATATCATTTCAGAACCAATTGCACCAGGAAGTGTACAAGTACCTAATAATGGCCAACCCATTATTTTGTTGAATGATCGCCAAACTATCGGTGGATATACTAAAATTGCCACTGTAAGTTTTGTAGGACGAGAAAAACTAGCACAATTAAAAGCTCAAGATCGTTTGCAATTTAAATGGATTACAGTGGAAGAAGCAACGAAAGAATATAAGGCGTATATCAAACAAATGAGACAAGATATTGAAACAATCAAATTGAAGAAATATAAAGACTTAAGCATTGTTAGACCGAAATCTAAGAAAATAGCAAAACTTATAAAAGGGGAATAAAACGTGAATATCGAAAAAATAGAAGATGTAATTAAGTTAATGAAAAATAATGGCGTTTCATATATGAAATATAAAGACGAATCAGTGGAAATAGAATTAGATTTGAAAACGACGGTAACTGAATCAGCAAGTCCTACAACAGTTCCAGCGAATGAGACTCAAACTAGTCATAATAGCACTGAGCAACATAATACAATTGACGCAGAAATTCTAGGAACTTTTTATTTACAAGATGAAGAACAGTTAAGTAATCCACTTGTTAAAGTTGGGGATGAAGTTAAAAAAGGTCAAATAGTCGGTTATATAGAATCTATGAAAGTATTAAATGAAGTCATAAGTGATCATGATGGAGTTGTTGAAGATATTCTGATTAGTCATGGAGATCCCGTTGAATATGGACAAACAATTATGACATTAAAGTAAAGGGGTGATTCGAATGATAAAGCGTTTGTTAATTGCTAACAGAGGAGAAATAGCCGTTAGAATTATTAGAACATGTAGGATGATGAATATAACGACAATCGCCATATATTCAGAAGCTGATAGAAATAGTTTGCACGTACAATTAGCTGATGAAGCAATATGTATTGGCCCTAATCAATCTGCTGAAAGCTATTTAGATATCGATCGTATATTAGAAGCTTGTAACATGAGTAAAGCAGATGCAATTCATCCAGGGTATGGCTTTTTATCTGAATCAACTACTTTTAGACAAAGGGTAGACGAGGAAAATATTATTTTCGTTGGTCCAAGCTTCAAAACGATGGATTTAATGGGAGATAAAATAAAAGCGAGAGAAACGATGTATCAAGCTAATGTTCCAATTATACCTGGCTCTATTGGTGAAGTTAAAACTGTAGAAGAAGCTCGAGAAACAGCTGAAAAAGTTGGCTTTCCATTTGTTATAAAAGCTGCTAGTGGTGGCGGCGGTAAAGGTATAAGAATTGTTCATGAAGCATCAGAACTTGAGAAAAACTTTAAAGAAGCACAATCAGAAGGCGAAAAATATTTCGGCGACAAGCGTGTTTATATAGAAACATTTATTGATAAAGCGAGACATGTAGAAGTTCAAGTGTTAGGAAGTCGTCATGGTGAGGCCATTCATTTAGGTGAAAGAGATTGCTCCATTCAACGAAAAAATCAAAAGCTCATTGAGGAAGCGCCTTGTACAGCTCTTGATTCTAAGACGCGTGCCTCTTTACATGCAGATGCAGTAAAAGCTGCTAAAGCTTGTAATTATGAAAGTGCTGGCACAATTGAGTTTTTATTAACAGATAATGGTTATTATTTTCTAGAAATGAATACGCGAATTCAAGTAGAACATACGGTAACTGAATTGCTTACAGGTGTGGATTTAATTAAACAACAAATATTAATGGCAAATGGTGAGCATTTATCACTTAAACAAGAAGATATAAAATTTGAAGGCCATGTCATTGAATGCAGAATAAATGCTGAAAATCCCGAAAAACAATTTAGACCGGCAGCTGGTAAAGTCCTAGCTTTACATTTACCTAACGGCTTTAATACAAGAGTCGATAGCATGCTCTATGACGGATATATGATACCGCCATACTATGATTCTTTAGTAGCGAAAATCTTAGTAAAAGGTACAGATAGACTTGAAGCAATTGAGAAGATGAAAGGTACTTTAGAAGAAACAGTTATAGATGGTTTTCCGACGACACTCGATTTCCTTTATCGCGTCTTAAGTTATGAGCCATATATAAATAATGATATAACGATTAAGTTTTTACATGAACATAAAATAGTTTAAGGAGAGAGCTAAATGGTACAAGTAGATTTGAATTGCGACTTAGGGGAAAGTTTTGGTAACTATAAAGTTGGTAAGGATGAACTTATTTTACCTTTGATTACATCTGCTAATGTAGCTTGTGGTTTTCATGCGGGTGATCAACATGTCATGAATGAAACAGTCAAAACGGCTGCTAAATATAATATACATATTGGCGCACATCCAGGATTTCAAGATTTGAATGGATTTGGTCGTAGAAATATGGATTTAACACCACAAGAAGTTTATGACTTAGTGATTTATCAGTTAGGTGCATTATCTGGATTTTGTAAAATTCATAATACTAAAATTTATCATGTTAAACCACATGGCGCTTTATATCAGATGGGCGCCAAAGTTCCTGAAATAGCGGATGCTATCGTTAAAGCTGTTAAAGATTTTGATGATCAATTGTTATTCGTAGGTCTATCAAATAGCGAACTAATTGAATCTTGTAAACGTCACAATTTGACGTATAAAAGTGAGGTATTTGCTGATAGAGCATATGAAGATAATGGACAGCTTGTATCTCGTAAAAAAGAAGGTGCGCTCATTAAAGATACAGATCAAGCAGTGGCGCAAGTGATTAAAATGGTTAAAGAATCTAAAGTTAAAACAATAAATGGAAAAGAAATCTCAATTGAAGCGGACACAATATGTGTTCATGGAGACGGACAACATGCGCTAGACTTTGTTAAAGAAATTATCGCTCAGTTCAAATCTGAAGGTATACAAATCAGTGCAATGAAGTAGGAGGAATGTATATGAGTCAAAATAAAGGGTATGAGGATTTAAATAAACCGTTTGAATATACTAACAAACATAGAAGAATTTTATGGGGCGCTGTTTTCTTAATGGCAACTTCTTCTATAGGTCCAGCATTTTTAACTCAAACAGCAGTGTTTACAGAACAATTTCTAGCAAGTTTTGCATTTGCTATTCTTGCATCGATATTGATTGATATAGGGGCTCAAATTAATATATGGCGAGTTATTACTGTTGTTGGTAAAGGCGGACAAGATATAGCGAACGATGTCTTCAAAGGATTAGGTACATTTATTGCGATATTAATTGCTATAGGTGGTTTAGCTTTTAACATTGGGAATGTAGCTGGAGCTGGACTTGGATTAAATGCGATATTTGGTATTGATGTGAGAATTGGTGCTGGTATAACCGGCGTCTTAGCAATTTTGATCTTTATCGTTAAAAACGCACAAAAAGTTGTGGATATTATTACACAAATTTTAGGTGTGCTCATGATTGCTATTGTTGCTTACGTAATGATTTTAACAAAACCACCAGTAGTAGAAGCGGCGCACAAAATGGTTGCGCCAGATGATATAAGTAAACTTATTGTACCAATCATTACTCTAGTTGGGGGTACGGTTGGTGGTTATATTACTTTTGCCGGTGCACATAGATTGCTTGAAGCAGGTATCACTGGGAAACATTACATACCTTTTGTGAATAGAGCTGCCATATCAGGTATTTTAACAACTGGTATTATGAGAACATTTTTGTTTTTAGCAGTTTTAGGTGTAGTCGTAACTGGCTTTGCTTTAAATCCAGACAATCCTCCTGCATCAGTGTTTGAGCATGTACTTGGTCCAATAGGTAAACAAGTGTTTGGTGTTGTATTATTTGCAGCGGCATTGTCATCAGTTATTGGCTGTGCTTATACAAGTACAACTTTCATTCAATCTTTACATCCATCAATTAAAAATCATAGAAACTTAGTTATTATTATTTTCATAGTTATTTCATCAATCATTTTCTTAACAATAGGTAAACCGATAAAATTATTAATCATTGCGGGTGCTTTGAATGGTTTAATATTACCAATTACTTTAGGTACAATACTTATAGCTTCTCGTAAAAAAAGCATTGTTGGTGAGTACAAACATCCAACTTGGATGATTGTAATGGGTGTTATAGCAGTGATAACAACATTGATTGCTGGTATATTATCGTTGCAAGGTTTACAAGATTTATGGAATAGCTAAAAACATGTTTCAAAGCGTACTAATTATGTTAATATAAATATGAATGAATATGATGGAGTGATAAAGCATGATTGGTATTATTGGAGCAATGGAAGAAGAAGTAGAAATATTAAAGTCATCTATTGAAAATATAGAAACAATCCAAAAAGCACATGTTATTTTCTATAAAGGTCAAATAGAAGGTAAAGAGATTGTATTAGCTCAAAGTGGAATTGGCAAAGTCAATGCTGCAATAACGGCTACATTATTGATTAGTGAATTTAATCCTGAACTTGTTATCAATACAGGTTCGGCAGGATCAGTTGACAATCAATTGAATATTGGAGATATCATTATAAGTAATAAAGTTTATTATCATGATGTTAATGCAACTGCATTTGGATATAAATTCGGACAAGTTCCGAGTATGCCAGAATATTATGAAACAAATGAAGCGTTAATATCTATAGCGAAATCTTCAGTAGAAGAACTTGAGTTAAATGGTATTGTTGGTGAAGTTGCTACAGGTGATAGTTTTATAGGTTCATTCGAACAACGTAAAGAGATTAAATCAAATTTCCCTTCATCGAGTGTCGTTGAAATGGAAGCTGGTGCAATTGCTCAAACTTGTTATCAATATAATATGCCTATAATTGTTACGAGAGCTGTTTCAGATTTAGCTGATAAAGAATCCGACGTTACTTTTGAAGAATTTTTAAAAGTAGCTTGCGTGAATTCCAGTAAAATTGTAAAATTATTATTAAATAGAGTGGCATAAGGAGGCAGTTTCATGTTAATATTAATGGCTATCGCTGTCATTGCTACAGCACTTGTTGGTTTTGTGATTTATGCGAATACGGATGTTGAAAAAACATCTGACCGTGAAATTACTGAATAATATTTAGTGTTGCGAATCTAATTTGATTTGCAACACTTTTATTTTGTATTCAACTAAAAGGAATGTATACATAATTTATGTTAAAATAAGAAATAATATTGAGGTGTAATAATGGGAATATTTACTAAATACTTTTTGCCAAATGAATATGTTCAGTCTGTTTTCGATATAAATCCTGAACATTTAAAATCTAAAAATATAAAAGCAATCATTACAGATTTAGATAACACTTTAGTTGGTTGGGACGTGAAAGATCCGACTGACGAAGTAAGAACATGGTTTGAAAAAATGAAGGAAAATGATATAACTGTAACGATTGTCTCTAATAACAATCAAGAACGTGTAGAATCCTTTTCATCAACGTTAGATATAGATTATATATTTAAAGCACGTAAACCTAGAGGAAAAGCGTTTAGACAAGCTTCAAATTTAATGGGTGTTAATAAATCTGAAGTAGTTGTCATTGGTGATCAAATGTTGACTGACGTTTTCGGCGGTAATAGGAATGGACTTTATACAATCATGGTTGTACCAGTGAAAAAGACAGATGGTTTAGTTACAAAATTCAATCGTTTAATTGAGAGAAGATTCCTAAACTATTTTAAGAGAAAAGGTTTAATTAATTGGGAGGAATAAATTTGACAGAAATAGCTAAATGTATTGGTTGTGGTGCCATACTGCAATCTGATAATCCGGAAGCAGCAGGTTATGTACCACAATCTAGTTTGAATAAAGAAGATGTGATTTGTAAAAGGTGTTTTAGACTTAAAAACTATAATGAAGTTCAAGATGTTGATTTAACAAGTGAAGACTTTTTAAATATGCTTAAATCATTACATAACGAAGATGGTTTAATCGTTAATGTTGTTGATGTATTTGATTTAGAAGGTTCGATGATACATCGTTTGAAAGATATTGTAGGTAAGAAAAAAGTGGTACTTGTAGCCAATAAAATGGATATTTTACCTAAAGCTATTAATAAAAAAAGAGTGGAAATATGGCTTAGAAATAGAGCTAAAGATTACGGTTTAAACCCTGACGAAGTCGTGCTTATATCTGCCTATAAAAATCAAGGTATTGATGAACTGCTTAATACGATTGAAAAAGTTAGAGAAGGTAAAGATGTCTTTGT
This sequence comes from Mammaliicoccus vitulinus, assembly GCF_029024305.1. Lineage (NCBI taxonomy): Bacteria > Bacillati > Bacillota > Bacilli > Caryophanales > Staphylococcaceae > Mammaliicoccus > Mammaliicoccus vitulinus. The sequence continues at coordinate 1,171,534 of NZ_CP118974.1, forward strand.
AGTTGGGACGACAAATGTTGGTAAATCAACTTTGATTAATAAATTAATCGAAAAAAGTGTTGGTGAAAAAGACGTTATAACAACAAGTCATTTTCCTGGAACAACTTTGGATATGATTGATATTCCGTTAGATGACGATTCATATATGTTTGATACGCCAGGTATTATACAAAGCCATCAAATGACGCATTATGTAACTGACAAAGAATTAAAGGTTGTTATGCCTAAAAAGGAAATAAAACCGAAAGTTTATCAATTAAATGAAGAACAAAGTTTGTTTTTAGGTGGTTTAGTTAGAGTCGACTATGTTAGTGGTGGTAGACGTTCTTTAACATGTTTCGTATCTAACGATTTAAATATCCATAGAACAAAGTTGTCAAACGCTGATGACTTATGGAACCGTCAAATTGGTGAATTACTTAAACCACCATATAATCCGGAAAATTTTGATTTTGAACGTTTGAATAAAACGGAAATTGTAACTGAAAACGAGCGACAAGACATTATGATTTCTGGTTTAGGATTTGTGACTGTAGATGCAGGTGCAGAAGTACACATTATTGCGCCTGAAGAAGTAGAAGTTACATTGAGAACATCAATTTTATAAGAGGTGAATTAAATGAAATTTGGAGTTATTGGTCATCCCATTGACCATTCTCTTTCGCCTATTATGCATTCTGCAAACTTTGAAGCTTTAGGCAGAGACGATCAATATCATGCGTTGAATGTACCACCTCAGCACTTTCAGCGTATTAGAGAAATTATTAAAGAGCAAGAATTAAATGGCTTTAATATTACAATACCGCATAAAGAATCTATCATTCCGTATTTAGATGAAATTTCCCCAAGCGCTCAATATATAGGGGCTGTAAATACGGTGTTAGTTAAAGATGATAAGTGGATAGGCTATAATACTGATGGTATTGGATTTGTTAAAGGTTTAATAGATAAGCATGGTCCAATTGATGAAAAGAATATTTTAGTACTTGGTGCAGGTGGTGCAAGTAAAGGTATCGTTTCTGAAATGATAAAATTTACTAATCATAAAATAACTGTAGCGAATCGCAGTGTTAATAGATTTGATAATTGGCAACTAGAAATCAAAGCAATGAGTTTAACGGAAGTTAAGCCTTTGATTCATACGTTTGATATGATTATTAATACAACACCTGTTGGAATGAATGAAAAAAGTAGCGAGCTTATTATACCAATAGAAAAAATAAGTGAAAAAGCTTTAGTATGTGATATCATTTATATTCCTAATAAAACACCTCTATTACAAGCATGTGAAAGAGAAGGTTTACTAATATACAATGGATTAGATATGTTCGTTTATCAGGGTGCAGAAAGCTTTGAAATATGGACGGGTCAAGAAGCAAATATAGAAGTAATGAAAAATAGAGTAAAAGATGAACTCAAAAGGAGATAATTATGTTAACAGGTAAACAAAAGAGATATTTAAGAAAAGAAGCGCATCATTTAGATCCAATTTTCCAAATTGGTAAAGGTGGACTAAATGAAAATATGATAGAGCAAGTGAAAGAAGCGCTTGAAAAAAGAGAATTGATCAAAGTGCATATTCTACAAAATAATATGGATGACCGTAAAGAAGTAGCTGCAAGCATATCTGAACAAACTGATAGTGAACTCGCACAACTTATTGGCAGCATCATAGTATTATATAAAGAGTCTAAAGAAAACAAGAAAATAGAACTACCTTAATCCATGAAAAAGTTAATGATATATGGTGGTCAGTTTAACCCTATACACATTGGTCATATGCTAGTTGCGAGTGAATCGTATCAATTTGTTCAGCCAGACGAATTTTTATTTTTACCTAGTTATCAATCTCCACTTAAAGAACATAACGAATCTTATCTCATAGAATCTGAACGTGTAAACATGTTAGAGCTAGCGATTAAAGATTTACAATTCGGTGTAGTGGATAGAAGAGAACTAAATAGAAAAGGTACAAGTTACACATTTGATACAATTAAAGAAATTCAAAGTGAATATCCGGAACATCAAATTTATTTCATAATAGGCACAGATCAATATGAAAATTTGAATAAATGGAAAAACATAGATGAATTGAAAGAAATGTTAATTTTCGTAGTTGTTAATAGAGAAGTTGATAGACAAGATGTTCATGAAGGCATGTTGGCATTACACATTCCAAGAATTGATGTTAGCTCAACAGATATCCGTAATAGATGTAAAAATCGTCAATCTATCAAGATGCTAGTTACACCACGTATTGAAACATATATCAAAAGGGGACGATTGTATGAAAATTAAAAAAGCGGTAAAGCTAGTAGAAGAAACTTTACCTTCAAAAAGATATAATCATTCAATTAGAGTTGCTGAAACAGGTAAAAAAATGGCTGAAATTTTTGATGGTGATCCTAAAAAAGTCGAACTAGCTGGCATATTACATGACTTATGCAAATATGAAGAACTATCAGATTTATATCAAAGTGTGACTCAATATGATTTAGGTCAAGATTTATTAAGTTATGGTTCTGAAATTTTACATGGACCAGTTGCTGCTGCGCGTCTTAAAGATCAATATGAAATTGATGATGAAGAAATTTATTATGCAATTTATAGTCATACGACTGGTAGAGCGCAAATGAATAAGACTGAAAAAATTATATTTATTGCAGACTATATAGAACCTAAAAGAACGACACCAGGTGTTGAAGAAATTCGAGATATCGTATTTAAAGAGCGAGATTTAGATAAAGCTGTTTATGAAATTTCAAAACGTACTGTTTTACATTTAATTAACAAAGATAAAACAGTACATTTAAAAACAATAGAATGCTTAAATTATTATAATTTGCATTCAGAACAATAAAGGAATGGTTAAATGAACTCAAATGAATTAATGAAAAGAAGTATAATAGCGTGTGATGATAAGCGTGCAGAAGATATTGTAGGGATTGATGTGGAAGGTATTAGTGATATTGCGGATTATTTCGTTGTTTGTCACGGTAATAGTGATAAACAAGTTCAAGCAATCGCTAAAAATGTTAAAGATGAAGCTGAAATAAATGGTGTTTTAGTTAAAAGATTAGAAGGTTTTAACGAAGCGAGATGGATATTAATCGATTTAGGTGACGTTGTTGTTCATGTGTTCCATAGAGAAGAACGCGATTACTATAATTTAGAAAGATTATATAAAGATGCACCGTTAATCACTTTAACTGAGGATGTAAATTAATGGCATACAATCGTATGAGTAATTTCTATGATTTGTTAACGGATGATCAACCATATGATAAATGGAAAGCAATCGTTGGTCATTTTACAACAGGTCACGACAATGAAATTTTAGACATTGGCTGTGGAACTGGGAGACTGACGACTCAACTTTTAGATTATGGTAATGTTAGTGGTCTGGATTTGAGTGCAGAAATGTTAGAAATAGCAGAAAGTCGAAACGCTGATATTAAGTGGTATTGTCAAGATATGAGAGATTTGGACTTACCTCAAAAATATGACGTTGTTACGATATTTTGCGATAGCTTAAACTATATAACTGATCCAGAAGATGTGCTTCAAGTCTTTAACTATGTTAACAGTTATTTAAATGATGGTGGTTTACTTATTTTTGATGTGCATTCAATTTATAAAATGAATCATCAGTTTAATAATTGTAATTATATTGATGAGACAGAGCAATTAACATTGGCTTGGCAAGCAATTGCTGGAGAAGAACCAAATAGTGTATACCATCAAATGTCATTTTTTGCAGAAAGAGAAGATGGGTTATATGAACGGTTTGATGAAGAGCATTACCAAGTTACATTTGAAATTCAGCTTTACAAACAACTTTTAGAGTTTGCTGGATTTGATGTTAAAAATGTTTTTACAGATTTTAATATCGATGATTTTAATGACGAAGGCGACAGACATTTTATTGTTGCTCAAAAATAAGTAATCATGAACACCTCTTACGTTTAATAAAGTAGGAGGTGTTTTTTTGAACAATTTAATGAGATTGAAAGAGTGGTTAATGAACCATTATCAACTTGTGTTAATTGCTGTTATTGCACTGTTTGTTATATTTAAGTTTCTATTTATAGGAGCAGATTCAGAACACTCGAATATTGAAGAGGACACACGTAAAGAAATAACGCAGGAGGCTTCTCAAGATAAAGATGTTAAATCTGAAATGACTAAGTCAACGCAAGATATCAACATAAATAAAAGTGTTACTGTTGATGTAAAGGGTGCTGTCAATTTTCCGAATACATATAATATGAAATCTTCTGACAGAGTTAATGATGTATTAAAGAAAGCACAAACTAAAAACGATGCGGACTTAAGTCAAATAAACTTGTCGGAAAAGTTAAAGGATCAAATGTATATTTATGTACCTGTAAAAGGGGAAAAAGTACTAAAACATTCGACAAATCAATCCTCAGATAACAAAGTAGAAGTTAATATAAACACCGGTGATAAAGCTGAAATTGAAAAATTACCTGGGATAGGTCCAAGTAAGGCTGAAGCAATATTACAGTATAGAGAAACTAAAGGAGAATTTAAGAAGATTGAAGACTTGAAAAATGTTAAAGGATTTGGTGAAAAGACAATTGAGTCGTTAAGAGATTATATAGTGTTAAATTGAAATTGCAATTCAGCTTTTTAGTTATTACAATAAAGATATATGAAAGGTAGGTCGATATGAAATGGAAAGAATTGAATGGAAAGAATATTTTATGGCTCAAAGTCATCTCTTATCATTAAGATCAACATGTGAGAGGCTATCAGTCGGTGCTACCATAGTGAAAGATAACAGAGTGATTGCCGGTGGCTATAATGGGTCTGTCTCAGGTGAAGAACATTGTATCGATAACGGCTGCCTTGTAGTTGATGGACATTGTATTAGAACGATACATGCAGAAATGAATGCCATTATACAATGTGCTAAGCTTGGTGTTTCTTCAGAAGGTGCAACAATATACGTTACACATTTTCCTTGCTTAAATTGTACGAAATCAATCATTCAAGCAGGTATTAAACAAATTTATTATGCGGACGATTATCATAATCATACATATGCAATTCAACTATTAGAACAATCAGGTGTTCATTATGAAAAAATAGATTTTCACCCACAAGATATCATTAAATATTTGAATTAAAGGATATGTCTTTGTATGTGGTTTTATTTTGCACTGCATTTATTAAGTGGCTACATTTTGCATTTGAGCGCTTATGTAGGGATATTAATGCTCATGATCATTTTTTTGAGTTGTATGATTAAATTTCAATCATATAAAATAATGATGATGAGTTTATTATTTATCGTCATAGGTTATTTAATTTATCCTAAAATGTCATTGCATGATATGGAATCATTCAATCTATCTAAAGAGAACAAAGTTTATACTCATACAATACAATTTGGTGATAAAGTGCTTATTGATGGTGATCTTTTTCAAGCTAATGGTGAGATTAACGGTCTAACTTATAAAGTGTTTTACACTTTAAAAAATGAGCAAGAAAAAATGACATTATTAAAAGCGATGCCATTCATGAAGAATTGTAGAATTACATATAATAGAACGGACATTTTACCTAATACGAATGATTTGAAATTTAACTATAATGAGTATTTAATACAACATGAAATAGCTGGCGTATTGAAAGTGAAAGCATTCTCTATTGAGAGTTGTAAAAAAAGATCTCTAAACATAATTGAAGAGGCTCAATTATACAGAGAGGTTTTAATACAAAAGTTAAAGACATTAGACGTAAAGAACATTGACGATATCATTGCATTAACTTTAGGTGAAACGCGTTATTTATCACCTGAACGCATAGAACAATTAAAGAAGCTAGGAATTTATCATTTATATGCAGTGAGCGGTTCTCATGTAGCATTGGTTAACGTATTCTTGTTTCGATTACTATTGAGGATGAATGTGAAATATCATCATTCTGAGTTAATTATTTTTATATTATTACCGTTATATGCTATTTTGACAGGATTAAGCCCGAGTGTGTTAAGGGCTGTTGGAGTCGTAATGGTATATATGGTCATTAAAAGAGTTGTGAATATTGATTCACTGCAAATCCTCTCAATAACATTTATATTATTTGTACTTTTCAATCCTTATGTTATTTTTGACATAGGCTTCCAATTATCTTACATTATTTCCTCTTTTATTATTTTAAGTATTCCACTCATCAAAACATTTAGTATGACTCGTAAAACTTTTACGATTAATATGATTTCACAATTATCCTCTTTTATTATTTTGATTTTTCACTTCAATACTTTTCAATGGCTTGGATTTATAAGCAATTTCATTTTTATTCCACTTTTTGAATTAATCATATTTCCGTTAGTCATGTTATTTTTAATGCTATTTATTATTTTAGGCAAAGTCCCTATGTTGTTAAGTCATATTATCGAATTTGTATTCGGTAAAACACTTGAATTAATTGAAGCATTGAACAAAATACCTATTCATGATTTAGTAATATCGAATTTACATGCAATTTTTTACTTTTTAATTCTAGTGGCTATTATCGTTATCGTAGTATCAATTTTGAAGCTACAATATATAAAAGCCATTACTTTATTTTCTATATTAATGCTCATGTTATCAATTAAGCATAACCATGATGCCCTTATTTTGGAGTTTTTAGACATCGGACAAGGGGATGCTATGATTGCTTACCACCAAGATGTAAATAGTGTAGTTATGATCGATACAGGTGGAAAAGATCAGCACCATAAAGAAAAATGGCGAATTAGAAATAAAGAACTCAATTATACTGACTCAGTTCTAGTGCCAGATTTATATGAGAAAGGATATAATCAAATTGACTATTTAATCATTTCACATCCTCACGCTGACCATATGGGTGAATTGGTGAATTTAAGTAAAAAAGTGAAGATTAAAAATTTGATTATTAATAAGAAGACGTGGGATAGTCATGCACTAAAATTAATATTAAATGAAGTTGCTCATTCAAATACACATATTATTGATAGTACACATATTAAAAAATTCAAAATTGGAGCAACTGTATATCAGTTATATAATCAAGATAGTGAAAATCATGCAGATAAAAATGATACATCGATTGTTACGGAGATTAGAGCATATAATAAAAAGATATTAACTGCAGGAGATGCAACTGAAAGAATTGAAAACCATATTTTAAATGATTTAACATCGAACTACGATTTGTTGAAAGTAGGTCATCATGGTAGTTTAACAAGTACTAGTTATAACTTTATATATAAAGTGAAGCCTAAATTATGTGTAATCAGTTCTGGGCGTCATAATCGATATAAATTACCGCATCCTAAAATTGTTCAAAAGCTCGAGAATAATCAATGTAAAGTTTTTAATACTCAAGACTATGGTGTGATCAAAGTTACAATTGATAAAGAGGATATGAATATAACTAGCGGATTATCAGAATATAATAAAAAAGCTTACAAAAATCATTAGATTTTTGTAAGCTTTATATAAATAGATTTGTCATTTATATCTTAATTTGGAAGTAAGCTAAATACTTGAGCAATAATATATATTACTGCTAAGAAAGCGAAACCAATTATAAATCCAAATCCAGAGTCTTTAACATCATTGTTACGCCCTTGAGTATTTTCACCTTCAAATCTGTTCATATGACTCCCTCCTATACTTACATTCATTATATGATAATAAACTTAAAAATGCTATACTTAATTAGAACTTTATAAGAGAGGGAGACTTATTTTGGAAGATAATATTGTGTTGAATTATGGTGCAGTAAATGCACTAATAGAGAAAAAATCAGACGAAATCATTAATGAATATTTAAACGGGGAACGCGACGAGTTCAACTATGTTAAATATGATTTATATGAAGCATCCATTTCGAGCGCAATTGAAGAAGCTTTAACTTTACCATTCCTCTCAGACAAAAAAGTAGTACATATTAAGAATGCATACTTATTTACAGGAGAAAAAGTAACTAATAATATTAATCAAAATATTGATCAATTAATGGGTTTTTTAGAACAATACGATGGTGAAACATTAGTAGTCTTTGATGTATTCAATGAAAAGCTAGATGAACGGAAAAAGTTAGTCAAAACTGTTAAGAAAAATGCGAGATTAAATAAAATTGACCAGATGACAGAGCAAGAAATTAAACAGTGGATTAAATCATATTTAAATGAGCAGTATAAGGATATTAAAGAAGATGCTTTAGTAGAATTTATAGAACTTACAGGCATTCAGTTCAATATTATAAAAGCTGAACTAGATAAATTAGTTTTATTTATTGGTGATGAAGCTGTTATAAACAAACAAGATGTGAAAGATATTGTAAGTCGTTCACTAGAACAGAATGTATTTTTACTTACAGAATATATTCAAAAGGGTCAAAAAGAGAAATCTATCAATTTGTTGAAAGATTTAATCAATATGAAAGAGGAGCCTATTAAACTATTAGCATTGATAACGAGTAACTATCGACTATATTATCAATGTAAAATATTAGCGAACAAGCATTATAGTGAACAACAAATAGCTAAAACGATAGGTGTTCATCCGTATAGGGTTAAACTTGCACTTAGAATCGTTAGGAAATTATCTTTAGAAAGATTGCTTGCAACAATCGATATATGTGCAGAGACAGATTTTGATTTAAAATCATCATATATGGATAAAGTGCTTATATTAGAACTATTCATTCTAAAAATTTAAAAATAAAAAAGCTACAGAAAAATCTGTAGCTTTATTAATTAGTTAGCTTTTGACATTAAGCTTGATTTAATTCTATCAGCTTTATTTGAATGAATTAGATTGTTTTTAGAAGCTTTATCAACTTTTTTAATAGCTAATGAAACTAATTCACCTTTGTTATCAGCATTGTTTTCGATAGCAGTTCTTGCAGCTTTAACAGCAGAACGCATATCATTTTTTTGTGAAATATTTGCAGCGTCTTTCTTTTCAGTAACAGAAACACGTTTAATTGCAGATTTAATGTTTGGCATGAGAGTCACCTCCTAAATATGTTGTCCGTGATCAAAGATTTTTTGATTGCAACAAAAAATATTTTATCAAATGTAGGGCATAAGTGCAATCATTATTTGCACATTCCTTATATAGCATAACACTTTATTGACAGTTTGATAATACGTTTGCATTTATTTCGTAAAGACGGTATCATATCAAAGATGCGACTTACATTTAGAAGATGTAAAATTAACGAGAAAGTTGGAGTTCAAATGGACAGAACTAAACGCCTAGAGCGCCAAAATAAAATTAGAAACTTTTCAATCATTGCTCACATTGATCATGGAAAATCAACGTTAGCTGATAGAATATTGGAAAACACTAAAAGTGTAGAGACAAGAGACATGAAGGCACAGTTGTTAGACTCTATGGATCTTGAAAGAGAAAGAGGCATTACGATTAAACTTAATGCCGTTTGTTTAAACTATACAGCAAAAGATGGGGAAACTTATATTCTACATCTTATTGATACACCTGGACACGTCGACTTTACATATGAAGTTTCACGATCTTTGGCAGCATGTGAAGGTGCTATATTAGTTGTCGATGCCGCTCAAGGTATAGAAGCTCAAACTTTAGCTAATGTTTATTTAGCGCTAGATAATGATTTGGAATTAATTCCAGTTATTAATAAAATTGATTTACCTGCAGCTGAGCCTGAACGTGTTAAACAAGAAATTGAAGATGTTATCGGTTTAGACACGAGTGATGCAGTTCTTGCTAGTGCTAAGGCGAATATTGGAATTGAAGATATTTTAGAAAAAATAGTAGAAATGGTTCCACCGCCTGAAGGTGACCCTGAAAATCCTTTACAAGCACTTATATTCGATTCTTCATTTGATGCATATAGAGGTGTCATCTCATCAATAAGAGTTGTTGAAGGAACTGTTAAAGCAGGAGATAAAATTCAAATGATGTCTACTGGTAAAACTTTTGAAGTTACAGAGGTAGGTATTAACACACCTAAACAACTGCCAGTCAAAACTTTATCTGTTGGTGATGTAGGCTATATTGTAGCAGCTATCAAAAATGTTGGAGATTCAAATGTCGGTGACACGATAACGCTAGCTAACAGACCTGCTGAGAAACCATTACAAGGGTATAAGAAGATGAATCCAATGGTGTTCTGTGGTTTATATCCTATTGATAATAGTAAATATAATGATTTGAGAGAAGCTTTAGAAAGATTACAACTAAATGATGCTTCACTTGAATTTGAAGCTGAGACATCTCAAGCTTTAGGTTTCGGTTTTAGAACAGGATTTTTAGGCTTATTACACATGGAAATTATTCAAGAGAGAATAGAAAGAGAATTCAATATTGAGTTAATTGCGACTGCACCTTCAGTTGTATACGAATGTGAATTAACAGATGGAGAAAAGCTTCAAATTGATAATCCATCACAATTTCCAGATCCTCAAACAATCAATAGAATTTATGAGCCATTCGTTAAAGCGACAATGATGGTTCCTAATGACTATGTTGGTGCTGTTATGGAATTATGTCAGAAAAAACGTGGTAACTTTAAAACAATGGACTATTTAGATGATATTCGAGTTAATATTATTTATGAAATTCCGTTATCTGAAGTTGTTTTTGATTTCTTCGATCAGTTGAAGTCTAATACGAAAGGTTATGCTTCATTTGATTACGAATTGATTGGATATCAAGAAAGTACATTAGTTAAGATGGATATCTTGTTAAATAATGAAAAAGTAGATGCATTAAGTTTTATCGTTCATAAAGATTTTGCATATGATCGCGGTAAAGCAATAGTAGATAAATTAAAAACATTAATCCCAAGACAACAATTTGAAGTGCCGGTTCAAGCAGCAATTGGTAATAAAATAGTAGCACGTACAAATATTAAATCTATGGGTAAAAATGTATTAGCAAAATGTTACGGTGGAGATATTAGCCGTAAACGTAAATTGCTTGAAAAACAAAAAGCAGGTAAAGCTAAAATGAAATCAGTAGGTAATGTTGAAATACCTCAAGATGCATTCTTAGCAGTACTTAAAATGGATGAAGACTAATTTTGAAGCAGCTGCATAATATGTAGCTGTTTCTATTTTTAAAGGAGAATTTAAATGGCTAAAAGTGTATATATTCATATACCTTTCTGTGTGAGGATTTGTACTTATTGTGATTTTAATAAGTTTTATATAGCCAATCAACCCGTGGATGAATATTTGGATTGTTTGATTAAAGAGATGTCAACGAGGGAAGATAAAGTAGTTGAGACAATGTTTGTAGGTGGTGGTACACCAACAGCATTATCAGAAGAGCAATTGGAAAAATTACTTCGAGCAATCAACGATTTGTTTGTTATAACGAAAGAATATACTTTTGAAGCTAACCCTGATGAACTAACTGAAGCTAAAATAAAATTATTAAAACAATATGGCGTAAACAGATTATCGTTAGGTGTCCAAACGTTTGATAATGAATTACTAAAAGTATTGGGCAGAACGCATCATAGTGAAGATATTGAAAAAGCGGTCAATTTATCTAGAAAACATCAAATTGAGTCAGTTAGTTTAGATTTAATGTTTCATTTACCTGGCCAAACATTAAAGCAATTTGATGACTCGTTGAATAAAGCTTTAGCTTTAGATGTTGATCACATTTCGAGTTACGCATTAATACTTGAACCAAAAACACAATTTTATAACTTATATAGAAAAGGTAGATTAAAGCTACCAAACGAAGATTTAGGAGAAGAAATGTACCAACACCTTAAAGAAACGTTAAAAGCTTCTCATTTAAATCAATATGAAATATCTAACTTCGCTAAAGAAGGACATGAATCTCTTCATAATATGGTTTATTGGAAGAATGAAGAATATTATGGTTTCGGCGCAGGTGCACATGGCTATATAAATGGTATCCGTTACGGCAATATAAACCCGGTGAATCAATACATTAAGAAGATTCAAAACAATGAATTGCCTAAATTGCAAAGTAGCGAAGTTTCTATTAAAGAGCAGATGGAAGAAGAAATGTTTCTTGGGCTCAGAATGTCTAAAGGTGTATCGAAGACTAAATTTGAAAACAAGTTCAATAGAACAATTGAAGATGTGTTCGGCGAGCATGTTAAAGAACTAACTTCACAAGCATTATTAATAGATGAGAATGACTTTTTACGTTTAAGTAACCGAGGTCAAATCATTGGGAATGAAGTGTTTGAAAGATTTTTATTAAGCTGATTCATAATTAAAAAAAGATTTAAAAATTGAATGCTTTAACGTTGACTTTCTTTGACCATTTTGATAAATTATAATTAGCACTTGGGAACATAGAGTGCTAATCGAGGTGATGACATGATTACTGAGAGGCAATTACAAATATTAAATGTGATTGTTGAGGATTATGTTGAGTTAGGACAGCCAATTGGTTCTAAGTCGATTATCGAAAGGCATCAATTGCCTATAAGTCCGGCTACAGTTAGAAATGAAATGAAACAACTTGAAGATTTGCAACTTCTTGAGAAGACACATACGTCATCAGGGCGTATACCTTCCGAAAGAGGCATTAGACATTATGTAAATCAATTATTAAAGTCTAAATCTCTAAGCAATAAAAGTGTGAATTGGTTTGATCAATTTCATGATGAAAATCAATATGATGTCAATGCAATGCTTAAATGGCTAGCTTTAGAGATATCAAATCGTTCTCATTATACAACTGTGGTTCTTGGACCAAATAAATTTTCAAGATATATTTTTGAAATTCATTTTGTTAGAGTCAACCCTACTCATTTAATGAGTGTCATTGTATTTACAGATGGATATGTTGAAAAAGTTCACGTTCAAGTATTAGAATCATTACAACAAGAACAAATAGAGAAATTAATGAACTATTTAAATCAACATTTTAAGCAAAACACTTTATCTACAATGATAAAAACGTTAGAATCATTAACGGTGTCATTCATAGATCATGACTTTATTAAAAAGTTTAAACATGCTTTATTAACACAAATTAATGATCAAAGTGAAGAAATCTTTCTAGGTGGAAAGATGCATTTGATTGATGCTTTGGATGTTACAAATGTAACGATGATTCAATCGATATTAAAGTATCTTGAATCAGAACGCATCGCTCAATTTTTAAATGAAACGTCTAGTGATTCAATAAGCGTTAAAATTGGACAGGAAATCAATAAAGACTTACACGGGATTTCTATTGTAAGTACGAATTATGAGATTTCTGGAGATATAAGCGGTCATTTAGCTGTTATCGGTCCAACTGCTATGCATTATAACAAAGTGATTCAATTGTTGAATCATTTTTAAATAAGGAAAGAAAATGGAGGGCATGAAATGACGGAAGAAAAGCAAAATGAACAATTCGACGAAACAAATGATCAAGCTCAATCTGTCGCTACTGAAGATGTAGAAACAAATGAAACGGAATCGGTAGATAACACAGAAAATGTTGAAGAGGTTGAGGAAGAAAAGTTAGTCGAAATTCCGGAAGCTGAACTCGAAGAACTCAAACAAAAAGTTAACATTGAAGAAGAAAAATATTTACGTTTATATGCTGAATTTGAAAATTATAAACGTAGAATGAAACAAGAATCTAGTATTATGAAAGATTATCAAGCACAAAGAGTGCTTACTGATGTATTACCAGCTTTAGATAATATGGATCGCGCATTACAACAAGAAGGTGAATCTGAAGACTTCTTAACATTTAAAAAAGGTGTCAATATGGTTTATAACGATTTATTAAGATCATTGAAAGATAATGGTTTAGAAGAAATCGAATCATATAATCAAGAATTCGATCCTAATGTACATCAAGCAGTAATGCAAGATAGTAATCCTGATTTCGAGTCAGGTGTAGTGACTGAAGAACTACAAAGAGGATATAAATTAAAAGATCGCGTTTTAAGACCGGCAATGGTTAAAGTAAACGAATAATCAATTTAGTTTAAAACATAACTATAAAATGGAGGAATCATTCTTATGAGTAAAGTAATAGGTATAGACTTAGGTACAACAAATTCAGTAGTATCAGTTTTAGAAGGTGGAGAGCCTAAAGTAATCCAAAATCCTGAAGGTAACAGAACTACACCATCAGTAGTAGCATTTAAAGATGGTGAAACACAAGTTGGTGAAGTTGCTAAACGTCAAGCAGTAACTAACCCTAATACTATTCAATCAGTTAAACGTCATATGGGTACTGATTATAAAGAAAAAGTTGAAGATAAAGAATATACACCACAAGAAATTTCAGCAATGATTTTACAAAACTTAAAATCAACTGCAGAAAGTTATTTAGGTGAAAGTGTTTCTAAAGCAGTTATTACAGTTCCTGCGTATTTCAATGACTCAGAACGTCAAGCAACTAAAGATGCTGGTAGAATTGCTGGTTTAGAAGTAGAACGTATTATTAACGAACCTACTGCAGCTGCATTAGCATATGGTTTAGATAAAACTGAAACAGACCAAAAAGTATTAGTATTCGACCTTGGTGGCGGTACTTTCGACGTATCTATCCTTGAATTAGGTGACGGTGTATTTGAAGTATTAGCAACTGCGGGTGACAATAAACTTGGTGGTGACGATTTCGACGACGTTATCATTAAATATTTAGCTGAAGAATTCAAAAAAGAAAATGGAATTGACTTAACACAAGATAAAATGGCGGTACAACGTCTAAAAGACGCAGCTGAAAAAGCTAAAAAAGACTTATCAGGTGTATCATCTACACAAATTTCATTACCATTCATTTCAGGTGGCGCTAATGGACCATTACACTTAGAAACTACTCTTTCAAGAGCTAAATTCGAATCATTAACAAGTGATTTAGTTGCAAGAACTATGGGACCTACTAAACAAGCTATGAAAGATGCTGGTTTATCAAACTCTGAGATTGACGAAGTAATTTTAGTTGGTGGTTCAACACGTATACCAGCTGTACAAGAAGCTATCAAAAAAGAAATCGGTAAAGAACCTAACAAAGGTGTTAACCCTGATGAAGTAGTAGCAATGGGTGCTGCGATCCAAGGTGGCGTTATCACTGGTGACGTTAAAGACGTAGTATTACTTGACGTTACACCATTATCTTTAGGTATTGAAACTATGGGTGGCGTATCTACAGTATTAATCGAAAGAAATACTACAATCCCAACATCTAAATCACAAGTATTCTCTACAGCAGCTGATAACCAACCAGCAGTAGATATTCACGTGTTACAAGGTGAACGTCAATTAGCAGCAGATAACAAAACGCTTGGTAGATTCCAATTAACGGACATTCCACCAGCACCTCGTGGCGTACCACAAATTGAAGTTTCATTTGATATCGATAAAAACGGTATTGTAAATGTAACAGCTAAAGATTTAGGTACTAACAAAGAACAAAAAATCACAATCGAATCAAGCTCATCATTATCTGATGAAGAAATCGATCGTATGGTTCAAGACGCAGAGAAAAACGCTGAAGAAGACAAAAAACGTCGCGAAGAAATCGATGTAAGAAACGAAGCAGACCAAATGGTATTTACTGTTGAAAAAACTTTAACTGATCTTGGCGAAAATGTTGATGAAAGCGAAAAAACTAAAGCTGAAGAAGCTAAAGAAGAATTGAAAACAGCATTAGAAGGCACTGATATCGAAGACATCAGAGCTAAAAAAGATGCACTTCAAGAAATTGTACAACAATTATCAGTGAAAATGTATGAACAAGCTGCACAAGCACAAGAAGGTGCTGAATCAGCTGATGGCCAATCTACTTCAAACGATGATGACGTAGTTGATGCTGACTACAAAGAAGTCAACGAAGACGATAAAAAATAATACTGATCATTAAAAAGTCAAAGTCAATGTGATTGGCTTTGACTTTTTTAATTCATATCCGTATTATAAATCAGTGTGTAAAGGAGAGTTTATATTGGCAAAAAGAGACTATTATGAAGTGCTTGGTGTTTCCAAAGATGCTTCTAAAGATGAAATAAAAAAAGCTTATAGAAAATTATCAAAAAAGTACCATCCTGATATTAACCAGGAAGAAGGTGCTGATGCTAAATTTAAAGAATTATCAGAAGCATATGAAGTATTAAGTGATGAAAACAAACGTGCTCAATATGACCGTTTCGGACATAATGGACCACAACAAGGTTCCGGAGGTTCACAAGGATTTGGAGGACAAGATTTCTCTGGATTTGGTGGATTTGAAGATATATTCGGGTCATTCTTCGGTGGCGGTGGTGCTAGAAGAGATCCAAATGCACCTAGACAAGGTGACGATTTGCAATATAGCATGACATTAACATTTGAAGAAGCTGTATTTGGTACTGAAAAAGATATTACAGTACGCAAAGATGTTGAATGTGACACATGTCATGGTAATGGTGCTAAACCAGGAACTAAGAAAAAAACATGTACGTATTGTAGTGGACAAGGTCATGTAACGGTTGAACAAAATACGATACTTGGTAGAATGCAAACTCAAAAAGTATGTCCTGAATGTGAAGGTTCTGGACAAGTATTTGAAGAAAAATGTTCAGACTGTCATGGTAAAGGTACACAAAACAAAAAAGTTACAATCACAGTTAAAGTTCCAGAAGGTGTAGACAATGATCAACAAATTCGTCTAGCTGGAAAAGGTGGACCAGGTATAAATGGTGGACCTGCTGGTGACTTATATGTTGTATTCAGAGTTAAACCTCATAGCAATTTCAGACGTGAAGGCGATGACATCTTTTATGACTTGAATCTATCATTTCCACAAGCAGCGCTTGGTGATGAAATAACTGTACCTACATTAACTGGTAATGTATCACTTTCTGTGCCAGCTGGTACTCAAACAGGTAAACAGTTTAGACTTAGAGAAAAAGGTGTACAAAATGTTCACGGTTATGGTAAAGGTGACTACTTTGTAACGGTTAAAGTCGTAACACCTGAAAAAATGACTGAGAGACAAGAAGAGCTCCTACGTGAATTTGCTGAAATTGGTGGAGAAAAATTAACAGAACAACCATCTAGCTTAAAAGATAGAGCTAAAAAGTTTTTTAAAGGAGAATAGCCTGTGAATTGGATTGAGTATTCTATCATGATAAATAAAGAAGCAGAACCAGTCGTTACTGCATTGCTAAATGAATTAGGCGCAAACGGCGTTGTAATAGAAGATTCATCAGAATTAGAGAAAGGACATATTGACGTATACGGTGAAATTTATGAATTAAATCCTAAAGATTATCCGGAACATGATATAAGAGTTAAGTGTTACTTTAATGAACTAGTTTTTACTGATAGTTTAGAACAAGAAATTAAAGATTCTATTGCTCATGTTGAAGGTATTAATTCTGAGATATTATCTTTCTCTAAAACAATTATTAAAGAATCTGATTGGGAAAATGAATGGAAAAATTATTTTCACCCATTTAAAGCTTCTGAAAGATTTGCAATCGTACCAAGTTGGGAAGAAGACACATATGATAACCAAGATGATGATTTATGCATAAAGCTTGATCCAGGTATGGCTTTTGGTACTGGTGATCATCCAACTACAAGCATGTGTTTAAAACATATAGAAGAAGTTGTGAAGCCAAATCATAAAATCATTGATGTTGGTACAGGCTCTGGTATTTTAAGTATTGGTTGTCATTTACTTGGCGTTCAATCAATTAAAGCTGTTGATTTAGACGAGTTAGCTATTAAAGTCGCTAAGGAAAACTTCGAAAAAAATAATTGCGAGCAAGATATATTAGCTGAAACTGGCAATTTATTAACTGAAGAAACTGAACAATATGATGTGATTATTGCTAATATTTTAGCGCATATAATCGATTTAATGATTGAAGATAGTTATGCAAGACTGAATGATAATGGCTACTTTATTACTTCTGGAATTATAGAAGAAAAATCCGATGAAATTATTGAAAAACTAAAAGAAACTGGTTATACTATCGAAAAAGTATTACGAGAAGATGGATGGGTTTCAATAAGAGCTAGAAAGTAGGAGAAATGATGCAAAGATATTTCTTACTCGAAAACGCTGAGTTAAATCAGCGTTTTTTTATACATAATACAGATGATATACATCATATAAAAAATGTGATGCGCATGAATGTGGATCAAAAACTTATTTTAACGTTTAAAGACCAAAAGTCTCTAATATCTAAAATAATTGCTTTTCACGATGATAGTATTGAATTAGAAACGATTGAAGATACAACGAGACAAACAGAACTTCCTGTTGAGATAACAATTGCGAGTGGTCTTATTAAAGGTGACAAATATGAATGGATGATTCAAAAAGGAACTGAGATGGGCGCACATCATTTTATTGCTGTTCAATCTGAAAGAGCAATTGTTAAGTTGGAAGAAAAGAAACAGTCTAAGAAAATCGATAGATGGCAAAAAATTATAAAAGAAGCTAGTGAACAAAGTATGAGACTTACAATTCCAGACATTGAGTATAAGTCGAGTTTTAAATCAATATATGATAATATGAATGAATATGATTATGTATTAATAGCATATGAAGAAGAAGCTAAACGTGGGGAAACGAGCAAATTACATCAAGTTGTTTCTAATCTTAAACATGGGCAAAAGATTTTAATCATCTTTGGACCAGAAGGTGGCTTAACTGAAAGTGAAGTCAATCTTTTTAAAGGATCAGAAAAAGTGAGTTTAGGTCCTAGAATTTTAAGAGCTGAAACCGCTCCACTGTATGCTTTAGCTGCTTTAAGTTATCAATTAGAATTAATGAGGTGATTATAATTGGCTACAGTAGCATTTCATACTTTAGGTTGTAAAGTTAACCATTATGAAACTGAGGCAATTTGGCAATTATTTAAGGAAAATGATTACGAAAGAGTAGAATTTGAAACAAATGCAGATGTGTTTATTATTAACACGTGTACTGTGACAAATACGGGCGATAAGAAAAGTAGACAAGTTATTAGGCGAGCAATTCGTCAAAATCCTGATGCAGTCGTTTGTGTAACGGGTTGTTATGCTCAAACATCACCTGCAGAAATCATGGCGATTCCTGGTGTTGATATAGTTGTTGGTACTCAAGATAGACATAAATTAATCTCTTACATTGAAGATTATAAACAGAGTAGGCAACCCATTAATGGTGTAGGTAATATTATGAAAAACAGAAAATATGAAGAATTAGAAGTACCATATTTTACTGATAGAACACGTGCATCATTAAAAATTCAAGAAGGCTGTAATAACTTTTGCACATTCTGTATCATTCCGTGGGCTAGAGGCTTGATGAGATCAAGAGATCCTGAACAAGTGGTCAGTCAAGCAACAACACTAGTAAATTCAGGTTATAAAGAAATTGTTTTAACTGGAATTCATACAGGTGGATATGGCGAAGACTTAAAAGATTATAATTTAGCGCAACTCCTTAGAGATTTAGAACAAGTTAAAAACTTAGAAAGAATTAGAATTTCTTCAATCGAAGCGAGTCAACTTACTGATGAAGTAATTGATGTCATTGATAAATCTACAAAAGTAGTGAGACATTTACACATTCCATTACAATCAGGTTCAGATACTGTGTTAAAACGCATGAGAAGAAAATATACGATGGCACATTTCTCTGAAAGGCTTCAAAAGCTTCATAAAGCGTTACCTGGTCTAGCTGTGACAAGTGATGTTATTGTTGGTTTTCCTGGTGAAACTGAAGAAGAATTTCAAGAGACATATGATTTTATTGTGAAACACCAATTTTCAGAATTACATGTGTTCCCTTATTCTATGAGAACAGGTACACCAGCAGCTAGAATGACGGATCAAATTGATGAAGATGTTAAAAATGATCGTGTACATCGATTAATTGAACTGTCTGATCAATTAGCGAAAGATTACGCGTCTAAATTTGATCAAACTGTATTAGAAGTTATTCCTGAAGAGGAAGGTTCTTCTGATGGAAAACTAGTTGGCTATGCTGATAATTACATGAAGATTGAATTTGAAGGTGACGAGTCATTAATTGGTGAATTAGTGAAAGTTAAAGTAGTAACACCAAGTTATCCTATTAATAAAGGAAAACTTGTAAAAGTAGTCAATCATGCAACGAATAAAGATGAAAGATTACTTGTAAAGTAATATTCATAAGAAATGATTATTGACTTAAAAAATGACTTATTTTATAATGTTATAGTACATAGTTATTTAAATGCTATGTAAATGACAAATAAAGCTTTGTTGATATTTGGAGGGAGGGAAATACAGATGTCTAAAACAGTAGTTCGTAAAAACGAATCAATCGAAGATGCATTACGTCGCTTTAAACGTACAGTTTCAAAAAGCGGTACGATTCAAGAAGTGCGTAAACGTGAGTTCTATGAAAAACCAAGCGTTAAGCGTAAGAAGAAATCAGAAGCAGCTCGTAAACGTAAAGTTAAATAATTAATTTTTTATTGAACTCCCTCAATGAATATTAATTAATTATAATGAACGTTATTTAACGTTTAAAACGTTAAAAGAACACATAAACAACTTGTTTATGTGTTCTTTTTTATATATAAAAATAATTTAAGCTTATATTTATAGAAGAATATGTGTATACGTTTTAGTTCGTGTCTGTTTTATTGTATAATATTAAAGAGGGGTGAGATTATTGACAACAGGGTATGAATACATAATTGCTTTCATTCAACATAATTTGAATTTAGGTATTGTTTCAAGTCAAAGTCTTTCAACAATTGGCGATTTTATTACGACACCGCTAGTGACATTAATTTTGACTTGTATTATTTTTCTAGGCGCTCTTTATCAATTATATTCAAACCATATTAACTTTGCAGGGATTTTAAGTTTTATTTGTACGCTTATCTTCTTTATTGGTTATGTAATAATTGATGAAATTAGTTTGATTTCTGTTTTACTTTTTGCAATAGGTGCGCTTTTAGTAATAATTGAATTATTTGTTATAGGCGCAATATTAGGTATCCTTGGATTTATCGCTATTATAGGTAGTTTTATATTAGTTGGTGAAAACATATTAACAATGGGTATGATTATTGCGGTAGCATTAATTCTAACAACGATAGAGTGGGTGATATTAGTGAAAGGATTTAATCGAAAAATACCATTCTTTGATAAAGTTATTCTTAAAGATTCTACGAACAAAGAATCTGGCTACACATCACACGATGATAGAAGTCATTTGATTGGCAAACTATGTACAACATACACTGCATTAAGACCCTCTGGCATTATACTTGTGGATGACGAAAGAATAGATGCTGTTTCAGATGGTAATTTTATTCAAAAGGATATACAAGTAAAGATCGTACAAGTAGAAGGTACGAGAGTCGTTGTAAGAGAAATATAATATAGTTAAGGAGAGAGTTGCATATGTTATCAGGTTTAGTTGCCTTTATAATTATTGCTGTCATTTTAATCGTACTACTTATGATCTTATTCTCATTTGTTCCAGTAGGATTATGGATTTCAGCTATAGCAGCAGGTGTTAAAGTAGGAATTGGTACATTAGTCGGTATGCGTTTAAGACGTGTATCACCTAGACGTGTTATCAATCCGTTGATCAAAGCACATAAAGCTGGTTTAGCGTTAACTACAAATCAATTAGAATCTCATTATTTAGCTGGAGGTAACGTTGATAGAGTAGTAGATGCGATTATTGCTGCACAAAGAGCAGAAATCAATTTAGAATTTGAAAGAGGGGCAGCTATTGATTTAGCTGGACGTGACGTACTAGAAGCAGTACAAATGTCAGTTAACCCTAAAGTGATTGAAACACCATTTATTTCAGGTGTTGCAATGAATGGTATCGAAGTAAAAGCAAAAGCTAGAATTACAGTTAGAGCTAACATTGCGCGTTTAGTTGGTGGTGCTGGTGAAGATACAATCATCGCTCGTGTTGGTGAAGGTATTGTATCTACAATCGGTTCTAGTAAACATCATACTAAAGTACTTGAAAATCCGGATAGTATTTCTCAAACTGTATTGAGTAAAGGATTAGACTCTGGTACAGCATTTGAAATCTTATCAATTGATATAGCTGATGTAGATATCGGTAAAAACATTGGTGCAGATCTTCAAACAGAACAAGCACTTGCAGATAAAAATATTGCACAAGCTAAAGCTGAAGAACGTCGTGCTATGGCTGTAGCAACTGAACAAGAAATGAAAGCAAGAGTACAAGAAATGCGTTCTAAAGTTGTTGAATCAGAAGCAGAAGTACCACTTGCAATGGCAGAAGCACTTAAATCTGGTAATTTAGGTGTAAAAGATTACTACAATTTAAAAAATGTAGAAGCTGATACTGGCATGAGAGAAGCAATTAACAAGAGTACAAAGCCACAAGATTCTAATTCACCGAACCAATAAGAGAGGTGATTTAAAATGGAAATAGGCATTATCATCTTTGTTATTTGGGTAATTTTTAGTGTGGTTAGTGGAATTATTGAAGGTAACTCTAAAAATAAAAAGAAAAATAATAAACAACCCCAAACTAGTCAAAGACAAAATCCAGTAAATAGACAAGCTACAGAAAAAACGAATAAGGCACAACAAGAATTGAAAGATTTAGTTAATAAATATGAATCTTATAAACAAAAAGCTGAAACGAGTTCATCTGACCGTATGTCTAGCCATTATAAGAATTTAGCTGATCAACTTGCAAGACATCTTAAACAAAATAATATAGACGTTGAAAAGCCTGTAATTAACCAAACTGTTAAAGAGAATAACACTCGTCAATCATCACCTAAACATGAAAATGCTTTTATTAACGAGAAAAAAGAGCAAATTCGTAAAAACAGACCTAAAAATCAAAAAGAAACGATTAAACAACTTTTAGAATTTAGTAATGAAGAGATGAATGCTTTAACAGAGTTGCAAAAAGAAAACATTTCTCAAATCGAAGCTGAAGCGGAACAAATTATAAATAATACTCAGCTTTCAGAAAGAACGAGACGTTCAATGGTTAAACAACTCTATTTGAATAGTAAACATAAGTTTAATGATGAAGCAATAAACGTTGATGAGAATCAAGTTGTTAATGGTATCATTTGGTCAGAAATACTCAAAAGACCAAATGAGTTGAAATAAGCTATATTAACCAGGACCTAATATTTAGGTTCTGGTTTTTTAATTCACAAAAATATCATTTAGACTTACAATATAAGTAGGATTTAAAAAGGTGTGATAAAAATGGTATTTAAGAAGAAGATAAGTGTTTCATCTATTTTTATTTCAATTATATTATTTTTAATAGCTTTAATACCTCTTTTTATTAGCAACAAATACTTAATCATAATAACCTTTATATTGGCTTTTCTTATTATTGTAAATATTATGTTTGAAAGATACACGATCAAAGAACATTTTTTAACGATTAGAAGAGGTTTTTTTAAGAATACTTATAATATTTTTGAAATCGAACAAATTAACATGACGAAATCTATTGAAGGAAATAGTATGTTAGAAATTGTCTCAAAAGGTAAATTAGTAGAAAAGGTTAGTCCGATTGAAGAAAGAGAGTTTATTATTACGCTCATACGTATCAATCCTAAAATCAAATTGAATAACAGTAATAGATTACGTGAATTTGAAAAAGTAACAAATTTATTAACTTCACAAGAAAAATTAAATAATATGCAAAATAAAGTCCATAAGATTGCACGTTATATCAAGGTTTGGTACATTTAAAGTGTTAACAATTCAACTTATAAAGGAGATATTTAATGCCTACATTAATTCAAATCGAGAATATGGATCAAGCTCAAGCGCTATTAGGTAATGGAGATGAGCATATAAAATATATTGAAAATGAGCTCGAGGTGGATGTTTTAACACGAGGACAGGAAATTAGTGTTCGTGGGAGACGTTTAGAAAATGTTGAAAAAGCTGAAAAAGTATTGATGAATTTGTTAAAAGTAATCGAAAGTGGCGCAAGCATAACAATTAATGATGTTCAAGCAGCGGTAAAAATGGCTGATAAAGGTACAATTGACGAACTGATTAATCTATATGACGAAGAAATCACTAAAGATAGTAATGGTAAAATTATAAGAGCTAAAACAATGGGTCAAAGAGTGTATATTAATAACATTAAAAAAAATGACTTAGTATTCGGCATTGGTCCTGCAGGGACAGGGAAGACGTTTTTAGCAGTTGTAATGGCAGCTAGAGCATTGCGTCTCGGACAAGTTAAACGCATCGTATTAACGCGCCCTGCAGTCGAGGCTGGAGAATCATTAGGTTTCTTACCGGGTGACTTAAAAGAAAAGGTTGATCCATACTTAAGACCTTTATATGATGGTCTACATACAGTCTTAGGTACTGAACAAACTGCTCGCTTAATCGAAAGAGGTACAATTGAAATAGCACCTTTAGCATACATGAGAGGTCGAACACTTGATGACGCTTTTGTTATTTTAGACGAAGCACAGAACACGACACATCCACAAATGAAAATGTTCTTAACAAGATTAGGGTTTGGTTCGAAAATGGTCGTTACAGGTGATAGAACACAAATTGATTTACCTAAAGGTGTTAAAAGCGGTTTAATAGAAGCTGATCAAAGATTAAGTGGTGTCAAAGGTATTTCGATGACATATTTAGAACAAACTGATGTTGTCAGACACCCATTAGTAGGTAAAATAATTAATGCATACGAAGAGGAGATTTAATATGCTAACAATGGATTTTATAGATGAACAACAAGTAATTGATGAGGATACTAAAAATCAAATTGAATCGTTACTAACATTTGCTGCTAAGAAGGAAAATATTACTGAAGAAGCAGAACTTTCTATTTCATTTGTCGATGAAGAAGAAATACAAGCGATTAATCGCGATTATAGAAATAAAGATAAAGTGACTGATGTCATTTCATTTTCTCTTGAAGAGGATGAACCTGAGATTGAAGGTTTAGACATTCCGAGAGTATTGGGAGATATTATTATATGCTTGGGCGTTGCTCAAGAACAAGCTCAATCATACAATCATAGTCTCAGTAGAGAATTAGGATTTTTAGCATTACATGGTTTCTTACATCTGTTAGGTTATGATCACATGACTGAAGAAGATGAAAAAGAAATGTTTTCTCGACAAGATGAAATATTAAATGAGTTTGGACTAACGCGTGAATAAATTCTTGAATCGCTTTAAATTTCCTATAGCAGGTTTAGTTACGATTGTAAAAAAAGACCGCAATTTAATATTGCATTTAGTATTTGCTGTTATCGTCATCTTTGTTAGTTTAATATTAAAATTAAATCAGAATGAGTGGCTATGGATTATACTTGCTATATTCAGTGTTTTAATAACTGAAATTATCAATACCTCAATCGAATATGTTGTTGATATGTACACTGACAAGTATAATATACTTGCTAAACACGCTAAAGACACAGCAGCTTTAGCGGTATTGTTATCATCAATCATGGCGGCAATTATCGGGATAATGATATTTTTGCCGAAATTGATAGAGGTATTTTAAGGGGGATGTATTATGGAATTTAAACAAGAGTGGTACGAGGGCGCAAGAGAAGCACAGAAAAGAGCTTACACACCATATTCAAAATTTAATGTTGGTGCATATTTAATAACGAAAGACGGTAAATCGTATTATGGTGCAAACATTGAAAATGCTGCATATCCATCAACAATTTGTGCAGAACGTTCAGCATTAGTTGCTGCTATGTCAGATGGCTATAGACCTGGAGACTTTAAATGTATTACAATAACTGTTGATGCTGATAAACCTTCATCACCATGTGGCACTTGTAGACAAGTCTTAAAGGAACTATGTGATGATGATATGCCCGTTTATTTAACACATCAAAAAGACGAACGAATTGAAACTACTGTTAATGAATTATTACCTTTAGGTTTCTCAGGAAAGGATTTAGAATAAATGAATGAATTTAAATCAGGTTTCATATCTATAATAGGTAGACCTAATGTCGGCAAATCTACTTTTATGAACAAAGTTATCGGTCATAAAGTAGCCATTATGTCAGACAAAGCACAAACGACGAGAAATAAAGTACAAGGTGTTTTAACAACTGATGATGCGCAGATGGTATTTATTGATACACCTGGTATCCATAAGCCTAAACACGCTTTAGGTGATTACATGATGAAAATCGCTAAAAATACATTAAAAGAAGTAGACTTAATTATGTTTATGATTAATGTGGATGAAAGTATTGGTAAAGGCGATGAGTATATCATTGATCTATTAAAAGAAACTAAAACGCCAGTATTTTTAGTTTTAAATAAAATAGATTTAGTACATCCAGATCAATTACTTGTTGAGATTGAAAAATATCAAAAAACTATGGAATTTGCAGAGATTGTTCCAATATCTGCGTTAGAAGGATTAAACATAGAGACACTTTTAGAACAATTTAAAAAATATTTAGAAGAAGGTCCGATGTATTATCCTAAAGACCAAATTTCTGATCATCCTGAACAATTTGTTGTAGCAGAATTGATTAGAGAAAAAGCATTACATTTAACTAACCAAGAAATACCTCATGCGATTGGTGTAAACATCGATAAAATGACTAAAGCTGAAGGCGAAAAAGTACACGTTGAAGCTACGATTTACGTAGAACGTGACTCTCAAAAAGGTATTGTTATCGGTAAAGGTGGCAAAATGCTTAAAGAAATAGGGAAACGTGCCCGTAGAGATATAGAAATGTTACTTGGTTCAAAAGTTTATTTAGATTTATGGGTAAAAGTTCAAAAAGATTGGCGTAATAAACCTAATTTCATTAAACAAATGGGATATAGGGAAGACGAGTATTAAATAGAATGGAGGCGATGATAAAATGCTTTATAAACAAGAAGGATTTGTCATTCGCTCAGTAGATTATGGTGAAAATAATAAAATCATAACGATTTTAAATGAATATGGTCATAAAGTTCCATTAATGGCACGCGGTGCTAAAAAAACAAGTCATCATTTACAAGGTGCTACACAGCCCTTCGTTCATGGCTTGTTTATTTTTTCTAAATTCAAAGGCATGGGTACTTTATCTTCAGCAGATATTATAAATAGTCATAGAATGATGCAAAGCGATATTTTCAAAAGTGCTTATGGCGCATATTGTATAGAAATAGTCGATAAAGCATTAGAAGAGGAAGAACATGATGTATTCTTCTATGAGCTGCTCTTAGGCGTCTTTCAAGCGGTTGAAAAGGGCGTTGATGCTGACACAATGAGTATGATCGTTGCGTTAAAATGTATGCCTAAATATGGATATGAACCGAGATTTAATGCATGTGTGATAACAGGCGATATGGACCAACAACAATTAAACGCTTATAGTTTTATATATAATGGACCATTAAGTAATCAAGCACTCGCAAATGATGAACATGCTTATCGAATATCTAATCGAGCGTTATATTTCATGAACTTAATGTATCAATTACCGATACAACATTTAAATAGTTTTAAAATAAACGATCCAGTGAAGGTAGAGATTCAAACTTTAATTGATAATATGTATGATGAATATGTCGGTGTTGTATTTAGAACGAAAAAATTACTCAAACAACTTGATAATTTAAAAATATAAAAAAACAGAGCAAAGACTTTATAGTTACTAAGTCTTTGCTCTGTTTTTATTTTATTTAGAATCTGATTTTTTCAGCTAAGAAGCTTTCAACTTCATCGATTGGCATACGCACTTGTTCCATTGTGTCTCTGTCACGTACTGTAACTTGGTTGTCTTCTAATGAATCGAAGTCAAATGTAATACAGTATGGTGTACCAATTTCATCTTGTCTGCGGTAACGTTTACCGATTGATTGTGATTCATCAAAATCAATTGCGAATTTTTCGCTTAATTTTTCGTATACTTTAATCGCGTCTGGTGAAAGCTTTTTACTTAATGGTAAGATAGCTGCTTTATATGGTGCTAACGCAGGGTGGAAGTGTAACACTGTACGTTGTTCTTTTTCACCTTCGTTTTCTTCTTCGTATGCATCACATAAGAATGCTAATGTCACACGATCAGCACCTAATGAAGGTTCGATACAATATGGTATGAACTTTTCACCAGTTTCTTGGTCGTGATATTTGAAGTCTTCACCACTAAATTCACTATGTTGTTTTAAGTCGAAATCTGTTCTTGAAGCGATACCCCATAGTTCACCCCAACCGAATGGGAATTTATATTCGATATCAGTTGTAGCATTAGAGTAGTGACTTAATTCATCTTCGTCATGGTCACGTAATTTAGTATTTTCTTCTTTAATACCTAAATCTTTTAACCATTTTGCAGCATACTCTTTCCAGAAGTTTTGCCATTCGATTTCAGTACCTGGTTTACAGAAGAATTCAAGTTCCATTTGTTCGAATTCTCTCGTTCTGAAAATGAAGTTACCTGGTGTAATTTCGTTTCTGAATGATTTACCAACTTGAGCGATACCAAATGGTAATTTTTTGCGCATTGAACGTTGAACATTTTTATAGTTTACGAAAATACCTTGTGCAGTTTCAGGGCGTAAGAAAATTTCATTTGTTGAAGATTCTGTAACACCTTGGAATGTTTTGAACATTAAGTTGAATTGACGAATATCAGTCCAGTTTGCTGTACCACTTTCAGGACATGTAATACCTTTATCATCAATAAGTTGTTTCATTTCATCGAAGCTCATGCCATCAGCGATAAAGTGCTCATCGCCTTCAACATTTTGCATATAATCTTCAATTAATTTATCTGCTCTGTAACGAATTTTAGAATCTTTGTTGTCTATCATAGGATCATTAAAGTTAGATAAATGTCCTGAAGCTTCCCATGTTCTTGGATTCATTAAGATTGCAGCATCTAAACCAACATTATATGGAGATTGTTGTACGAATTTTTGCCACCATGCTTTTTTAATATTATTTTTTAATTCAACACCTAGTGGACCGTAATCCCAAGTATTTGCTAAACCACCATAAATTTCACTACCAGGGAATACAAATCCTCTGTGTTTTGCTAACGTTACTACTTTGTCCATATCATTTGCCATAAAAAATTCACTCCTCATTTAAATTAAAAAAGTCCCAAGACATCATTAAATAATGCCTTGGGACGAGTATATAACCCGCGGTTCCACCCAAATTAGTGTAGCCACTCACTTTATATTAAGTTTTATAAGCCAAAACTTTTAATGTTAAGCTTTCACCGTCCTTAACTCGCTTTTAATTTCAAAGTTAATTAAAATATAGCATGGTATGTGAGAGTTATCAAGTAAAATCAAATATTCAAATTGAGCAAAATTTGCGATACATGTTATAATTAATCTAATTGAATTGTGTTTGAAGGGGTGAGAGTTATCGAATTAAATCAAAGACAAGAAAAAATTGTACAAATTGTTAAAAACAATGGACCTATTACAGGTGAAAAAATAGCTGATCGACTAAATTTGACGAGGGCTACGTTAAGACCTGATTTAGCAATTTTAACAATGGCAGGCTATCTTGATGCAAGACCTAGAGTAGGGTATTTTTATACTGGAAAATCGAGCACACAATTGTTAAGTGATTCAATTAAGAAAATGACAATTAAAGAATCTATGGCTATACCGGTAGTTATAGAAGAAAGTGTTTCTGTATATGAAGCAATATGTAAGATGTTTTTAGAAGATGTTGGTACATTATTTGTTATTAATAAAGAAGGCTATTTAATAGGTGTTTGTTCAAGAAAAGATTTGTTAAGAGCAGCAATAGGCGGTCAAAGTCTGAAAGAAACACCCGTAAGTATAAACATGAGTCGTATGCCTAACATAACCGTATGTTTAGAAGACGATTTACTAATATATGCTGCGAAACTATTAATAGATAAACAAATAGATGCATTACCTGTAGTTAAAAAATTAAAAGGCGATAAGATGAAAGTAAAAGGTAGAATCACTAAAACTACTATTACTCGAGCATTTGTTTCACTTATTGAAGATGAGTAGGAGGGATACGTTAAATGGAAGAGATAAGAATAATTATAGCATCAGATTCAGTAGGAGAGACGGCCGAACTTGTTACTAAAGCTTGTACTTCTCAGTATAAGACTGAGGGCAATGTATTAGATATTGTGAGATTACCTTATATTGAAAATGAAAATAATATTAATGAAGTGGTTTCATTAGCATTGGAACAAAAATCAATCGTCGTCTATACATTAGTTAAACCTGAAATGAGATTATACTTAAAAGAAAAATTAGAAGAAAATCATATAAAGAATGTAGATATTATGGGTCCATTGATGAGTATATTGGGCTATGAATTAAATGAATCTCCCCTTAATGAACCAGGTAATATTCATAAACTAGATGAAGACTATTTTAAGAAGATTGAAGCGATAGAATTTGCAGTTAAATATGATGATGGAAGAGATCCTAGAGGTTTACCTAAAGCAGATATCGTTTTAATCGGTGTATCTAGAACTTCTAAGACACCACTTTCTCAATATTTAGCGCATAAACGTTATAAGGTGATGAACGTACCTTTAGTGCCTGAAGTTGCGCCACCAGAAGGTTTATTCGATATCGATCCGAAAAAATGCATTGCATTAAAAATCAATCAAAAAAATCTAAATGCGATTAGAAGAGCAAGATTGATTCAGCTAGGTCTCAGCGATGATGCTAACTATGCTAAAGATGATAGAATTGAAGAAGAGTTAAAATACTTTGAAGAAATTGTTGATAAAATTGGATGTCCTGTATTAGATGTTTCAGATAAAGCGATAGAAGAAACAGCTAATGACATTATTAAAATCATTACTCAACAAAACCGTTAAAGGGTGAAATGATGCGTATAGAACAAGAACTAATAAATGAAATCCGTGAGAAAAATGATATTTTAGATGTTGTAAGTGAATATGTGAAGCTAGAAAAAAGAGGGCGTAACTATATAGGGTTATGTCCTTTCCATGATGAAAAGACACCGTCATTTTCAGTTTCAGAAGATAAACAAATATGTCATTGTTTCGGTTGTAAAAAAGGTGGAAATGTTTTTCAATTTATACAAGAAATTAAAGATGTATCATTTGTCGACGCTGTAAGAGAGTTAGGAGACAAAGTAGATATTCACATCGAAAAGCAAGAAACTGTAGCAACGGATTCAATGGTTGATGACCATATAAAAATGATCGAAATGCACGAACTGATGGCAAATAATTATCATTATATTTTGAAACATACCGAAGAAGGCGAAGCAGCTTTAAACTATTTAAAATCACGTGGATTTAGCGATGAATTAATAAATGATAGAAAAATAGGATACGCACCTAATCATTCTAAATTTACGCATGACTTTTTAGAAAAGAATGGTTATGATGCTGTACTCGCTTTTGAAGCTGGATTGTTAAGTCGCAATGATGAAACATTTGATTACTTTGATAGATTCAGAGATAGGATAATATTCCCGTTGCTCAATTTCCAAGGAAAAACAGTTGGATTTTCAGGAAGAACTTATACTGATCAATCTCCTAAATACTTGAATAGTCCAGAAACACCAATATTCCAAAAAAGAAAAATGTTATATAACATCGATCGCGCCAGAAAATTTATAAGACAAAATGACGAAGTGATTCTTCTTGAAGGTTTTATGGATGTTATTAAATCTGATGAAGCGGATATTAAACAAGTTGTTGCGACTATGGGAACAGCTTTATCAAAAGAACATATTATTATGGTCAAAAAACTGGCATCAAACGTTACTTTACTGTATGATGGAGATTTCGCAGGTAAAGAAGCTGCTATTAATGTAGGTAAAGAACTACTTAATGAAGGTTTAAATGTTTTTGTTGTGAATTTACCTAAAAAAATGGACCCTGATGACTATATTTCTGAATATGGAAGTGAAGCGTTTAAATCATTTGTAGAAGGGCAAAAACAATCTTATGTTGCGTTCAAAGCTCAACAATTATATTATGCCAACGAAAACAATGATTTAAAACATGGACAACATTTAGAAGAATTAGTCAATGATATCAATCTTATTCGTTCAGAATTTTTAAGAAAAAAAGTATTGCAACAAGTAGCTGATTTGTATAAAGTAGATGTTAACAGTCTAAAAAATCGACTATCGCCAAATATTGTTCAAAATAATGCTGATTATTATGATGTCGTTCCTGAAATGAAGGAAAAAAAACTAGATAAAATCGGTAGAGCAGAACAAGCGTTGTTAAAACATTTTATGAATCATAAACAGTTATTTTTAGAATATCATTCTAGGATTAATCAAGAAGACTTCACTTCATTGAATAATAGAGTGATTTTTTCACGTTTAAATGGGTATTATAAGAATAATGATGTTTTTAACATAAGTGATTTTTCAAGTTACATTGAAGAACATCAAATCATGGAGACAGTTATGTACTTAGATTCATTGCTGATCAATGACGAACCAGAAACTGATGAGATGGAAGATTATATTAGAGTCATTAGTCCTAATGAACAAGAAGAAAATTCAATAGAATATTTAAATGAACAATTGAATAAAGCAATGCAAGCAGGCGATTTCGCACTGCAAAGACAGTATTTGGAACAAATTGTACAATATAATCGGAATAGAATGTAAGAGTTAATAACCCGGGAGGCCTATTCATGTCTGATAAAGAATTAAACAAAATCAATAGCGCTAATAATGAAGCAGTACTTACTGTAGATCAAGTTAAGCATCAATTAATTGAACAAGGTAAAAAAGCAGGACATTTGAGTCACGAAGAAATTGCAGATAAACTGCAAAACTTTGAAATGGATCCAGATCAAATGGATGATTTCTTTGATTTAATCAATGAGAATGAAATCAATTTGATTAATGAAAAAGACTCTACAGATACTAATGACAAATTAAATTTAAATGACTTAAGTGCTCCTCCAGGTGTAAAAATAAATGACCCAGTTAGAATGTACTTAAAAGAAATTGGACGCGTTAATTTATTAACAGCTCAAGAAGAAATAGAATTGGCTAAACGTATCGAAAAAGGTGACGATGTTGCTAAATCACGCCTTGCTGAAGCTAACTTAAGACTTGTAGTCAGTATTGCGAAACGTTATGTAGGTAGAGGTATGTTGTTCTTAGACCTTATTCAAGAAGGTAATATGGGTCTTATTAAAGCAGTAGAAAAATTCGACTTTAATAAAGGTTTCAAATTCTCAACTTATGCGACTTGGTGGATTCGCCAAGCAATAACAAGAGCTATAGCTGACCAAGCACGTACAATCCGTATTCCAGTTCATATGGTTGAAACTATTAATAAATTAATCCGTGTTCAACGTCAATTACTACAGGATTTAGGAAGAGACCCATCTCCTGAAGAAATCGGTGAAGAAATGGATTTAACACCAGAAAAAGTGCGTGAAATTTTAAAAATAGCACAAGAGCCCGTTTCATTAGAAACACCAATTGGTGAAGAAGATGACAGTCATTTAGGCGACTTCATTGAGGACCAAGATGCTCAAAGCCCATCAGATCATGCTGCATATGAATTGTTAAAAGAACAATTAGAAGATGTTTTAGATACATTAACAGATAGAGAAGAAAATGTATTAAGACTTAGATTTGGTCTTGATGATGGCAGAACAAGAACGCTAGAAGAAGTTGGTAAAGTATTCGGCGTGACGAGAGAACGTATTCGTCAAATCGAAGCAAAAGCATTACGCAAGTTAAGACATCCGTCTAGAAGTAAGCGTTTGAAAGATTTTATGGACTAATCATGAAAAGTTTATATTAATCCCAAAAAGCCTTTGACAATGCCTTGTTTTAATATAAAATATAATTGTATGAAGGTTTAACAAAAGGGAGGTTGTATGAATGAATCGTAATCCTGTTATCCCGTTTATTCTGATTTTATTACTCGGTGTGGGATTAATATTCTTCATGTCAGCACATGGTGCTAACAAGGAGGAAGAAAAAGAAGGCGGAGGCGGTGCGAAAACTGAAAAGTTTGACGCAGCTACATTCGCAAAGGACAATTGTACAAGTTGTCATGGACAAAATCTTGAAGGTGGAATGGGACCTAAACTTGCAGGTAGTTCTAAAGATGCAGGTGAAATGAAAAAAATCATTCGTGACGGTAAAGGCTCAATGCCTGCCCATGATGAAGCGACTATTTCAAATAAAGATTTAGACACACTTGTCAAATACTTGAAAGAAGAAGCTAAATAACACAAAAAAATCTTTTGCTATTGCAAAAGATTTTTTTAATGAAAGGAAAAATTATGATTCAAATAAATAAACGTTTAACGAAGGTAAGTGAATATCTCAACCATAATAAATTAGCGGATATTGGATCTGATCATGCTTATTTACCTATATACGCAATTCAAAATGGTTTCATTAATAAAGCGATAGCTGGAGAAGTAGTAAAAGGTCCCTTTTTAGCTGCTCAACATAACACTAAAATATATGGCATGACTGATATTATAGAAGTTAAACTAGGTGACGGCCTAGAAGTTATAGATGACACGATTGATGTCATTACCATTTGTGGAATGGGGGGGCCATTAATAGCTCAAATTATTGATGAAGGACAGCACAAATTATCTCATTACCCAGATTTAGTTTTACAAGCAAATATTCATGCATTACCAATTAGACAAGTATTACAAAAAATTGGTTACCAAATATATGATGAACAATTAATAAAAGATAAAAAGCATATTTATGAAATCATTGTTGCTAAAAAAGGTGAAATGCAATTAGACGAAACAGAAATGAAATTCGGACCTATATTGCTAAAATCTAAAACTGATTTGTTTAAAGAGAAATGGCAAAGGGAATTAGAATCACTAAATAAGATTATTAAACAATTAGAGAATCATAATGATCATGAAAGATATCATGAAATTAATCAGCAAATACTTCATATCAAAGGGGTGCTTAAATGATTATTCAAGAATTATTAAATGTCATTAATAAACACGTTCCATTTTCAAGTAGTGAATCATGGGATAATACAGGGTTATTAATTGGAACAGAAGACAGTGAAGTGTCTGGCGTGTTAACAACTTTAGATTGCACTATGGAAGTTGTAAATGAAGCGATCGATAATGATATGAACACAATTATTGCGCATCATCCGCTTATCTTTAAAGGTGTTCAAAACATAACAGATAAAAGTTACGGTCCAATTATACGTAAGCTCATTCAAAATGATATCAATTTAATCGCGCTTCATACAAATTTAGATGTACATCCTAAAGGTGTAAGTTACATGATCGGCAATCAAATAGGTTTGAAAAATATGTCAGTTCTAGACGAACAACTTGAAACTTATTACAAAGTACAAATTTATGTGCCAGATAAAGATGTAGAAATGATGAAGGCTGCATTTGTTAAGCATCATTTAACACAAATAGGAGAGTACAGTGAAGTCTTTTTCCAATCACAAGGAAAAGGCCAATTTAAACCAAGTGAGAACGCAAATCCACATATAGGTAAATCTAATACAATAGAAACAGTATATGAAACAAAATTAGAGTTTAAGGTAGAAGAAAAAGATAAATTATTAGCACAACAACTTATTTATGAAAATCATCCATATGAAGAACCTGTATTTGATTTTATAGAAATTAAGAAAAATGCTGGAATAGGTTTAGGTATAATTGGAGAATTAGAACAAACGCAATCTATTAAGGAATTTGTGGAAAATTATAAAGAAAAACTACAAATACCGGCAGTAAGGTTTATAGGAAATAATAAGGCGACAATAAATAAAATTGCAATTGTAGGTGGTGCAGGTATTGAATACGCACAACTTGCTAAAAGTAAACGAGCAGATTTATTTATAACGGGTGATGTGAAACATCACGAAGCATTGGATGCTATAGCGGATGGTATTAATGTACTAGATGTTAATCATTATAGTGAATATGTGATGAAAGAAGGCTTGAAGTCTTTATTGGAAGAATGGACACAACAATCTATCAAAGTAAAAGTATCTACAATTAATACAGACCCATATGAATATATGTAACTGCACATAAACAAAAACTGCCGATAAAGTCACTTAAAGTGAACTTGTCGGCAGTTTTTGTTTATTTCATGATTTTTACTGGTTGTGGTTTTTTAATTTTAGGTAATATCTTTTCAATAGGGACATTACTCGTTAAAGCTGAATCTGGTACATTTGTAGGATCATAGTTCTTAATATAATCGATCACTTCTTTAACGATTAGTGTAGGCGTTGATGCGCCAGCTGTTACAGCTACGCTCTCAACATCTTGCAACCATTCTAGCTTTAGTTCGCTCAAGTCAGAAATTCTATAAGCATTCGTATGGGCGATTTCTTTTGAAACTTGTGCTAGCCTATTAGAGTTATTGCTTTTAGGATCACCTACAACAATGAGTAAGTCTGCTTGCTGAGCTTGGTTAGCGACTGCTTCTTGTCTTACTTGTGTTGCTAAACATATTTCTTCATGAACTTCTATATGAGGATATTTAATTTTTAATTCGTCTATTAAATGTTTTACATCCCACTGTGACATCGTCGTTTGATTCGTTACGATGAGCTTTTTATCTTTAATATGTTCTGGTAGTGCTTCAATGTCATCTAATGTTTGGACGAGGTGAACAATATCAGGGGCTACTCCAACTGCGCCTTCTGGTTCAGGATGTCCTTTTTTACCAATATAAATAACATTGTAACCTTTCTCTTTAACTTCTCGTATTAGTTGATGTGTATTGTCTACATCTGGACATGTAGCATCTATACAAACAAGTCCTTTTTCTTTAGCACGTTTTTTGACTTCAGGTGAAACACCGTGTGCAGTAAAAATTACTGTGCCTTCGTCAATTTGTTCTAAAATTTTTAATCTGTTAGGGCCATCTAAAGTAATGATTCCGTCTGATTCAAACGCATCCGTTACATGTTTATTATGAACAATCATGCCAAGTATATAAATAGGTCTAGGAAGTGATTTGTCTAATGAAGCATTTCTAGCAATTACCATTGCATCAACAACACCGTAACAATAACCTCTTGGGGTAATTTTTATAATTTCCATTAATTGCCCTCCTTATTTATAACCATTATAACAACACTCAAGAATGAATGAAACTAAATAAAAATTCGAAATAATTCTTTAAGCCTATCATAAAGTGCTTATATACTATATAATATATGAAGTGAAAAAGAAACGAGGAGGGTCGCTTATGTCTAAGCATCCGTTTGAACATTTTCAATTAGGAAATGAATTAGTAGAGGCGGTTAAAGATTTAAATTTTAATCAGCCAACAGAAGTACAACGACGTGTAATACCGAAGATTATAAAAGGGTCCAATATAATCGGACAATCTCAGACTGGTACTGGTAAGTCACATGCATTTTTATTACCATTATTCGATAAAATAAATGTTGATATAAAAGAACCACAAATCATTATTTTAGCGCCTACGAGAGAGTTAGCTAAACAATTATATGATGCCGCATCACATTTAGCACAGTTTAAAAAAGGTGTTAAAGTCAGTTTATATATTGGTGGTACAGATAAATCAAGAGATATTGATAAATCTAAAAACACACCGCAAGTAGTTGTGGGTACACCGAATAGAATTGATGACATGGCTGTAGAAAGAGCATTAGACTTACATTTAGCTAAGTATGTTGTCATTGATGAAGCAGATTTAATGATCGATTTAGGATTCATGCCTAAAGTTGATAGTGTTGCGAGTAGATTAGATGGAAATGCACAAATCTCTGTATTTAGTGCAACGATTCCTAAAGCTTTACATCCGTTCTTAAATAAATATTTAAGTAATCCGGAATTTGTTGAAATTGAAATAGCAACTTCTAACAAAGATAATATTGATTTCTACTTAATACCTACTAAAGGTGAAGAGAAAGAAGCAAAAATCTTAAAAGTTATGAAAGTGATTAATCCTTATTTAGCAATTATATTCGCTAACAGCCGTGATAGAGCTGATGAGTTAGTAGCTCATTTATCAAAAGAAGGATATAAAGTTGGCGTTATCCATGGAGGATTAACACCGAGAGAAAGAACGCAACAAATGAAGCGTGTTAAACAATTAGACTTTGAATTTGTTGTGGCAAGTGATTTAGCATCACGCGGTATTGATATTGAAGGTGTTAGTCATGTGATTAACTATGACTTGCCTAAAGAAATTGATTTCTTTACGCATAGAGTTGGTAGAACAGGTCGTGGTGATTATAAAGGCGTAGCGATTAGTTTATATACACCAGACGAAGATGATCTAATCACACAAATTGAGAAAAATAATTACAAATTTAATCATGTTGATATTAAAAATGGTGAATTCGTAGAAATTAAAGATCGTCAAAATAGAACAAGACGTGTTAAAAAAGAAGACAACATCGAGCAGACACTTAAGCAAAAACTTAAACGAAACAATAAAAATAAAGTTAAACCTGGTTACAAGAAGAAATTTAAACGCGAATTAGAAGATATGAAATTTAAAGAAAAGAAAGCACATTCTAAGAGGACTAAAAAACAAGGCAGAAAAGGATAGGTGTCATATATGTTAATCGGATCACACGTTTCAATGAGTGGTAAGAAGATGTTGCTTCAAGCAGCGGAAGAAGCAGCAAGTTATAATGCTTCAACATTTATGATTTATACTGGCGCACCACAAAACACAAGACGTAAAAGTATAGAAGATTTAAATATTGAAAATGGTCAAGCAGCAATGAAAGAATATGGTTTATCTAACATTGTTGTGCATGCACCGTATATTATCAATATTGCGAATACAACTAAACCCGAAGTTTTTAATTTAGGTGTTGAATTTTTACAATCTGAAATTGAACGTACTGAAGCTTTAGGTGCTAAAGATATAGTACTTCATCCAGGTGCTCACGTTGGTGCTGGCGAAGAAAAAGGTATTAAAAAAATTATTGAAGGCTTAAATGAAGTCTTAACGAATAATAACGATGTTCGTATAGCTCTAGAAACAATGGCAGGTAAAGGCTCTGAATGTGGTAAAACATTCGAAGAACTTGCACAAATCATTGATGGTGTAGACAATAACGAACGATTATCTGTTTGTTTTGATACTTGTCATGTAAACGATGCTGGTTATAACGTTAAAGAAGATTTTGATGGTGTGTTAAATGAATTTGATAAAATCGTAGGTATAGATAGAATAAAAGTACTTCACGTAAACGATAGTAAAAACCCACAAGGTGCAAGAAAAGATAGACATGAGAACATAGGTTTTGGCTCAATAGGATATGATGCCCTGCATTATATTGTAAATCATGAAGCGTTTAATGATGTTCCTAAAATATTAGAAACACCTTATGTAGGCGATGATAAAAAGAATAAAAAACCACCATATAAATATGAAATAGAAATGATTAAAAATGGAACGTTCGATCCAGACTTAAAAGATAAAATTTTTAATCAATAAATAATCATTAAGGAATGCTAAATATTTAGCATTCCTTTTTCTATTCGTAAACATTACTATTTACATTGAACAATTTTCGTTGTATAGTATTCTATTGACGAGGTGATGAACATGGAAAAAGAAGCACCAATTTTTGAATTAAAAGATATCAGTTATAGCTATCCAAATAAGTTAGCACTTAGCCATATTAATATACAAATTTATAAAGGTGATTTTCTAGCAATTGTAGGACCGAATGGTTCAGGAAAATCAACATTACTTAAATTAATTCTTGGACTGTTACCTTTACAAAAAGGTGATATATTCATTAGCGGTAAAAAAATCAATCAATATAAGTCTTGGGAAAAAATTAGTTACGTTTCTCAGAAATCAAATGCATTTAGCTCAGGATTTCCTGCTACAGTTAAAGAAGTTGTAATGAGTGGGTTAACTAAAAATAAAAGCTTATTTAAATGGTTTAATAAAGACGACGCTGCACAAGTAGATGAAATATTAGACAGACTCAATATAAGCGAACTTAAAAATGAAAATATAGCGCAATTATCAGGTGGTCAACAACAGAGAACATTTATAGCAAGAGCGCTAATCTCTAAACCGAGTATTTTAATACTAGATGAACCTACAGTAGGTATAGATGCAAGACATGTATCAGAATTTTATCAATTACTTACACAATTAAAACAAGAAGGCATTACAATCATTCTTGTAACACATGACATCGGAGTCGTTGCAGATACAGCAAGTAAAGTTGCATGTTTAAACCAACATATACACTTCCATGGAACAAGTGAATCGTTTAAATCGTTAGATGAAGTTTCAATATCTAAAATTTATGGACATCCAGTGCAATTTGTTGATCACCAACATAATCGTGATTGCTGTGTAAACGAGCAAGTGGAAGAACTTGCGAAATGATGGTCAAAGTGAAGGAGTTTTTAAATAATGATTGATGCGTTTTTAAATTTTGATTTTATAAGATACTCATTTATAAGTGGTGTCTTAGTTGGTTTTATCGCACCTTTAATAGGCGCGTTTATTGTAGTTAGAAGGTTATCGCTTATTGCAGATGCTTTAAGTCATGTTACTTTAGGTGGCATATCAATGGGATTATTCTTAATGAGTGTTAGCCCGTTATTTGCTTCAATTAATCCGATATGGTTTGGGATTATATTTTCAATAGCAGGTGCCTTACTCATTGAACAGTTGAGAACCGAGTATAAGCATTATCAAGAAATTGCGATTCCCATTATTATGAGTGGCGGTATTGGTGTTAGTGTTATCTTTATATCGCTAGCAAATGGTTTTAATCAAGATTTATTTGGTTATTTATTCGGCTCTATAAGTGCAGTGAATTTAAGTGATTTATTTACGATTATTGTGATTACAGTGATCGTGTTAATATTCGTCATGTTATTATATAAATCTCTTTTCGTATTGTCTTTTGATGAAGAATATTCTAAAGTAATCGGCATGCCGAAATGGATTCAATTATTATTTATCGTCATTGTTGCATTGGTTATTTCAGCATCAATGAGAGTTGTAGGAATATTGCTCGTAAGTAGTTTAATGACATTGCCAGTTGCTACAAGTATGAGACTTGCAAAAGGATTTAAGCAATTAATCGCATTGAGTATATTATTCGGTGAAATATCCGTCGTTGCTGGTCTAATACTTTCCTTCTATTTGAATATTTCACCAGGAGGTATTATAGTAGGATTATTGATTGTAGAATTACTTGCAAGTATTGCCTACA
This sequence comes from Mammaliicoccus vitulinus, assembly GCF_029024305.1. Lineage (NCBI taxonomy): Bacteria > Bacillati > Bacillota > Bacilli > Caryophanales > Staphylococcaceae > Mammaliicoccus > Mammaliicoccus vitulinus. Next base: position 1,212,673 of record NZ_CP118974.1, read on the forward strand.
GCAAAGTATTGATTAAAAAAGGAGGCTATCATCTTGAAAGTAGAAGAAGCCATTCAAATATTGAAGAATGATGGTCATAAGTATACAAATAAACGCCGTGACATTATTTCTTTATTCGTTAACGAAGATAAATATATAACAGCTAAATATATACAAGAAGCTTTAAAAGATGATTACGCAGGTTTGTCATTCGATACAATTTATCGTAATTTATACTTATTTAAAGATTTAAATATAATTGAAAGTACTGAAATTGATGGTGAAATGAAATTTCGTATAGCATGTCAAAGTCATCACCATCATCATTTTATATGTGAATCATGTGGAACAACAAAAGTTATTGATTACTGTCCAATGGATTCAATAAAACAACAATTACCAAATGTAGAAATAGCAGCACATAAACTAGAAGTATATGGTAAGTGTGAAAAGTGTAAAACAGTATAATATAAAAGAGCAGCAATTCAATTTAAACAATGAATTGCTGCTCTTTTTATGTTTGAACTTTGTTTTTATAAACGATTAAGTAATGGTGATACTTCGTGCCAAGTTTTTATTCTGTAAATACCTGGTTGAAGCTCTTTTTGGTTATATGGTGTATCGAATAAAAAGACAGGTATGTTGAGATGATGGTTGATATCTTCAGCATTATCTAATTTATCTTCGAAAAATACGTCTATATTTTGTTTCTTTGTAACTTCTAATTTATTATGACTACCTGTTAATGTAATTTGATCAAATGGTATGTTATGCATATTGAACCATTCTTTCGTTATATCTTCTAAATGACTATGCCTTGCACTTATATAACATAGTTCATAATCATTTTTTAGCTGGTTTAAAATATCTTTTGCGCCTTCTGCAACTGGAGAGTTTTGATAAATATGAGATTCATTAGTTTTAAACCAATTGAGCATGACTTCTTCTTCGCAGTTTAATACATTCGCTAAATTATACTCGGTTATATCTTCATATTTTAATTGTTGATTAAAGTCTTTTTGTAAATAGGGTACAAATGTTTTAGGACATGTTACAGTCCCGTCAATATCTATACCTAGTCTTGGCTTTTGGTTCATAAAAAATCACCTTTATATGTTATTTAATGAAAGGCACAATAATTAGTAATTATTGTGCCTTTTTATATTTTATGCTTTTTGAGTTGTTATATTTTGTTCCATCTCTAAAGCGAGCTTATCAATTTCTTTTTTTAATTCATCTACCATTGTTTCTTCTGGTACTTTGCGAACAGTTTTACCTTTCATAAATAAAAGGCCTTCTCCTCGTGCGCCTGCAATACCTATATCCGCTTCTCTTGCTTCTCCTGGACCATTTACTGCACATCCAAGAACTGCTACTTTCAACGGTACTTGAAGGTTAGAAATGTAATCTTCAACTTCATTAGCAATAGATATTAAATCAATTTCAATTCTACCGCAAGTAGGGCAAGCAATCAATGTAGCAGCGTTACTAGCTAAACCGAATGCTTTAAGCAATGATTTTGCGACTTTAATTTCTTCAACGGGATCGGCCGATAAAGAAATACGGCATGTATTACCTAAACCTAAACTTAGAATGGCTCCTAAGCCTGCTGAAGATTTAACTGTACCGTTAAACAACGTACCACTTTCTGTTATACCGAGATGTAATGGATAATTAAAAGCTTGCGCTGCTTTCGTATAAGCTTCTATCGCGAGATTAACATCACTTGCTTTCATTGAAACAATAATATCATGAAAATCTAAATCTTCTAGTATTTTAATATGATGTAATGCACTTTCTACCATACCATCTGCAGTAGGGTAACCATATTTTTTTATGATATGTTTTTCTAATGAGCCGGCATTTACACCAATTCTAATAGGAATACCTTTTTCTTTACACGCTTTAACAACCGCTTCGACTTTTTCACGTCTACCGATATTTCCTGGATTAATTCGAATCTTATCTGCGCCATTTTCAATAGCAATTAAAGCGAGCTTATAGTTAAAATGAATATCTACAACTAAAGGAATATTTATTTGAGCTTTAATGTCTTTAATTGCATATGCATCTTCTTCATTTGGACAAGCAACACGAACTATTTGGCAACCTGCTTCTTCTAAGCGTTTAATTTCAGCTACTGTCGCTTTGACATCATGTGTTTTTGTAGTCGTCATACTTTGGATAACGACTTCATCTGAACCGCCAATCGTTAAGTTCCCAACTTTAACAGGTCTAGTGTTAGTACGATGAATGATTTCTGACATGATAAGACTCCTTTGTTTATATTTGCTTATAATTTTACATTAGCATGTTTCTTTCCGTTTGGTAAGTTAAATGCCATAACGAGAATACCAATAATAATTATACACCATGAAACAAACATTAATAAAGTATTCGACGCAACTATTCCTAATAATAGGACTAAAGTCGGAAGCGTTATGACAAATGTCATCATTTTAAACCATGTCATATAACGTGATTTTTTTCGGATTAAAATGCTGAATAAATGACCAGCTAATGACAATATACTTATTTTTAAAGATAGACTTATAAATTGGATGAACAAAAGAAATAAAACAATCATGCTTAAATAGAAGTACTTTGAATCATTAATCGTATCAATAAATCGAATTAAATCATCTTGATCCGTGACAACAGTCGATAATGAGCCATAACTGATTTCTGTATAATCATTGTAATTAGATATTTCAATGTGGTCAGGCTTAAATACGACGAGATGATTATCCTTCATATTAAATTGAGGAGATTCAGTGAAGACAATCGATTGTGTATCGTTTAACTTGATTGTTTTATTAGATGATAAAATCATTTTGTTGTTGTCTATTTTAAATTTAGGTATTTCATCTACTTCATTATCTACAAGGGTAGATAAGTTTTGCGTGATTTGTATGTATTGAACTGTATTAGGAAGTATTAAAATGAAACTTAATAATAATATATGTAGAAAGATGTATCTTAACTTTGTTATTCTGAACATTGGATATTTGCTAGGGTGCTTGAATAGCCTTTTTAGTTCCTTTGCGTACTGCATAATTTCACCTCTTCTTGTTTCAATAATAATGATAAAAAAACAGAGTTGCAAGGCGATAAATAAGAAAATTAATTTTTTTGAATATTATTTAAACAAATTGTTTGTTATAAAACTTTAATCTTGATAAGATAAGTATGTAAAACAAATGAGGAGGATGATTTTTTATGGCTTTTGAATTACCAAAATTACCATATGCGTATGACGCATTAGAACCACACATCGATAAAGAAACTATGGAGATTCACCATACGAAACACCATAACACTTATGTAACAAAATTAAATGACGCAGTTAAAGGTACAGATTTAGAAAGTAAATCTATTGAAGATATCATTAAAAATTTAAATTCTGTTCCTGAAAATATTCGTACTGCAGTTCAAAACAATGGTGGCGGACATTATAACCACTCATTATTCTGGGAACTATTAACACCAAATGCTTCTGAACCTTCAGGAGAAGTTGTGGATGCAATTAGTTCTACATTCGGTTCATTAGACAAATTCAAAGAAGAATTTGCAGCTGCAGCAGCTGGCCGTTTCGGTTCAGGTTGGGCATGGTTAGTTGTAGATAACGGTGAATTAGCGATCGTTTCAACTCCAAACCAAGATAACCCTATTTCAGAAGGTAAACTTCCAGTATTAGGCTTAGATGTTTGGGAACATGCTTACTACTTAAACTATCAAAATAGACGTCCAGATTACATTAATGCATTCTGGAATGTTGTAAATTGGGATAAAGTAAACGAATTATATCAAGCAGCAAAATAATTCGTCTTTTGATTTGGATGGCTTCTTTTTATAGAAGTCATCTTTTTTTATAAAAATTTACCTTTATCAATAGCAATGTAAGTCATAATCATATATGATAAAATTATTATAATAGAGTTAAAAAGGTAGGTTTAGTTGTTGAAACGAGTAAAAAAGAAATCTAAAGAAGAAGCATTTCGCCTTTTAATGAATAAACGTGTAAGCCTAATATTAGCAGTTGTAGTCATCTTATTTTCTGTGCTTATAATGCGACTAGGCTACTTGCAAATAGTTAAAGGCGGAGAATATAAACGGACAATAGATAGTACTGAATCAATTACAGTAAACGAGTCAGTGCCGAGAGGCCGTATTTATGATAGAAACGGCAAGGTTTTAGTAGATAATGAATCTAGAAAAGCTATTACATATACAAGAGATAGGAGAACAAGTCAGGATGACATTTTAAAAATCGCTGAAAAACTATCTCATTTAATGAAAATGGACACATCTAATATTACAGATAGAGATAAACAAGATTTTTGGATTTTAAGAAATCAAGATGAAGTTCAAAAGTTAATGAAAGATGAACAAGCTTTATTCTCAGATGGGAATATAAGCCAAGAAGATTATGATGAAGCATTATATAAAAAAGTGACTTCTAAATACACAAATACTTTATCGAAAAATGATTTGCAGATTTTAGCGATTTTCAGAGAAATGAATGCAGGTTCTCAACTTAGCCCGGTAGTTATTAAAAATGAAGGTGTTAAAAACGACGAGTATGCAGCTGTTTCGCAACACTTATCAGAATTACCTGGCGTTAACACAACGATGGACTGGGAAAGACGCTATCCATACGGAGAAACTTTAAGAACATTATTTGGTAATGTATCAAGCAAAGAAGAAGGATTACCGAAAGAACTTGTTAATGATTATTTAACTAAGGGCTATTCAAGAAATGATAGAGTAGGTAAATCATACTTAGAATATCAATACGAAGATATATTAAAAGGTTCTAAGAAAAAAATGAAATACGTGACAGATAAGTCAGGTAAAATAACAAGCTCAGAAGTCATTTCTGAAGGTTCAAGAGGTAATGATCTCGTATTAACAATAGATATAGAATTACAGAAAAAAGTTGAAGAATATGTCGATAAGCATATCGAGTCATTACGCGATAAAGGCGCGAAAGATATGGATAGAGTCATGGTTGTTGTTCAAGACCCTAGAAATGGTGATGTTTTAGCAATGGCAGGTCGTGATATCGATGAAAACGGTAAAATCACAGATAATCATATTGGGAACTTTACAAGTCAATATACAGTAGGTTCTTCTGTCAAAGGTGCTACATTACTCGCTGGTTATCAAAATGGCGTACTTGATGTTGGAGATACGATGGTCGATGAACCACTAAAATTCAACGGTGGATTAACGAAGCGTTCTTATTTCAACCAAGATGGTAAAAAAACAATCACTGATGCCGAAGCATTAATGCACTCATCAAACGTATTCATGTATAAAACAGCGCTTTTATTAGCAGATTCACCATATAGAAGTGGCATGTCATTGCCATCAGATGTTGAACAAGCAGGTATTAAATTACGCAAAGGTTTAAATCAAGTAGGATTAGGTGTAAAAACTGGTATTGACTTGCCAAACGAGTCTGCAGGTCAAATAGAACCCATTAAAGATAATCCAGGTAACTATATTGATTTAGCAATAGGACAATTTGATACTTATACGCCAATACAACTTTCACAATATGTAGCAACAATTGCTAATGATGGATATAGATTGAAACCACATTTAGCAAAAGAAATTAGAAATTCTACTAACGAAGACGCACTTGGACCTATTAAAAAATCATTTAAAGGCGAAGTGATGAACAAAGTTAACAATAGTGATAAGGAAATTAAACAAGTTCAAAAAGGTTTCGATATGGCATTCAATAAAGAAGAAGGAACGGGTTATTCAAGCTTTAATGATACAGTTGTTAGATCAGCAGGTAAAACAGGTACAGCTGAAGTATTTAAAGACGGAAAACCAAAAGTAAATTCAACTTATATTGGGTATGCACCAGCTAAAAACCCTGAATTGTCATTTTCTATTACTTATACGAACCAACCAGTACCAGAACCGTGGTTACCAGGTGGAGATTTAGGTAGAGATATCATAAACTACTATTTTAAAGATAGAAAGTAATTGAAAATAAAGCATCATGAGATAGACATGAACATCCTAGATTAATATAAAAGAGCGTAAATTCTTATTTTCGAAGAATTTACGCTCTTTTTAGTTTGTTTGGTAAGTCTTGCAACATACGGACCTTCTATGTTGCTTGTTTGATCAGTCTTGCAACATACGGGCCTTCTATGTTGCTTGTTTGGCGAGTCTTGCAACATACGGGCCTTCTATGTTGCTTGTTTGGCAAGTCTTGCAACATACAGACCTTCTATGTTGCTTGTTTGGTAAGTCTTGCAACATACAGGCCTTCTATGTTGCTTGTTTGATCAGTCTTGCAACATACAGACCTTCTATGTTGCTTGTTTGATTAGTCTTGCAACATATAGCATGTACTTAAAAGAACAAACGAAAACATATGACACTACTTACAAATATCAGTAATGTGATATGTTTTTTTATTTTGAGTGGATCATGATATCTCCATAGTATACATACGTTTCACTCTTATTCCACTTGTATTTGTCCTCACGATTTTGTGAAGTGCTGACGTCCGGGGGAATAGTATGCGAGAGAGACTACAGGCTCGAACCATATTCATAAGGCAAGCATGCACAAACAAAATCGTAAGATTTTAAAATAAAAAAATATTTGTCATATCATCCGATTAAATAGAGAGGGCATGTCAAAATATTGATCGATTAAAATTAAAAACGTTTTCATCAAATGTTAACACAAAATTTACATTCAATTTATTTGTGCTTAATAAAGAAAATGTAAAGTAAAGGTGTAATAAAGATTAAGGCGTTATTAATTAGGAGGATTTAACATGAAAAAGTGGCAATTAATTGGGTCAACAACAGCATTGAGTTCAGCACTTCTATTAGGAGCTTGTGGTGGAGCAGCTGAAAAATCTAGTGCAGGGGATACTAAATCTTCAGATGATAATAAATTAAGTGGCGAAGTAAAAGGTGATGGCTCATCTACAGTCGCGCCAGTAATGGAAAAAATAAACGAAGACTTCTCAGCAGAACAACCTGATGTATCAGTATCAATCGGTGTTTCGGGAACTGGTGGAGGATTTGAAAAATTCATAGCGGGTGAAACTGATTTCGCAAATGCTTCTAGAGATATTAAAGATGAAGAAAAAGATAAATTGAAAAAAGAAAAAGTTGAATACACTGAGTTTAAAGTTGCTCAAGATGGTTTAACAGTAGCAGTTAATAAAGATAATGACTTTGTTGAAGAACTAAGTATGGAAGAATTAGCAAAAATATATAGCGGGAAAGCTAAAACATGGAAAGATGTTAATTCAGAATTTCCTGATAAGAAAATCAAAGCATTTTCACCAGACCAATCTCACGGGACATACGATTTCTTTAGTGAAGAAGTTTTAGATGAAAAAGATCTGGAATCAGAAAAAAATGCTGACACAAACGTAATTGTTAAATCAGTTCAAGATAACAAAGATTCAATTGGCTTCTTTGGCTACAACTTCTACCAAGAAAATAAAGATACATTGAAAGCAGTGAAAATCAAAGGTGATGAAGGTAAAGCGGTAGAACCTACTGATGAATCTGTTAATGATGGAACTTATCCTTTAAGTAGACCACTGTTCGTTTACGCGAAGAATAAATCACTTGAAGATAACGATGCATTCTACGGCTTTATGGAGTATGTTATTGACAACTCAGCAGATGCAGCGAAAGATGCAGGTTATGTTCCATTAAAAGATGAAGAATATAAAAAAGACAAAGAAACTTTAGAAAAATTTAAAAAATAATCATTAAAAAAATCATTAATAAATCAATGCAAAGGGCGTACATATGTCGCCCTTTTTCAAAATGAAGGAGTTATTTTTATGGAAGAACAAACTTCAGTGCAGGAACTTATTAAACGAAATAATAACAATAAAGGAAAGGTTTTTGCTGACAAAGCAGTTCCAATTATTTTATTATTAATAGCTTCAGTTTCTGTACTAACAACAATCGGGATATTATTTACACTTATTACTGAAACAGTAACGTTTTTCACGAGAGTGAATCCATTTGAATTTTTATTCACTAAAGAATGGGCACCCTTTTCTTCTGATCCACAATACGGAATATTTGCGCTTATATTAGGTACTTTAAAAGTAACGGCTGTAGCAACGGTATTTGCAGTACCTGTTGGACTAGGCGCTGCACTTTACTTAAGTGAATATGCGTCTGATAGATCAAGAAGAATGATTAAACCAGTATTAGAAATATTGGCAGGTATTCCTACAATTGTATATGGTTTCTTCGCGTTAACATTTGTTACACCTATATTAAGAGGAATATTCCCTGAATTAGGTAGCTTTAACTCAATTAGTCCCGGTTTAGTCGTGGGGGTCATGATTATTCCGATGATTACAAGTATGAGTGAGGATGCGATGAGTTCAGTGCCAGAATCGATTAAAGAAGGTGCACTTGGTTTAGGTGCAACGAAATTTGAACTAGCAACTAAAATTGTCTTTCCAGCAGCATTATCGGGAATTATTGCGTCGATTGTATTAGCTGTATCAAGAGCAATTGGTGAAACGATGATTGTTTCATTAGCAGCTGGTAGTACGCCAGATGCAAGCTTTAGTTTAACAGGCTCAATTCAAACGATGACAGGATTTATCGTTCAAGTTGCTACTGGAGATGCAACTTATGGGTCAGATATTTATTACAGTATATACGCGGTAGGTTTCACATTGTTTATATTCACATTTATTATGAATATTATTTCTCAATGGGTTACTAAGCGCTTTAGAGAGGAGTACTAATATGTCAGAAGTAAATTTAGTTGATCAAACTGTTGTTCAAAAAAAATTACCCACAAGATTGTTAAAAAATAAAGTGATTAAATCAGTATTTTTTGTCTGTACATTAATTGGGTTAATTGTATTAGCTATATTGCTATTTGACATATTTAAAAAAGGTATTCCTTATTTAAGTACTGATTTCTTTAGTAATTTCTCTTCTACTTCACCTGAAAGAGCGGGTATTAAAGGTGCTTTAATTGGTACACTTTGGCTCATGATGACGATTGCTCCAATATCTATTATTTTAGGTGTCGGCACAGCAATCTATATGGTTGAATATGCAAAAGAAAATTGGTTCACAAAATTTATTAGAGTAAATATCTCAAACCTAGCCGGAGTACCGTCAGTAGTATTTGGTTTGTTAGGTTTAACGATATTTGTACGTGGAGCCGGGTTTGAAAGCTTATCACTAGGGAAAACGGTAATTGCAGCCGCATTAACGATGTCGCTTATGATTCTACCAATTATTATCGTAGCAAGCCAAGAAGCTATAAAAGCTGTACCATCTTCAATTAGAGAGGCTTCTTTAGGACTAGGTGGTACAAAATGGCAAACGATTAAAAATATTGTATTACCTGCATCTATCCCAGGTATTTTAACAGGTACAATACTTGCACTATCAAGAGCACTAGGTGAAACAGCACCATTAGTTGTAATTGGTATTCCTGCTATATTAATGAAAACGCCAAATAGTATCTTTGAATCATTTCAAGCGTTACCAATGCAAATATATAATTGGGCTAAATTGCCACAAGCTGAATTCCAATTTGTATCATCAGCTGCAATAATCGTTTTACTCGTAATATTAATTCTTATGAACTCCATTGCAATTTATATTAGAAATAAATATCAAAGAAAACTTTAAAATCAAAATGAAGAGGGGTCATTAAAATGACAGACGTAAAAATTAGAGATTTGTCTCAAAATATACCTTCAAATGACATGACATCAAGTAAAGAAATAGTAGTTGAAGATAAAAACATTGTATATAAAACAAATAATTTAGATTTATGGTATGGTGATTTCCATGCTTTGAGGAATATTAATCTTGATATCGCTGAAAACGAAGTGACAGCGATAATTGGTCCGTCAGGCTGTGGTAAATCAACTTATATTAAAACTTTAAATAGAATGATTGAATTAATTCCTAGTGTTAAAACATCTGGTGAAATTATTTATAGAGATCAAAATATTTTCGATAAAAAATATAGTGTTGAAGAGTTAAGAACGAATGTTGGTATGGTCTTCCAAAAACCAAACCCATTTCCTAAGTCTATTTATGACAATATCACTTATGGTCCTAGAATCCATGGTATTACTGATAAAAAAGTATTAGACGAAATCGTTGAACGTTCATTAAAAGGTGCAGCTATATGGGATGAGTGTAAAGATAGACTTGATAAAAATGCTTATGGACTATCTGGAGGACAACAACAAAGAGTTTGTATTGCCCGTTGTTTAGCAATAGAGCCAGATGTCATTTTAATGGATGAACCAACTTCAGCATTAGATCCTATTTCAACATTAAAAGTTGAAGAACTTGTTCAAGAATTGAAATCTAAATACTCTATTATTATTGTGACTCATAATATGCAACAAGCTGCTAGAATATCTGATAAAACGGCTTTCTTCTTAAATGGTTACGTAAACGAATTTGACCATACTGATAAAATTTTCTCTAACCCAACTGATAAGAAAACAGAAGATTATATTTCTGGGAGATTTGGTTAATATGGTTATAAGAGAAAAATACGAAGGTGAATTAAACACACTAATTGAAGATTTATTTAAATTGGGTAAAGAAGTTTATCAGATGATTGAACAGTCTGTTACAGTTTTAAGTGATGAAGATAAGACTAACGCTAGAAATTTAATCGCTTACGATAAGAAAATCAACCAAATGGAATATGATATTAACGAAAAAGTCGTTATGTTAATTACGAAGCAACAACCTATGGCTACTGATTTGCGTGTGATGATCTCAGCTTTAAAAATTGCTTCTGAATTAGAAAGAATGGCTGATAATTCAACTAATATTGCTCAAATTAGAAAAAGAGCTATCATAACGGATTATTTTATATTGATGAGATTAAAAACGATGGGTAAACTAGCGATGTTAATGCTGAGAGATTTAGAAACAGCAGTTAATAATAAGGATATATTGCTCATAAAAGAAATCATTGAACGTGATGACGACATTGATGATTTATATAGAGAGATTAGTAATACGACTTATTTAATAGACAATGATCCATTCATTTCAGGTCAAGCACATCTTGCTGCAAGATATTTAGAAAGAATTGGCGATCATATTACAAATATTAGTGAAAGCTGTTATTATTATATTACTGGCGAACACTATGAGCCAATTGAAAAATAATACTGGAATTATATAACCATAGATGGTATTATAATAAGGTCGTATATTAATTGAAATAAGAATAGGAGGGTTCATCATGCGCGTAAATGTAACTTTAGCATGTACTGATTGTGGTGAAAGAAACTACATCTCTAAAAAGAATAAACGTAATAACCCAGAGCGAATCGAAATGAAAAAATATTGTGCTCGTGACGGTAAACACACTCTTCATAGAGAAACAAAATAATAAAACGAATAAGAACACATTGCCAATTTTGGTAGTGTGTTTTTTATTTAACTTTAGAGGTCCTAACACTACCTATCACAGTATTTCTTGTGTTATCATTAAATGTATAAATGCTAGAAATGAAATAATAATTGGGAAGTGTTAAATTCATGACTATCAAGAAAAAATTGAGAAAAGAAATACTGGATTTGATGAGAAATCAACAAAAATCTCAGAAAGAGAATTATGATTTTAATTTACGAAAACAATTATTTGATCACGATAAATATAAAAATGCTAAATCAGTAGCTATTGTCATGAGCATGGATCATGAAGTAGATACATTGCCAATTATAGAGAAGTTATTACAAGATAATAAAAAAGTATATGTGCCTACAACAAACTACAGTACAAAAATTATGAAATTTCAGCAATTAACGGATTTAGAATCTATTGCTCTAGACGAAAAGGGCATTAAATATATTGATAAGCAAACTGAAATAAGTGACGATATTGATTTGATCATTGTACCTGGCGTTGTATTTAGTGAAGACGGTTATAGAATTGGCTATGGTGGAGGCTATTATGATAAATACTTATCTGAATACAAAGGAAGCACGCTTAGCCTAGTATATCCATTTCAAATTAAATCGTTTGATACAGAAGAGCATGATGTACCCGTTGAAGAAATTATATTACCAAATGTTATTTATGGAGAAGAATAAATGGATAAAATAAAACAAATGTGGAAGTCGATTTATTATTTAGTATATACAGAAGGATTTAATATTTTATCAATTGATGAAGAAGATTCAGAAGTTTGGTTAACACATGAATCTAAAAAAGTCGTAAAACGCTTTATACATAAAGCACCTACACATCAAGAAGTAGATTTTGACTTTGAAAAAACAACAGACCATTTAAGTAGTTTGATTGATAGTATAGGATTTAGCTTTGAACAATTGGACACATATTATTTAACGGATAAAGATATAGATTTCACAGAGTTTAATCATTATAAGCGTCCTAAAATTAGATATTATGCTTTAAGCAGTGTGGAAGATTTCGAGAAAGTATCCAGCCATATCATTACAAAACAACAAATTAAACGTTCTAAAACAACAGCTGTAACGACATATAAGAACAAGTTGCTAAATGCGAGTTTTATTGATAGTTTTATGCTAAAATTTTCACCAGTTACATATTTTTTAGTAGCGATCAACGTGATTGTCTGGCTATCACTAGTATTAATATTTAATCAAGTTGCGCAAATTAATCTAGTAGATTACGGTGGACTCGTACATTTTAACGTTGTACACGGTGAGTGGTATAGGTTATTAACATCTATGTTCTTGCATGCCGATTTCACACATTTGATCATGAATGTATTTTCACTTATTATATTTGGTAAGTTAATTGAAGGTGCATTAGGTTCAATCAAGATGTTTATAATATATCTTGTCTCTGGTCTATTTGCTGGATTAGTATCATTAAGTATTGATACTGTATCTATTTCTATTGGTGCAAGTGGTGCTATATTTGGACTGATTGGTGCATTCATCGTCTACTTATTTACGAGAAAGAATATCAATAAACAATTTGTATTACAAACATTTATAGGTATTGCGATTATTTCTTTATTAGCATTATTTATAAGCAACGTGAACCATTTTGCCCACTTAGGAGGATTTATTGGTGGTGCTATCCTTATGTATATCATATATAAATGGATGGAGCATGATAAATTCAAAATGCATTATATTATTGCTTTTATCGTATTAATCATTATTCTAGTATTCATTATTTTTAGCAGACAGCAGCATTATATATATGATGAATTAACTAAAGAAGCGATGAATAATGGTGATTTTAATAGTGCGGAAACAATGATTAAGCAAATAAAAGAAAAAAACTTCGAATCTGATGAAACATATATATTAAGTGGATTGATTGTAGCAAATAATACGTCATTGGATGAAGCTATTTTAGAGTGGGAGAGAGGTTTAAAGATTTTCCCTCAATCTCCCAAGCTCAATTATCAATTAGCTTTAGGTTATAGAGCCAAAGACGATTACGATAAAGCAAATAAATTTATTAATCAATCAATAAAGCAAGATAAAAATAATGAACATTATAAAGCTTTAAAAAAAGAAATAACTGCATTTAGGAGTTAATAAATGGAAAACTTATATGATGTACAACAATTATTAAAAAAGTTTGGATATATCATCTATTTTAAAAATGAAGAAGATCGATTAGAAATGATGGAGCAAGAAATTAAGTCAATGTATCAATCTATGCTTATTGATAAAGACACATTTTTACAAGCAAGACTCATTATTAACCAGAGAAGGATTGAGAAAAAATGACACATATTTTATCAGCAGATATTGGTGGAACAACATGTAAATTAGGAATATTTGATAAAACTTTAAATATTGAAGAAAAATGGGAAATTTCCACTAATAAAACTGGCGAAGGTATTTTAGAAAATATTTACGATTCGTTTGTAGTACATATGAACCGTAAAAATATTGATATGGAAAATATAATTGGAATGGGCATCGGTGTTCCTGGCCCAATCGATTTTGAAAATGGTATTGTTCATGGTGCAGTTAATTTAAATTGGACGGGTAATATCGAAGTAAGAAAACATATGCAACAGTATTTCAATGGACCTATTTACGTAGATAATGACGCGAATGTGGCAACTTTAGGTGAGAAATTTAAAGGTGCTGGAAGAAATGAAAGTGATGTTGTATGTATAACACTTGGCACTGGTGTAGGCGGTGGAATTGTTTCCAACAGTGAATTGATTCACGGTCATAATGGCTCTGGCGCTGAGATAGGACACTTCTTAGTAGATCAGAATAAAAGGTTCCAATGTAACTGCGGTATGAAAGGCTGTTTAGAAACGGTCGCATCTGCTACAGGCGTTATTAATTTAGTTCATCATTTTTATCCAAATATTAATATGAAGTCTAATATTCATGACCTCATTGCAAGCAAAAATGTTACGGCTAAAGACGTGTTTGATGCAGCGAAATCAGGAGATGAATTCAGCTTATTTATCATTGATAAAGTTGCAGGTTACATAGCTTATGCAGCAAGTGTCATTAGTGTTATGACTAATCCGAAGTACATCATAATCGGTGGAGGCGTTAGTAAGGCTGGAGATATCTTACTTAAGTTCATAAAAAAACATTTTGAAAAAATGACTTTTAGACCTGCACAAGAAGATACGCATATTGAAGTTGCTCAATTAGGCAATGATGCAGGTATTATTGGTGCAGCAGGCCTCATTAAAACTTATGTATTAGAAAAGGAGAATCAATAATGGCTATAGTAGACGTTGTTGTCATACCAGTAGGTACAGAAGGACCGAGTGTAAGTGAATATATTGCAGATATCCAATTAATTTTAGAAAAGCATAAAGAAACAGGAAAAATTGATTTTCAACTAACACCTATGAATACTTTAATTGAAGGCGATTTAAAGGATTTATTTGAAGTGATTCAAGAAATCCATGAAAGTCCTTTTAATAAAGGTTTAGATAGAGTGTGCACGAACATTAGGATTGATGATAGAAGAGACAAATCTAGAAAAATGAATGAAAAGTTAGAATCAGTAAACAAACATTTAAACAAATAAAAAAAGACGAGTGAAAACTCGTCTTTTCTTTAATGATGTAAGATTGGATAACCGTAAGTAAATATTGTAGCTAATGAGAAAAAGCCAAATGATACTACAGTTATTGCACCAAAAAGAATGCCCAAAATATTTTTGTTTTTGAATGCTGAAATCAAACCAAATATTGCAAGAATAAAAACAGCTAGCATTAATAAAGAAAAAATATTAACACCGATATGGATTTTTACTCCAAATAACTCAAATAATTCCCCTGTGTCGATAAATGGCATTCCAATACCCCCAATACAAATTTCTTTTATTATCATATTAATTGTATAATTAATATGCGGTTTTGTCGAGATACTTTTTAAAAAAGAGGAGGAAATAAAATGAAAGTACATAGCTATTCTTTAGGCATTGTTGAAACAAATTGTTATATTATCGAAGGTGATGAAGAACTTTTAGTAATTGACCCAGGTGATAATGGTCAATTTATAAATGAACGTATAAAGAAATTTAATAAAAAGTTGAGTGGTATCTTACTGACACATGCTCATTTTGATCATATAGGTGGTGTAGATGATGTCGTTAACGCTCACGGTGTAGACGTTTATGTACACAAAGAAGAGAAATCTTGGTTAACGGATACTGTGAAAAATGGTTCTAAAAAGTTTGAAGCTTATCAGTTACCTCCAGTTGTGCAGCACACGATACCTTTAGTTATAGGTGAAGGTCAACATAAAATTGGTGAGTTTGAGTTTGAGGCATTACATACGCCTGGTCATTCTCCAGGAAGCTTATCGTTTGTTTTTGGTGACTTTGCTGTTGTTGGAGATACTTTGTTTAAAGGCGGCATCGGTAGAACGGATTTATACAAGGGTGATACTGAAACGTTAATGAGCTCTATTGAAGATAAATTACTAGAATTAGATCCTAATACGACAATCTTTCCGGGACATGGACCCGAATCAACGATATCTGAAGAAGAAATGACGAATCCTTATTTAAATGGTTTTAACTAAATAAAAAAGCATTACACTAAATGTGTAATGCTTTTTTTAATGATGACCGAAACTTGGCTCTAATAAGAATGTTGAATAGTATGTAAATCCTACAAAACATAATACTAAATAAAGAGCGAATATATACATATACATTCTTTCAGTTAATTTTAAGTATCCCAACAATACGAAAAATCCAGTTTGAGCTACAAAGAAAT
Organism: Mammaliicoccus vitulinus; assembly: GCF_029024305.1. Taxonomy (NCBI): domain Bacteria; kingdom Bacillati; phylum Bacillota; class Bacilli; order Caryophanales; family Staphylococcaceae; genus Mammaliicoccus; species Mammaliicoccus vitulinus. The sequence continues at coordinate 1,228,898 of NZ_CP118974.1, forward strand.
ACGCCATCATGTCCATTCCTCCGACATAAAACATTGTAGCAAATATAGCAGTCCAGAAGCCTAGAGTTTTATAAACTTTATCCATCTTCTTAAGAACCCCCTCTGTGTTTACTTTCTTATTCATTTCTAATTATAAAGTTACTGCATACAAAAGTAAATAGCATTTTGATGCAAAATATAAACAATCAAGTAAGTAATGACGGATATTGAAAGCGTTTATATATAATAGGAAGAGATTATGGAGAAATTATTTAAATCAATTATCGAAGACGCTATAAAATCAAATGTAAGCGATATTCATTTCATACCTGTAATAGACGATAAGATTGTTGTTCAGATGAGATTTAATGGTGACAACAAAGACTATGATTTATCGCTAGATGCTAAATTGTATAACAGATTGCTAATCTATATGAAATTTATTTCTCACTTAGACGTAAGTGAGAGAAACAAAGCACAAAGTGGTCAGTATATTTATGAACATGTTATGAATTATTATTTAAGAATTTCGACGATACCAATTAGTTTAGGGATAGAATCATGTGCAATCAGGATAACACCTCAATATTTTATTGAAAGTGATGCAAATAGGCTTAATTCAGATTTTATAGAAATTAGAAATAAGATGTATCAATCTGAAGGTTTATTTCTATTTACTGGGCCTACAGGATCTGGTAAGACAACTTTAATGTATGAATTAATGTATGACTTAAAGAAAGAAAAGAATAAACATATTATTACGATTGAGGATCCTGTGGAACAAACATTAAATGGCGTTGTACAAGTTTCTGTTAATGAAAGAGCGAATATATCTTATCAACAGTCATTTAAAGCAATTTTAAGATGTGATCCTGATGTTATTATGATAGGTGAAATAAGAGATGAAGAAACTGCTAAGCAAGTTATACAAGCAAGTTTAAGTGGGCATCTTGTGCTTTCAACTATGCATGCTAAAGATAATATCGGTGCAATACATAGATTAATTGAATTAGGCATAACTGTAGAACAAATTAAGCAAGGCATATCGTGTATTGCAAATCAGCGATTAGTTAAGCAAGATGAATCAAGTCGCTGTCGAAAAATGAGTTACATGTTTAGTGAACATATCATTCAATATATGGTGCGTGATTATCATGAATAAAGGCTGTATCTTAAAAAAAGATAAAGTATTATATTTAGTTAGGCTTTCAGATATGTTAAAACAAGGTTTTACCTTGATGGAAGCCATTCAATTATTAACAGATCAATTCCTGCAGTTTTCTAAACAAAAATTAACAACGAAAGTAATTGAACTAGTAAAAGATACCGGGCAATTGCACGAAGTTTTGAAAGTTTTGAATTATCCTCAAGTAATCATTACTCAAATTTATTTTGGAGAAAACTACGGAAACTTAATTGAAACAATCGATCATTCTATTTTATATTTAAAGAAAATAGAGCATGTAAAAGAAAGATTTATTAAAACGATACAATATCCTGCATTATTACTTTGTATATTCTTCATGCTTTTAGCTGCAGTAAACCAGACTATTATTCCTCAATTCAGTGAAATATATGAATCTATGAACGTAGAAATTTCCACCTCATTAAAAGTAATTACGACAATCTTTTCCTATTTGCCTACTACAATTTTCACGATATTTTTAAGCTTAATATTGATAAACCTTTTACTATATATGAATTATATGGGTAAAGATGTTTCCAAAAGAATCGTGTTTTTTAAGAGAATACCTTTTATTAATAAATACATTTCTATGTATCATTCATACCGTATTGCTAGAGACTTTTCATTTTTTATACAAAATGGCGTAACGCTTAATACAATTATTGAAATTTACATGTTACAAACTAAAGATGACTTTTTAAAATATATTGGTCTCTCAATCAATAATGCTATGAGAAAAGGGGAAACATTTCCTAATGCAATAAAACAATTAGGATGTTTCGACGAGCATTTAATTCATTATATTAAACACGGCGAAAACAAATCTAAATTAGATCTGGAATTGCATTATTTTAGCGTATTCATGTTAGATAAATTAGAAAAGACTTTTGTTAAACATTTGAAATGGATACAACCTATTGTATTTGGGATTTTAGCATTACTAATTGTAACACTGTACTTAATTATTATTTTGCCGATGCTACAAATGGTTGAAGGCATAAAATGAAAGGATGTTATAAATGAAAAAGTTTAAATTGCTATGTAAAAAAGAAGGGTTTACTTTAATCGAGATGTTGATAGTGCTTTTGATCATAAGCATTTTGTTAATCATCATCATACCTAATATTAGCAAACAATCAGAAACTGTTAAAAGCACTGGATGCCAAGCACAAATTAAGATGGTAGCTGGACAAGTAGAAGCATATACGTTAAAGCATGATGCTAAACCGAACTCAGTTAATGATTTAGTAAGTGATGGGTATATAAATGAAAAGCAATTAACGTGTAAATCAGGTGAGAGCATTACATTACAAAATGGAGAAGTCGTTGCAAATTAATGGAGAATAAGGGATTTACGCTCATCGAGATGATCATTGTAATTTCAATACTAAGTTTGATTTTTATGGTTACGATGTCTTTATCGATTAGTTCAGTAGATAAAATAGGATTAACAAGTGGTATAAAAGACTTTGAAACTAAGTTAGAGTATTTAGAAACAAAATCTCTCGCAACTAAAAGACCGATATTAGTTTGGTTTAAACCTAATTCAGAAAAAATTTATTATCAATTAGAGAAAGGTAACATTCAAACACTCAATCTATATAAAGGCAATATATCTAAAGACAATAAATTTACTACTTTAGTACTTGATGGAGAAGGAAATATTAATCAGTTTGGTACATTGAAAATGAATTTTAGCAACAAAAAATATAACGTTGTTTTTCGTATAGAGAAGGGAAGATATAGAATTGTCGAAGAACAATAAAGGTTATGTGTTTATCGATTTTATGCTTTCAATTTTCATTATTATTTTATTAAGTGGGACGTTATTACCTTTAGTGACTACTTTAAATAAAAATATTGAAAAAGAGCATAGCAAAATTAAGCTTTATCAAATCTTGTACCAAACGCTTCAATCCTCAAATCACGAATTTAAATATGATGTAAGCAGATATAAATATATCAATTTTAATAATCAAATTTGTTTGGAAGATGAAAAGAAAAATGAAAAAGTTTGTATCAAAAAATAACGCTGGATTTACGATGATAGAGATGTTGTTATCTTTGTCATTTTTACTTATTATACTTGCACTTATACCTTTGTTAATTAAAAGTATATATGTGTTTAAAGATAATGCATTGGATCATACGAACTATGAATTAATCATGTTTCGTAAAGATTTATCTGAAGAAATAAAAGATACTAACATCGTGATTGATAATGCTCATCACAAAATGAAATTTATACACAATGGCAATTCAAAAGAATATACATTGTTAAACGCCAAAATATATAAAAGTATTAATGGAAAAGGGAATATTACGTTATTAAATAATGTCGAACTCTTCAATATACAACAAGTTAATCAAAATACATTTAAGGTAGATATAACCATTAGGAAGGGAGATAACAAAATTCATGAAGAAATTTTTATCTAATGAGCATGGGTTTTTATTACCATTTCTGCTAGGTATTTTGTTTATCTATTCCGCTTTTTTATCGTTTTACCTAGTTCAATATAGTTATAAGTTAAATATTTATCACAATCTAGAGCAATACTATCAACAAGAAATAAAAATAATGATAAATAAAGAATATTAGTCTTTTTATTTTCTGAATAATGAGATAGAATAAAGTTTAAGTTGAAATGTGACAGCTAAGGAGTAGATTTAATGTCGATAGTGTTAGTTGGTTTTATGGGTGTTGGAAAAACAACAATCGGTAACTTGTTAAGTGAACATTATGACAAACCTTTAGTAGATATAGATACTTATATCGTTGAAACAACACAATTACCAATCCCTCAAATTTTTGAAAAGTATGGTGAAGCATATTTTAGAGATTTAGAGTATCAAGCCCTTCAAAAATGGATTGATAAAGACGTTGTTATTTCAACTGGTGGTGGTATTATAGAATCTGAATTATCGAAAGATATATTGAAAGGTAATGTGAATACATTCTGGTTAAAATGTGATATTGAAATATTATTTAATAGAATTAATCATGATCATAATAGACCGAATGCGAGCGGCAGATCTTTAAATGAATTAAAAGCCTTGTATTCAAAACGAGAATTAAGTTATAATGAAATCGCATTCAAGCATATTGATGCAAACAGACCTAAAGAAGTAGTTGCTAGTGAGATTATTGAATCTCTATAAGCTTATATATTTGCGAATGATCAAAGTTAGAGAGAATGAATGTAATATTCATCGCCGAAGGAGCAAGCCATATTTGAGTGAATCTCTCAGGCAAAAGGATAACTTTGTGACGCATTCCTGAAGAGTACTTCAACAGGGTAGCGAAAGCTACCCTGTTTTTTTATTATACATATTTAGAAGGGGAGAGTTATGATGACTACAGATTTAAAGAAAACACCTTTATATCAAACGTATATTGATCAAGGAGCAAAAGTTATTGATTTTTCTGGCTGGGCTTTACCAGTGCAATTCTCAAGTATTAAAGAGGAACATAATGCTGTTAGATCAAAAGTTGGTATTTTCGATGTAAGCCATATGGGTGAAATTATCGTTTCTGGAGAAGAAGCGGATCAATTTATTCAATATGCTTTAACAAATGATTCATCTACATTAACAGACTCTAAAGCTCAATATACTATGCTTTGTAACGATAAGGGCGGCGTGATTGATGATTTAGTTGTTTACAAGTTGGAAGAATCGGTTTATTTCTTAGTTGTTAACGCTGGTAATACAGATATAGATTTTGAATGGTTACAAAATATTCAAGGATTTAATGTAAACATTGAAAATAAATCTTCAGAATATGGACAATTAGCTATTCAAGGGCCAGAAGCTCGTGATTTAGTGCAAAAATTAGTGAACATAGACGTTACTGAAATGAAGATGTTTGAGTTTCAACAAAATGTTAGTTTATTCGGGAAAGAAGTTATATTGTCGCAATCAGGTTACACAGGTGAAGATGGTTTTGAAGTATATTGCAAATCTGGAGATACTAAAGAAATATGGGATGGCTTCATCAAGGAAGGTGTTGAACCTTGTGGCTTAGGAGCACGTGATACGCTTAGATTAGAAGCGGCTTTACCATTACATGGTCAAGATTTGTCAGAACAAATCACGCCATATGAAGCAGGGGTAGGTTTTGCAGTTAAACCTTTAATTGAAGCAGACTTTATTGGTAAATCAGTACTTAAAGAGCAAAAAGAAAATGGTGCAACTAGAAAATCAATTGGTATAGAAATGATTGATAAAGGTATACCTAGAACTGATTATGAAATTTTAGATATTGATGGTCATGAAATTGGGTATGTCACTTCAGGAACACAATCACCATCAACTGGTAAATCAATCGCAATGGGATTGATTAACAAAGAATCTTTTGAACTAGATAAAGAAATTCTAATTCAAGTAAGAAAAAGACAAGTAAAAGCTAAAATTGTAAAAAAATCATCATTTAAATCATAGGAGTGAATAAAATGGGTCACCGCTATATACCTTTAACTGAAAAAGATAAGTCAGAAATGTTAGATGTAATCGGTATTAAATCAGTAGATGAATTATTTACTGATATACCTGAATCAGTAAGATTTAACAATCCACTAAATATTAAAGAGAAAAAATCAGAAACAGCTTTATTACGAGAATTATCACAAATTGCTAATAAAAATATAACGAGTGAAACACATGCATCATTTTTGGGAGCTGGTGTTTATGATCACTATATTCCAACAGTAGTAGACCATGTCATTTCTCGTTCAGAATTTTATACTGCATATACGCCGTACCAACCTGAAATTTCACAAGGTGAATTACAAGCTATTTTCGAATTTCAAACTTTAATTTGTGAATTAACCGGTATGGATGTAGCTAACTCTTCAATGTATGACGGAGGAACTGCTTTTGCTGAGGCTGCTGTACTTGCAGCAGGTCACACTAAAAAGAAAAAAGTAATCGTATCTAAGTCAGTACATTATCAATCTATTGAAGTTCTTAAAACATATACGAAAGCTCAAGATATTGAAGTAATCGAAGTTGATTTAGACGGTACAGTAACAGATTTAGATAAATTAAAAGAAGTTATCGATGATGATACTGCAGCTGTATGCGTTCAATATCCTAATTTCTTTGGTTCACTGGAAGATTTAGAAGCTATTAAACAATTAATCGAAGACAAAAAAGCATTATTTATTGTTTCGAGTAATCCGTTATCTCTAGGTCTCATTACACCTCCGGGAGAATTTGGTGCAGATATCGTTGTTGGAGATGCACAAGTATTCGGTATCCCAGCACAATATGGTGGCCCACATTGTGGTTACTTTGCATCAACTAAAAAATTGATGCGTAAATTACCTGGACGTTTAGTAGGTCAAACACAAGATGAAGATGGTAATAGAGGTTTTGTATTAACATTACAAGCACGTGAACAACATATTAGAAGAGATAAAGCTACATCTAACATTTGTTCTAACCAAGCGTTAAATGCTTTAGCAGCTTCAGTATGTATGAGTGCGTTAGGTAAAAATGGCGTATACGAAATGGCTAAACTTAACATGGAAAACACAACATACATGAAGCAACAAATGAAAGAAGTGGGATTTGAAGTATTAGATGGTATTTCATTTAATGAATTTGTTGTTAAGTTTAACAAACCTATAAAAGAAATAAATAAAGATTTACTTGAAGAAGGCATAATAGGTGGATTTGATTTAGGATTTATGAATGATGATTTTGAAAATCATATGTTAATTGCAGTGACTGAACTTAGAACTAAAGAAGAAATTGATACATTTATCCAAAAAGTAGGTGAATATAGTGCGTAAACCATCAAGTGAATTAATTTTTGAAAGATCTAGAAAAGACAGATTTGCATTTTCATTACCTGAAAAAGAAGTTGAAACACAAAATGTTCAAGATATACTAGGTGATAAATTTACGAGAAAACAAAAAGCTGAATTACCAGAAGTTAGTGAACTTGATTTAATGAGACACTATACAGAGTTGTCGAATAAAAATCATGGTGTAGACACTGGATTCTATCCTTTAGGTTCATGTACGATGAAATACAATCCTAAAATAAATGAAAAAGTTGCCAGAATGTCTGGTTTTGCAAATGCACATCCGTTACAAGATGTTTCCACTGTACAAGGGTCGTTAGAAATTATTTATGATTTACAAGAACACTTAAAAGAAATAACAGGTATGGATGAAGTGACATTGCAACCTGCAGCAGGCGCACATGGTGAGTGGACTGCGTTATTAATGATTAAAGCGTTCCATGAAGCAAATGGAGATTTTAATAGAACAAAAGTAATTGTACCTGATTCAGCTCACGGTACGAATCCAGCATCTGCTAAAGTAGCTGGTTTTGACACTGTTACAGTTAAATCTAACGAAAAAGGTTTAGTAGATATAGAAGATTTAAAACGTGTAGTCGGTGAAGACACAGCTGCAATCATGTTAACAAACCCTAACACTTTAGGTTTATTTGAAGAAGATATTTTAGAAATTAGAGAAATTGTCCACCAAGCTGGCGGTAAACTGTACTATGATGGTGCAAACCTTAATGCGATAATGAGTAAAGTCAGACCAGGAGATATGGGCTTTGATGCAGTTCATTTAAACTTGCACAAAACTTTCACTGGACCACATGGTGGTGGCGGTCCTGGTTCAGGACCAGTTGGTGTTAAAGAAGATTTAATTCCGTATTTACCTAAGCCAACAGTTGTAAAAGAAAATGATAGCTATAAATTTGAACATGATATGCCGAATTCAATTGGTCGAGTTAAGCCATTCTTTGGTAATTTCGGTATTTATTTAAGAGCTTATACTTACATTAGAACAATGGGACCTGATGGATTAAAAGCTGTTTCAGAAACAGCAGTATTAAATGCTAACTACATGTTGAGAAGATTACAAGATCATTTTGAAACGCCATATAAACAACATTGTAAACATGAATTTGTTATAAGTGGTTCAAGACAGAAAAAACTAGGTGTTAGAACATTGGACATTGCGAAACGTTTATTAGACTTTAATTTCCATCCACCTACAATTTACTTCCCTATAAACGTGGAAGAGTGCATGATGATTGAACCTACTGAAACCGAATCTAAAGAAACTTTAGATGCTTTCTGTGATACATTAATTCAAATTGCTAAAGAAGCGGAAGACAACCCTGAAATCGTATTAGATGCACCACATACTACGGTTATCGGACGTTTAGATGAAACGCAAGCAGCAAGAAAACCAGTTTTAAAATTCGAATTATTAAAAGAAGAAAAAAATTAATTGTAAAATAAAAATATCTCTTCACTAGGCTTATAACCTAATGAAGAGATATTTTGTTTTGAAAACGAGTATTTATGTACCATAATCTTTTGGAATTATTTAGACTTAACTTTACCAGTCCATTTTTTATATCCGCCTTTTAACATGTACAAGTCTTTATAACCTTTTTTCTTCATCATTCTTGCTGCTCTAGAACTTGCTACACCATTCGCATCACAAAAATAAATAGGTTGGTCTTTACGTAACCCTTGATATCTAGTGCGAAATACACTCATCGGTATATTTCTAGCTCCGATGATATGACCATAGTCAAAATCAGCTTTTTCACGTAAGTCGATGACTTGCGCCTTTCTTAATCCCTTGTGAAACTCATTTTGATCTAGTTCTTTAACTGCGCGCTTGTTCAATGAATAGTTAATTGCCATATAAATAATAAGCAAGACTACGACTATGAGCGCGATGTACCAATAATTCATGGTCTGATTCCTCCCAATTCAAGTCGATACTCCTATTATAAGATTTCTCGTGAGATTTATCAAAATATTTTTGCTAAAATAGACAAGTATATAGAATTAATTGAATAGGAGTTTTAAATGTGAGAGAAACTTGGCACTTTATAAACACGAAATCAAACGATCCATATTACAATATGGCAGTAGATGAAGCACTTATGAATTTTGTTAGCAGAGGTGAAATAGACCCTGTAATTAGATTCTACACGTGGAACCCAGCTACACTATCAATAGGGTATTTTCAAAAGCTAACAAAAGAAATTGATATTGAAAAAGTTAAAGAAAAAGGATATGGACTTGTTAGACGCGCGACTGGTGGTAGAGGTGTGTTACATGACAAAGAACTAACATATAGCGTCATAGTTCCAGAATCACATCCTAACATGCCTAAAACGGTTACTGAAGCATATCGCGTTATATCAGAAGGTTTGTTAGAAGGATTTAAAACATTAGGCTTTGATGCTTATTTTTCAATCCCTAAAACAAAAGAAGCTAGAGACAAATTAAAGACACCTCGAAGCTCAGTATGTTTTGATGCACCAAGTTGGTATGAACTAGTAGTGGAAGATAGAAAAATAGCAGGAAGTGCTCAAACAAGACAAAAAGGGGTAATTTTGCAACATGGTTCAATTTTACAAGATATTGATGTAGATGAACTGTTTGATATGTTTATATATAGAAATGATAGATTAAAAGATAAAATGAAAGCAGCTTTCATCGATAAAGCGGTCGCAATAAATGATTTGTCTGATAGACATATCACATTAGAAGAAATGGAAACAGCATTTTATGAAGGTTTTAAAAAGGGATTAGATATTGAATATAAGCCCTTAATCTTTACAGAAGCGCAACTTAATGAAATTAAAGAGATAGAAGAAAAATATAAATCAGAAGAATGGACATATAGAAAATAAAGGATTCTGAGACATAGTTACCTAGATTTCACTTAGGTTTGCCCTCGCGATTTTGTAAAGTGCTGACGCCTGAGGGGTTAGTATGCGAGAGAGACTACAGGCTCGAACCATACCCCTAGGCAAGCATGCACTTTCAAAATCGTAAAAATCAAAAATATAAAAAGATCTCTTCACTAGGCGATAACCTAATGAAGAGATCTTTAATTTTGTGCATGGGTATTTATGTCCTAGACATCTTTATTTATTTCTGCGCTTTTGTTTACGCATTGCTTTCTTATACTTCCTTTGATCTGGTGTTAAGTAGAAGAAATAGTAAATTAAAAAAATGATTAACCCGAATATAATAAGTGACACAAACATTCTAATAAAACCCATTATGAAAAAATCAAGGTTCATAATTAAGCCGAATAGTGCTACTGCAATAAATAAATAAAATAAAACGTTTTTCATAGAACCTCACCTTAAGTAATTAGTCTATTTAATATAGCATATTTTAAACTTATACTCACTTTATTTGTCCTATTTCGTTGTCTAAACTTTTTAATTGATTGATAGATTTTTCTACGCCTTTTTTATCTTTCTTATTAAATGCTTCATTTAAATCTTTAAATACATTTTCGATTCCGGTAGACAATTTCAACATACTTTTATGTAAATCTTTATAATCTTTAGGAATTGATTTACCTTCCATTTCGTCTTTATATTTCTTCGTAATCGTTTTTTGATTTTGATAAATGTTTTCTAATTCGTTTTTTGTATCTTCGTCATCAAATTTCGTGATATTCTTATTGATCTTGTTGTAACTTGAAATGTTTGTTTTTGTTTCATTAATGAAACGTGTTGATGATTTTAAATATTGTGTTGTAAATTGACTAGTGGATTCTTTTTTAATTTGTTTTATGGAGCTATTAATGCCCGATTCTTTTTGTTTATATGTTTTGTTTTTATCTTCTAAGTCAAGAACTTCTTGCTTTAGTTTTCTGTTATCAGTTTTCAAAGTTGATTTCTTTTCTTCAAGCTGTTGTATTTTATCATTCCCACAAGCGGATAACACAACTGTACTCGCCATGATAGTTATTATTGTTTTTCTCATGTTTATTAACTCCCAATGTTTTACTGTGAAAAAATTATTGCATGTATGCTATTATTTTAATGTATATAGATTTATTGTACAAATAGAAAGGGGATAAATATGAAAATTAATAAGTTGAGACAAGTTATGAGTCAAAAAGAATTAGATGCTGTGGTTATACTATCACCTTATAATAGAATGTACCTTTCAGGATTTACGGGGACGAGTGGTAGTTTGTTAATAACACAAGATCAATCACTTTTAATCACAGACTTTAGATATATTCAGCAAGCTAATGATCAAGCTAAAGACTTTAAGGTTATAAATCAAGAAGGTCCGATGTTAGGTAAGATAAATGATTTAATTAAGCAAGGTCAATATAAAAATGTAGGTGTTGAAGCTGACTTAATTACTTACAATGATTTTCAAGCATTAAATACAGAAAATGTTGAACTTTCTTCTATTGAAGGTGTAATCGAAACGATTAGAATGATTAAAGACGAATTTGAAATTCAACAAATTCAAAAAGCATCTGATATTGTAGATGAAACTTATGAACATATTCTTGAGTGGGTTAAACCAGGGATGACTGAAAATGAAGTGAACAACGAGATGGAAATGTTCATGAGAAGTAAAGGTGCAACATGTTCTTCATTCGATACAATTGTTGCTTCTGGACACCGTGGTGCATTACCACATGGTGTTGCAAGTAATAAAGTCATTGAAAATGGTGATATGATCACTTTAGACTTTGGCGCTTTATATGAAGGTTATGTAAGTGATATTACGAGAACTTTTGCAATAGGTGAACCGAAAGAAGAAATGAAAAAAATATATAATATTGTATTAGAAGCACAATTAGCTGCATTAGAACAAATTAAACCAGGCATGACAGGTAAAGAAGCTGATACGATAGCTAGAGATATTATTAAAGGATATGGGTATGGAGATGCATTTGGTCACTCTTTAGGTCATGGAATTGGTTTAGAAGTACACGAAGGACCAGGACTGTCTCAAAAATCAGATATCGTGCTTGAAGAGAACATGTGTGTAACATTAGAACCGGGCATATATGTCGATGGTTTAGGTGGCGTGAGAATAGAAGATGATGTATTAGTTACAAAAAATGGTCTAGAGCGCTTTACTAAATCTTCAAAAGACCTTATTATTTTATAAGAAGGTATAAATAGGAGGAAAATGAATGATTTCAGTTAATGATTTTAAAACAGGTTTGACAATTAAAGTTGAAAATGGAATTTGGAAAGTATTAGATTTCCAACACGTAAAACCAGGTAAAGGTGCAGCTTTTGTTCGTTCTAAACTAAGAAACTTAAGAACTGGTGCTATCCAAGAAAAAACTTTTAGAGCTGGTGAAAAAGTAGAAAAAGCTCAAATCGATAATCGTCGTATGCAATATCTGTATGCAAACGGAGACAGCCATGTATTCATGGATAACGAAACTTATGATCAACTAGAACTACCAGAAGAAAGTTTAGAATACGAACTTAAGTTCATTAAAGAAAATATGGAAGTTCATATTCAAACATATGATGGTGAAACAATTGGTATCGAATTACCTAATACAGTTACTTTACAAGTTACTGAAACTGAACCAGGTATTAAAGGTGATACTGCTAATGGTGCTACAAAACAAGCAACAGTAGAAACTGGATTTAGCTTAAATGTTCCTTTATTCGTAAATGAAGGCGATTTACTTATCATTAACACAACTGACGGTAGTTATGTATCAAGAGGTTAATGCGTAATAATAAATGTTTAAATGACCAATAGAAAAAACTTCTATTGGTCATTTTTAATTAAATCTTAAAATCTCTTGAATTGGTATGACCACTAAAGTAAAATGTATGAAGTGTAATGAATTAGAATTTAAAAGGAGTTTTTCAAATGAACTTAAAACAAATTAAAGAACTAGTTGATATATTAGACAATTCTTCTTTAACTGAAATTGATATTAATGATAAAGATTTTAAATTAACTTTAAAAAAAGATATTAAACAAGAGATTATTTATAGCCAAGGAAGTTCAAATGTTATTGCTGAACAACAGCCACAACAAACGCCACAACAAAATGTTGAACCTGAAGCACCAACTGGTTTAACGATTAATGCCCCAATGGTCGGAACATTCTATAAATCACCATCACCTGACGAAGGTCCTTATGTACAAGTAGGATCACATGTTGATGCGGATACGACTGTTTGTATTTTAGAAGCGATGAAATTATTTAATGAAATACAAGCAGAAGTATCAGGAGAAATCACTGAAATATTAGTTGAAGACGGACAAATGGTAGAGTATGGCCAACCGTTATTCAAGGTGAAGTAGTATGAAAAAAGTATTAATTGCTAACAGAGGGGAAATTGCTGTAAGAATCATTAGAGCTTGTAGAGAATTAGATATACAAACGGTTGCAATTTATTCAGAAGCTGATAAAGATGCATTACATACTCAAATAGCAGATGAGGCTTATTGTGTAGGACCGACACAATCTAAAGATTCATACTTACATGTACCTAATATTATTTCAATTGCTAAATCAACAGGCTGTGATGGTATACATCCAGGATATGGTTTCTTAGCTGAAAATAGTGATTTTGCAGAGATGTGTGAAGCATGCCAAATCAAATTTATCGGACCTAGTTATCAATCTATTCAAAAAATGGGCATAAAAGATGTCGCTAAAGAAGAAATGATTAAAGCGAATGTACCAGTTGTTCCAGGTAGTGAAGGTCTAGTAGATACAGTGAGAATTGCTAAGAAATGCGCAAAACAAATAGGTTATCCGGTAATTATAAAAGCAACTGCCGGCGGTGGTGGTAAAGGTATTAGAATAGCACGAAATGAAGAAGAACTTGTTACTGGATTTAGAATGACGCAACAAGAAGCTGAAACTGCTTTTGGAAACAAAGGACTTTATTTAGAAAAATTCATTGAAAACTTTAGACATATCGAAATTCAAGTTATTGGTGATGCAGAAGGTAATGTCATTCATCTTGGTGAACGTGATTGTACGATTCAAAGACGTATGCAAAAGTTAGTAGAAGAATCGCCTTCTCCAGTTCTATCAGAAGTAATGCGCAAAGAAATGGGTGAAGCGGCAATTAGAGCAGCTAAAGCCGTGAACTATGAAAACGCAGGTACAATTGAATTTATTTATGATTTAGATGCTGAAGCATTCTACTTTATGGAAATGAACACACGTATTCAAGTTGAACATCCCGTAACTGAGATGGTTACAGGTATGGATTTAGTTAAGTTGCAACTTAAAGTAGCGAGTGGTGAATCATTACCAGTAACTCAAAATGAAGTTGATTTAAAAGGTCACGCTATAGAATTTAGAATTAATGCTGAAAGTCCGTTCAAGAATTTCATGCCGTCACCAGGTAAGATTAAACAATATTTAACACCAGGTGGATTCGGTGTTCGAATTGATTCAGCTTGTTATACAGGTTATACGATTCCACCATACTACGATTCAATGGTTGCTAAACTAATCGTACATGGTAAAGATAGAACTGAAGCTATACAAATCGGTAAAAGAGCGCTAACTGAGTTTTTAGTTACAGGCATTGATACGACTATCCCATTCCATTTAAGATTGTTGGAAAATGATGTGTTTGAATCAGGTGATTTTAATACCAATTTCCTAGAGATTCATGATATTATAAATAATGAAGATAAATAGGGAGGGATTCAAATGGCTAAAACAATTGAAAATGAAAAGCCTTCTTTAGGTAAGATTGAGATTGCGCCGGAAGTTATTGAAGTCATAGCGAGTATTGCGACTACAGATATTAAAGGTGTATCTCATATGCAATCCGTTTTTAATAAGAATTCCTTAGAAAAATTCGGGAAAAAGAATTTTGGTAAAGGTATAAAAGTCGATATAAAAGAAGATGGCATCTACATTAATGTTTACTGTACATTTGATTATGGCACAAAAATTTCTGAAACTGCTCGAAAGGTTCAGACTGAAATTAAACAAGCATTAAATACGATGACAGCATTAACGCCAAAAGAAGTTAATGTACATATCGTTAATATACATTTCCAATAATAAAAAATGATTAATTAAGAGGATGCGTGCATCCTCTTATTCTTTGAAGGAGAAGAATATGAAAAGAACAGAACTTAGAGAAATCGTCTTTAAAACATTGTATCAATTAGAAAATAACAAAATAGAGTTAACAGTAGAGGAAGCAATTAACTACTTAGTCGACGACTTTAAAGGTGAACAATATTTATATGTTAAACACTTTGTTAAAGAAGTCATCGACAAAAAAGAAGAACTAGATGAAATATTCATACCGCATTTAAAAAAATGGACGTTAGAACGTTTACTTAAAACGGACCGTATTATTTTAAGAATGGCAACATATGAATTAAATTATACTGACACACCACAAAAAGTCATTTTTAATGAAGCAGTTGAAATTGCAAAAGTGTACAGTGACGACGAACATTATAAATTTATTAACGGTGTATTAAGCAGTTTATCAAAATAATAAAGAGTGATATAAATGGATAAATATTTATCAGTTACAGCTATAACTAAATATATCAAATATAAATTTGATCAAGACCCTCATTTACAAAATGTATTTATAAAGGGTGAGATTTCAAACTTCAAAAAACATTCAAGTGGACATCTTTATTTCGCATTAAAAGATGATAAAGGTGTATTAAGTGCGATGATGTTTAAATCCAATGCTAATCAACTATCATTTGAACCTAAAGAAGGGGATCAAGTCTTAATTGAAGGAAGAATTGGTATATACGAATCGAGAGGCTCATACCAAATATACGTTCAAACGATGCAATTAGATGGTGTCGGTCTTTTGTATGAAAAATTTGAAGCACTAAAAAAAGAATTGGCTGAAAAAGGATACTTTAATAATGAACATAAATTAAGTATCCCTAAATATCCTAGAAAAATCGCTGTATTAACTGCATCGACAGGAGCTGCAGTTAGAGATATTTGTTCTACCTTAGATAAACGCTATCCGCTTGCAGAGCAAGTGTTAATTAGTACTTTAGTACAAGGTAAAGAAGCTAAGGATAATATCATTAACAATATTAAAAAAGCTGACTCAATGGATGTTGATGTTATTATCGTTGGTCGTGGTGGTGGATCTATAGAAGATCTGTGGAGCTTTAATGAAAGAGAAGTTGTAGAAGCTATTTATAATTGCGCTACACCTATTGTTTCTGCTGTTGGACATGAAACTGATACTACATTAAGTGATTTTGTAAGTGATGTTAGAGCAGCAACGCCTACTCAAGCAGCAGTCATAGCCACACCAGATATAAAAGCGTTATATCAACTTATTGCGAATGCTCGTCAATATTTAACAAAGCATGTTACACAAAGTATTCAACAAGACAAACATAAATTAAAACAGCTATCATCTTATTATAAGTTAAAGACACCATCGTTATTATACGATCAAGAAACTCAAAAATTAGATGATTATCAAAAGCAATTAACAAGAAATTTAGAACAAACGATTTTAAGAAATAAGCATAAAATTGATATTTTACAAAATAAGTTGAGAATAGGACCTATTCATAATAAAACAACTCAATATAGACAAGATTTTGACCGATTGAATGCTATGCAATCACAATTAATCAATCGCATCATTACTCAGAAAAAGCAAATGCTTACGAGTAAATTGGCACAGCTAGATGCACTGAGTCCAACACAAATAATGCTTAGAGGTTATTCAATTATTGAAAAAAATGATAAAATCATTACAAGTAAAGATGATTTAAATATAGAAGATAATATTACGATTAATTTAAAAGATGGCAAAATAAATGCTAATGTAAAAGAAATTAGGTGACAAATGTGGCTAACGAACAAACTTTTGAAGAAATGATGGTTGAACTAGAGAAAGTAGTAGGTAAACTAGATGAAGAAAGCATTTCACTAGAAGAATCAATCGAACTTTATCAACGCGGTATCGAATTAAGTAGTAAATGTGAATTGAAACTTAAAGAGGCTGAGGATAAAGTAAATAAACTTGTTCAAAAAGAGGGTGATTCTGATGAGTCAGTTAATGAATAGTTATGTTGATAAATTTAATGAATCTCTAAAACAGACTAAACTTGATCCAGTCGTGGATACTAAGTTAGAAGAAAGTATGAGATATTCATTGTCAGCTGGAGGAAAACGTATAAGACCTGTATTGCTTTTAATGACATTGTCTATGCTGAAATGTGACATTAAAAAAGGGCTGGAAACTGCTAAAGCTCTTGAAATGATACATACTTATTCGCTCATACATGATGATTTGCCTGCTATGGATAATGATGATTATAGACGTGGTATGAAGACGAATCATAAAGTTTATGGTGATGCCACAGCAATTCTTGCTGGTGATGCATTGTTAACGAAAGCATTCGAACTTATTACTAAAGATACATATATAGCATCAGATGATAAGGTTAAGCTTATTAGATTGCTATCTGAATCTGCAGGACACCAAGGTATGGTCGGTGGCCAAGTTTTAGATATGGATAGTGAAGATAAAGAAATTTCACTGGATACGTTACGTAAAATCCATAGATATAAGACGGGCGCACTTATTCAATTTTCAGTAGTTGCCGCATGTACCATTGCGAAAGTAAGTAGCAAAACGTTCCTCTTATTAGATTCATTTAGCCAAGAATTAGGTTTGATCTTTCAAATTAAAGATGATTTATTAGACATCGAAGGTGATTTCGATAAAATAGGTAAATCTGTCGGAAGTGATGAAATTAACAATAAGAGCACTTATGTATCACTTTTAGGTAAGACAAATACTAAAGTTGCATTAGAACAACCTGTTAATCAAGCTTTATATTTATTGGAACAATTAGAAGAACAATACGACACAGATGAACTGAAGTCACTTACTCAATTATTTGCAAATAGAGAAAATTAGACACTTAGCAAAATTATTCGAGCTTTCGTAATAAACAGGGCTAAAGGTGGTTAAACAATGGATGTTTCAAGTATACAAAATCCATCCTTTATCAAAGACTTATCTAATCAAGAATTAGAAGAATTAAGTAGTGAAATTAGAAAGTTTTTAATAGAAACATGTTCTGTAACGGGTGGACATATTGGGGCTAACTTAGGTGTAGTTGAATTAACATTAAGCTTACACAAACATTTTAATAGCCCTATAGATAAAATTATCTGGGATGTTGGTCATCAAACGTATATTCATAAAATCTTAACAGGTAGAGGACATGAATTTAATTCTTTAAGACAATATAAAGGTTTATGTGGTTTTCCTAAAACGAAAGAGTCAGAGCATGATGTTTGGGAAGCTGGACATAGTTCAACTTCTTTATCAGCTGCTATGGGTATGGCAAAAGCGCGTGATATTTTAGGGAAAACAAATCATGTTGTACCAGTTATTGGTGATGGTGCATTAACAGGTGGGATGGCACTTGAAGCACTTAATCATATCGGTCATGATAAGACGAATTTAACAATCATATTAAACGATAATGAAATGAGTATAGCGCCTAATGTCGGTGCTATGCATAATATGTTTGGACGGATTAGAACGAACCAAAATTATAATAGATTTAAATTTGATGCTGAAACTTTTATGAGCAGACTTCCAGGTGGAGACCGTTTAAGAGATTCAGCAGATAAAATAAAAGATAGTTTGAAATATTTAGTAGTCGATGGTATTTTCTTTGAAGAATTAGGCATTAAATATATTGGCCCAGTTGATGGTCATAACTTCAAAGAATTAGATGAAGCGATATCTGCATCAAAACAAATAAACAAACCAGTGTTAATTCACGTCGTAACTAAAAAAGGCAAAGGTTATAAACCTGCCGAAGTTGATACAGTTGGCACATGGCATGGTCTTGGACCGTATAAGCTTGAAACTGGTGAAGTTATTAAAGGTGATGCTGAAGGTCCAGCTTGGAGTGCTTTAATGAGCGATCAAGTCTTAAATTATGCTAAACAAGATAAACGTGTTGTAGCTATTACACCTGCCATGCCTGTAGGTTCTAAGTTAACAAAATTTCAACAAGCATTACCGGAACAATTTTTTGATGTTGGCATTGCTGAGCAACATGCCGTTACGATGGCCGCAGGTTTAGCGACACAAGGTATGAAACCTTACGTAGCCATTTACTCGACATTTATGCAACGTGCATATGATCAACTATTGCATGATGTAGATAGACAAAATTTAAACGTACTTTTTGGTGTTGATAGAGCAGGACTCGTAGGTGCTGATGGAGAAACGCATCAAGGTGTATTCGATGTCGGCTTCTTGAGCCAATTTCCCAATTTTACAATTATGATGCCTAAAGATGGCGACGAAGCGATTGCTATGGTTAAAACAGCTTTTGAAACAGAACACGGACCAATGGCTATTAGATATCCACGCGGAAATGCGCCAATGTTAAATGAAACTAAGAAGAATGAAGTTTTAGAAATCGGAACATGGCAGTACGAACGAATGGGACAACATTTATCTATTATTAGTTACGGGCCAACAGTTAAAATCATTACTGATGTAGCAGATGAACTATTAAAAGAGGGTATAAATGTAAATGTTATTAATGCTCGCTTTATTAAACCGATGGACTTTGATATGTTACACGAAATAGGTAAAGATACTAACCCTATTATTACTGTTGAAGAGTCCATGTTAACTGGTGGTTTAGGTAGTCAAATTGCTACTTTCATTAAAGATCATGATTATCAAAATGTAATGCGCAGAATTGGCATAAACGACGAATATATTGAACATGGTGATGTCGATTTATTATTAGAAGATATTGGTATCTCTAAAGCAAATATAAAATCACTTGTTAAATCATTAATTAGATAATATTTATAAGTATATGAATAATTATGTTGAAAGTGACGCTTTAGTAGACCTAAAGCGTCTTTTAATATATTAATAACGCTTACATTACTCATTTTATCGTTTTTATGCTATTATAAGTGTATAAATATTCATTAATAGAGGTGTAGGTAATGGCGAACAAAACGATGCGTCAAATTAAGATAAGAGAAATAATTTCAAACGAACAAATAGAAACTCAAGAAGAGTTAGTTAAACGATTAAATGAATATGACTTGAATATTACACAAGCGACGATTTCTCGTGATATAAAAGAATTACAATTAATAAAAGTTCCAGCTCCTTCTGGACAATATATCTATAGTTTACCAAGAGATAGAAAATATCATCCAATTGATAAATTAGGAAGATATTTAATGGACTCCTTCGTTAAAATTGATGGTGCCGATAACTTATTAGTATTAAAGACATTACCTGGTAATGCTCAATCTATTGGTGCAATAATTGACCAAATCGATTGGTCTGAAGTAATAGGTACTATTTGTGGAGACGATACTTGCTTAATTATTTGTAAAGATAAAGAAGCTGCTGAAGTAATCACGGATAGAATTTTCAATATGCTTTAAAGGAGATTTAATATACAATGTTACAAGCACTTACAATTAAACAATTCGCTATAATTGAATCTTTAGAAATAAATTTTTCAGATGGACTAACTGTGTTAAGTGGTGAAACTGGAGCGGGTAAATCTATTATCATAGATGCAATCGGCCAATTAGTAGGTGCAAGAGCGTCTCAAAGCTTTGTAAGACATGGTGAACAAAAGGCGACGATTGAAGGCGTATTTGATATCGACAATGTACCTAATGTGAACAAAATCTTAAACAAGCTAGATATAGATTTCGATGAAGATTTCTTATTTGTTAAGAGAGAAATATTTGCTTCTGGTAAAAGTATTTGTAAATTAAATAATCAGAATGTGACTTTAGCTGACTTGAAAATAGTTATGCAAGAACTGTTAGACATTCACGGTCAACATGAGACGCAAGTTCTGTTAAAGCCTAAATATCATTTATCTCTATTAGATAATTATGCTGATGGCTCATATCAAACAGAAATTAATCAATACGAAGAAGCTTTTCGATCTTATCGTGTTAAAAAACAAGAACTTGAAAAATTAGAGTCACAAGATCAAGCTTTATTACAAAGGTTAGATTTAATAAAATTCCAACGTGATGAGTTACATGATGCAGACTTGAAAGAAGAAGAAATCGACTTTTTAAACAAAGAAATTAAAAAGCTTCAAAACCATGAAAAAATAAATGAAAGTCTAAATAAAGCGCATATTTTATTATCTAGTGAAGAAAATATCACGGATAAGATATATGAACTTAATCAAGAAATTCAACATATTACGGATATTATTCCTGAGAAGTATACATCGTTTAGCGAAGAGCTCGATCAAATGTATTATACGTTAGAGGATTATAAACATGAGTTATATAATGATTTAACATCAAATGATTTTGATGAGTCTTTATTAAACGAATATGAATCACGTTTAAATGTACTTACAGATTTAAATCGTAAATATGGTAAAAGTATACCTGAGTTAATTAAATATAGAGATAAAATTGATGATGAAATATTCAAAATTGAAAATTATGAACAAAGTACATCGCAATTACGAGATGAAATAAATGCACTTTATGATGATGTCATGAATTATGGACAAGCACTTTCTACGAAGAGAAGAGAAGTAGCTTTACAACTAAGAGATAGATTAGTAGAAGAAGTTCAAAATCTGCATATGCAAGATGCAAATATAGAAATAACATTTTCTAAAACGAAGCCTAGCACTTATGGATTAGAAGAAGTTGAATTTTTAATTAGTCCAAACAAAGGTGAGCCACTGAAAAGTTTAAATAAAATAGCTTCAGGCGGCGAACTATCTAGAATTATGCTTGCCCTAAAAAGTATATTTGTATCATCTAAAGGGCAAACTGCAATATTGTTTGATGAAGTTGACACAGGTGTATCAGGAAGAGTTGCGCAAAAAATGGCAGAAAAGATGCATCAAATATCGCAATCTTTACAAGTTATTTGCATATCACATTTACCACAAGTGGCTGCAATATGTGATAATCACTTATATATCACAAAAGAAACGGTAAACGATCGTACGACAACTTCTATTAAGCAATTAGTTGGTAAAGATAAAATAGATGAAATAGCGAGAATGATTTCAGGCGTTGAAGTTACTGAATTAACTAAAAAGCACGCAAAAGAAATGATTTCACAAAATAAAAAATTAAAATAGAATGATTTGATAGGGTGTTAACCATGGTAATTAAGGTAGCAATTATAGAAGACTCGAAAGCGTATGTAAGTGAAATGGCACAATATTTAAAAGAACATGATATTGAGGTTGTTAATATTGGATACAACGGTAAAGAAGCACTTGATATTATAAATGGAGAAGCTTTCGATGTTCTTCTGTTAGACTTAATTTTGCCACATATAGATGGTATGACTTTGCTCAAAAAATATATAAAACCGAACAAGCAATATAAAGTTATATGTATGAGCGCATTTGTAAGTGATGATGTGTTAAAAGAATCTGTATCATTAGGTGTAGATTACTTTTTAATAAAACCTGTTGAATTTGATGTCTTGTTGAACACGATTCAGCGAATACTAGATACTGACGATTCGAATATATTGGAGATAGATGCATTAGATCTATTGTTGGAAAAAATCGGTTTTTCATATAATTTGAACGGTTATAAATATATCAAGTATGGCGTCCATTTAATGCTGAAACATACTCATAAAATGCAATTAACTAAAGAACTATATCCACTTATATCTGAATATTACGGTATTCAAGCTAATAATGTAGAACGTTCAATAAGACATGCTATTAAATTAGCGTGGGAAAAAGAACTGAAATCTTATTGGTATAATAGTGAAAAATCATACGTAAGACCAACAAACGGTGAATTTATTACACATCTATATCATAAATATAGAGAAATACTCAAAGAAAAAAGAGGCTGGGACATTAACATCCCAGATTAACTTAAAAGAGCGTATATTCTTTAAAAAATAAGAATTTACGCTCTTTTTACTATAGTTTTTAATTTTGGTAGCTCTAAGAGCTACCATTTTTCTTATGTTTGTTGCCATTAAGGCAATCCCTAATTCACGTTTCACTTTTGTTTTCCCTCTAAGAGAAACTCGAGTGAAACCCAAAATAGCCTTCAAATATCCAAAAACTGGCTCTACATCAATCTTTCTTTGTTTGTAGATTTTTTCAGTTTCAGGTTTTGAAAGCAACTTTTGTGTCATATGTTTAAAGTATTCCCACACATTGTTTTTCATTATCTTTTTATTTGTACTCTGGTATGCATTTTTTCTACATAAATCAAATAGTTCGCAGTTATTACAATTATCACTTTCATATAACTTGAAATCTCGTTTATATTTATACTTATCGATTCGATAAGTGTATCGTTTGAATGGCAATCTGCGATTGCTTGGACATATGATTTCATCTCTAAGTTCATCATACTTCCAATTTTGTGTGTTATATATGTTTTCATTATATTTCTTGGTTTGTTCTTTTAAGTACATACTATAAGTTATCAATGGTGTTCTGTTAAATTCATCTAGAATCGTTTTATAATTTTCCTCACTGCCGTAGCCAGCATCTGCGACAATATAGTTTGGTAGATTAAAATAGTTATTTCTAATATTATTTAAAAATGGTGTAAGTGTTCTAGTATCAGTTGGATTAGGAAATATGTCATAAGATAAAACGAATTGTGAATTTGTTGCGATTTGTAAATTGTATCCTGGTTTTAATTGTCCGTTCATCATGTGGTCATCTTTCATTCTCATAAAAGTTGCATCATGATCTGTTTTAGAATAGCTATTTCTTTCACCTAATATATCCAATTGTTTTTTATACTTTATTTGCCTATTGATATTTTCACTTAACAATTTTTTAGTCTTTTTTATTTCCGTTCTTTCTGAACGCATCATTTTTCGTTCTGCTACATCTTTAGAGTTGCTAATATCATTGTTTAAATCTTCGATTTTTTCTTCTAATCTGTTTTTGAATTCGTAAAGTGTTTCAAGTGTAATATCTTGGGTCTCATCTTTTAACTCAGGTATTACTTCATTTACAATGGCTTCACGATAGATTTCTCTCGATTGTTCAACTACTTTTTTATTAAATCTTTCTGTGTTTTTTCTCCAAACAAAAGTGTATTTATTGGCATTTGCTTCAATCTTAGTACCGTCTATATAAATACTTTCCTCATCAATAAGGTTTTGTTCTATGAGTTGTGTTCTAAAATTTATAAATAGAGATTGTAATAATCGATCAATTATAGGATTAACTCTGAAACGATTTATCGTTCGATAAGAAGGTGTTTGATTCTGTGACAACCACATCATACGAACACTGTCTTTAAGAAGACTTTCAATTCTTCTTCCAGAAAAAACAGATTGTGTATATGAATAAAGTATAATCTTTAACATTAATTTAGGGTGATATGAGGATGCACCACGAACGTGAGTAAATTCGTAGAATTCTTCATTAGGTATCGTTTCTACGATTTGATTTACAAAATGAGCAATATCATTTTCTGGAATTAAGACTTCAATATCTAGTGGTAGAGTTAATTGAGACATGTTATAATTTTTATACATAGAGCACCTCGTTAATTTAGTTTTTGTTGTGATTAATTAAATTATACGAAAGTGCTTTATTTTTTTGAATAAGAATGGATATTTTGTCACGATTTTGTAAAGTGCTGACGCCCGGGGGAATAGTATGCGTGAGAGACTACAGGCTCGAGCCATACCCCCAGGCAAGCATGCACGAACAAAATCGTAGATTTTATAAATAAAGGAAAGAGAGCTAATCCGAAAATTATGGATTAGCTCTCTTTATTTGAGGTTAGGACATTTATGTCCCAACCTCTTTTTTTACGTTATTCTTTTTCATAAAGTGTTCTTGAGCTCTTTTGTTTTTCTTTTCACGGTGTAATATATATCCGCCAATAAAAATAACGCCGAATACAAAAAATATGAACCCTAATAAAAATTGCACCCATATAAAATGTAATTGTGGAACGAGTACGCCAAAAACGGCATCTCTCATCCACTTAATACCTAAGCCAGCTATTATCCCTGGTATAACTAAAATGAGTAATGCAACATACTTTTGCATAAGTTAAAACTCCTATTGATTAATAACTTATATTATATATGAGATAATGATTAAAAGTAAACATTGAAAAAATAGCATAATCGTTTGAATTTGATTATGATGGAAATAGGAGGGGATTAAATGCAATTTAAAGATATGATAAATAAGGGGAAGAATATTTCTGCTACGATTGCTGTATGTAAATCGAACGATGAGGGCGTTATTAAAGCAGTTGTTAAAGCGGTGAAAAATACGAATGCGAATTTCATATTATTTGATGAGCAACCTCAAGATGAGTTGATTAGATCATTCAATTTAACGCATGATGAGTTTAATAGAATAAAGATTATTCAAACAGAAGATGAAGCACACACTATTTCAGAATGTGTTAAATCTGTAGATGATGGCCAAGCAGATTTAATTATGAAAGGTTTGGTAGCTACTTCTACATTGTTGAAAGAAGTTTTGAAAGATAAATATAATTTAAAAACAGAAAGTAGAATGAGTCACATTGCCTTATTTAATGTTCCTGAATATCATAAAATGCTAGCTATTTCAGATGTTGCTATGAATATTTCACCTAATAAAGAACAAAAAATAGTGATCACGCGTAATTTAGTAGCGTGCTTACAAAAAATAGGTATCGATTCTCCTAAAGTAGCAATTTTATCTGCAATCGAAAGTGTTAATCCTAAAATGCAATCTTCTGTGGATGCAAATGAAATTGTATCGTATTTTCGTAAAGAAATGCCGAAATTAGAAATCGAAGGTCCCTTGGCATTTGATGCTGCTATAAATAAAAGAGCTTCGATTATTAAAAATATTGATTCCAATATTTCTGGCAATGTAGATGGCGTTGTTGTTCCACAAATTGAAAGTGGCAATATTTTATATAAATCTTTAATATATTTATCAAAAGCAGATGTTGCTTCTGTTATAATTGGTGCAAAAATACCAATAATTTTAACGTCACGTTCAGATTCTTCACGAGATAAATTTCATTCAATTTGTAGTGCCTTAATGCTTATTTAGTATATTATAATAATAAATAAATAACTATACTCCTGTGAAGTGTTAAATGAAAATGCTTACATCGCTTATATAGCAATTTATTTTGAATTTTCTAAAAATTTTTACTTTTTGAAAGCGCTATCATATTTCGTCAATTTGTTTGATAAATAAAACATTTGATGTAAAATTAGATGTGGAGTTAATATATTAAAAGATGAAAAGGGGATTGTTATGTTATTTGAAACAATTGAAAAATATGACTATGAACAAATTGTATTTTGTCATGATAAAAGTTCAGGATTAAAAGCGATTATTGCAATTCATGATACAACGTTAGGACCAGCACTTGGTGGTTGTAGAATGTGGCCATATGAAAGTGAAGAAGAAGCAATTAATGATGCATTACGTCTTTCAAGAGGTATGACATATAAAAACGCTGCTGCTGGATTGAATCTTGGTGGGGGTAAAACAGTTATTATTGGTGATCCTAAAAAAGATAAATCTGAAGCTTTATTTAGAGCATTAGGTAGATATGTAGAAAGTTTAAACGGCAGATACATAACAGCTGAAGATGTAGGCACAACTGAAGATGATATGGATATCATTTTCGAAGAGACAGATTATGTTGTCGGCCTATCTGAAAGCCATCACTCAAGTGGTAATCCTAGTCCAAAAACATCTTTAGGTGTCTTTGTTTCAATGAAACGTGCTGCTAAAGAAGCATTTGGTACTGATGATTTAGCAGGAAAAACAGTAGCAGTTCAAGGTGTAGGGCACGTTGCCTATGACTTATGTCGTTATTTACATGAAGCTGGTGCAAAATTAGTTGTAACGGATATCAATCAAGACGCTATAGATAGAGTTGTAAATGATTTTAACGCTTCTAGTGTTGGCATAAATGATATTTATGATGTAGATGCAGATATTTTTGCACCATGTGCATTAGGTGGCGTATTGAATGACGATACAATTAAACGCTTAAAAGTTAAAGTAGTTTGTGGTAGTGCAAATAATCAATTACAAGATATTGATAAACACGGTACCCAATTAGAAAATAAAGGTATCATTTACGCACCTGATTTCGTGGCGAACTCTGGTGGCGTGATTAACGTTGCTGACGAATTAGATGGTTACAATGAATCTCGTGCCATTTCAAATATCGAAAAAATTTACGATCAAATGGATAAAGTATTTGAAATTAGCCATAGAGATCAAATTACAACAGCACGTGCAGCAGAAATTTTAGCTGAGGAACGTATTGATCAATTAATGAAAGTAAGAAGTAATTTCTTAAAAACTGAAAGATCAATCATTTCTAGAGGTAAAAGATAATGAAAAAAATTCTTGTACTTAATTTAGGAAGCACATCGTCAAAAGTTTCTGTATTTACTAATTATGATATGTTATTTGAAGATGTTATTAGACATAATATAGAACAAACAAATCTTCCCTTAATTGATCAAGTCCCAATTCGACTTGAAAGTATCAAGAAATCATTAGAACAACACCAAATTTCTCTACAAGCAATAGATGCTATTGCTTGTAGAGGTGGTGTTTTAAAACCTGTTGAAGGTGGCACTTATTTAATCAATGATATGATGTATCATGATTTAAAAACATTTAAGTATGGATTTCATGCTTCTAATTTAAGCGGTGTAATAGGCTATGAACTTTCACAAGAATTAAGTATTCATTCTTATATTGTAGATCCTGTAGTAGTAGATGAGTTAATACCTGATGCTAGGATAACAGGCATTAAAGGCATTGAAAGACGGAGTATTTTTCATGCGTTAAATCATAAATCAGTTGCTAAACAATATGCTTCTGAAATCGGTAAAAAGTATGAAGATATCAATGTGATTGTTGCGCATCTTGGCGGTGGCATTAGTGTCGGTGCACATAGAAAAGGACGAGTCATTGATGTTAATGATGGATTGTTAGGTGAAGGGCCTTTTAGTCCTGAAAGAGCAGGTTCAATACCAAATGATGCGTTAATAAAATGGGTGATCGATCATGATTTCACTGTAATAGAAGCGAATAATGAATTGAGTAAACATTCTGGATTGTTATCATATTTTGGAACGAATGATTTTATTAAAGTAGA
Organism: Mammaliicoccus vitulinus; assembly: GCF_029024305.1. Taxonomy (NCBI): domain Bacteria; kingdom Bacillati; phylum Bacillota; class Bacilli; order Caryophanales; family Staphylococcaceae; genus Mammaliicoccus; species Mammaliicoccus vitulinus. The sequence continues at coordinate 1,257,015 of NZ_CP118974.1, forward strand.
AGAAATGATGGCTAATGGAGATGAAACAGCAAAATTAGTACTAGATGCTATGTGTTATCAGATCTCTAAATCAATTGGTTCTTGTGCTGTTGTTCTTGAAGGTCAAGTGGATCAAATCATTCTTACGGGTGGTTTAAGTTATTCAAAATATTTAATAAATAAAGTAAAACGATATGTATCTTGGCTACAAAATGTTACTATATATGAAGGAGAAAAAGAAATGCACGCCTTAAATGTTGGCGTTATGGACCTTTTACACGGTAAAATTAGTACCAAGTCATATGAATAAGGAGTAATACTATGTCTAAAGAATATGATTTAGTAATTCTTGGTGGAGGAACTGCAGGCTATGTATCTGCAATTCGTGCTTCTCAACTCGGAAAAAAAGTAGCAATTGTAGAGAAATATAAAATTGGTGGGACATGTTTGCATAAAGGCTGCATTCCGACAAAATCATATTTAAAAACAGCTGAAATTTTAAGATATATTAATCATTCAACTGAATATGGGATAAAAACTGCTTCAGCTGAATTTGAAATAATGGATATCGTTGCTAAGAAAGATGAAACAGTTTCAACGATGTACAGTGGCGTTCAAAGTTTGATGAAGAAGTACAAAATAGATGTTTATGAAGGAAATGGAAGAATTCTCGGTCCTTCATTATTTTCACCTCAAGCTGGAACAGTTTCCGTTGAATTTGAAAACGGAGAATCAGAACTTCTTGTTAATAATAATGTATTAATCGCAACTGGATCTCGACCTATTGAATTACCATTTTTAGAATTTAATCATCATACAGTTATTTCAAGCGACGATATGATGCATTTAGAAACTTTACCTCATAATATTTTAATTATAGGTGGTGGTGTAATAGGTCTTGAATTTGCTTCATTATTGAATGATTTAGGTGTAGAAGTTACTGTCGTGGAGGCCGGACCTTCTATTATTCCAAATGAACAGCAAGAAATAAGTAAGACGATTAAACGTACGTTTGAAGAAAATGGCATTAAAATTTATGAAAAATTGCCTTTATCTGAAGATGATGTGCTTGTCCAAGATAGTCATGTTGACGTTAAACTTCAAGAAGACAACATAAGTTTCGATAAAGTACTTGTGGCTGTTGGTAGAACGCCAAATACTGAAGACCTTGGTTTAAACAACACAAAAATAAAAACAGATGATAAAGGTTATATTATAACGAACGATGTTTATCAAACAGAGGATAAACACATTTATGCAGTTGGAGATGTAATAGGAAACTATCAATTGGCTCACGTTGCGACAAAAGAAGGAACAATTGCGGTTGAACATATGTTTGATCAAAATCCTATTTTGTTAGATTATTTAACGATTCCAAGATGTATATATACGAATCCAGAAGTTGCTTCGATTGGCATGACTGAACAAGATGCTAAAAATGAAGGTTTATCTTTTAAAAAGTTTAAAGTTCCATTTAAAGCTATCGGTAAATCTGTAATCGAGAACAACGGATTAGGTGAATGTATTTTAATAAAAGATATTGAAAATGAAAATGTGCTCGGTATTCATATGATTGGTGCTAAAGTAACAGAATTAATTAATGAAGCAGCTCTATTTACATTTATGAATGGCTCAACTGAAGAATTAGCAACTACTGTACATGCACATCCATCTATAGGAGAAGTGCTTATGGAACTAGGGTTAAAATCTGAGAATCGTGCTATTCACGTCTAAAGAGGAGAGATTAGATGTTAGATTATAAGACTGTCGGATTAACGCATGAAGACTTAAAAGAATTTTATAAATGGATGTTATTAGGAAGAAGAATTGATGAAAGAATGTGGCTACTTAATCGTGCAGGTAAATTACCTTTCGTCATTAGTTGTCAAGGTCAAGAAGCAACGCAAATCGGTACGTATTTTGCTTTGAAAGACGAAGACATATTAGCACCTTATTATAGAGATTTAGCTTTAGTCACTGCACGTGGCATTACAGCTGAAGAATCGATGTTAGCTGCTTTTGCAAAACAAGGTGACACATCAAGTGGTGGTAAACAAATGCCTTCTCATTTTAGTAAGAAAGATTTAGCGATTCTTACACAAGGATCTTGTGTGACAACTCAAGTGCTTCATGCAGTTGGCGCAAGCTTATCACTTAAGATGGACGGAAAAAAAGCCGTTGCGCTTGCAACACTTGGTGAAGGTAGTACGAGCCAAGGGGATTTTCATGAAGCTATGAATTTTGCCGGGGTACATAAATTACCTTATATTTGTATCATCGAAAATAATAAATATGCTATTTCAGTACCAAGTCATTTGCAATATGCGACTGATGATTTATCTTCAAGAGCAGCTGGATACGGCGCTTTTGGTGAACAAGTCGACGGCAATGATCCAATAGCTGTTTATGAAGCTGTAAAACGTGCAAGAGAACGTGCAGTAAATGGTGAAGGTCCTACGCTGATAGAAGCTTTATGTAGTAGGTTAACACCACATTCATCAGATGATGATGATAATTATCGACCATCGGATGAAATGAAACTTGAAAAAGAAAATGACTGCATGATTAGATTTAAAGAATATTTAGTAGAAAATGAAGTAGCTAATGATGATTGGTTTAACCAAATAGAAGATGAAATCAAACAAGAAATTAATACAGCTACTAAAAATGCTGAAAAAGCACCTTATCCACTACCTGAAGAAGCTTTAACACATGTATATGATCAAGGAGGCGAAAAAGATGCCTAAGTTATCTTATCTTGATGCAATTAATCAAGCAATGGACCAAGCAATGGAAAAAGATAATAATGTTTTTGTAATCGGAGAAGATGTCGGCCTTAAAGGTGGCGTATTTGGTGCTACTAAAAACTTATACAATAAATATGGCGAAGGACGAGTATTAGACTCTCCATTAGCAGAATCTAATATTGTAGGTGCTGCAATTGGTGCTGCAATGATGGGTAAAAGACCTGTAGCTGAGATTCAATTTGCTGAATATATTGTGCCTGCAACAAATCAAATTATTAATGAAGCTGCTAAAATTAGATATCGCTCAAACAATGATTGGGATTGTCCACTTACAATAAGAAGCCCATTTGGTGGTGGTATTCATGGTGCACTTTACCATTCGCAAAGTATTGAGAGTATATTCTGTTCTACTCCAGGATTAAGAGTTGTTATTCCTTCTAGTCCATATGATGCAAAAGGCTTGTTATTAGCATCAATAGAAGAGAACGACCCTGTATTATATTTTGAACATAAAAAAGCATATCGCTTATTAAAAGAAGAAGTGCCTGAAGAATACTATACTGTGCCATTAGATAAAGCAGATGTAAAACGAGCAGGTTCTGATATTACTGTATTTACGTATGGCTTATGTGTGAACTATGCACTTCAAGCAGCTGAAATATTATCAACTGAAGGTATAGATGCTGAAATTGTAGATTTACGTTCATTATATCCATTAGATAAAGAAACAATTATTAATTGTGCGAAAAAGACAGGTAAAGTATTGGTAGTAACTGAAGACAACTTAGAAGGCAGTGTTATGAGTGAAGTTTCAGCGATTATAGCAGAGAACTGCTTGTTTGACTTAGATGCGCCAATAGCAAGACTTGCAGGTCCAGACGTACCAGCTATGCCGTTTTCACCACTTATGGAAGATTTCTTTATGATGAATCCAGAGAAGATAGAACATAAAATGAGAACGTTAGCTGAATTTTAGGAGGTAAAAATATGGACGTAAAGATGCCGAAACTTGGAGAAAGTGTACATGAGGGCACAATAGAGCAATGGTTAGTTAAACCAGGCGACACTATTGAAGAATATGATGCGTTATGTGAAGTGATTACAGATAAAGTCACTGCTGAAGTACCTTCAACTTATAATGGTACGATTAAAGAAATCGTCGTTGAAGCTGGAGAAACTGTTGATGTTGGAACAGTTATTTGTCGCATGGAAGTTGATGGTGAAGCTTCTGATGATAATTCAACTGAAGATCAAAGCAATCAACAAGAACGCACTAACCAAAGTGATGACGATCAATCAAGCAAACCAGCGAATAATATGAACGAAAACGCTAAATTAAATAATGGCCAATATTCACCAGTTGTATTTAAATTAGCAAGTGAAAATGGGATTAATTTAGAAAATGTAAAAGGAACTGGCAACTTAGGTAGGGTTACGAAGAAAGATATACTAAACGCTATTGAAAATGGTGTATCTGATGTAGCGGCCCCATCACAACAAGATGATGTAACAACGACCGAAGTAACAGATCATAAACAGCAACATGATACAAACGAAAGTGCTTCTACACCTGGCGAATCTATTCCAGTGAATGGCGTAAGAAGAGCGATAGCGAATAAAATGGTACAAAGTGTTAATGAAATTCCTCATGCATGGATGATGGTTGAAGTTGACGCTACAGATCTTGTCAAAACAAGACAACATCATAAAGGATCTTTCAAACAAACTGAAGGATATAACTTAACATTTTTCGCATTTTTCGTAAAAGCAGTAGCAGAAGGATTGAAAAAGTATCCTATGCTGAACAGTACTTGGGCAAATGATGAAATTAAAATCCACAAAGATATCAACGTTTCAATTGCAGTAGCGAGTGAAGATAAATTATATGTACCCGTTATTAAAAATGCCGATGATAAGTCTATTAAAGGTATCGCGAAAGAAATTAATGATTTAGCGACTAGAGGTAGAAAACATCAACTTACTTCTCAAGATATGCAAGGTGGTACTTTCACAGTTAATAATACTGGGTCATTTGGCTCTGTTTCTTCAATGGGCATCATTAATTACCCACAGGCAGCTATCTTACAAGTAGAATCTATCGTGAAAAGACCGGTCGTTGTAAATGATATGATTGGTGTTCGTGATATGGTGAACTTGTCACTTTCTATTGATCATCGAATTTTAGATGGCTTAATGGCCGGTGAATTCTTAAAATTTGTAAAAGAAAGATTGCAAAGTATGACTATAGAGAATACTTCTATATATTAATAAAAGCTTCTCATTGTTTTAACTTTAAATCTCCTGTAAAATAGACTTATCTATTATTACAGGAGGCTTTTTTTATGGAAATGGATTTCAATTTATATATGAATGATGTAGTCAGTTCTGCTAGAAACGAGATTGAAGCAGCAGGTTACAAACAGTTAACGACAAAAGAAGAAGTTGAAGAAACATTTAATAAACCTGGCACGACTTTCGTGATGGTTAATTCAGTATGTGGTTGTGCGGGCGGCATAGCTAGACCAGCTGCTCAACATGCATTACATTACGATAAATTACCTGATCAATTAGTAACTGTGTTTGCAGGTCAAGATAAAGAAGCTACTGAAACAGCAAGAGATTACTTTGAAGGTTATCCACCTTCAAGTCCATCATTTGCATTCCTTAAAGATGGAAAAATTGTAAAAATGATTGAAAGACATGAAATTGAAGGTCACGATCCAATGAGTGTTATTACAAACATTCAAGCATTATTTGAAGAACATTGCGCAGAAGTATAAAGGTTGGTTAAATTACTATGCAAATAAAACCGTATAGAATTGGTTATAGAACGTTAAAAACTGCCTTAGGGATGACATTAGCTGTCATCCTTTCTCGTTTAATAGGTTTAGATAATTATGCTTCAAGTGCAATACTTGTTGTACTATGTATTAAAGATACTAGAGTTAAATCTTTTGAAGCTGCTATATATAGATTTATTGCCTGTTTCATAGCGATCATGATTGGATCTGTATTTTTCACATATTTAGGCAGTACGCCTATTGTATTAGGTGTTATGGTTTTACTATTTATTCCAGTGACTGTAATGATTGGCGTTCAAGAAGGAATCGTAACGAGCTGTGTTATTATACTTCATTTATACATGGCGAAAGTAATCGATTTCAACTTAATTATCAATGAAATATTATTACTTATTATAGGTATCGGTATTGCTTTGATTATGAATATGTTTATGCCGAGTTTGGATCATAAACTCAATCAATATAAGAGGAAAATTGAAGATGATTTTATTTTAATTACTTTTGTATTTAGTGAAGGTTTAAATAATCCTAATAAAAAATTAAATACACCATCATTCGATCAAGTATCTCAAAATATTAAAAAAGCAAAATCATTAGCGTTTAGAGAAGTTAAAAATCATTTTGTGAGAAATGAAAATTCTTACTATCATTATTTTGATATGAGACAAGAACAATTAACGTTATTAAAACGTATGAAAAATTTGATTGAATCAATGCAACATAGTCAACATGCGCATCATTTATGTAGCCAATTGCTACTAGATGTATCTCAAAATGTGCAAAGTAATGATTATTCATTAATGAGATTGCATAGCTTATATGAAATAAAAATTAAATTACAATCTATTGAGTTACCAAAGACACAAGGTGAACTTGAAAGTATCGCAGCACTTTTCCAATTATTAAATGAAGTAGAAGAATACTTGCAAATTAAATCCCAATTTGGTAGTTTGAAAAAATAACAACAACACCTCTAAAGTTGAATTTTGAATCAACTTTAGAGGTGTTTTTTATAATTGGATGAGGTTGGGGGTGGAGTCAGTAGCGGGTCGGAATCTGAATGTTGCTTGTTTGGTCAGTCTTGCAACATACAGCCATTCTATGTTGCTTGTTTAGTCAGTCTTGCAACATATAGCTGTTCTATGTTGCTTGTTTGGTAAGTCTTGCAACATAGAGCATGTACTTAACAGAACAAAGGACTTTAAATAAGAAAACAGTAGAAATTCAATTTTATAATGAATTTCTACTGTCTTTTAATGTCTAGGACATTTATATCCTGAACTCTTGACTCAAGCTCTTAAAACGGGCTTGAGTTTTTATTATGTTAATAGGAACGGTAAAACACCAGATAGAACCATTGCAGCAACGATCGCTACTAACATGACTATTATGATTATTTTACGAACTTTCTTGTTTTGCATGGAAACCCTCTCTTTGAACAATAGTTTTGTATATATATACCAAGTATTATACACTAGATTATGAGATATTTAAATAAATGAAATGAGGGACTATCATGATTAATGAACAAAGATTACTTAATACTTTTATCGAATTAGTAAAAGTTGATTCAGAATCTAAAAATGAAAGAAATATTGCAGATTTACTTAAACAAAAATTTACTGATCTAGGCTTAGAAGTTAAAGAAGATGATTCACAACCTAAAACTGGATATGGAGCGGGAAACCTCATCTGTAAATTAAAAGGTCAAGATAGTAATAAAACGCCTATATATTTTACAAGTCATATGGACACAGTTTCTCCGGGGAATAATATTGAACCTGAACTTCGTGAAGATGGATATATATATTCAAAAGGAGAAACGATTTTAGGTTCTGACGATAAAGCGGGATTAGCTGCTATATTGGAAGCCATTAAAGTTATGAAAGATAATGACATTCAACATGGTGATATTGAATTTATTATTACTGTAGGAGAAGAATCAGGCTTAGTAGGGGCGAAAGCGTTAAATCCAGAAGACATTAATGCTAAATATGGATTTGCAATTGATGCACCAGGCAAAGTAGGTACAACAGTAGTAGCAGCGCCTACTCAAGCTAAAATCGAAACAGTTATTAAAGGCAAAACAGCACATGCAGGTTTAGAACCTGAAAAAGGTGTATCTGCAATCAATATCGCAGCTAAAGCGATTAGTCATATGAGTTTAGGTAGAATTGATGAAGAAACGACTGCTAATATCGGTAGATTCGAAGGCGGAACAGCTACTAATATAGTGAGTGATCATGTTTACATTTTGGCTGAAGCGAGATCTTTAGATGATGAAAAAATGCATCAACAAGTTTCACATATGAAAGAGGCTTTCGAAAAAACAGCAGAAGAATTTGGTTGTACAGCAGAAGTAAATGTACAAGTTATGTATCCAAGCTTTAATTTATCTGAACAAGATGAGGTCGTACAATTAGCAGTTAAAGCAACTGAAAAAATTGGTCGTCAATCTGAACTTGTAAAATTAGGCGGCGGTTCAGACGGAAATGTGATAAGTGGATTTGGTATTCCAACGGTTATATTAGGTGTCGGATATGAATATATTCATACTAAAAACGAACGTATGCCAGTCAAAGAATTACAAAAAATTACAGAACAAATTATTGCAATTTCAGAACTTGCGTAAAAAACACAAATGTAAACGTATTCATTTGATTTTAAGGGTCTATTAGACGCGAAACACATTCAATCTATGTTAAAATGAACTAGAAAACGATAAAAAGTGAGGTTAATTTCATGACACAACAAATAGGTGTAGTTGGTTTAGCTGTAATGGGTAAAAACTTAGCTTGGAATATTGAATCACGTGGTTACTCAGTTTCAGTATATAACCGTTCAAAAGAGAAAGTCGACCTAATGGTTGAAGAATCACAAGGTAAAAATATACATCCGAACTATTCTATTGAAGAGTTTGTAGATTCATTAGAAAAACCAAGAAAAATTTTACTTATGGTAAAAGCTGGTGAAGCAACAGATAAAACAATCGATAGCTTATTACCATTATTAGATAAAGGTGACATCCTTATCGACGGTGGTAACACTAACTATTTAGATACTATTCGTAGAAATCAATACTTAGATGAAAGTGGAATAAACTTCATTGGTACTGGTGTTTCAGGTGGAGAAGAAGGTGCATTAACTGGACCGTCTATCATGCCTGGTGGACAAAAAGAAGCTTATGAATTGGTAGCACCAATTTTAGAAAGTATTTCTGCAAAAGCTAGTGACGGATCACCATGTGTTACTTATGTAGGACCAGATGGCGCAGGTCACTATGTGAAAATGGTGCATAACGGTATTGAATACGCAGATATGCAATTAATAGCAGAAAGCTATGACTTAATGAAACGTGTCTTACACATGGATCATAAAGAAATTGCTGATACATTTAAATCATGGAATACTGGTGAATTAGAAAGTTATCTAATCGAAATTACTGGAGAAATCTTTAATAAATTAGACGAGGATGGAACGCCTTTAGTTGAAAAAATTATGGATAAAGCTGGACAAAAAGGTACAGGTAAATGGACTTCAATTAATGCATTAGAATTAGGAATTCCATTAACAATTATCACTGAATCAGTATTTGCTCGTTTCATTTCATCTTTCAAAGAGGAAAGAGTAAAAGCAAGCACTGCATTTAATCCAGAAGTAACTGAATTTGATGGCGATAAAGAAGCATTCTTAGAACAAATCAGACAAGCTCTATACATGAGTAAAATCTGTGGTTATGCTCAAGGATTTGCTCAAATGAAAACAGCAAGTGAAACAAATAACTGGAACTTGAAATTAGGCGAATTAGCTATGATTTGGAGAGAAGGTTGTATTATCCGTGCTCAATTCTTACAAAAAATTAAAGAAGCATATGATAATGATAAAGAATTAACAAACTTATTATTGGACCCATACTTTAATGATATCGTTTCTAAATATCAAGGTTCATTAAGAGAAGTGTCAGCAACAGCTATAAAAGCTGGTATTGCTACACCAGGTTTCTCTTCAGCTATTAACTACTTCGATAGTTATAGATCAGAAGATTTACCAGCAAACTTAATTCAAGCACAACGTGATTATTTCGGCGCGCATACTTATGAACGCAAAGATAAAGAAGGCATCTTCCACACAGAGTGGACTAAATAATATAAAAGAGCGTAAATTCTTGGTTTTTAAGAATTTACGCTTTTTTATATTATCTTTTATGTCTTCGTGCGTTTTGCACGTAAAATTATCAAGTCAGGCTTCAAATGATAAATAGCAAAAAAATCTTTATAATCTTTCCTCACGATTTTGTGAAGTGCTGACGCCCGGGGGAATAGTATGCCGCGCGCGACTACAGGCTCGAACCATACCCCACCCCTAGGCAAGCATGCACAAGCAAAATCGTGAAATTTTAAAACAATAAAAAGAGCGCTTCACTAGGCGATAACCTAATGAAGCGCTCTTCTCTTTTAAGATTGGGTATTTATATCCCAGTTTTTTTTAGTTTAATTGGTTATTTTGTGATCAATAGGTATCCATAGTTGTACTTTTGACGTTTCTTGTTCAAAATTGACGTCTAATGGATAAACTTCTACGTAAAAGTCATCATGCAAATAGGGCATTTTAAGTTGCCACTGATTTTCAATATGATGCCAAGCTTCACTCACTACAAAATCTAGTTCACCTTGTAAGTTAAATGTTGCAAAGTGATGTCCTGGCAAATAATAATCATCTAAATGACCAGGGTAGCGATCACTTGGAACACCTACAAACACTTCCAGTCCATCTATAAGTGGTCTGCGTACAACAAATAATTGATGAGGTTTAACATCATTGTATTTAATAAAGTCTTCTATATATCTATTTTCTATTAACATTTCTAATAAATCTGGTATTAAGAAATGATTATCTAGCTCATTTGAATGATAATGATGATTTTTACCGACTAACTTTAAATCATCTTTATATTGCAATGAATAGTTTAAAGGTTCAGTTTCCGTAGATGTTAATTTAATGGATACTCTCTTTTTGATTTTCAACATAGATTGATGTGTCTTTGTTTGTAAAGGGCTAATACCATGATATGCATTATAATCATGAGCGAAAGCGTGAGCGTCTTTATAACCATACTTAAGTGCAATATCCAGTATTCTAGAGTGCCCACTTAAAATATCAAAAGCCGCTTCTGTCATTTTTCTAGCGATTTGATATTCTAACGGTGTCATTCCAATGACCATAGTAAAAGTTTGGTTCAAATGAAATGGTGATTCATCTACATGTTCACTCAAAGTCTGTAAATCAATATCACTAAGTAAATGGTCTTCTATGTAAACTATCGCTCTTTGTAAAACTTTAATTACTTCCAATGTTCAGTCACTCCTGTTGGTAGAAAGATTAGTTAATATCGTCCCACCATTTAAATCCATCAATAGACAATAATAGCTGACTTTTTATTGGTCCATTAGTGCCAGCTCTATAGTTAGGGAACGGTGCTTTATCATTGTCCCACACATTTTGTATTACATCTACATATTTCCATGTAGCTTTTAATTCTTCCCAATGAGTGAAGTTTGTCGCATCACCTTTAAGACAATCAAAAATCAAATTCTCATAAGCATCTACAGTATTCATTTTATCTTGAGCACTCATTGAATATGATAATTGAACAGGTTCAGTTTCTATTCCTTGAACTTGTTTTTTAGCATTTAAGTGTAATGATAATCCTTCATTAGGTTGAATGTTGATTACTAATAAATTAGATTCTAATTCTGAATCACGTTGATAATATAAATTCATAGGTACTTCTTTAAATTCAACAATTACTTGAATACCTTTTTTCTTCATTCTTTTACCCGTTCTTATAAAGAATGGTACGCCAGCCCATCTAAAGTTATCGATAAGCAATTTACCTGCAACAAAAGTAGGGGTGTTAGAATCATCTGCTACTTTATCTTCTTCTCTATAACTTTTAACTTGTTCGCCGTCAATTTGACCTTTGTCATATTGGCCTCTAACAAAATTTTGTTTTACTTCTGATTCTTTAAGTGGTCTAATAGAACGTAAAACTTTTACTTTTTCATTTCTAACATCTTCACTATTTAAACTAATAGGTGGTTCCATAGCTAATAACGCAACCATTTGTAACATATGGTTTTGGAACATATCTTTAAGAGCACCACTATTTTCGTAATATCCACCACGGTCTTCAACACCTAAAATTTCAGATGAAGTCACCTGTACATTTGAGATATATTTATTGTTCCATAATGGTTCGAACATAGCATTCGCAAATCTTAAAACTTCGATATTTTGTACCATATCTTTACCTAAATAGTGATCAATTCTATATATTTCTTCTTCTTTAAATGAACGTCTAATTTGTTTGTTTAATTCTTCAGCAGATGCTAAATCTGTGCCAAAAGGTTTTTCGATAATCAATCGCTTAAATCCATCAGTTTCAGTTAAACCAGATGATTTTAAGAAGTCAGTCACTGTTCCAAAGAATTGAGGTGCCATAGCTAGATAGAATAATCTATTACCTTCCAACTGATATTTAGAATCTAATTCATTTGAAAAGGTTAATAATTCTTCATAACTAGAAGGATCACTTACATCATGTGATTGATAAAATACATGTTCCATAAATTCGTCTAACTTTTCTGTATCTTGAACGTGCTTTTCTACTGAAGCTTTAATTTCATTTCTGAATTTTTCAGTTGACCAATCTCTTCGACCAACACCGATGATAGCGATGTGTTCATCTAATTGATTTTGTTGATATAAATGAAAAATAGATGGGAATAATTTACGATGACTTAAATCACCTGTAGCCCCAAATATTGTAATTAAGCATGGAATATTTCTAGTTTCGGTTGTCATTAATTTACCTCGATTCTCTAACTTTTTCACAATTAACAATATCATTTATTATAACATGTTACTCATTGATATTCTTCAATTTAAACTGTTAAATTTTCAATTTATTCAGTTATTTGTATAATAATAGCATTTTTTCTGTATTTTTATAAATCATAGTTCAGAACATGTTATAATAATTTCGTAAGGAGGAAGACGATGGAACTAACATTTTTAGGCACAAGTGCCGGACTACCGACTAAAGAAAGAAACACACAATCTATTGCCTTTAATTGTCTACCGTATGAAAACCAAATATGGTTATTTGATGTTGGAGAAGCTACTCAGCATAGAATATTGCATACAGGCATTAAGCTGGGCAAGGTAAGTCATATATTTATTACGCACTTACATGGTGATCATATATTTGGATTGCCTGGATTATTAACAAGTCGTTCCTTCCAAGGTGGTAAAGATAAACCGTTAACGATAATAGGGCCAAAAGGAATTGCAAAATTTATACAAACGGCGCTAGAAATTTCACAATCTAATTTAAATTATCAACTTACAGTAAATGAATTTAATACGGAAACTGAATTAAATGTAGATGGGTTTCATATCCAAGCTTTACCATTAAAGCATGGCATTTTATCAGTGGGGTACAGAATAACTGCACCAGATATTGAAGGTAAATTAGACGTCGAGAAATTGAAAGCGTTAGGTATGGAACCTGGACCTAAATATCAAGAAGTTAAAGCTAATGAAACATTTGATTACAATAACCAAACATATCAATCTAAAGATTTTAAAGGTCCTAAGAAGAAGGGGAAAGTTATCTCAATATTTGGAGATACGATGCCTTGTCAAAATGAATGGATACTCGCTAAAGATGCAGATGTCATTGTTCATGAAACGACCTATATTGAAGGAGATAATAGTTTGGCGAGCGCTCACTTTCATAGTCATATAGAAGATGTCTTTAAGTTAATGAAAGATGTAAATGTTAAACAAGGATTGTTTACACATTTATCGAATCGTTATGAAATAGAAGATATACAAGAAGTAGAGCAATCATTAAAAGCGTCAACTGATCATCAATTTCACTTTGTTAAAGATTATGATTGTTTTCAAATATAAAAACGATGAAAGTATCTCGAGCATACTTTCATCGTTTTTTTAATTAATCTTCTTCAGCTTCTGCAAGTTCGATACTTCTTTTAACTGCTGCATTTAAACAATCTAAGAAAACTGCTTCAATATCATGATTGCTTAAAGCGTTTAATCCAGCCTGAGTAGTACCACCTTTAGATGTGATGTTTTTACGTAATTGATCCATTTTTAAATCAGAACGTTCAATCATTTTACCTGTACCGATAATTAATTCTTTAATAGATTCTTCGACTTGAGATTGCTCAATACCAAGTTTAGTACCAGCGTTAACGTATTGTTCGAATACATGATATAAAAATGCTGGGCCACTGCCTGTAATTGCAGTTACTTGATGTAAATGATCTTCTTTTACTTCTAATGCAGTACCGAATGCTTCAATTAACGTCAATACTTCTTGTTTAGAATTCGGACCAAAGTTCGTTGAGAAACTAATGCCAGTAACCGAATGACCTACATGCGCATTAGTATTTGGCATAATGCGTGCAATTGGGTTATCAACTTGTAGATGTTCTCTAATATAACTGATAGGTAAACCAGCCATAATAGATATAAATTTATTGTCATTCGTGATATAAGGTTTAATACGTTCAGCTAATTTTAAAAAGTCATAAGGTTTAGTACTTAAGAAAACATAATCAGCATCTTTTAACAATTCTGCATCATCATAGCTATAACTTACACCTAATGATTCATGATAACCTTCTAATACTTCTAAATTTGATTTGTTCGTTAAATAAATATTTTCCGGTTCAATTGATTTACTGTTAACGATTCCAGTAAAAATTGCATTTGCCATATTACCAGAACCATAAAAAACTATTTTCATAATAAAACCACTCACTTCCTTGAGAATTCATTTTAATTATAAAGTAATTAAACCTTATGTCAAAAATGCTTGTATATAGTTTAGTAGTTAAAAAATGTATGATACATTAAATACAATAATCAAAAAAGGATGATATTGATGATAGGAAAACATTACATACTTACAGGGGCAACAGGTGATTTAGGAGAAAGTATCATACGAGCACTCGATAAACATGGTGCTTATGTATCCATTATTGTTAGAAATAAAGAAAAAGCAAATATGTTACAAACTAAATATAAAAACATAATAGATGTTCATATATTAGACATGAACGATATCACACAAATTAATCAATTCTCATTAAATAAAAAGAATAAATATGATGGTGTGATTAATAATGCTGGATTAGGCTATTTTAAATCAAACGAAAATCACACTCATGAAGAAATTAAAGAAATCTATAATATCAATCTCGTAAACTTGATACTGTTATTAAACAAAATAACACCATTTTTAAAAAGAGGCGGCTCAGTAGTCAATATATCTTCAATATCATCGAAAGTAACAACGCCATACGCGAGTCATTATGCAGCATCTAAAGCAGCACTTAGCAGTTTTACGAACTCATACAGATTAGAAAGAGAAGATTTACATGTATTAACCGTTAATCCTGGACCATTTGAATCACAATTTCACGTAAAAGCAGATCCAACAGGAACATTTCAAGATCTCACAAATCATATTCAGATTAATATAGAGCAATTAGGAGAACAAATTATCGAAGGCATAATTAAAAAGAAAACAGAAATTAACAACCCTCGATGGATGGACTTCGGTTTGAGAATTTATCAATTAGCACCACGAACATTTGAGCAGTTATTTAAAAAAGCATTTCTAAGCAAGAAAATATAAAGTTTATAAAAATGAAATTGGGACAGGAACGATTCGGAGGTTCTATGTAGCTTGTTTGGTGAGTCTTGCAACATTCAGATGTTCTATGTAGCTTGTTTGGCTAGTCTTGCAACATACAGGGCTTCTATGTTGCTTGTTTGATGAGTCTTGCAACATACAGACGTTCTATGTAGCTTGTTTGGTGAGTCTTGCAACATACAGGGCTTCTATGTAGCTTGTTTGGTAAGTCTTGCAACATACAGCATGTACTTAAAAGAACAAATAAAAAATATATGAAAAATGGTAATTCTTAGAGCTATCATTTACATAGACATTAAGGAGTTAAAAATGGAAGTGTTATTTATGATTATCGTAATCATTTTATTGACAATAGGAATAGGATTGTTCTCTAATTATTTAATAAATCCAGTAGATAAACGTATACCTTTTAGAAAAATAGTATTTGTAGGTTTTTTATTAGGAATTATTATAGGTTTATTTTTCTATTGGGAACAAATAATTAGTTTATAGATTTTAGGGCTAACTTCACGTAGTGATCTGTTAGCCCTATTTTTTCTTTTTAACGATTTTGTAAAGTGCTGACGCCCGGGGGAATAGTATGAGAGAGAGACTACAGGCTCGTACCATATCCATCAGGCAAGTATGCACTTTCAAAATCGTAAGATTTTAAAACATATCAAGCTATTTACTAAAAAAACAGTAGCGTGAGTTGAGCATGTATCTCATATTGGTTTTGTAAAGTGCTGATACTTGGAGGAATAGTATGAGAGAGACTACAGGCTCGAACCATATTCATAAGGCAAGCATGCACTTTCAAAATCGTAAGATTTTAAAACATAGCAAGCTATTTCATAAAAAATAACAACTCATTTCTAGCTGAATACATCAGTGAAATGAGTTGTTATTTATTTTGAGTTGGGATTTATCTCTCAAATTTTTTTATTGCTATGATAAATGATTTGTATATTCTAAATTCTTAACAATCGATCTTGCATGCTTAATTTGCTCTTCTGTCAATGTTTCGTGATAGTTTTGAATACTATCTACTAACTGTTTTGGTGAACTTGCGCCTGTAATGATTGATCCTAGTGCATTGAATGATTTCAAATAGTTGAGTGTAACGGCTGATAAATTGTCATATTCACTGTTGAGTTTAGAAATCGTATCTGTTAAATCGCTATAGTTGTAATCTAGTAACCCATCTTTGAATTTCTTTTCAAGGACTTCTGTAGATTTGCTTGTTAATAAGCCTTTAGATACTGGTCCTCTTGCTAATACTTTCACACCGTGTTGATCGATTTGTTCTAATAAATCTTCTGGTCTATTATCTAAAAGACTAAACTGCATCATAATTGTTTCGATATTACTATTTTTTAAATAATAATCGATAACATTTGGTCGAATAGATGAAATACCATATGCCTTAATTAATCCTTCTTCTTTTAATCTTTCGAAAGCTTCAATTGTTTCATCTTTGTTATCTTCTATTGTACCGCCGTGTAACATATATAAATCTAATTGTTCTAAGTCCAATCTTTGTAATGATTCTTTCACACTACGCATAATATGTTCTTTTGAAGGGTCCCAATAATGTTCTTTTGTTTCTTTGTTAAAATGGTTTCCAACTTTTGAGCCAATAACAATATCGTTTTGATTTTGATATTTCTTTAAAAGTTTACCTACTATTTTTTCGTTTTCACCGTAATCATATAAATCTGCTGTATCAAAATATGTGATGCCTTGTTGAACTGCTTCATCAATGATTGTTTCAGCGTGATTCACATCTGTTCCTAAACTCATACATCCTAAACCAACTTCAGAAATTTCTATACCACTTTTTAATGTATTTTTTTGCATATTGAAGCTCCTTTCGCTACACTTTATATATTAAGTTTAGCAGATTAATTATTTAAATGAAAAGAGGGGCACTTGAATGAAACTAACAGAAGAAACGATATCGAAAGAAGTTATATATAGTGGAAGCATTATTGACCTTGAAAAACATAAAGTCCAATTACCGAATGGCAATACAAGTGAACGAGAAATTGTTTTACATAATGGTGCAGTATCAGTACTTGCAATTACACCTGAAAACGAAGTAATAGTAGTCGAACAATTTAGAAAAGCGATGGAAAAGACATTAATCGAAATTCCAGCTGGAAAGTTAGAAGTTGGAGAAGAACGAGAAAGTGCTGCAAAACGAGAATTAGAAGAAGAAACAGGATATATTGCTGATAAATTAGAGCTTATCGGTGAAGTATATGGTTGTCCGGGATTTTGTAATGAAAAAGTGAGTATATACATAGCTAAAGATTTGAAAGAAGGTAAAGTTAATTTAGATGAAGACGAATTTTTACATTTAAGTAAAATTCCAATCGACAATATTAAGTCGTTGTTATTATCTCAAGAGATAGAAGATGCTAAAACATTGATCGCTTTTCAATACTTGTTATTAAATTATAATCATTCTAAATAATGCGATATTTTTTCTTGCTTTTTTCACGGATTATTGGTACTTTAGTATACGAATACAATTCTAATTGATAATGATTTTATTTAAGAAAGAAGGTGTCAAGTTGGAAGAACGTATACAACGTGTGAAAGAGCAGTTACACAAAGCTTCCTACAAATTAACGCCGCAAAGAGAAGCGACAGTTAGAGTACTACTTGAGAATGAAGCCGATCATTTAAGTGCAGAGGATGTTTACTTAAAAGTTAAAGATAAGGCACCTGAGATTGGATTAGCAACTGTTTATCGCACACTTGAGCTTTTAGCTGAACTAAAAGTAGTCGATAAAATTAACTTTGGTGACGGGGTTGCACGATTTGATTTAAGAAAAGAAGGCGCAAAGCATTTCCATCATCATATGGTTTGTATGGAATGTGGCGCAGTTGATGAAATTGAAGAAGATTTATTAGAAGATGTTGAGCGTCGTGTTGAGAAAGAATTTAACTTTAAAATTTTAGACCATCGATTAACTTTCCATGGTGTTTGTCATAGATGTCGTGAAGAATAAATCTATATATTGACGTTACTAAATGAAGTTACATACTGATTTTAGTGATGTCTTTTTTTATGGTAAAATAATGACAACAATGAGGTGAGTCAATGGATCAAGTCATAAATGAATTTATAGATTTTATCAGGCTAGAAAAAGGATTAAGTCAAAATACTATTCAATCTTATAATCGCGATTTAACACAGTATAATCAATATATAAAGAAAAAGAAAATTAGTCATATAGATAATATTGACCGTATTGTGATTCAGAAATATTTTGCTCATTTGAAAGAAGAAGGAAAATCTTCAAAAACGATTGCTAGATTAGCAGCGACCATTAGAAGTTTTCATCAGTTTGCAATAAGAGAGAAATATGCAGTTAAAGATCCAACAATTTTAATTGAAACGCCAAAATACGAGCAAAAGCTTCCAGATGTTCTAAGTGAAGAAGAAGTTAATCAATTATTAACCTTTACACATATTACAAATGAGAGAGATGAACGTGATAAAGCGATGCTTGAGTTGCTATACGGAACTGGCGTCAGGGTTACAGAACTCATTCAATTAAAAGTTGAAGATGTTAATTTAACGATGGGATTTATAAGAGTGTTCGGTAAAGGGAACAAAGAACGAATTGTTCCTTTAGGAGAACATTTAATGGGAATATTGAGGTATTATGTTCAAGAAGTGAGACCGAATTTATTAAAGAAACAAGTCACAGATGTTTTGTTTTTAAATGCTAGAGGTGGCGCTTTATCTCGCCAAGGATTTTGGAAAATATTAAAGAAAATCGGACTGGAAAAAGGCATCACTAAAACGTTAACACCTCATACATTAAGACATTCATTTGCGACACACTTGCTAGAAAATGGTGCAGACTTAAGAGCTGTTCAAGAAATGTTAGGACATTCAGACATTTCAACAACTCAACTCTACACACATATTTCTAAAAAACAAATACGAGATATGTATTTGAATTACCATCCACGGGCAAGAAAGGAGCATAAACATGAAGAAGAATAACCACAATGATGAGTCACAGAATAACGAATCAAAAAAATATAGAACATTAGCTGTTCTATTAACGTTTGTTATCGTATGGGGGCTTGTTTATTGGCTGTTTATAGTTTAGAGTGACGTTGGTTAAATGCTGACATTCGGCTTTCTATAACTTCTGTTCTGTCTCTATGTAAATGATGATGCTTAATATAGTCCGAAACATCCATATTATAATTGAATTCAAAGTCATCATATGCACTTTCTAAAGCTTGGTAGCATGCATTTGTTAATGGGAGCTGTATATTGCGATATGCTTCACCTTGCGCTATACGCATCATTTCAGAATTGATAATGGATATATAAGGTGTTCTTTCAATACCTAAATGATCAAAGTCATCATTGTATTCTGCAATTTGTAATGATTTTTTATAAGTTTTAAGAGCGCCTTTAACATTACCGCGTCTATAGTGATAGCATGCAGTAGAAAATAATATTAAACTTACGATCGCATCATTCTTACTAAAACGTGTTTGATCTTTCCAATGTTCTTCTAATATATCGTGACATTCAAAGTAATGTCTTAAGACATGGAAGTGATAATGAAATGACATAACTTGTGTTTCCATTTTTAATCCCTCTCAGCATAGAATCTTTATACGTAATCATGGTATAATAATTTTTAGGTTTATGCACGTAAAAGGAATAGAAATGAGGAAGTTTTAAATGTATGAAGTAAAACTTGATGCCTTTGAAGGACCTTTGGATTTGTTACTTCATTTAATACAGAAATACGAAATTGATATTTATGATATTCCAATGAAGGAACTGACTGAACAATATTTAAGTTATATACATCAAATGAAGATATTAGAAATAAATGTGGCAAGTGAATATTTAGTTATGGCTTCAGAGTTATTAATGATAAAAAGTAAATTATTGCTACCTACACAACCTTCAGATATCGATGAATTTGAAGATGATCCAAGGGACGATTTAGTTAAACAGTTAATAGAATATCAAAATTATAAAGAATATGCAGAATTATTAAATCTTAAAAAGAACGATAGAGAACAAATATTTATTAAAAAACCTGCAGATTTATCTAAATTTGAAGAAATGCATGATAAACGTGCACCTTTAGATTTGGATATGACTGATTTAATTATTGCTTATCAACGTACTAAAAGGAGACAAAGGTTCAATCAACCACAGCATGTAACCGTAAATGAGGATAGTTATACGATTGAGATGGCGACTACAACCATTCATAAACAACTTTCTCAACGTAAAAGCTATAACTTTTTTGAAACTTTGCCACCAAATTTAACGACAAATGTATTAGTAACAATGTTTTTGGCAATATTAGAAATGATGAGATTAAGACAAATTGATGTTTTTCAGCAATATCAGTTTGGGGAAATAACTATAAATCGAGGCGTGAACTATGTCAGTGAGTAAATTAGGATTATTAGAAGGTTTATTATATTCATTAGGTGATGAAGGTATTGAAAGAAATCAATTGTGTGAATTACTAGAAATTACGCCATCACAGTTGAAAGATATGGCTGCTGAATATGAAAGAGAAACATTGCAAATTATATTTTATGGTAACAAATGTATTCTAACGGCTAAACCCATTATGCATGAATATCTAGAAAAATTGATGATTGAGAATATGAATACAAAATTATCACAAGCAGCTTTAGAAACTTTATCAATTATTGCATATAATCAGCCTGTAACAAGAAGTGATATTGAAGTGATACGAGGTGTGAATTCAGATGCATCTGTTAAAACTTTAATCGCTAAAGGTGTTGTAGAATCTAAGCACAATGATCAATCTAGAAGTCAATTACTCTATACAACAGATTATTTTTTAAATGTATTTGGGCTTACTTCTTTAGACGATTTACCTAAATCAACAAACGAAGAAAATGAACAAGAAGAAATGGATTTGTTTTTTAGTAGCATGAACGAAAAACAAAATAATGAGGAGCAATAAATATGAGCGAAGAATTAGATAGATTACAAAAGGTAATCGCGAAAAGTGGATATACTTCACGTAGAAAAGCAGAAAAATTGATTGAAGAAGGACTCGTTTATGTCAATTCTAAACAAGTTACAGAACTAGGTACTAAAGTAAGAGATTCAGATTATATTGTAGTTGAAGGTATTCCTTTAGAAATGCCTAATAAACTTTATATTTTGTTCCATAAACCAACAAAAGTCATTACAAGTGTATCTGATGATAAAGGAAGAACAGTTGTTACTGATTTCTTCAAAGATATTAAGGCGAGAATCTTCCCTGTAGGTCGTTTAGACTATGATACTTCAGGTTTACTCATTTTAACAAATGATGGAGAATTCACTAATTTAATGACACATCCACGTTATAAAATTCAAAAAAAATACGTTGCTAAATTAAAAGGATATTTATTAAGAGAAGAAGTTAAGCAGCTTGAAAAAGGGATACAACTTGAAGATGGTGTAACACAACCTGCGATTGTTAAGGTGAAGAGTCAAGATAAAGAACGAAATGTAACGCATGTAGAATTAACAATTACAGAAGGTAGAAATAGACAAGTTAGAAGAATGTTTAGTCATTTTGGACATGAAGTTGTCAAACTATCAAGAGTAGAATACGGTCCTTTAAATTTAAAAGGCTTAAATGCAGGACAAGGTAGAACGTTATCACCACATGAAATAAAAGTATTAAGACATTTAGCACAAGACGGTAAATAAACTGTAAACGTTCACAATAATGCCACTAATCTGCTTTTTAGTCATGATATACTAAACAAAACACCATAACATTGTATATGTATGGTTTTTTTATTGTGTTAGGGAGGATAATAAATGAAGAAAAAACAGAAGTCTATACTCCAAATTATTATTACGGCAGTTATTCTTCTCGCAATTATATTTACGGTATGGTCTAGCCTTACTAAAGATCATGATAAAATTGCTCAAGTAGGAGATGACGCGCCACTATTTGAACTTGAAACGATTGATGGTAAAAAAGTAAATTTAAAAGATTTACGTGGTAAAGGCGTATTAATCAACTTTTGGGGAACTTGGTGTGAGCCTTGTAAACGTGAAATGCCTGAACTAGAAAGACAATATCAAAATTACAAAGACAAAGGCGTAGAGGTCGTTGCTATACATGTTAGAAATAATCCGCAACAAATCAAACAATATTTAAGTTCATTAAAAGAAACACCTACATTTAATGTAGCGATGGATAATGATAATTTGGTAACGGATGCTTATGGTGTAAACCCATTACCTACAACTATAACTGTAGATAAAGATGGTAAAGTGAAATCTAAGCATACTGGTGAACTTTCTAAGAAACAAATCATTAAAGAAATGGAAATGGTCAAAGTGAAATAGAGGGGGATTAAAGGTGAGCAACAAGCAAATAGTATGTGAGTGCGGGCATAAGAACCCAGAAGGAACTCAACTCTGCTTAAACTGTGGTCGCTTAATAAATGACGACTATGATAAGAAAAAGACAACCGACGTAATGCGTTATGATGGACAAGCAATACGTTCAAAGACTAAAAATAGAACGATTTTAGATCGTGTTTGGAATTTCTTTGCTTCAGTTAAGACGGGCGTTACATTACTTGTATTAACTGTTATAGCTGCATCAATAGGTACGATATTCCCTCAAGAATATTTTATCCCTATGAATGTTAATCCAGAACAATATTATTATGAACATTATGGTTCATTAGGTTTACTTTATTATAAATTAGGTTTTCATAATTTATATAGCTCTTGGTGGTTTTTAATTTTACTAGGTTTAGTGGCGTTCTCAATCATTACTTCTAGTATAGACAGAGGGATACCATTACATAAATCTTTGAAAAATCAAAGGACGAAAAAGCACAACTCATTTTATAAACGTCAAAGATTAAATATGACAACTCAAGATCAAGTCGACTTAGAGGGTATTGGTAAATCATTTAAGAATAAAAGATATAAAGTAAAACAAGATGGAAATCATTTACTCCTTGAAAAGGGTCGCTTGTCTAGATATGGTCCGTACATAAATCATACAGGTCTTATCATTTTACTATTTGGAGCAATGCTTAGATTTTTACCAGGTTTTTATTTAGATGAAATGCTTTATGTTAAAGAAGGTGAGACGAAACCTGTCCCTGGTACTGATAGAGCATATTATATAAAAAATAATGACTTTATATATGAAGAATATAATCAGAAATCTCAATCTAATTCCAATCCGGAATCAATTGATCCTAGTTTAAATAAAATTGCTAAAAATTATGAAACTAAAGCAACACTATATGAGAATGACAAACAAGATGTTATTGGTTCAAATGAGAACTTAAAAGCAGTTGCTTCAGATTCTATTAAAGTTAATCACCCCTTAACATATGATCATTTGCAATTTTATCAAAGTAGTTTTGATAATTCTTCATTAAAAGAAATGACTTTTAATTTAAAAACGAAAGATGGAAAAGCATTAGGTCAATCATTTACGGTTAATTTAGAAAGTCCAAAAAAAGAATATAAGCTTACGGACGACCTAACTGTTAAATTAAGAAGTTACGCGCCGGATTATGAAAAAATAGAAAATGGTGTATTAGCTACTAAATCACCAAATCCAAATAATCCTGCTTTTGTGTTTGAAGTGACTAAAAAAGGTGAAAAACCTGAATTTAGTTTCTTAAGAATTAAAGAGTCACAAGATATATCTAAAGGTAATCAATATGATGTTAAGTTTGCGAATGCTACCAATCAATGGGCAACAGTATTAGCTGTTAAAAAAGATTTAACGCTACCGATTTTATTTACTGGATTTGTTATATTCTTAATAGGCTTAGCAGTAGGTTCATACATTAATCATAGACGTATTTGGATTAATACAGATAAAGGTGAATTTAATATTGCAGGTCATACAAATAAGAATTACTATGGATTTAGTAAAGAGATTAATCAAGTACTAGATAAACATCAAATTACCCATATTAAAGATACAAAGGAAGACATACACGAAAGCAAGGAGGCAAATAATGGATAAAGATTTCATTTTAAATATAAGTAATATCAGTTTATATTCTGCATTTATATTATATTTAGTAGCAGTTGTACCATTTTCATTTTCAGTACGTTCTTCTAAAAATAGAAGCGCGAAAATTGGTGTAGCATTAACAGCTATTGGTTTTGTATTACAAATCATATACTTTATTACAAGATGGATTGCTGCAGGACATGCGCCAGTAAGTAATATGTATGAATTTTTAACAATGTTTGGAATCATGATGGTAGGTGGTTTTCTTGTCATTTATTCAATATACAAAACACCTATTCTTGCACTGTTTGTTTTACCAATCGCTATGCTGCTTATAGCGTATGCAAGTATGTTTTCTAGAGATGTTTCACCATTAATTCCTGCATTACAATCTAGCTGGTTAGCGATACATGTTATTACAGTAACGATTTCTTACGGTATTTTATCAATAAGCTGTGTTGCTGGTTTGATTTATTTATTTGCAGCAGTCAGCCCGAAAGAAAAGTCTATACATAGTTTCTTTGTTGAAGTGATTATGTATTTCGTTATTATCATAATCGGTTTTATTTTAACTACGGTGGTTATGAAAGATATTGCAGGATACGACGACACATACTTCTTTATAGATAAGAACGATAATAATTCCGTACAACATTATCATTTACCTGCATTTGTAACACAGCAAGATAGTCTGCTCGTGGATCATGTATCAGGAAGTGATTATGAACCAATCGAAAGAACGGATATATTAAGTTGGAGTAAAATTGAATTACCTGCAGTTATAAATGCTCAAAAATTAAATACAGTGATTTGGTCGATTGTTATTGGCTCGGTCTTATATGGTATACTGAGATTGATTTTAAAAGGAAAAACATTGTTCAGTCTTATAAAACCATTGACGAAAAGAGTCAATCTATCCTTAATGGATGAAATCGGATATCGAGCAGTAATTATTGGATTCCCTCTATTTGCACTTGGTGGTATTTTATTCGCTAGTATCTGGGCTCAAATGGCTTGGAGTAGATATTGGGGATGGGATCCTAAAGAAGTATGGGCGCTCATCACATTCTTGTATTATGCGATATTCCTGCATTTAAGATTAGGTAAAGGCTGGGAAGGTCGAAAATCAGCATGGTTAGCTGTTGGCGGCCTTGCAATAATACTATTTAATGTTATTGCAGTTAATTTAATAGTAGCTGGTTTACATTCTTATGCTTAAAAAATGCTAGAAGGGAGTTCAGCAAGTATGACAGACCGTATTTTAGTTGTAGATGATGAAGATAGAATTCGCAAGTTAGTAACAATGTACCTTGAAAGAGAAGGTTATGAAACAGATGAGGCTGAGAATGGACAAATCGCCTTAGATAAAGCTTTAAACGAAGATTATGACTGTATATTGTTAGACTTAATGTTACCCGAAATAGATGGTATTGAAGTATGTAAAAGAATTAGAGAAACAAAGTCAACACCTATTATTATGCTGACTGCTAAAGGCGAAGAAAATAATAGGGTAGAAGGATTTGAAATTGGAGCAGATGATTACATAGTAAAACCGTTCTCTCCAAGAGAAGTTGTCTTGCGTGTAAAAGCATTATTAAGACGCACGACAAATCATTCAATGGTTAATCAAACTAATACAGCGAAAGATTTAATTGTATTTGAAAATCTTGTCATTGATAATGATGCACATCGTGTATTAGCTGATCATAAAGAAGTGAATTTAACGCCTAAAGAGTATGAATTATTATTGTATTTAGCAAAATCACCAGATAAAGTATTTGATAGGGAACAACTCTTAAAAGAAGTATGGCATTATGAGTTCTACGGAGATTTAAGAACAGTTGATACCCATGTAAAAAGATTGCGTGAAAAGTTAAATCGCGTTTCAGAAGAGGCTGCGCAAATGATTCATACAGTGTGGGGCGTAGGTTATAAATTTGAGGTTCCTGAATAATGAATCGATTAAATAGTGTTGTTGTAAAACTGTGGTTATCTATTATATTAATAGTAACGACAGTTTTACTTTTATTAAGCGCCTTTCTCATAACTTTTTTGCAATCATACAATACTTCCAATACAGGTGAGAACTTATACAATAATGCCAGTAAAATTGAACGGCTACTTCTTAATTCACATGAGAAAGAACATGTGATTGATTATGCTAAAGAACTAATTGAAGATCC
Organism: Mammaliicoccus vitulinus; assembly: GCF_029024305.1. Taxonomy (NCBI): domain Bacteria; kingdom Bacillati; phylum Bacillota; class Bacilli; order Caryophanales; family Staphylococcaceae; genus Mammaliicoccus; species Mammaliicoccus vitulinus. The sequence goes on from NZ_CP118974.1 coordinate 1,283,496, forward strand.
AGCAGGACTCATTATCATTAAAAACAATCAGGATTTAACGAAACAATCTGACGATCCACTAAAAGATGTCATGATTGATGAAATTAGAACAAATCATGCTTTTGACAAAGTTTTTAACAAGGATAAACATGTATTAAAAGAAATCAATTTGTCATTCAATGGTGAAAAGCACACCTATATTTTATTAGGTTATCCATCGCAAGCTTTTCAAACAGATGAAGCGGGTATATTTTTATTCCAAGATATCAATACCATTAAAGAAGCTCAAAATGTCGTGACGCTCAGTATTTTAGTTTCTGCAATTATATTATTAGTTGTCAGTACAGTATTTGCATTTTTCCTTTCAAATAGAATTACTAAACCGCTCATTCAACTTAAACACGCTGCTTTTAAAGTTGCGAAAGGTCATTATACAGAGAAAGTTCCTATTTATACGCGTGACGAAATTGGAGAACTAGGTTTGGCATTTAATAAAATGAGTAAAGATATAAGAACGAATATTGATGACGTTAAATCAAAAAATAACATTCAAGAAAAACTTATAAATTCTATGATTGATGGTGTGCTCGGTATAAATGATAAAAATGAAATCATTATATCTAATTCCAAAGCCGATGCATTCTTAAAAGAAGTTAAAGAATATCAACATGTAGATATTTCAATTCAAAGAAATGAAACATTTAAAGAGAAAAACACTCAATTCTTTGAGTATGAAGTAGGTCATAAATATTATGTTGTAATATCAACATACATTGACAGCATACAAAATGATGGTTCATCTGGAATTGTTGTTATCATTCGAGATATGACTGAAGAACACCATATGGATCAAATGAAAAAAGACTTTATAGCAAGTGTTTCACATGAGTTAAGAACACCTATTTCCATGTTGCAAGGTTATACAGAAGCTATCGTTGATGGTGTAGTGACAGACAAAAAAGATGTAGATGATTTTCTATTTATCATTTTAGATGAGTCTAAAAGGTTGAGCAGGCTCATTAACGAACTATTAGAAGTTGCCAAAATGGATGCTGAAGGTATTAAAGTTCATCTAGATGAATTTGAAATATCGACGCTCATCAATAAAATAGATACTAAATTTTTGCCACAAGCACGAGAAAATGGCTTGAATTTAAACGTAAAACATATTGGCGAAGCTATTAATTGGTACGGTGATAGTGATAGAATCGAGCAAATATTAACGAATTTAATTGATAATGCTGTAAGATATACGCATCAGAAAGATTCAATTGACGTTATATTCGATGACACACAAGAAGAAGATTTTGTAATCACTGTTCAAGATACAGGAGTCGGTATTGCGAAAGAACATTTAGAACAGATTTTTGATCGATTTTATAAAGTGGATGCATCACGTACAAGAGGTAAACACGGTACCGGACTTGGATTGTTTATCGTACAAAAGATTGTCGATGCTCATGATGGTACGATAAATGTGACAAGTGAACAAGAAAAAGGCACGAAATTTATAATTACTTTACCTAAATAAATAAATTATGAGTCGTTTTAATGAAAGTTTTTTAGTATTGTGCTAATATATGAATCATAAAAATAAAATTTAATAAAAATTCATCTTCGGGGTTTGGTGTAATTCCATACCGGCGGTTATAGCCCGCGACCCAATACATATGTTTATATGTGCATTGGCTGACTTAGTGAAAATCTAAGGCCGACAGTTAAAGTCTGGATGGGAGAAGATGGAGGAAAAGATCTAGTTTATGCTAGGTTTATTTGCTATTGCTTTCCTCCTATTCTTACGAGATGAATAGGAGGAGTTTATATGTCTAACGATAACAAAACAAAACGCTTACTCACTGTAAGTATGCTTATTGCAATCAGCTTTATTTTAATGTTTTTAAAATTTCCATTGCCATTTTTACCACCATATTTAACGATGGATTTCAGCGATGTGCCAGTACTTGTGGCGACATTTGCATTTGGCCCAGTATCAGGAATATTAGTTGCATTATTTAAAAATGTATTAAACTTTTTAATCGTATCACATGAACCAATCGGAAATACGGCTAACTTTTTAGCTTCAGTTTGTTTAATTATACCAACATACTATTTTTACCGTATTAAAAAATCTAAACTGTTCATGGGTTATGGTTTAATAACAGGTGTCATATTGATGACTGTATTTATGAGTTTAATGAACTATTTTGTATTATTACCTTTATACGGTCAAATCATGAACTTAGCAGATCTTGCGCATAATTTAAAAATGATTGTATCTGCAGGTATCATTCCATTCAATTTAATAAAAGGTATTGTGATTTCAGTCATATACTTAATCATCTTTGATAAACTCAAAACAATTATAAAATAAATTAAAACATATCACGCTACTGAATTTTCTCAGTAATAGCGTGATATGTTTCTTTATTTTGAGCATGATATTTTCTGAGTCTTCGTGCGTTTTATCCATGAATTTATCAAGTCAGGCTCCACATGATAAATAGAGCCGTTGATATTATCAAGTCAGACCCACATGATAAATAGAGCCGTTGATATTATCAAGTCAGAGCTCACATGATAAATAGCAAACAATCTTTATAATTCTCTCCAAGATTTTAAAACATACCAAGCTATTTCATAAAAAATAACAACTCATTTCTAGCTGAATACATCAGTGAAATGAGTTGTTATTTTTTTATGAGCAAAGGAATGATTCCCAAGCTTTATTAATCTATATTATTCGAATTTAAGTGCGTCTCCGTCAAACGATTCATCTGCTATTTTAATTGAATCTGTTGGACAACCTTCGAAAGCATCTTCCATATCTTCGAGTAATTCTTCTGGGACAGCTTCGATTCCCTTATTGTCGTCTAATATTACGTAGGCGATTCCCTCATCGTCATAATCATATATATCGGGGGCAGCTGCTCCACATGCACCACACGCGATACATGTATCCATATCTACTATTGTGTATTTAGCCAAAATTTTCGCCTCCTTTAAAAAACATGCTACACTTATTATACATACTTATTTTAGTGATAACACATATATTTTTCAACATTTTTATAATAAATGAGGTGACTGATTTGCAAGACATAATTATGAAAACCCTTTCTATGAAACACGAAAATAAAACGTATAAAAGTATTTATAATATTTTAACTGGGAAGAAAACGCACCAAACATATTTTGATGCTACGATTGAGCATTTAAAATTATATTATGGTTGTTTACCTAACCTAAAATATGCGGATTTTGAAAAGGTTGTTGAACAACAAATAAATAAAGATTTAAAGCCGATTGTAGGTGACTATTTTTACCATCAAGCCACACAAACAGTAGGCACTTTATTACTGTTAATTCAAATGGTTAGCCAGAGAAAACATGAACATTTCTCTTATCAACCCATTATTAATGATAAAACGATACAATTCAAGGCAAAAGAATTATACATATCTATTAAAGATGATAGTGAAAATCAATTTATAACAGAAGTTCATCACTTATTTGAAGATATGAATCAATTTTTTAATGAAATCTATGTTCATTACTTATTAGCAGGTTATCGAGAAACCCCATATACCACAGAACAAATAGCACTGTTAGAAGATATATCTATTATTAAATTAAAAGCGCATTTAGTGGAGGAATATCAATTTATACAAGTAACGCTGCAAAATGAAGACAAATACCCAATTTTATCTCAAATTAAATTTATGCCTAAGTTACATCAACAAACATTAACGACTTATCAATTATTAAATCAAACTTACGATATTGAAACATTAGCACGCTTAAAAAATGTTAAGTCGCATACAATTCATGATCATGTCATAGAAATGTATATTAAAGGTTATTTAACAGATAAAAACAAGTACATTGATGATGATAAATTTTTGGGATTTGTAAAAGTTTTTGAAGACAAGCCAAATCAAAATTTGAAATATTATTATGAATCATTAGGTGAATTCACTTATTTTGAAATTAAATTAATGTATGTGATCTATGCAATGGAGGGATTGAATGTTACACAGTAAACTCAAACAATATTTTGGATATGAAACATTTAGAAATGGGCAAGAAGAAACTGTTCAAAATATACTAGATGGTCATGATGTATTAAGCATTCTTTCAACTGGTGCAGGTAAAAGTTTGTGTTATCAATTACCAGCTTATATTACGGGAGGTAGGGTTCTCATCATATCACCTTTAATTTCATTAATGGATGATCAAGTTGTACAAATGAAATTAAATGGAGAAAAAAATGCGGTAGCCATACATTCAGCATTATCGATTGATGAAAAGCGAGACATATTTAAATCTTTATCTCAGTATCAATTTATATTTTGTAGTCCAGAGTTTATTTATGAAGAGCATAATTTCAAACATTTCAAATCAATAGATTTTAAATATATCGTATTAGATGAAGCGCACTGTTTAAGTGAATGGGGATTTGATTTTAGACCACACTATGCACTCATTTCAAAAGTGACGCAATATTTTAATCATGCTCAAGTAATTGCGTTAACGGCAACATTAACGGATAAAATGGTGGAAGATATACAAGAAATTACGAAAAGAACATTCAAAATACATAAAGAAGGATTAAATCGTTCAAATATTATGTATCATCATTTTAACTTTGAGAGCGAAGAAGAAAAAGACAAATTTTTATTAAATGAAATAAAAGAATCAGGTCCTACTATCATTTACGTATCTTCAAAGAAAAAATGTCACGAATTAGCTGATATTATATATAAAGAAGGTTATTTAACGGGTATTTATCATGGTGATTTAGACTATCAAGAAAGAACAACAGTTCAAACACAGTTTATTAACAATGATATCAAAATAATCGTAGCGACAAGTGCTTTCGGCATGGGTATAAACAAACAAGATGTTAGAACAGTTATCCATTACCATTTGCCAACATCTCCTTCTAAATATGTCCAAGAAGTTGGTAGAGCGGGGAGAGATGGTGAGCCGTCACAAGCATTAAGTTTATTTACGTCGCGTGATTTATTAATTCTTAATCACTTGGCACATGATCATGGAATCGATTTAGATATGCTTAATTTATACGAACAAGGGTATCAGTTAAATGAGGAAGTTACGACGAATATTAAATTCCTTCTTGAGCTATATCCTTTCGAACAATTAAAAGATAAAATTCAAGCAGAACAAGATCAAAAATTAGCTGCATTTCATTATATGAAAAACTATATTCAAAGTAACTATTGTAGAAGAAGTTATTTAATGCAATATTTCAATGAATCTGTTAATCAAAAAGATAAATGCTGTGATAACTGTAACAATGTAAAGTTATTAAAATTACCGAACATTAAAGAAGTTAAACGAAGAATATCTTATCAAAATAGATTAAATGCAATATTTTAATAGGATTGCTTTACTTGATAAGTTGAACAGGGATATAATGAAGTATAATTCAATATATTTAAAATCAAAAAGATAATGATGAGGTGAGTTTATTGTCTAAAGATAATTTTAAAGACGAGTTTGAAAAGAGTCGTCAACCGATAGAACGACCTGAAGACAAGGTAAAGAAAGAAGAAGTAAACACCGAAGAGACGAACAATAATAGTCAATCTAATCGGAAAGAAGTAGAAGATTCAAAACAAGATAATAAGCAACAGCGTAAAAACGAACAAACGTATCCACCAAGAGGTGCATTAAGAAGACAACGTAGAAAAGAAGAGGCTAATAAACAGAAGAATAACGAAGATGTGAAGCAAGAACAAGAAATTAAAGAAGAACCAGCGACACCTAAACAAGATTCAACTAATAAAGCTGGTGCTGCTGGAATAGGCGCAGCAGGAGCCGCTGCAGGTGTTGGTGCTTCTAAACATAATGATAATAATAAAAAGCGTCCAAAAAAATCTTTAACTGACAAACCTGAACAAAAGGTTGAACAACAGAAGTCAGAAAATGATAATAAAGGCAAAAAAGCTGCAGTAGCAGGCGGAGCCGGTGCAGTTGGCGCAGGAGCTGCAGCTTCAGCAGCCAATAATGGTCAAAAAGATCAAAATAACCAAAATAAGCAAGAAAACAATCAGAATGATAATAAAGATAAATCGAACAAGAAAAAAGGCGCAGCAGTAGCAGGCGGAGCCGCTGCAGTTGGCGCAGGAGCTGCAGCTTCAGCAGCCCATAAAGGTCATAAAGACCAAAAAAATCAAAATAAGCAAGAAAACAATCAGAATGATAATAAAGATAAATCGAACAAGAAAAAAGGCGCAGCAGTAGCAGGCGGAGCCGCTGCAGTTGGCGCAGGAGCTGCAGCTTCAGCAGCCCATAAAGGTCATAAAGACCAAAAAAATCAAAATAAGCAAGAAAACAATCAGAATGATAATAAAGATAAATCGAACAAGAAAAAAGGCGCTGCCGCTGCTGGCGTAGGTGCTGCAGGTGCAGCCGGTGCCGGTGCTGCAGGAGCTTCCGGTGGAGGCACACCGCCTAATGGTGGTAATAGTGGACAGAGTGGTAATAATGGAGACGATGGTAATTCTAGCAAGTTTAAAAAAGCTTTAATACCGATAATAGCTGCCATTCTTATCTTAGGGGCTCTGGCAATATTCCTTGGCATGTACTTAAATGGTACCAATAAAGACAATGGTAAAGAAATTGCCGAAAAAACTGAACAAACTAACAGTGATACTAAGAAAAAAGCGGATGAACAAGCAGAGAAAGAAAGAGCTAAAAAAGATGAAGAGAAGAAATCAGAAGATAGCGATAAGCAATCAAATGATTCAGATAAAAATAACAACTCAAACGCTTCTAGTGAATCATCTGAAAATTCATCTGAAAACTCATCTGAAAATAGCACGAATGAAAATGGATCAGATGAACAAAATAATCAAACTGATCAAAATCAAAACAGCGACAATAGTGTAAATCAATATAACGAAAATGCTGAAAATGAAGATGTTCAAAATGCCGCACAAGATGCAGCAAATAATCAAACTGAACAAAATGCACAAAGTAATCAAAACCAAAATCAATCACAACAAGCACACACTGTAACAGGTAAAGAAAACTTATATCGTATCGCTATTCAATATTACGGTAGTGGTTCACCTGAAAACGTAGATAAAATCAGACAAGCAAATGGTATTTCTGGCAATGAATTATCTCAAGGTCAGAATTTAGTAATACCATAGACATAAACTAAAGGGGATGGATTTATGTATTTAACGAATATAATGATATCGAAAGAAAAGTGTTATATTGCTCATCCGAAAGATACGATTCACTCAGCGTTGGATAAGTTAGAACATCACGGGATTGATGGTTTACCAATCGTTGCTGATGGAAAGTATATTGGTATGATTACAAGATATAGTATTTTTAGACATTATTTCTTTAAAAAAGAAAATGTAACGAGAGATGAATTTATTGATGATACATTGATTGAAGAAATCTTAACTTTAGACTTACACTCTTTAAATGAAAATAAACTTGTTGAAGAGTCACTTCTAAACTTGCAAGATTTCCCAATTCTTGCCGTCGTCAATGACGATAAAGATTTTCTAGGTATCGTTACAAGATACGATGTAATGGAGCAATTTAAATCAGCTTTTGGTATGAAACAAAAAGGTGTTAGAATCGCTATTACATCAGTGGAAGCTGAAGGTAGAATTAAACGACTATCAAGCATTATAGCAAAACACAAATTAAATACGATTTCATTTGTAACATTTGATGAGACGGACAAAATGTATCGAAGAATGATTATTAAAGTAGAAAAATCGAATAATATTGATAAGTTTATCAAGTACTTATCTAAAAATGGATTTAAAGTTCTTGATGTTACTGAAGAAGTATAATTTTATAACATGATGTTCAATTAACTATTAAACTGCCAACAAAGACAAAATCTTTGTTGGCAGTTTTTTTATGCTCATAACAACTGATATATATGATGTCATGCTAGTGTGTTTATCTGAAATTATGTATCAATTCATTTTACTAATCTCTCTTTATTGATATAATGATTGAGGATATTATAAGGAGTGAAGGTACATGCAAGAATATGAAAGTTTAATAATCGGTGGAGGTCCTTGTGGTTTAAGTGCTGCAATTGAACAAAAGAGAAGAGGCATCAATGCAGTAGTCATTGAAAAAGGTAATGTAGTAGATGCAATTTATAATTACCCAACTCACCAAACCTTCTTTTCTTCAAGTGATAAACTCGGTATCGGTGATGTGCCGTTTATCGTTGAAGACTTAAAGCCTAAAAGGAACCAAGCACTCGTTTATTATAGAGAAGTTGTTAAACATCATCAGATTGATGTAAGAACATTTGAAGAAGTGTTAGCAGTTAAAAAAGTAGATAATAGATTTTTAGTTTCAACTACTAAACAAACTTACAAAGTAAGATTTTTAACGATTGCTACTGGGTATTATGGACAACCTAATGAATTAGAAGTAGAAGGTCAAGAGTTAAGTAAAGTCATGCATTATTTTAAAGAAGCGCATCCTTATTTCAATCAAGACGTTGTGATTGTTGGCGGGAAGAATTCAGCAGTAGATGCTGCAATTGAGTTAGAGAAAGCTGGAGCAAATGTAACAGTTCTTTATCGTGGATCAGAGTATTCTAAGAGTATCAAACCATGGATATTACCTAACTTTGAATCACTTGCGAATCACGAAAAAATTACGATGCATTTTAATAGTGAAGTAGAACGTATAGACGAAGATACCTTAACTTTTTCTAAAGAAGGAAAATCTCACACAATTAAAAATGATTTCGTTTTTGCTATGATCGGCTATCACCCTGATTATAAGTTTTTAGAATCATGTGGTGTTGAAACGATTACGAACGAATTTGGAACAGCACCTTCGTATAATAAAGATACGATGGAATCCAATGTTGAAAACTTATATATTGCAGGTGTTATTGCTGCAGGTAACGATGCCAACACTATTTTCATTGAAAATGGTAAGTTTCATGGCGGCACGATTGCACAAGATATAGACAGAAAGAAACAAACACCTTTAGAATCATAAAAAGATCCCTGTTATTTGCTCAGAAGCAATAACAGGGAATTTTTTATGCGAAATATTGTACTAAATCGTCTTTTGTTAATTGATTACTTAATCCTACAAGAAGTTTTAATCGAGCTTTTTGGCCATTTAAACCATTTGATAAAATAATGCCCATTTGTTGTAACTGGTAGCCGCCACCTTCATATGCGTATATACCACCAACAATACCGTTTAATGATCGTGAAACCATTACGACTGGTATATCAGCCTCTATTAAATGTTTGATGCCTTCTAACGCTGTTGGAGGCATATTTCCTTGACCGAGTGCTTCAATTATTAAACCATCGTATTTGTAGTCAACGAAAAAGTTTAATAAATCACTAGATAAATCCATATGTGCTTTTACAATACCGATTTTGATATTTGGATTGATTTCAGGATATTTCTTATAAGGAAATGGCTTATGATGGAATGAAACGTGTGTTTTTGTGACGCTTCCTATCGGTCCATAATTAGGGCTTTGAAAAGTGCTTGTATTCGAAGTATGCGTCTTCGTAACATTTTTAGCGGTATGAATTTCATCATTAAATACAACCATGACGCCTTTATTTTGAGCATCATCAGTTGAAGCAACTTTTAATGCCGAAACATAGTTATATAAACCGTCAGAACCAATTTCGTTGGAAGATCTCATCGCACCTGTTAAAATTATAGGTAACTCAGTATCTATTGTTAAATCTAACAAATAAGCTGTTTCTTCTAATGTATCCGTACCATGCGTGATAACAAATGCATCATATTCATTATTTTTGATTGATTCGCATATGATATTTTTCAATTTAATAATATATTGATTGTTCATATGTGGAGAAGGTACTTGGAATGGATTGATTTCTGTAATGTCACCTAGAGATTGTATAAACTGTTGATGTCTATGCATTGGATGCTCTGAGTTGGTTTCTACTTTACCTGTATCTTTATCTTCTGACATACTAATTGTTCCACCAGTATGTATAACTAAAATTCTCTTCATTTCTTTCCTCCTATTCATATGTTTATAATTTATGATAAAATATATAGGATTAAAGAACAAGAGAGGTTAATAAAATGAAGAAAATAAATATTGCAATAGATGGTCCAGCAGCAGCTGGTAAAAGTACAATCGCTAAATTAGTAGCGCAACAATTTAACATGATTTATGTGGATACAGGTGCTATGTATAGAGCGATAACACTTTATTACATTGAACAAGAATCTGAAGATTTTGACCGTCTTGTTAAAGAAATTGATTTGAAAATTGTATTAGATAATGGTCAACGCGTCATTTTAAATGGTAAAGATGTTTCAGAAAGAATAAGAGAAAATGACGTGACAGAAAAAGTTTCATATGTTGCCTCTAAAGAATCGGTTCGCACATTTTTAGTAGAACAGCAACAAAAGTTAGCGGATGAAAAAAATGTTGTAATGGATGGCAGAGATATTGGCACAACTGTGTTACCAGATGCAGAACTCAAAATATACATGATTGCATCTGTAGAAGAACGTGCAGTAAGACGTTTGAAAGATAATGAGTTAAGAGGCATTGAATCTGATTTAGAATTTTTAAAGGTTGATATTGAACGTCGAGATCAATACGATATGAATCGAGACATTTCACCTTTAGTTAAAGCTGAAGATGCAATAAGTATTGATACAACTGGTTTAACAATTGAAGAAGTGACAAATCAGATTACAGAACTAGCAAAAGACAAAATGGTCTAAATAGTTCGAATTCCTTGACAATTTAGCTTCATTATAAGAAGTTAATATTATGATATTTATTTAAAGGAGGCAATTTTGATGACGGAAGAATTCAACGAATCCATGATAAATGAAGTGCAAGAAGGTGACAAAGTAAAGGGTAGTGTACAGGCGATAGAAGATAAACATGTAGTAGTACACATAGTGGGTGGTAAATTTGATGGCATCATTCCAATAAGCCAACTGTCAACTCAACACATCGAAACAGCCAACGAAGTCGTCAATATTGGTGATGAAATCGAAGCGTTCGTAACTAAAATTGAACAAAATGAAGAAAGCGGTCATTATATATTATCTAAACGTAAATTAGATGAGAATTTATCATACGAAAAATTACAAACTATTCTTGATGAAGATGAAACAATTGAAGCTGAAGTAACTGAAGTCGTTAAAGGTGGCTTAGTTGTTGATGCTGGCATTAGAGGTTTCATACCTGCTTCATTAATTTCTGTTAATTATATCGAAGATTACTCTGATTATTTAGGTAAAGTATTAACACTTAAAATAGAAGAGTTAGATCAAACGAATAATAGAGTGATTTTAAGCCGTAAAAAGGTAGAACAAGAAGCTTTAAGTTCACAAAAAGAAGATTTACTTAACAATATATCTCAAGGGGATGTATTAGAAGGTAAAGTTGCTAGAATTGCTAACTTCGGTGCATTTATCGATCTAGGTGGTGTAGATGGCTTAGTACACGTATCTGAGTTGTCACACAATCATGTTAAATCACCTGAAGAAGTTGTTACTGTTGGAGAGACAGTAAAAGTTAAAGTACGCGCAGTAGATAGAGAAGCAGAAAGAATTTCTTTATCTATTAAAGATACTTTAGCAAGTCCGTTCGAACAAATTGATACGAATTTCACAGTTGGCGATATCGTACCAGGTAAAGTTGTTCGTTTAGCACAATTTGGAGCATTTGTAGAAATCGCGCCAGGATTACAAGGTTTGGTACACATTTCACAAATCAGCCATGAGCATATTGGCAATCCAGAAGAAGTGCTAGAAAAAGGACAAGATGTTCAAGTCAAAATATTAGCTATTGATAAAGATGAAGAAAGAATTTCATTATCAATTAAAGATACTATTGAACAAGAAACAGATTATGATGAATCTTATTTAAATCAAAGAGATACTGATGAAGATAATCCTACATTAGGCGATATTTTTGGAGATAAACTAAAAGATTTTAAATTATAATGATATAAAAAGCCATTCTAAATAAACTTTGAATGGCTTTTTTTAATTCCATAGGCTAAACTGACATGATATGTTAAAATAAAAAGGATTATGAATGAGAGGAAGTAGGTTTATGACGAAACCCATTATAGCAATTGTAGGTAAACCAAATGTAGGAAAATCTACAATTTTCAATAGAATTATAGGCGAGAGAGTATCAATTGTCGAAGATACACCTGGTATTACAAGAGACAGAATATATTCAAGTGGTGAATGGTTAACACATGACTTTAACTTAATTGATACTGGTGGAATTGACTTAGGTGATGAACCTTTCCAACAACAAATTAGGGCACAAGCAGAAGTAGCTATTGATGAAGCAGACGTTATTATCTTTATGGTAAATGGCCGTGAAGGTGTGACACAAGCAGATGAAATGGTAGCTAAAATACTATATAAATCAAATAAACCTGTCGTATTAGCAGTTAATAAAATTGATAATCCTGAGATGAGAAGTGAAATTTATGACTTTTATTCATTAGGTTTCGGCGAACCATTTCCAATTTCAGGTTCACACGGATTAGGCTTAGGAGATTTACTAGACGAAGCTGCTAGACACTTTCCTGAAGATACAGAACCTGAATATGATGATGAAACGATTAGATTATCACTTATTGGACGACCAAATGTAGGGAAATCTAGTTTGATAAATGCCATTTTAGGTGAAGAACGTGTTATCGTATCTCCAATTGCAGGTACAACTAGAGACGCAATCGATACTTTATATACTTATGACGAACAAGAGTATGTGTTAATAGATACAGCAGGTATGAGAAAAAAAGGTAAAGTATATGAAAATACCGAAAAATATTCAGTATTAAGAGCACTTAAAGCAATTGAAAGATCTAATGTAGTACTTGTTGTAATCGATGCTGATGACGGTATTATTGAACAAGATAAGAAAGTTGCAGGATATGCGCACGAAGCGGGTAAAGCAATTGTAATAGTAGTCAATAAATGGGACACAGTAGAAAAAGATTCAAAAACAATGAAAAAATTCGAAGAAAAAGTTAGAGATAACTTCCAATTCTTAGATTATGCACCAATTGCTTTTGTATCTGCTTTAGAAAAATCACGTTTGAAAACGTTATTCCCACTTATTACAATGGCAGATGAAAACCATCGTAAACGTGTACAAAGTTCTACTTTAAATGAAGTCATTACAGATGCTGTTGCGATGAATCCAACACCAACTGATAATGGTAGAAGATTGAATATTTTCTATGCAACACAAGTTGCTATTCAACCTCCAACATTTGTAATATTCGTGAATGATGCTGAATTAATGCACTTCTCTTATAAACGTTTCATAGAAAACCGTATAAGAGATGCGTTCGGTTATGAAGGAACACCAATTCATTTAATCTCAAGAAAAAGAAACTAATGTAAAAGGATTGATAAATATGACAAATATAACTGTGTTTGGTACCGGAAGTTGGGGAACTGCATTAGCTAGTGTTTTAGCAGACAATCATCATGATGTTTTAATGTGGGGAAAAACTGAAAATACAATCAATGAAATTAATAAAGAACATACTAATTCAAAATATTTAAAAACAATTTCTATAAATGAAAATATTAAAGCAACGACAAATATGAAAGATGCTGTGCATCATGCTTCAATATTTATAATCGCTGTACCAACTAAAGCAATTCGCGAAGTTTCTGAACATATTAACGAAATTGCGTATGGTAAAAAAGTTTTCATACATGTATCAAAAGGTATTGAACCTGGAACATTCAAAAGAATCTCCGAAATGATTGATGAATCCATCAATTCTAAAATAAACGGAGGTATTGCCGTATTATCAGGTCCAAGTCATGCTGAAGAAGTTGCAATCAAGCATCCTACAACAGTTTCAGTATCTTCAGAAAGTGAAGAAGTTGCGAAATTAGCACAAGATTTATTTATGACAGATTATTTCCGTGTTTATACGAATAATGATTTAATTGGAATAGAAATTGGTGGCGCACTAAAAAATATTATCGCACTTGCTGCAGGTATAACTGACGGTATAGGATATGGCGATAATGCTAAAGCTGCACTTATGACAAGAGGCTTAGCAGAAATTACGCGTTTAGGCGTTAAAATGGGTGCAGATCCAATGACTTTCCTCGGACTCGGGGGCATAGGCGACCTAATTGTAACGTGTACTTCAGTTCATTCAAGAAACTGGAAATGCGGTAATATGCTAGGTAAAGGTGCAACATTAGAAGAAGCTTTAGAAGAAATGAACATGGTAGTTGAAGGTGTCAGAACAACTAAAGCTGCCTATAACTTATCTAAAAAATATGATGTAGAAATGCCTATTACATCAGGTCTATATAAAGTATTATTCGAAGATTATCCTGTTTCAGAAGGCGTTAAAGACCTTATGGAACGCGACAAAAAGTCAGAGAATATTTAAGCAAGTGAGGTATTTAAATGTTTGATATATCAAGAATGGATTTAATGTGGGTGTCTTTTTACTCGATAGGCTTTATGATTTTAGCGATTATACTCGTATATTTGTCTAGATTTAAATTTAAAAACAGAATTTTAAGTGGTATTACGATGTTATTAGCGGTTATATCACTTATTCTTGCTGGTATTTTTATGATCGTTGTATTAGGTGGATCTAGCCATGCATAATTATAAAAAAATAACATTTCTTATATTATGTTGTACATTACTCTTATCTGCATGTGCATTTCCTGATAAGGAAAAAGGGGAAAACCAAGTACCTGCTAAAGACCAATTAACGATGGTTCAAACGGCAGTAGATGAATATCAAAAAGCGAGTAATGGTTTATTACCTCTTAAAGAACGAGACGATAGCTATTCAATATATTTAAAGCACCCAGTAGATTTTAATAAATTAAAGCCAAAGTTCTTATCACAACTTCCAGGTAATGCATTTGAAAATGGTGGTATATACCAATATGTCATTATGGATGTCGATAAAGATCCAAAAGTACATTTAATTGATTTAAGAACTTCTGAAGTGTTAAAAGATATTAGAATTAGAATTGATGCGAGCGGTGAGCCGTTACAACTCGGGAAAAAAGTTGCGCCTAACGTATATGAAATTGACTATAAAAAATATGGTTTTAAGAAAAAACCTACAGTTCCAAGTCCTTATAGTAACGAAAGATTACCTGTTTATATGAACGGTGGTAACGATTTCGTAATTGATTATCGATTAGATTTAGCAAAAGCAATTAAAAAAGAAAAGTCGCTTCCTAAACCTGGTACAGACATTCGCTACCTACTTTATAAAGAAACGCCTATACTACCGGCTTATTCACCAGAATTTACAATAAATAGCAAAAATGAGCCCGTTTTTAAATCAAAAGTGAAAAAATATTAATAAAATTATAGAAATTATACATTAATAGCTTGTAAATCGTTGCAGTGACACTGGTTGTTGTGTTAAAGTCTTATCATAATGGTATTTATACATATCATTAGATAACCTTTTGGGAGGTGAAATTGAAATGAACAAAACAGAATTAATCAACTCAGTAAGTGAAAAAGCTAATTTAACTAAAAAAGAAGCCGGTCTTGCTGTAGATGCAGTGTTCGAATCAATTCAAAAATCTTTATCTGACGGTGAAAAAGTACAATTAATTGGTTTCGGTAACTTTGAAGTACGCGAAAGAGCTGCTCGTAAAGGACGTAACCCACAAACTGGTAAAGAAATTGATATCCCTGCAAGCAAAGTTCCAGCTTTTAAAGCAGGTAAAGCATTAAAAGATGCAGTTAAATAATTGATTGTATCAAAGCCCTTATTAAGGGCTTTTTTTATTTGTCTTATTTCTTTAAATGAATTAGATATATGCATTTTCAATTCATTTAACTTAGTGTTAAGATATATAGGTGATAATGTTGAGGTGATAAGATGGATAAAATTGAAAAAATTTATAATAAAGAAATTTCTAATTTGTTAAAGGGCGTCCAGAATAGTAATGTTCCAGTAGTGAATCCCATTATTGCAGAAATATTGAATAATATTAACGTTGATACGCATGCAAAGTTAGCTACGATATCTATTGATGCCTCAATGCGCTTTTTAAATCGTATTGGAGAACCTAACGTCTCCAATCAAGATATTTTAATAGGTGATCTTGTTAGTGCATACTTTTATAAATGTGCTACATTAAATAAAGATTTGAAATTTTTAGATACAATGACTAAAGCGATTAGTAAACAAAATGAATTAAAGCAAACTTTAGCAAGTGATAAAACGAATGCCAATTCTAATATGATTAAAGAAATTGAATCTATTTATATTACAACGCTAATAGATTACTACGATATCAATATGGATAAAGAAAAGTTGAAAGATGAAATTTATGCATATTATTATTAATAAATAATAACTATATTTTAAAATTTAAAGGAATGAATAAAAGTGGATAATAAATCTAAATCAGAACACGTACATGACGTTTTCCAAAATATTTCTGGAAAATATGATACATTAAATAATATTATAAGTTTTGAACAGCATAAAAGATGGCGCAAATATACAATGAAACAAATGAATGTGAAACCTGGTTCAAAAGCTTTAGATGTATGTTGTGGAACTGCAGATTGGACGATACAATTAAGTCATGCTGTTGGACCTTACGGTGAAGTGGTAGGCTTAGACTTCAGCGAAAACATGTTAGAAGTAGGCAAGAAAAAAACAGATAATATGGCTAACATTCATTTGATACATGGTGATGCTATGAGTTTACCTTTTGAAGATAATGAATTCGACTATGTAACAATTGGTTTCGGATTAAGAAATGTTCCAGATTATAAACATGTCTTAAACGAACTTAAGAGAGTCGTTAAACCTGGTGGTATGGTTGTATGTTTAGAAACAAGTCAACCAACTGTGCCAGTGTTCAAACAAATGTATCGATTCTATTTCAAAAATATCATGCCATTATTCGGAAAATTATTTGCAAAATCTTTACAAGAATATAATTGGTTACAAGAATCTGCCGGAAACTTTCCTGGCAAAAAAGAATTAGCAGAAATGTTCGCTGATGTTGGTTACGAAAGAATAAAAATCAAAAGTTTTACTGGCGGCGTTTCGGCTATGCATTTAGCTTATAAACCTAAATAACAAGGTGATTACATGTATGATAAAACAAAAATCCATTTAAACAAAGAAGTAAAAGAAATAGAAAAACAACTTAATAACTATATTAATAGTGATCAAAATACAATAAATGAAGCTTGCCAATATTTATTAACGTCTGGTGGTAAACGTATACGTCCATTGTTTACATTAATCGCCAGTCAATTTGGCGAGCGATATTCAAAAGATGTAATCACAGTAGCTACAACTTTAGAGCTTATACATATGGCTAGTTTAGTTCACGATGACGTAATTGATAAAAGTGACAAGCGAAGAGGGAAACCTACTATTGCAAAGAAGTGGGATGTACAAACAGCAGTCATAACAGGTAATTATTTGTTATCTCAATCATTAAATGCTGTAAGCACCATTGAACATCCTGACCTACACAAGCAATTGGCCCACGGTATCATAGAAGTTTGTAGAGGAGAACTCTTCCAATTTGAAGATCAATTTATTTCAAATCAATCTATTACGAACTATTTACGTCGAATTAAACGTAAAACAGCTTTACTTATTTCATTATCTACAGAATTAGGTGCATATGCTGCACGAGCAGATAATGAAACAGTTAAAAAGCTAACTAAAATTGGCTATTACATAGGCATGAGTTATCAAATTGTGGATGATATATTAGACTTTACGAGTACTGAAAAGAAATTAGGTAAGCCAGTTGGTTCGGATTTAAAAAATGGCCATCTTACTTTACCAGTATTGTTAAGAATGAAAAACTCATCTGAATTTAAAGAACATATCAATAAATTACATGCGGATAGCCCAGCAGAAACATTCGATTTATTAGTAGAAGAAATCATTACATCTGAAGAATTGCAAAAATCAAAAGAAGTAAGTAATAATTATTTACATAAAGCTGAAGATTTAATTGATACGCTAAATAATGAATCAGGCAAAAAGATGCTTTTAGAAATAATTATGAAAATAAGAGATAGAAACCATTAGAAAGCGCTTGCAACTCCCTTTCTTCAATGATAAACTTATCTTGGATTTACATAAAACAAAGGTAGGGATTACGCAATGGAAAGAACATTTTTAATGATTAAACCTGATGCAGTTCAAAGAAACCTAATTGGTGAAGTTGTTTCACGATTAGAAAGAAAGGGATTAAAATTAGTTGCAGCAAAATTGTTTCAAGCTAATGAAGAATTAGCGAAAGAACATTATGCTGAACATGTTGAAAAGCCTTTTTATAACAAATTAGTGAGCTTTATTACATCAGGCCCAGTATTTGCAATGGTAGTTGAAGGTAAGAATGTAGTGGAAGTTACGAGAACAATTGTTGGAGAAACAAACCCTACTAAAGCAGCTCCAGGTACTATAAGAGGGGATTATGGTATTGATTTAGGAAGAAACATTATTCACGGATCTGATTCTAATGAATCTGCTGCACGTGAAATAAGTTTATGGTTTGATGAATCGGAACTTAATGATTATATATTAAATGATGAAAAATGGGTATATGAATAATAAACACAAGCGAGGAATAGTTTAACAAATTTTTGTTAAACTATTCCTCGCTTTTTGTTAATTTAAAGCGTTAAATATGATATGATTAATTTTATATTTAATTAACAGTAGGGAGAGATAATATGCGTTACTTAACATCTGGTGAATCACATGGACCACAACTGACTGTCATTATTGAAGGTGTTCCAGCTAATTTGAAAATTGACGTCAATGAAATCAATGAAGAAATGTTTAAACGTCAAGGCGGTTACGGACGTGGTCGTCGTATGCAAATTGAAAAAGATGCTGTAGAAATCGTTTCAGGTGTGAGACATGGTTATACTTTAGGTAGCCCTATTACACTCATCGTAAAAAATGATGATTTTAAACATTGGAGAAAAATCATGGGTGCAGATCCATTAACTGAAGAAGAAATAGAAAATATGAAAAGAGTTATTACGAAACCGAGACCAGGACATGCAGATCTTGTTGGTGGGATGAAATATAACCATAGAGATTTAAGAAATGTCCTTGAGCGTTCTTCTGCTCGTGAAACAGCAGCAAGAGTAGCTGTAGGTGCTGTTTCTAAAATTTTATTAAAAGCTTTAGATATAGATATTTATTCTAGAGTTATCGAAATAGGTGGCATAAAAGACGATTTTGAATACTCTCTTGAAGAAGTGAAAGAAAATATTGATCACAATGATGTACGTTGTATTAATGATGACGTAGCAGAAAAAATGAGAAATCGAATAGATGAAGCGAAAAATGATGGTGATTCTATCGGCGGTATCGTTGAAGTTGTTGTAGAAAACATGCCTGCAGGTATTGGAAGTTATGTACATTATGACCGTAAATTAGATGGTCGTTTAGCTCAAGCGGTCGTTAGTATTAACGCTTTTAAAGGTGTTAGTTTCGGTGAAGGATTTAAAGCTGCTGAAAAACCAGGTAGCGAAATCCAAGATGAAATTGCATATGACAGTGAAAAAGGTTATCACCGTTTATCAAACCATTTAGGTGGGCTTGAAGGTGGTATGTCAAATGGTATGCCAATCGTTATTAACGGTGTTATGAAACCTATACCAACATTATATAAACCATTAAATTCTGTCGATATAGATTCTAAAGAGAGCTTTAAAGCTACAATCGAAAGATCAGATAGTTGTGCAGTCCCTGCTGCAAGTGTAGTGTGTGAACACGTCATTGCATTTGAAGTTGCTAAAGCAATTACAGAAGAGTATCAATCTAACCATATTGACCAATTACAAGATGCGATTAAAAACCATCGTAATTGGAACTTGAATTTCTAGGTGATGACATGATTTTTAAAACAACTTATAATGACAACAACTACCCGATTATATTGAAGCAAAATGCATTGACAGATATAAAACATTATTTGAAAGAAAATGAACAAAATATCGTTTTAATTGATCAAGATGTTTATCGATTTCATAAAGAATATTTAAAAGAACAGCTTGAAGATGATGATATTAAATTTTTAACAATTATGAGTGGTGAAGTATGTAAGCAAATGTCTTACTTTGAATCAATCAGTGAAAAATTGTTATCTATGAATATCACTAGACAGTCACAATTAATTGCGATCGGTGGAGGCGCTACTGGAGACTTTGTTGGATTCCTTGCCGCGACGTTACTACGAGGTATTGATTTCATTCAAGTACCTACAACATTGCTTGCACACGATTCTGCAATAGGTGGCAAAGTTGGCATTAATGCTTCAGTTGGTAAAAATTTAATAGGTGCTTTTCATAGACCACGTGCAGTTATATATGACACGAAATTTTTAGAAACGTTACCACATACAGAAATTAGAAGTGGTTACGGTGAAATATATAAGCATGCAATTTTAAATAGTGAAGCTGATACAACACGTCTAATGGAAGTGTATCCGTCGATTAAAGAGTTGTCTCAATTAGAAAATATTGAAACGTTTTTAAAAATGGGTATTGAAACAAAATTAAAAATTGTCATTGAAGATGAGTTCGAAGGTGGCGTGCGTAAGCATTTAAATTTAGGACATACATTTGGGCATGGTATAGAATACTTAACTAAAATTGCACATGGTGAAGCTGTTATGATTGGTATTCTATTCCAAAAAGTTATCAATAAAAACAGAAATTTATATGACACGTTAGATACAATTGATGCATTAATCAATTATTTAAAAGAGCTTGGATATCCACTCAATATATTGAATGATGCTGATATTGAGCTTATTTTTGAGTATATGAAAAAAGATAAAAAAAATATTGGACAATCGATTCAAATGGTTTTACAAAAAGGCGAAGCTTCGTTTACAATTGAATCCGTTTCTAAAGATGAAGTATTAGACGCTTTTAACGAACTTAAAGCTCTAATTAATGAATAGAAGGAGTCCTATAATATGGAAGATGTATATAAAGTAATTG
Source organism: Mammaliicoccus vitulinus (assembly GCF_029024305.1). Classification (NCBI taxonomy): domain Bacteria; kingdom Bacillati; phylum Bacillota; class Bacilli; order Caryophanales; family Staphylococcaceae; genus Mammaliicoccus; species Mammaliicoccus vitulinus. Next base: position 1,304,530 of record NZ_CP118974.1, read on the forward strand.
ACGATATTCACATGAAAAATATCGACCAATTAGATGAAAAAGTGAATAGAGTTTTACAATCAGATGATCATGATGCGTTATTTATGTTAGGAGAGACATTATATAAATACGGTATTGTCGATCAAGGTGTAAAAATATTTGAAGAATTATATTTTCTTTATCCAGATGAAAATGAATTGCTCATTTATTATATAGAAGGGCTAATCGATCAAAATGATTTAGAAAGAGCACACGAAGTGCTTTATAACAGTCCTCATTCAACAGAAAAATTAATGCTAGAAGCTGATTTATATCAGCAACAAGGTTTATTTGAAGTTGGTATTGAAAAACTTATCGAAGCTAAAGAAATGCAACCAGATGATATCATCACCACTTTTGCTTTAGCTGAAATGTATTATTATGATGGTCAATATTTAAAAGCAATGTCAAACTATGAAACAATCACACAAACAGGTGAAGACATTATAAATGGTATTTCGATTTATGCGCGCATGGCTGATGCAAGTTTACAAAGTGGTGCATATGAAGAAGCGATTAATTATTATGAAAATGTTTCGGAAATGGACATGACTGCGGAAGATTACTTCAAACAAGCGATCAGTTATCAAAAAAATGACTTAACACTTGAAGCAATTAAACAACTTGAAAAATTATTAGAAAAAGATCCTGACTTTATGCAAGCTTATCATTATTTACTTCAAATATTTGAATCTGAAAAAAATTATGAAAAAGCGATTGAAATAGGTAAAGAAGGACTTCGACTAAATGCATATTACAAAGAGTTAATGACGGATACGGCGAGATTAATGTTAACAACTAATGATGAACACGGTGCGATTCTTTTACAAGATGCACTTACAGTAGATCCATCATATACAGAAGCTGCCATCATACTTGCTGACTATTATCGTGAAAAAGATAATACAACCGGTTTAATTAACTTGCTTACTTATGTAGATCATGAAGATATTGATCCAATTGTAGCATGGCATGTTGGTTATGCATTTGGCGTAGAAGAAAGAGATAAAGAAGCACAACATTTCTACGAATTAGCGTACCCAGATTTATTGCAAAACATCGACTTCTTAAATGACTATTACCATTATTTAATAGAAATCGGTAATATTGAAACAGCTAAAAATATATTAGAGTCTGTTCGCAAGCAGGATCCTGAGAATCCATATTGGGATCAAGAATACGAAAGACTATTATAAGTAGGGTTAAATATGAATCATACATGGCTTAATTATGAAAAACAGCGGTTCATTGAATATATATTGTACCAATATGATTTTAAAATTGCTGAAAGTGTATGGATATTAAATTTACTTAAAAGTAGTCCGAAATATTTATCAAATATTTCATTCGTTAGAGAAACGACTCATGATCGAATTTTATCGATAAGCACAGATCGATCTAAACAATTACCCTTATTATATTGTAAAGAACAATTTTGTATAGAAAATGGACGACAAATATTTCATGATATAAGACTAGATGAGACACACTTAAATGTATTGCTCTATTTAAACAACAATGATGACCGTTTGAATAGATTATTGCTCTTACAAATGCTCGTCGCATATTATGGAGAAGAAAAAGACCTTCGTCCATTAAACAACAATCAAAATAGTCTTCATCATTGGGGGCAATTAATTAGAAATGAAATTGATAAATCATTAGATTATAACGATCAAGATACTTTTTTAGAAATGTCTAAAATATTACAATTCATTAATGAGTTGGAGGAACGTCAGTAATGTTATTTAATCATGTTGACTTAAAAGAATTAAAAAACAACTTAGAATATATAGATACAGCGATTATACCTGTTTCCAATATCGATATGAATCATCAATTATTGGCTTCATGTGACAAAAATGAAACAGTACAACTCGTAGGCATGTTAGCTGAAAAACAATTTAAAGGTAGGTTATTGTTAACCCCTTCATTTTTTACGAGCGGAAATCAATACGAGCATGTAATATCATTCATCCAAAGCTTAAAAGAATATGGACTAAACAACATTATCGTTTTAAGCAGTGAGAAAATCGATCTAGATACAGATATTCAACTTTATTCAGTGAATACAATCCCTATGGGTGATCTAGACGATGATATGAAACGCACACTCATAGAAGATGAAGTTAAACAATTCATGAAGTTCATCATCAAAAGTTGGAACAAATCATCATAAAGATAAAGTAGGTTGGGATATCAATACCCAATTTCAAAATTAAGGTCTCTTCATTAGGTCATCGCCTAGTGAAGAGATTTTTTTGTGTTTAGAGTGTTGCGATTTTGAAAGTGCACGCTTGTCTTATGAATATGGCTCGAGCCAGTAGTCGCGTGCGTCTACTATTCCCCCGGGTTTCAGCACTTTACAAAATCGATACAAAAATGTCTTGGATTAACATCGGAATTAACTCACGACATGGGCAATGTCTTGGATTAACATCGGACTTAACTCACGACTTGGGCAATGTCTTGGATTAACATCGGACTTAACTCACGACTTGGGCAATGTCTGTACTGAACCCAAAAAGTTGAACTTTTTTAGTATGATATTTTAAAGGTTTGTTTCCTGAATTTTTTAGGAGATAAGCCTTTTAATTTTGATTTGATTCTTTCATTATTATAAAAATGAATATAACGATGTATAGCTTGTTCTAGTTGCTGAAAATCTTCGAATTCTTGACCATAATACATCTCTTGTTTAAGTAGTCCGAAAAAGTTTTCCATAACTGAGTTATCTAAACAATTACCTTTTCTAGACATACTTTGAAATACTTTATTTGCTTTTAATAATTTAGTGTATTGCGAATGTTGATAATGCCAACCTTGATCTGAGTGTATCGTTAAACGATAGCTTAAATCTGGACGCATAGCTATCATTTCTTTTAGTGGATTGATGACAATCTCTAACGAAGGACGTTTTGAAATTTCAAAACTAATAATCTCCGAACTATATAAGTCCATAAAAGGAGATAAATATAATTTTTGGCCATTCTTCAACTTGAATTCTGTAATATCTGTCACTATTTTTTGAAAAGGGACATGTGTTTTAAATCTACGATTTATTATATTTTTAGCGACCTTACCAACTTTACCTTTGAATGATCGAAATTTACGCCCTCTATGCGTAAATTTCGAACAAGATAACCCTAATTCTTTCATTAATCTTCTTACTTTTTTATGATTTACATTGATACCTCTATTACTTAAATCTTGTGTAACGCTTCGATAACCATAGGTATAATTAGATTCCTTACATATTTCTTTTATTACTTTAATCAGTTCATCATCTTTATTAGGTTTATTGAACTGATTTATCCAATAATAATATACAGATTTAGCTAATTTAGCGACTTTGAATAAAATACTCAATTTTATATTAAGTGTTTCGTGTAGTTACGTAATGATCTTTACTATTTCTGATTTTTGCTTCCGTATATGTCGGTCAAGGCTTGTAACTTTTTTTGATAAGCAATACCTGCCTTTAACGTTTCAACTTCATTGCGAAGTCTTTCGAGTTCTTCACGTTCATTTTCATTTAGAGATGAATTTTTATTATCAGTTTCCGAATATTTTTTATCCATATTGATAGACCGTCCCTTTTGTTTATTAGCTAGATCAAGACGACACTTTTCATCAAATTGATGTTGCCAATTGGCAACCATTATAGGATTAATAATCTTAAAATGATTAGCTGTTTCTCGATAAGACAACATATTTTCTTGTCTAAATTTTATAACAGATAATTTAAATTCGCTAGTATAAACAGTGTTTCTTCTTTTTTCTTGTAAGCCATCTTCTCCAAACTCTTTATATTGATTGACCCATATTTGAATGACAGATGAACTGGAAATGTCATGTTTTAAGGTAAGTGCTTTATAACCTGATTGACCATCTAAGTACTCTTTTACTAATTTTAATTTAAAGTTAAAATCATATTTTTTTCTCATAAATAATGCACCCCTATAAGCTAGATTTGAGGTTCAACTTTTGGGGTGCACATCAGACTTGAGCAATGTCTTGGATTAACTCAGTACTTAACTCATGACTTAAGTAGTGTCTTACGTTATGTCGTGAGTTGAATCATTTCTACGGACTATCTTCCGGTAACATTACTTAAAAATGCATCTCGCAACAGTTTAAATTTGGGGACATCACTATCAAAAATCAGTTTTTTAGACTGAATTTCTCCTTAAATATTAAAGCCTTTTCATTTTTTTGAATTTTACGTGTTAAAACCTAAATAAATAAACATTTAAATTGTGACAAAGCGTTGACCGTCTTGAAATAATAGGCTAAAATTAAGTTGTCCTAGTTATAAAAGAACGATTAATAGAGGGGGGAATCTAAATGAGCCAACGTGTCACACGACGCCAATTTCTAAACTATTCATTAATGGGTGTTGGGTCATTTATGGCTGCTGGTATGATTTTACCTATGGGTAGATTTGCGCTTGATCCTGTTTTCAAAGCGGATGCACAAGGCGATTTGATTGCTACAGGCGTAAAGGAGTCAGAACTTGGCAAAGAGCCTATAAAAGTGGACTTTAAATTCGAACAAGAAGATGCTTGGTATACGAGTGAAGTTACAGAATTTGCTTGGGTATACAAAGATGGAAAGGACATCGTAGCATTATCACCGGTCTGTAAACATTTAGGATGTACAGTAACTTGGAATGGTGATGACTCAAATCCTAACCAATTCTATTGTCCATGTCATAACGGTCGTTATGAAAAGAATGGTAAAAACATTCCTGGTACGCCACCATTAGCACCACTTGATCAATACGAAGTGAAAGTTAAAGATGGCATTATTCAAATCGGTAAAAAACACGAGAACGAATTAGCTAAATAAGGAGGGATTAACAATGATAGATAAAATCTATGATTGGGTCGATGACAGACTTGATATTACACCAATTTGGCGAGATATTGCTGATCATGAGGTGCCAGAGCATGTTAACCCTGCTTATCACTTTTCAGCTTTCGTTTATTGTTTTGGTGGTCTAACGTTTTTCATTACAGTAATACAAGTATTATCAGGCATGTTCTTAACGATGTACTATGTTCCAGATATCGTTAATGCTTGGAAGTCAGTTTACTATTTACAACACGATGTAGCTGCTGGTGTTATCGTACGTGGTATGCACCATTGGGGAGCAAGTTTAGTAGTAGTCATGATGTTTTTACATACACTTCGTGTATTTTTCACAGGATCTTATAAACAACCGAGAGAATTAAACTGGGTTGTAGGTGTTTTAATATTCTTTGTAATGCTTGGATTAAGTTTTACTGGTTATTTATTACCATGGGATATGAAAGCACTTTTTGCAACAAAAGTAGGTTTACAAATTGCAGAGTCAGTTCCTATCATTGGGCCGTGGGTTAAGACATTACTAGCAGGGGATGCAGAGATAGTTGGTGCACAAACTTTAACTCGTTTCTTTGCGATACATGTATTCTTCCTACCAGCTGCACTATTCGCGTTACTGGCAGCACACTTTATAATGATCAGAAAACAAGGTATTTCAGGTCCACTATAAAAATAACGTGAATAAATGAAAAAGGAGGTCATGCGACATGCATCGCGGTAAAGGGATGAAGTTTGTTGGTGACTCAAGAATTAAGTCATACGACAAACCAAAGTTAAATAGAGATTACTCAGAATTTCCAGGTCGTACAGAGAGTTTCTGGCCTGACTTTCTATTAAAAGAATGGATGACTGGTGCGGTTTTCTTAATTGCATACTTATGTTTAACAGTCGCGCATCCATCGCCACTTGAACGTGTGGCAGATCCATCTGATACTGGTTATACACCATTACCAGACTGGTATTTCTTATTCTTATATCAAATACTTAAATATACATTCGCATCTGGTCCTTATAATACATTTGGGGCAATCGTCTTACCAGGTATAGCATTTGGTGCTTTATTATTAGCGCCTTGGTTAGATAGAGGACCTGAACGTAAATGGACGAAGAGACCATTTGCTTCTGGATTTATGTTAATTGCAGTTGCTATCTTATTCTATACAACATGGGAATCAAGTTATTACCATGATTGGAAACAACAAGCTAAGCAAGGTGAAATCGTATTCTCTAACTTAGATAAATCTGACCCAGTATATACTGACATTATCAAGTCAAACTGTACAAGTTGTCATGGTGGTGAGTTGACTGGGGGACAAGGTCCAAACTTGGTTGAATCGAAATTACCTAAAGAGGGTGTCCATGGATTTGTAGAAAAAGGTGCAGGTAAAATGCCGAGCTTTAAAGATACACTTTCAAAAGATGAAATCGATAAAGTATCTAAATACGTTGCAGATTTACATGAAACAGATGCAAACGGTAAAGAATTGAAAAAATAATTATTAAAGCCACCATTTTATGGTGGCTTTTTTCAAAGGAGTAATCTAATGGCATTTTGGAGATATGTAATGGGACAAAAGTCAGTGCTCATAACATTGTTTATAGCAAATCTGCTCGGCACAATTTATGGATATATATGGTATGGCGGACAATTATTAGAAAGTAAATGGTATTTTTGGCCTTTCATCCCTGATAGTCCTACAGCAACTTTATTTCTAGTAATTGCTATTGCAGCTATTTATTTCAATAAGCATTTAGGATTGTTTGAATGTTTAGCGTTTGTGACATTAATTAAATATGGTGTATGGGCTGTCGTGATGAATTTATTTGTTATGATTCATTATGATCAACTTGTTCCTATGGCAATTATGCTCATGACTTCTCACGGGATCATGGCGATTCAAGCATTTATGTTCTATCCATTATTTCACATCAAAACTTGGCATATCATCGTCACAATGATATGGGTATTTCATAATGACGTCATAGATTATGTGTATCACCAATATCCTGTATATAGTATGTTAAGCCAGTACGAGTCACATATCGGATATTTTGCTTTTTGGTTAAGTATTGGCGCTTTTCTATTATTATTATATTTACAAAAAAACATAAAATTACGTTCGAAATATTTGACGTAACGGCCGTCACTCCGTAATATAATAAATAACAGGGATATAAAGGAGGAAGTTATTTGTTTTCATATATCATATATTTTATCATCATTATGCTTGTCCCTATGTACTTTCAATTTAGAGTAAAATCAACTTACAATAAATATTCAAGAGTACGCTCAACAAGTGGGAAGACGGGTAAACAAGTAGCTGAAGAAATTTTAGCTGCTAACGGTATTCATGATGTGGAAGTATTACAAGGTGAAGGATTCTTATCAGATCATTTTGATCCATCTAAAAAGCGTGTTGTATTATCACCTGCTAACTATCAACAACCAAGTGTAGCAGGAGCAGCAATTGCAGCTCACGAAGTTGGACATGCAATTCAACATGCTCAAGGATACGGGTTCCTAAAATTTAGAACAGCGCTTTTACCGCTAGCTAGTTTAGGAAGTTCATTATCATACATTATTATTTTAGCTGGTATCGTATTAACAGCAATGAGTAGTACATTCGGTACAACATTATTATGGGTTGGTATTGTGTTTATGTCATTCGCTGTTTTATTCTCATTAATTACATTACCAGTTGAATTTGATGCAAGTAAACGGGCAATGCGCCAAATTGAGAAATTAAATATGGTTAACGAACAAGAATATAGACATGCTAAAAAAGTTCTATCAGCAGCTGCGATGACATATGTTGCCGCAACAGCAGTAGCAGTAGCAGAACTTGCAAGATTTATTCTAATGGCTCGTAATAGTTAATGACTATTAAAGACTATCGATTTAAGTTTATAACTTATATCGGTAGTTTTTTTATTTTATAATGAATCATAAATTGTAGATTTAAATGTTCCATAACGTTCTATCAGTTTATAACATTGTCATTATATGCATGAATCATATATAATTTTATTATGTGAGTTCCTTTGTATATTAATATAAACGTAATGTGAGGAGGAATATTAATGGATATGAAAGAAATGCAAAAAGAAGTAGATACTTATATTTCTCAATTTAAAGCTGGCTATTTTTCACCATTAGCTAATTTAGCTAGATTAACGGAAGAAGTAGGAGAACTGGCAAGAGAAATTAATCATAGTCATGGTGAGAAAAAAAAGAAATCTACTGAAGAAGAAAATACGATTGAAGCTGAACTAGGCGATAATCTATTTGTATTAATTTGTTTAGCAAACTCATTAAATATAGATTTGAATAAAAGTTTTGAAGATACTATGCATAAATTTAATGTAAGAGATAAAGATAGATTTGAACGTAAATAAGTCATTATGGAGGAATAGTATGAAAATCGGTATAACGTGTTATCCATCAATGGGCGGTTCAGGCATAGTAGCGACTGAACTAGGATTAGAAATGGCAAAGAGAGGTCACGAAGTTCATTTTATAACGTCTAATATGCCTTTTAGAATGAGAGAGCCTGTGCCAAACGTTACTTTTCACCAAGTTGACGTTAATCAATACTCTGTTTTCCAATATCCGCCATATGATATAACATTAAGTGCAAAAATTGCAGATGTCATCAATGATTATGATTTAGATATTTTACATATGCACTACGCAGTCCCACATGCAATTTGTGGTATTTTAGCAAGACAAATATCTGGGAAAGATGTCAAAATCATGACGACATTACACGGTACGGATATAACAGTATTAGGTTATGATACATCATTACAAAGTGCCATTCGCTTTGGAATTGAAAAAAGTGATGTTGTCACGAGTGTTAGTGATAGTTTAAAAGAAGAAACATATGAAGTAATAGAACCAGATAAAGACATTCAAACAATATATAACTTTGTACAAGAAGATAACTTCCCGCAAGTTTATAATACAGATTTAAGGACGAGATACGGAATAGAAGAAGATGAAAAAGTCATCACATTTGTATCTAATTTTAGAAAAGTAAAACGTGTCCATGATGTTGTAGAAACTTTCTATAAGATTAACAAAAATGTTAAATCTAAATTACTGTTAATCGGGGATGGACCGGAATTACAAGTTGCTAGAGAACAAATTAAACATCTCAATATTGAAAATCATGTACTTTTCTTAGGCAAACAAGATGAAGTTAATATTTTTTACCAAATGTCTGATTTAACATTGCTCTTAAGTGAAAAAGAAAGCTTTGGATTAGTGCTATTAGAAGCGATGCTAACGGGCGTTGTTCCGATTGGTACGAATGCAGGCGGTATAAAAGAAGTCATTAAAAACGGTGAGACAGGTTATACCGTTGATGTAGGTGACACGGATAAAGCGAGTGAATATGCAATTGAGTTATTAACAAATGAATCGTTATATAAAAACATGCAAAGTAAAATGATAGCAGATGTCCGCAAACGTTTCTCTTCGAAAGTAATTGCTGATCAGTATGAATCTTGTTACAACGATATGTTAGGAGTTTAAAATGAGTCCTTATCAAGTTTTTGAAGATGCTCGATGGATATTAGAAGTGCTAGAAAATAACGGTCATCAAGCTTATTTTGTTGGTGGTTCTGTAAGAGATTATTTAATGGATAAACATATTTCTGATGTAGATATAACAACGAGTGCTTTGCCAGAAGAAGTTGAAGCATTATTTGAAAAGACATTACCGATTGGAAAAGAACACGGTACGATCATTGTGTTAGGACAAGAACAACAATTCGAAGTAACGACATTTAGAAAAGATGGAGATTACGTTGACCATAGAAGACCAACATCTGTACAATTTGTAACAGACTTATATGAAGACGTCGCAAGAAGAGACTTTACTATGAACGCGATAGCTATGGATAAATCTTATCAATTACATGATTATTTTGATGGTTTAAGCGCGATTAAGAATAAAATCATAACAGCTGTAGGCACACCGATTGATAGAATGGAAGAAGATGCTTTGCGTATTATGAGAGGTGTTAGATTCCAAGCGCAAACTGGCTTTAATCTCGATAGAGAAACAGAAGAAGCTATGCGTCAAACAGCGCATTTATTGGACAAAATTGCTATTGAAAGAATTGTCGTTGAATTAAAGAAAATGATCACTGGCCAATTTATAAATCGTACCATTTCGACAATTAATCATTTGGACATGTTTAAACATATGCCATTTTTCAAACATATTCATCACGACACCATTTTCATACCGCAGCAATCCAATTTTGAATTATGGATTGGATCATTGTGTTATTTATACGATTTAGAGTTTTCACGTTTAACGCATTTAAAAATAAGCAATCAAGAGAAGCGTGAAATCATTTCATATTATAATCTTTTAAATGCGTTTAAACATGAAGACAAATCAAGAGTAAACATGATTAGCTTAGTTTATTCATATGGGGACAAGAAAGTGAAGGACGTGCTTCAATTTATACAAGAAAATGAAGCACGTCTCAATATACAATTTCACCCTACAATTATGAATGCTATTTTAGTAGATGAAATTTATGATAAACTACCTATATACGATAAAGTAGACTTAAATATCAATGGACAAGTACTAATGAGTACTTTTAATAAAAAGGGTGGACCTTGGATTAAAGATACATTAAACAAAGTCGAACAAGCAGTAATCTTAAATAAAGTAAAAAACACACAAAATGATTTAATAGAATGGGTGCGAGAGAATGTCGAAATATAAACATGAAATTGTCAATTATTTATATCGAAATGATGAATACTTATCTGGTCAACACATTGCAGAGACATTAAATTGCTCACGCGTTACTGTTAAAAAAGTAATAGATCAACTTAGAAAAGAAGGATTTGAAATTGAATCCATATCTAATAAAGGTTATAAAATTGCAAAGATCCCTACAACTTGGCAAGAAGACATCGTTAATATAGAACTTAAAGATAATTTATTGTTAAATCGTGCAATTGTTCAAACACAAGTTGATTCTACACAAATACTCGCTAAAGCTCATGTCAATGACACGGACAATCATTTTATTGTGCTAAGTGATGAGCAGACTAAAGGTCGAGGTAGATTTAATCGAGAATGGTCATCTTTAAAAAGCAAAGGGCTTTGGATGTCGGTCGTATTAAGACCAGATATACCGATTCAAAAAATGTCGACATTCAATTTGTTTATTAGTCTTGCTATTCAAGAAGTGATTGAACAACATTATCATATACAATGTAAAATTAAATGGCCTAATGACATATATATAGGCAATAAAAAAGTATGTGGCTTCTTAACTGAGATGATAGCTGATACGGATGGTGTAAATGCTATTATTTGTGGAATAGGTATTAATTTAAATCAAACACAAGAAGAATTTGATAAAGTTAATCAATCACGCGCTACGAGTTTAAATATAGAGAATGGTAAACCTATAGAACCTTATCAATTTCTGAGCGTCCTTATAAAAGCAATCGAACAAAGATATGATCAATTTTTAAATTTACCATTTAGTGAAATTAAAGAATTATATAAAAGTAAAAGTATGATTTGGAATAAAACACTAACTTATACTGAAGGTAATAAACAAATTGTTGGTCGTGCAATTGACATTCAAGACAATGGGTTCTTAACTGTGATATCTGAAGATGGCGATTTACATCAATTTATGAGTGCAGATATCGAAATATAGGAGAGATAATATGGCGCAAAGATACGCTGTTGTAGATTTAGAAACTACTGGAAACCAAATCCAATATGACGAAATCATACAAATTGGTATTACATTTATAGAAAATCATCAAATTATAGATACATATCATTCATATGTTAAAACTGATTTGGAAATTCCGTCTTTCATCCAGGCATTAACAAATATAAATGAATTAGATTTACAAGAAGCGCCTTATTTTGAAGAAATTAGTAAATCTTTATTTAATAAGTTGAAAAACTGTGTGTTTGTCGCGCATAATGTTTTATTTGACTTGAATTTTTTAAAGTCTCATTTCGAAAAATATCAATTGGAATTTGAACCGAAATTAATAATTGATACGATGGAGCTTTTTAAAATTGCATTTCCAAATGAAGAAAGTTATCAACTAAGTGAATTGAGTCAATCATTAGAAGTGGATTTAAATCAAGCACATAGTGCAGATGAAGATGCTAAAGCAACAGCTTTATTATTTATAAAAGCCATTCAAAAAATTAAAAATTTACCGATTGATACGATAAAACAACTTTACTATTTATCTAAATCTTTAAAATATGATTTGAAAGATATTCTGTTTGAAATCGTTAGAACGAACCATGGGCAAGAAACAGTTTCTAGCAATATAAAGAAATATCAAAACATCCATTACTTAAAGCAAACACCTATTCGTAAATCTCACAATAGAGAGACGATTACAATTGATGAAGCATATGAAAGAATTCTCACAACATTTAATTTTGATTATCGTAAAGAACAATATCAGTTAGTACAACAGTTATTCGATTCATTATTGCATAATGAAAATGCGCTTATTGAAGCACCATTAGGAAGCGGTAAATCAATGAGCTTTGTACTCGCTTCATTGCTTTATTATTTAGAAACAGGTGAACATATTCTCGTATCTACGCATACGAAGCTACTTCAAAATCAACTGTTAGAACAAGAATTTAATAAAGTATTGACTGCATTAAACCTTGATTTAAAAGCTATGATTATAAAAAGTAAAGATCACTATATTTCTCTAGGTTTAATTTTGAATATTCTTCAAGATGATACGGATAATTACGAAGCAACGATCTTAAAAATGCAATTGTTAGTGTGGATTTTAGAGACTGAAACTGGAGATATAGAAGAACTGCATTTAAAGGGCGGACAAAAAGTATTCTTTGAACAAAAAAGAACAACTTATGTTCCTTTTAAAAATGATATACATTACTATCAATTTATTAAAGAAAGTGCCCAAAGTGTAGAGATTGGTATTACAAATCATGCACATTTATTGCAACATAGTACAGAAGATACGGTATATCAGTTGTTTAAACATATTATTGTTGATGAAGCACACCGCATACAAGACTATGCACTTAATCAAGTGACGGATGATTTAAATTATCAACATATTAAATATCACCTCGGATTATTAGGCAAAAATGAACAAGAAAAATTGTTTAAACGATTAGATAAACTTGAAAACAGAAGAGTGATTGAACAATACCCAATTAACCCGATAGATATATATCAACTTAAAAGAGATATCGAATTGCTACATGAGCAAAATGAAAATTTATTTGATGAATTGATGGCGCAAATCAATAACAGACAAGATTCTCAAGTTGGAGATGATCAACAAATTCATTATTTTTATGATATCGATATAACAAATATTTCGGAAATATTTAAACGACAAATTAGTACTATCAATCAAATCTTATCTAGATTCAAATCTTATACACACGCACATGTTAAAGCATTCAAAAAAGAATTGATTTATATTTACCACCAATACACTAAAATATATAACGTTATTAAATCTGGCCAGATACCTTTTGTTTCTATTAAAAAGATTACTCAGAAATCGACGCTTTCACTTTTTGTGAAAAAAGAAGAGGTTAAAGATTTACTTAATGAAGTATTTATCGAGCAATTTAATAGTAATATATTCATTTCTGGAACGTTAACTGTAAATGAATCATTTACTTCATTTAAATCTATGTTCCCTGAAAATATTGATTTTCACACATACTACTTAAATGACATTTATGATTTGAAAAACCAAGCGACTTGTTTTGTTCCTAACCATATGCCGACTTACCAGTTCCATAATCAAGATGAATATATTGAAACAATCGTTCATTATTTATCTACATTCGTCAGTGAAACAAATCAAAAATGTTTAGTGCTGTTTACGAATTATTCAATGCTTTATCAAGCTTATCGTTATATGGAAGAACTTGAAGTATTCGAAGACTATGTATTATTAATGCAGCAACAACATTCACATGTATATAAACTTGTTCAACAGTTTAACCAATTTGATAAAACGATACTGCTCGGAACGTTATCTTTCTTTGAAGGTTTTGATTATCAATCTTCAGGCATTAAATGTGTCATGATGACGAAGTTACCATTTATACATCAAGATGATCCGAGATACCATTTAATGAAAGATGAATTTGATAATCCATTTAAAGATTTCGTCTTGCCTGACGCTGTAACAAAATTCAGACAAGGTATTGGTAGATTGATTAGAAATAAAAACGATCAAGGTTTATTAGTGTGCTTTGACCGAAGAATTTTAGATAGTAATTATAGTAAATTTTTCATTAATGCTTTAGGTGAAATACCCGTAATTGAAGGCGATATAGATAATTTCCAAGATAAATTAAGAAAATATCCAAACAGATAGCAGTTGTATGCATAATTTGATAAAATAACTATAGGTAATTTATTTGAATAGGAGAAATAATAATGAATATTACGATTAAACAAGCGAAAGATTACGTCAATCAAGAAGTGACAATCGGTGCTTGGATTGCAAATAAGCGATCTAGTGGGAAAATAGCATTTTTACAGTTAAGAGACGGTACAGGGTTTATGCAAGGTGTAGTAGTAAAAGCTGAAGTATCAGAAGATATGTTCAAACTTGCTAAATCATTAACTCAAGAAACGTCAGTATATGTAACGGGGACAATTACAGAAGATGATCGTTCTAAATTCGGATATGAAATGCAAGTAAGTGGCGTAGAAGTTATATCAGAATCACATGATTATCCAATAACGCCTAAAAATCACGGAACTGAATTTTTAATGGATCATAGACATTTATGGTTACGTTCTAAACGTCAACATGCTGTTATGAAAATTAGAAATGAAATTATACGTGCGACTTATGAATTCTTTAATAACAATGGATTTACTAAAATAGATCCACCAATTTTAACAGGTAGTGCTCCAGAGGGTACGAGTGAGCTCTTCCATACAAAATATTTCGAAGAAGATGCTTTCTTATCTCAAAGTGGACAATTATATATGGAAGCAGCTGCAATGGCTCATGGTAGAGTGTTTAGCTTCGGACCAACATTTAGAGCTGAAAAATCTAAAACAAGACGTCATTTAATTGAATTTTGGATGATTGAACCAGAGATGGCATTTATGAAACATGATCAAAGTTTAGAAGTGCAAGAAAACTATGTTCAACATATTGTGACGTCAGTATTAGAAAATTGTACTTTAGAATTAGATTTACTTGAAAGAGATACGGCTAAATTAGAAAAAGTTTCTACACCATTCCCAAGAATCACTTATGATGATGCTGTAGAATTCTTGATTAAAGAAGGATTCGACGATATCGAATGGGGCGACGACTTTGGTGCGCCACACGAAACAGCTATTGCAAATCATTATGATAAACCAGTGTTTATTATTAATTATCCAACAAAAATCAAACCATTTTACATGGAACCGAACCCAGAGAATCCAGACACAGTATTATGTGCTGACTTAATTGCACCTGAAGGTTACGGAGAAATAATTGGTGGTTCAGAAAGAATCAGTGATTTAGAGTTAATTAATCAAAGAATTCAAGAACATGGATTAGATCCAGAATCATATAGCTATTACACTGACTTAAGAAAATACGGCAGTGTGCCACATAGTGGATTTGGATTAGGACTTGAAAGAACAGTAGCATGGTTAAGTGGCGTAGAACACGTTAGAGAAACTTCACCATTCCCACGTTTACTTAATCGTTTATACCCATAATAATACGCCCAATAATTGGGCGTATTATTTCTATTACAAAGTAGGTGAAAAAGAATGTATACTCGTGAAATGTTAAGAGAAAAACCAGTTGTTATACAAAGAGCTTTATTTAATCATTACGTAGAATTAGGCTTAAATGAAAAACAATTTGTTATTCTAATAAAATTATTAGATCAAGAAAATGAACGTAATATACAACCACCATTAGAAGATGTTCAGCAAGGAACAAGTTTGTCAATTCAAGAAGTCAGTCATATCATCAATCAACTTTCACAACTGAAATGTATAGACATTAAAATTGAAAAAGACGAACAGCATAAATATAATGAATTCATATCATTTGATCCATTGTTTGAACAATTGGCATTAGTCTTAAATGAAACAAAACAAGAAAACAAGGCAGAAGATCAAAATAACCAATTTAAAAAATTATTCCAAGAGTTTGAATCTACATTTGGTCGACCTTTAACACCATTAGAAGTCCAAACGTTAAATCATTGGATAGATACAGATCATCATTCCAATGAACTTATACGAAGTGCACTTAATGAAGCACATAGTTTAGATAAACTAAGTATCAAATATATAGATAGAATTTTATTGAATTGGAAGAAGAAAAACATTACAACTGTTCAATCTTCAAAAGAAGAAAGCGAAAAGTTCAATCAAAACAAAAAATTAAAACAAAATGTTAATTCAATACCGATTTTTGATTGGGTGAACGGGGAGAATCCATATGATAAGTAAAAAGAAAGCATTAGAAATGATGGATGTAATAGATGAAATGTTTCCTGATGCTGAATGCGAGCTTGTACACGATAATTCTTTTGAACTTACAATTGCCGTCTTGTTATCTGCACAATGTACAGATGTACTTGTCAATAAAGTAACGAAGTCCCTTTTTCAAAAATATAAAACACCTGAAGACTATTTAAGTGTCAGTTTAGAAGAATTACAAGACGATATTAGATCAATTGGATTATATCGCAATAAAGGAAAAAACATTCAAAAGCTATGTCAATCATTATTAGATCATTATGATGGTGTCGTACCAAGCACACATGAAGAGTTAGAATCGTTAGCAGGTGTCGGGCGTAAAACAGCAAATGTTGTCATGAGCGTTGCATTTGGTGAACCAGCACTAGCAGTAGATACACACGTTGAAAGAGTATCTAAACGACTAGCAATATGCAAACTTAAAGATAATGTACGACAAGTAGAAGACCGATTATGTAGTATAATTCCGAAAGAAAGATGGACAAAAAGCCATCACCAATTAATATTTTTCGGAAGATATCATTGTGTAGCGCGTAAACCAAAATGTGAAGCATGTCCTTTATTAGACGATTGTAGAGAAGGACAAAAAAGATTAAAAGCCGGACTTGTAAAGGTTGAAGATG